>JAJQGB010000005.1 GCA_021200775.1 Oscillospiraceae bacterium
ATACAAATTCATCAGTGTGTTGCACTTCGTATTGTAACATGCCCCCCTCCCCTTGACAGGGGAGGCTTGTTTCCTTCTCCCGAAAGATTCTGAGAGAAGCAGTCATGGCTCCCCTGTCAAGGGGAGCTGGCGCCCGAAGGGCGACTGAGGGGTGCGATTTCAGGTGAAGCCTGAAATCGTGTCGGTGGAGACGGCATCAGCCGTCGGAGCCGACAAATTACGAATTACTCATCAATTCCTCAATCTCATGCAAATCGTCGAGTCCCAGGAACGGCAGTACCATCGTGCCGCCCATTGCCCTTAAAATCACGAAATTGAGTCCGGTGTATTTCGACATAAAAGTGGTGATTGTCGAGACGTATTGGACAGCGTCCGCCTTCATGTGGTGGCGCTTGACATAGACTATGCCGGTTTTCATGGAAATGTCTGTCGGGGAGATGTATATAACGGTGCGGGAGAAGTATGCCGGCAGTAAAACCGCCGCAAACAAGATAGCCGCAAGCCAGAATAAACAAAGAAGCAGAGTCATAATTATTTTGTAGTTGGACAAATACCCGACGGTGAAGCCGGTGAGTATTGCCGCAAGCACTACTATTGCGACATCTATAACAATCAGTGCCGCTCTTTTCGGTTGATATTTTCGCATGGGAGGATTTCTATGCCCTTTCTTGATAAGCTTTCAGACATGATATGGAGTCTGCCGACGGTTTTGCTTATAATTTCCGTCGGAATTTATTATACTATTTATTTGCGAATCCCGCAAGTGAGATGTTTCGGACAAATGCTCCGGACTGTCAGAAAAAGCCTTTCCGGGGACGGTGAAAACCGCTTCCGGGTGCTCTCAACTGCCCTTGCCGCAACTGTCGGTACGGGAAGCGTCGCCGGAGTCGCAACCGCAATAACTCTCGGCGGTGCGGGAGCCGTTTTCTGGCTCTGGGTTTCGGCGTTCTTAGGGATGGCTGTCTCGTTTGCCGAGGGCGTATTAAGTATAGAATACCGGGACGGCAAAAAAGGCGGAATAATGTATGCTATCCGGGACGGAATGGGCGAGAAGTTTCTCTCGAAGCTCTACGCCTTCTTCACGGTTCTTGCATCATTTGGAATGGGCGGAATGGTTCAGTCGAACTCTGCCGCCGAAGCAATTAATTCGGAATCTGGGATAAGCCAGGTCGCAGTCGGATTGATTTTAGCGCTTCTCACCGCCACATGTCTCTTTTCGGGGCGGGATTTCACCGGGCGTGCTTCATTAGTTATGATGCCCATCCTGACGGTTATATACATATTCGCTGTCACGGCTGTTATTGTCGTGAATTTCGGGGAGTTGCCGGGAGTTTTCTCTGAGATTATCCGTTCGGCATTCGGACTTAAACCCGTTGCCGGTGCGGCTGTGGGAGTTTCGGTGAAGCAGGCTGTCAGCGTCGGCTTCAAGCGGGGAATCTTCTCGAACGAAGCAGGCTTGGGAACCACCGCCGCAATCCACGCAGGAAGCGGACTGAGTCCCCGTGAGCAGGGACTCATGAACATGTTTGAAGTGATAGTCGATACTTTCGTCATCTGCACCCTGACGGCGCTTGCGATTCTTTCATCCGGTGCCGTCAGCACCGGTCTTGACGGAGCCAGTCTCGTCTCAGCCGCATGTGAAAGCGTTTTCGGGAGTGCCTCGGGCACGGTAATCGCCCTCTGCACAGCAGGCTTTGCGACCGCAACCATCATCGGCTGGTCGAAAATCGGTCTCTCCGCGGCGGAATATCTTTCGGAAAGGTCGGTTTTGCTTTACAAAATTGCACTCACGATGGCAGTGTTTATCGGCGCCGTGGTGAGCCTTTCTGCGGCGTGGAAAATAAGCGACATCTTCAACGGCTTGATGGTGTTCCCATGTGTAGCGGCGCTGGTGGTTCTCAGGAAATCAATAATTCGTCAAACATCTCCGCACACGAAATAGTCAGGCTGTGCGGCACGGTTTCGCTTTGAATCTTCCCGGATTTAATGCAATTCATCGCTTCCATCGCCTCATAGACAAAGCCGTTTTCGGTCACATCGTCTTTGAAGCTGTCCACAAGCTCAAAATTGGCATTATAGAGATAGCAATCGGTCGCAAAGTGCGGTCTCGGGAGTTCGAGTTTGCCGTCTGAGCCATAGATGACAATCTTCTCGTCCAGCTTCGCAAGAAGCGTGCTCTCACAGACGGCGAGGCAGTCCCGACAGCCGTCTTTGGCAAAGTTCAGGAGTATATGGTCGGTCAAATCGACGCCGTCGTCGGTCTTTACAGCATGAGCAGAAACCACTTCGGCAGGACGGTCAATCAGGAAGGTGAGAATTTCATAGTCATAGACGGTCAGGTCGAACGAAGCGCCGCCGCCCAATGCCTTCGAGTAGTAGCGATTATTCGGGTTCTCCTCCGCCTTGAAGCCGATTGCGGAGGTGGCGTAAATCGGCTCGCCGATTCGTCCCGAGTGAATCCACTCCCGGGCTTTCACAACCGCCGGCAGGAACCTCGACCACATCGCTTCCATCGCAAAAACGCCCTTATTTTCAGCAATTGCAAAAACTTCCCTGGCGTCAGAGCTGTTCAAAAACATCGCCTTTTCGCAGAGAACGGGGACACCCGCTTCAATGCAGAGCTTACTGAGCTCATAGTGTGCGTTCGACGTTGCCGCAACATAGACGCAGTCGGGCTTGACTTTTTCAAGCATCTCGGAATAGTCGTCGAAATATTCGGGAACGCCGTTTCCAGAGGCAAAGTCTCTGGCTCTTCCTGTCCTGCTTGCAACTGCGGCGACTTCTGCTCCGTCGATTCTCTTGACAGCGTCGCAGAACTTGTTTGCGATGTGTCCGGCGCCCATAATTGCGAACTTGAACATGATTTTTCCTCCTTAAATTCTTCCGGTCGAGCCGAAGCCGCCGGTTCTCCCACTTTCTGGGAGCTCTTCCGATTCCGTGACGGTGCATGTTGGAACAAAAAGCGGCACCAGCTGGGCAAATCTCTCGCCCGGCTCAAAGGTGTAGGGCTCGCTTCCGTGGTTTATAATTGGCACTAGAATCTCGCCCCGATAGTCGGAATCTATAACTCCGACCGAGTTCGCAAGAGTCAGCCCGTGCTTTCTTCCTAAGCTCGACCTGATTATAACCAGCATAACGACGTTGCCCATAGACAAATTGGGGCAAACCGCAATCCCGCAGGGAACGGTGACAATTTCGCCAACCGGTAGAGTCAGCGGCTCGTCAATGCAGGCGTGCAAATCAAGACCGGCGCTCAGCTGAGTAGCGGCTTGCGGCAAAATCGCTCCCGGGCGGAGCTTTTTTATTTGTAGGTTCAGTGTTGGCATGGTGGTGTCCTTTCTGGGGAAATTTGTCGGCTCCGACGGCTTGTGCCGTCTCCACCGACGCCATTTCGCCTTCGGCGAAATGGCACCCCTCCACCACCGGCTTCGCCGGCGGTCCCCCTCCCCTTGACAGGGGAGGCTTAGATTAGCTCAGTTATGGCTCCCCTGACAAGGGGAGCTGGCGCCCGAAGGGCGACTGAGAGGTGCTATTTCAGGCGAAGCCTGAAATAGCTCGTCAAGGCGACTTTAGTCGCCGCAGACGAGTGAGCGTTGAGTGAGCACTACTTCACAAAATCCCCCTAAAATAAAGCCCATTCGTCCATTCTTTCCCCAATCTTCTGGCAGTCCCGGCTTTATAGTCTTCAAGAACCGCCCTGACTTCCTCCGCACTCTCCTCCGTAAACATGAGAATCCCGAAATCGACGTCGAAGTAGCTCTGCTTGTCGGGCAGGTAAAGCGTCTTTGAATTGAGGAGCTCGTTGTAGTCCTCGCCTTCGTGCATACGGCACCTGACGGGGAACGTGGTTCCCGTGCGGTCGGTAAGGCTGTGGGAGCAGTTCCGGCAACCGGTTTCCGCCTTGATGGGGCAGTTCGCCAGCACCATAAGTGGGAGCTTCCCATAGAGGATTGCTCCCTTCGGGACGGCGGTTCTGATACCTGACAGCTGTCCGGCTTTCAGCTCAAACGAGAGAGTGAGAGCTGAGAGCCCGTCGAGCGCATACTCGTCCGCCGACAGAGAGTTCGTTATATTCAGCCCGAATCCGCCGATTGCTTCGTAGCCGAGTCTAGGAAGCATACGTACATATCCGGAATTGGTCGCCATTGCAGTGCCAAACCCGAGCGCTTTTGCGGCAGTCAAATCCGCTTCGACTTTCTCCTCGTGAAGTGTGAACCGTGGCGGCGAGAGAACCGCCTTTTTCGGGTCAAATCCGGCGTTTATATACTCTTTTGCAAGCGACAGCGAAATTATCGCCCGGTCGCAATCTATCAGTTCAAGTTGCGGGATTTTCTCGACAGAAACCCAGTAGGAAACCGGCTTTTTCGGAGTTTTCGGGACTTCGGGGAGGTAGTCAGCCGGGGTAAACGGCTTTTTAACCGTCAGCTTTTCCTGCCGCAGGTTGTCGAGCGCTTCGACAGCCTGCCTTCTTAACGAGTTGAGCTCCGACAGAGGAAGCATCAGCCCCGGGGCGATTTCGGCGGTGATTTCTCCTGCGTGATAAAGCGTTCCGCCGAGCTTGCCGAGCTGTGAAACGGCGGATTCAGATGTCAACGGTCGGTTTATCGCCTCCTGAGGGATGGCGCCCGCCAGAGTGATGGTTTCAATTCCGTCGGTAGCGGTAAGAGTTGCCGGCTCGCCACGCTTGACATCTAATCTCATTGACAGCCCGAATCTCTGGTATTCTGACTTGTATTTTTCGTGAATCTGAGTGAGTGAAGCGGTCATATCGGTGACGTCTTCGTATGAACGTGCGCCGAACATAGTTGAGTCACGACTGCCGGAGAAATATCCGTCGGTGAAGCCGCTTCTTGAAAACGCCGAGCGCAAAAGCTCGTAGTCGTAATCTCTTCCATCAAGAGCCGCCCTGAACTCGCCGGTTGCGGCGGAGACGTACTCGGGGCGCTTCATTCTGCCTTCTATTTTAAGCGACGAGACGCCCATGTTCTGCAAGGTTTCAGCGTCCTCGATAAGGGTCAGGTCTTTAAGCGACAGGGCATATTTGTCCTTTGGCTTCCCGGTTGATGAAAAAGGGAGCCTGCAAGCTCCCGCACAAAGCCCTCTGTTCGCCGAGCGAGAGCCAATCATCGCACTCAGGTAGCACTGCCCGGAAACGGACATGCATAAGGCTCCGTGGACGAAAATCTCCGTCTCGACGCCAAGCTCCGACAGTTTTGCGATAGTCTCCCGGTCGAGCTCTCTTGATAAAACAACCCGGCTGTAGCCATGTTCAGCCGCCCACTTCACGCCGTCCGAGAAGTGAAGAGTCATCTGGGTTGAGGCGTGAACCGGCATTTCGGGGCAGGACTCCCGGACGATTCTTTCGACCGCCCTGTCCTGGACAATGAGTCCGTCGATTCCTGAGTCGCAGGCAAATTTAATCTCATCCGCAAGCTTTTCGATTTCGCTGTCAAAAACGGCGATATTGATTGCCTGATAGATTTTCACGCCACGGCGGTGGCACTCCTTGACAGCCTCTATGATATTTTCGTGCGAAAAGTTCTCGGCGTTCTGGCGGGCGGAAAACATCTGCCCACCGATATAGACGGCGTCGCACCCGGATTTAAGAGCCGCCCAAAGCGACTCCATGCTCCCGCAAGGAGCCAAAAGTTCTGGTTTAGTGTTTGTCATCAGAATAGTTTTGTGTCGTTCAGCTTCTTTTCGAGCTCTTCGATTCGCTTTTTGAGCTGGGCGATTTCACGCTTTGCGGCGTCGTAGCTCTGCTTCGAGCGATTCGCAGTTGTGACATACTCGCCGAGCTGATAGCGCATACTGTCCTCGTTTTCGGAAGCCTTCTGTGCCTCGTCCATAGCGTCGAGTGCCGACAGGATTGCGACGTCAATGCCGCTTAAAGTATTCTTGACGGCAAGCATGGAGTTCATCTGTGCATCAAGCTTTTCCGCAAGAGCCTGGGTATACTCCGGCGTATTCTCCGTCACAAGGGTGTACTCCCTTCCGATTATTCTGACCTTGACTCTGTTTTCCATGATTGCCTCCCTGGAAACCCCTCCGCCGGCTTCGCCGGCACCTCCCCTTTCAGGGGAGGCTATTTTCCTTCTCTCAAAGGCTTGAACAGAGGGTAAAAATTGATGAAATATGTTGTGCTTCTCTCAGAAGTCACATAGAAGCAGTTATAGCCTCCCCTGAAAGGGGAGGGGAACCGCCGCCGAAGGCGGTGGTGGAGGGGTTACTCCAATACCGACGTCAGTCCGAAGTATTCCTGGATCTCACTTGCCGCATCTTCATCGAGCTCGAAGTAGCCTGATTGGTTCCATTCTCCGTGGGGCATACGGTATGTCGCAGGCGACGAAGCGGTTTCGAGCATGTACTCGTAGGCGTCACGGACGCTTGCAAATGTCTTTGAAGTGATGTCGGTGTCGGAATTATTATATATCGTGTTAAAGATATTCTGGATGTTCGCCTTCATGTTCTCCGAATTCGTGTCGAATGCGTCGTTTATGAGGGTGACCGCGATTTCACCGATTACCTGAACTCTCGTCTGCTCGCCGTTTGAATAAAGCGGATAGGTGACAATTCGCCTTATGTCGTCGCCCCAGAGGGTGCGAGTCGAGTTTCCTGCCGAGAAGCTCGTAAGGTCGCCGGAGGTTTCGTCCTTATAATACAAATCTTCCGGGAAGACGTAGCTCGTCATTCCGCCGGTGTACTCGACAAGCTCCGTCCAGCCGTCGTTCGTAATCTTGATATATTTGTCGCAGGTGAGACCATAGGCATTTTCGACGGCGGTTTTGAGATAGCTCATGCCGCCCGTTTCAAATAGGTATTCCATCGTTCCGCTTGTCGAACTGACTGTCGAAAGGGTGTATTTCGAGACGGGAACTAAAGCAACGCTTCCTTCTTCCGGATTGACCCTAAGAAGAACTATTGCATTTATGTCCTGACCGTCGGCGCCGACAAAGAGAATCGTCTCGGAAGCGCTTGAATAGTCAACCGTCTCTTCCTCTTCAGCAGTATCGCCGTTTTCGGCGGCTTCCGCTTTGAGTGCGGGCTGAGTCACGAAAATATCGAGGAGAGTTACGGCGGCGAAACCGAAGATAACCAGGCATATAAGCATGGTCGCAAGGTAAACTATGACAACCGATGCCTGTGAAGAACGCTTTTTTATGATAAACACCGTCTTTCTGTAATAAACGTGTGAGTATTATTTCGACCGAATCCGCTATTGCATTTTGCGCCCGGATGTCTTATAATACTATAGGATAATATCATTCAGAATTTGAAAATGTCACTTGTGTTGATGTCGATTATATCGAGCTCCAAGCCCTGGCGCTTGGCTTCCTTGATGGTGTTGCCGGTTCCGCTTTTATAGTCGGAGACAACCCCGATAACACGGTTCGAGTTGCGCACCATGAGTCGGTTGCGGACGTGGTAGCACGCCGGGGAGTAGTCCTCAGAGAGATAAAACATCTGGTCGCAGCCTTCCCAAACGGTTCCGTACTCATAGATATCGGCGCCATGAAGCTTGTCAAGCTCTTTTCGGTACGGGCTGATTCCAATCATTTTGAGATTCAGCTCCGGTCGGCTGTGCTTTAAGGCGTATATCGCCCTGCCGCCCCAGATGTCGACTCCACGAGCCATTCCGCAGATGAAGGTTCGGTAGCCGTCGTCGATGGCATCATAAATCCGCTGGATAAACATGGACATCAGCATCCGCATCTTCAGCTCGTCGTCGTTAAAAGGAATCTTCTCCGGACGATGACCGGTGAAGCAGGCGGTGGTGGCTCTGTCGGTGATAATTTCCGGCGTGTAACTGTAAACTACTGGCTCTTTTAATTTCATATATCCCCCAAAAAAGTGTGGACAGCTCGCTGATGCGACCTAGGGTGGACAGTTTGCTGTCGCAAGCTAGTGTGGACAGTTGCTTACGCAAACTAGAGTGAAGTTGCGTCTGCAGATACATCTGTCAATACTTATTAAAATCATACCATAATACCGACCTTTTTGCAAGTAAATTGCGGAAATTCTTTTAAAAAGTCGGCTGACAACAGTCTTTGTTTCCGAGGAGGAATAAAAATAAATGAAAAATGAAGTTTTAAGGCGTGCCTGGGCTGAGATTCACCTTGACCGGCTCGAACGGAATCTTGAAAAGTGCCGGAGCCTTATCGACCCCGAGTGTGAAATAATGTGCGCTGTAAAGGCAAATTGCTACGGGCACGGCTGTGAAGGAATTATCCCGAGGCTCGAAGACCTGGGCGTCAACTGGTTCGCCGTGTCGAACATCATCGAAGCCGAAGAGCTAAGAGATTTGGGCGTTTCCGGCGAGATTCTGATTCTTGGGTACACTCCCCCGGAGGACGCCGGAGAGTTGGTCGAGTACGACATCATCCAGACAATCACCGATAAAGAATATGCCGAAAAGCTCTCGTTTAATGCGCCCAAAGGCGAACGTGTCCGCTGCCACATTGCAATAGACACCGGCATGAACCGGATTGGAATCAACTACGGCGACGACGTTTCAAAAATTGCCGACGATGCCGAGAAGATTGTGAGACTCCCCGGGCTTGAAGTCGAAGGTCTCTTCACGCACCTCCCGGTTGCCGACAGCCTTAAAACCGAAGATATAGCCTTCACAAACCACCAGATTGAGCTCGTAACGGCAGTCCGTGACGAGCTGAAGAAGCGGCTTATCCTCATCGACAAGCTCCATTTCCTCAACTCGGCAGGCGCCATGTATCACTACGACAAGAGAAGCGATTTAGTCAGATTCGGAATCATGCTCTACGGCTTGAAGCCGGACTTTTCGAGGGAGATGCCGGTCGACTTAGAGCCGGTGATGGAGCTGAAATCCATCGTCTCGCAAATAAAAACACTCCCCGCAGGAGTGACAATCGGCTATGGCAGGACGTTTAAGACAGAGCGTGAGACCAGAGTCGCAACCGTCACCATCGGCTATGCCGACGGCTGTCCGAGGCTGTTGTCAAACAAGGGCGAGCTCCTTGTCCACGGCAAGCGTGCAAAAATCCTCGGCAGAGTCTGCATGGACCAGCTGATGATTGACGTCAGCGAAATCCCCGAAACAAAAGTCGGCGACACCGTAACCCTCATCGGCAGAGACGGAAGCGAACAAATCACCGCCGACGAAATAGGTTCCCTTTGCGGCACGATAGGCTATGAAATCGTCTGCGGCATTTCGCAACGGGTGCCGAGGGTGTTTGTAAACTGATACTAAAAATCCTCTCAGTCAGGTGACCGGGAGGATTTTTTATTGATTATTTTTGTTATAGCAAGGACAATTAAGCTCCCCACCACAACCCCAGCAAAGTCAATCGCAACGTCACGTGGGCTGGCGGTTCTGCCTTCGGAGGTGAGCTGTTGGAGCTCGTTGAGGACTGCCGCACAGAGTCCGATTATCAGGGTTGATATATAGGGTCTGAGCAGGAGCAGGGAAGAGGTGAACGCATAGAGGCTCGCTCCTAACACAGCGAAAATCGTGAAGTGGGCGAGCTTTCTTACGACAAGAGTTACTGTACTCACCGTGTCGGCGTCATCCGGGAGATTAAAGAGCTTTATTGCGAAGTCCACGAACTTACTGCTTAGCGCCGACGATTCCTCGCCGTCCTGCCCGGAAAACACAAATAAGGCGGCAAGTGTGACTATAACAATCGCCGCCGAAATTATCAAAGGAAGCTTACTTTTGAGTCTGGAAAGCATCTTCAAAATCAAATCCTCAATCTATCACTTTGTAGAACAGGTCAAGATAGAGCTCATAGAGAGCCTCTTCATCGACATAGTACTCCATGTAGGTATCGCTCAAAACCGCTTCACCTTCGAGAGTCAGGTACTCGGTGAACTCATAGTCGCTCATTGCGCTGTAGATGTCCGAAAGCTCGTTTACCGTGCAGTCGGAGACCATATACTGGGTGATATCAAGTGCCGTGTCGAGAGCAAAATCGGAATCATCGTCGCACTTCGCCTTGAACTGCTCCATCAGAGCCTTCAGGTACTGCTCCTGGCGCTCCATTCTGTGGAGGTTCGAGCTGTCATCAAGACCATATCTCGTCCTGACGTAGGCAAGCGCATTTTCTCCGAGAAGAGTGACCTCTTCGCCTTCGACGATGTCGTCGTTAATCGTGTCGAGAGCCGTCAGGGTGATTCCTCCGACAGAGTCGTTAATGATAGCGACAGCGTCCATCGTCACGGTGATATAGTGGTCGATGTCGACATCATAAAACAACTGTGAAACCGCATCGACAGTGTTTTCGGCACTGTCCTCCTGACCGTTGCCATAGGTGTGCGCAAGAGCAATCTGCTCATAATTCGTGAACGCAACAACTCCGGTGATGCCCAAGACCTGGACGTCAGTCATCGTGTCACGGTTGATGTGCACAACCTTGTAGCTCTCGTTCTCGGTATCGATAACAACGAGCATGATAAAGTCAGCCTGTTCGGAGTTTATGTAGGTTTCGGTGTCGGTCGAGGCGAGGTATTTGTCCACGCCTACCAGAAGTACAGTGTCAATCTTGCGGTTGAGCTTATACTTCACTCCGTTATATTCGATGTCGGCAGTCTGGGTTTGCGTAGTTTGTGCCGTCGTTCCTTCGTCAGATGACCCGGGAGTATAAGAATAGTGCCGCTGCTCCCAAGCGTTCAGCAGCAGCACTATACCAAGTACCAGAAAGAATATGCACAAGACGTAAAGAACTACCTTTAGAAGGTTTTTTCTTACCTTGAACTTCATACAGTTCCCGCCTTTATTTGAAGCGTAAAGCTTCAGGTCGAATTACTTGACCTTCTTCTTGTTAGCAACTATGAGAAGCGCACCAGCAACAACTATGCAAGCTACTCCGCCAAGTACATAAGGCATGGTGGAAGAAGAAGCAACGCCGGAAACGTCAACACCGTTGTCAACGATGCCGCCTTCAACAGCCTCGGTAACGGTAACTGTGTTGGTGACAGCTACAACGTAAGGAGAACAGCTATTGATGGTGGTCTGAACCTGAGTGCTGGAAAGAACGGTGGAATCCTTCTCTTCCCAGTGACTGCCTTCATAGTTGTGAAGAACGATGACTTCGGAATAGTTGCCCAGATCGCACTCGAGAGTTACATCAGCGGTTCCGCCGGCGTTAAGCTGGTCAGCAGCCTCGTCGTATGCAGAGATATCGAAAAGATAAAGTGCAACGGTGTCCTCAGGAAGATGAGAAACGAGCTCGGTAAGAGTGTCAGCACCGAGAATCTGCGAATAAGCAGCTTCGATGTCAGCCTGCTTGTCAGCAGAAAGAGTAGCTCTCTCAGCATAAGGTGTTACAACGATTGAACCCATTGTGCTGTCATCGCCAACCTCATTGCCGTTGGAATCGTAAACAATGTAGCTGACGAGTGAGATATCGGTCTTCTGAGCAATACTGGGAACAGCGGTGTCAGCAACAGCCGATACACACATTACAGCGGCGAGCGCAACTGCGAGTGCAATTTTAACAAATTTGTTCATGTTTTTAGCCCTCCAAAAAATATACAAATCTATAATCACGCTTCAGATTTTCGCCGAAACGAGAAAATCAAACTACTTCGGGATGATTATTCCCCGAATATAAACTATTGTACGCCTTTTCGTCCAATTTGTCAAGCATATTATTGCCGATTCTTTTAGAAATTTCTTTTCTTGCATCCCCCATATTGGGTTTTCTTGCACCCATATTATGGCAATCTGACCCAAGAAGATGAATTTTGCCATCTCTTAGCATATTCATGACCTTGCGGGTTGCAAATTTTCCTCCGATAAAGCTTTCGGCGTTTGCCTGGATGAGGATATCATTTCTGTAGAAATCGTCAAGATACTTCTCCGCACCGAACCGAAAATACCTTTCGATGTGCGCAAGAATCAGCCTGGTTCTTCTCCCTGACGCCAGCTCAATAACCTCGCTCACAATCCGGTCGTTCCAAGTCATGAACGGCATTTCAATCAGGATTAAATCAGTTCCCTGAATCTTCAGAAGTGAAACATCCTCGGCTCTTGAAATTCCCTCGAAATACTTGACCTCGGCGCCTAAGAAAATCTCCGGCATATCGGCATCAAGACTCGGCTTCAGCTTTTCAAACGAATGGTTGCGCCGTTCGAGAAATCTTTTCGGCGAATTGTCCTCGGCGTAGAAGTGGGGAGTCGCAACAATCTGTGAAACGCCCTGCAGGAAAGACTCTCTGAGCATCCTACAGCTCTCGTCAACCGACTTGCTACCGTCATCAATCCCCGGCAGGATGTGCGAATGAAAGTCAATCATTTCGTCTTGGACTTCTTCTTTGAGGCGTCTGCGGCAGCTTCGTAGCTGTGACCGTAGCCGTATTCATAGCCATAGCCGTACTTGTAGCCGTAACCGTAGCCCTTGCCCTTCTTATACTTCTTGTACTTCTTCTTGAGTACTTCGGAGTAGGTGAATACAAATCCCAGAACCTTGACGTTGTGGAATTCAAGCTGTCTTACAGTCTCAGCGAGAGTCTGCTGGTCGCAATAGTCTCTTCTTACGACGACAACCATGCCGTCAAGAAGGTTTGAGATAACCAGCGCATCGGATACCGACGAAATCGGCGGAAGGTCGAAGATGATGTAGTCATAGCCCTTTGCAAGAGCTTCGACAACCTTTGCCATTCTCGTGGAGCCTAAGAGCTCACTCGGGTTCGGGGGAATATCTCCGCCAGCCATAACGTCGAGACCGTCGACAAGACCTGAATGGTGGATAATTTCGTTTCCGGAGCAAAGTCCGGCGAGAAGATTTGAAAGTCCGGGACTCTTCGGGACATCGAGACGCTTTGACATTGTCGGAAGTCTCATATCGCCCTCGATAACGAGAACCCTTTTGCCGGTCTCAGCAATCGAACAGGCAAGGTTAAGACTCGTTGTCGACTTTCCTTCGGAAGGAAGGGAGCTCGTAACTCCTAAGACTCTGCACCTGTCTCCGTCGTTCGGGAGACTGAACATGATGTTCGCTCTTAAAAGCTTATATGCTTCCGATACCGCAAAGCTCAGGTTTGTGCCGATTCTCTGCTGTTCGGGAGTTACCGGTGTGATGTTTTCGGGACGTTTTACATTCATTTTGAACTACCTCCCGACTTTGAATAATCATGTCCGTAATACCCGCCATAATAGCCGCCCTTTGAGGAACTGCCGGTGGCATCCATATCGGGGATAGAGGCGAGAACAGGGATGTTGCGATAATTCTGGAGAAGGTAATCCTCATCGTGGATAAGAGTATCCAAAAGTTCGAGAACCACAATAACGCCGACGCTGAGTACAAGTCCGATAAGTGCACCCATCATGGTGTATCTTGTGACGCTCGGCGAGCTCTTTGTGGTCGGAACTACTGCGTAGTCGACAATCTTTGCAGACGAACCTTCAACGATGTCCGAAACGACGTCCGGGAAGACTTCTGCAATCGTGTTTGCGATGAGAGCCGCTTCCTCGGGGTCTGGGCTTGTTACGACGACCTGGAAAACTTCGGTGTCGTCAACCGCAGAGGTTGAAATCATGCTTGAAAGCTGGCTGTAAGTATAGTTAAGACCCGCTTCCTCTGCAACCTCATTCAGAACCGTTCTTGTGTTCATGATGACGGCATATGTTGATACCAGGCTCTGTGAAGCGGAGATATCAGACGATGAAATGCTGACGCTCGTAGTGCTCAGGTTGATTGATGAGTTGTTTACGTACATCAGTACTTTTGACTGATACAGCGGAGTTACCGCCAGTGTTACATAGGCAAATGCAACGACAGCACCAACAAGGGTTGCCAATACAACCGCCCAAGCGTTGTGCCATACTGCCTTCAGAAGGCGCATAAGGTCTATTTCAACGTAATCTTTGCTACCGGATTTTTGTGTTTGTGAAGCCATTTGACTCCCCCTAATGCTCTAAAACTCTTCCACGGGACAAGCTTTCGTCGCTTCCATCCCAATATACCAATATACCAGATAGTATACACCATCCCGCCACCAAAGTCAAGCCATAACTTAAAATTCGCCTTAAAATTAAGTAAAAACTCTACATTGCCGAGTTTAGCTGCCCCCATATTTGTGCAAATCATAGGTTATTGGGATGTTTACAAAAAGAAACCCCGGACCCGTAGGATGCCGGAGTATGATCAAATGTATCATAGCATATTTCCACAATGATTGCAAGCACATCTACCGATTGATTATTACGGCGATTTCAGAAGAAACGCCATATACAGCGGGAGTGTGAGAACACTGTCCGCAGTTCCGACATTGTAGTCGCCGAGCTTGATTGCATGATTCACGTGGTACTTTTCAGGATGGCTTAAAATCGTTTTGGTGCTCTTGATGTTTCCGCTGGTGGACTTGACCTCAACCGGCACACATTCGCCTTTGTAGCGAATCACGAAATCCACTTCAAGTCCGCTGTCCTTGCGGAAATAGTAGAGCTTTCTTCCCATCTTCCCAAAAATATCGGCAATCAGATTCTCAAAAATTGCTCCTTTGTAGCCGTAAAGATTCCCCTGAAGAATGTCATACTGAGTTCCGTCTTCGAGCATACTGACAAAGAGTCCGCAGTCACGCATGTAAACCTTGAAGCAGTCTTCTATTGCGTTTCCGTCAAGCGGAAGCTCGGTTATCGAGAGATTGTAGCAACGTGTGATTATTCCGGCGTCCTCAATCCACTGGAGACTTCCTGAATATTTTGAGGCGTTTGCGCCCTTGTTCACAACTGAATACTGGAATTTCTTGTTTTCCTTGCTCAGTTGCTTCGGAATCGACTGGAAGCACTCTTTGATTTTTGGCTTGTCGGGATTACTGGCGTATTTCACCATGTCGTCTTCATATGAGTGGACTATGTCACGCTGAATTGCAAGAACTTCATCCATCTGTTTGGTGTTGACGAATGTCTGTACGGCGTCCGGCATTCCTCCGACAACGGTATATTGCAGGAGAAGCTGACGCATCCTTTCGTGGAGAGCTTCCGGCACGGGAGTTACCATTTCGAGAGATTTGTCAAGAAGAGAAATCACATCTTCACCTATCCCGTTCGCCCAGAGAAATTCCTCAAAGTCGAGTGGATACATGGTTATAACCGTTTCCGAGCCGACAGGCACCGACTTCGGCTCTTTGCCGTAGCCGCGAACTCCCAGAAGTGAACCTGTGCCGATTACGTCGTACCGACCATCAGTCCGGAAAAACTTTAAAGCCGTCCTGGCTTCGGGGCACTCCTGAATCTCGTCTAAAACAAGTACGGTTTCGCCTGGCACAAATTTAGCAGAGCTCCCCAGGAGCGCAGAAGTCAGCATTACGATGTTGTCTGTTTCCAGCGAGCCCGAAAAAATCTTTGCATAATCGGGATTTTCATAGAAATTGAGGTATACGGTGTTTTTATAGTTCTTGTGGGCAAAATCCAGGACGGAGCTCGTTTTTCCACACTGACGACAGCCCTTTATGATAAGAGGCTTGCGCTGAGGAGTATTCTTCCATTTCAATAATGTATCTTCAATCTTTCTTCTGAGCATGATGTATACCTCCCTACCTCGCTCTACGTTTATTATACACGATATCTGCCACTTTTTCAAGGGAGTTTTTAAAGAAAAATGCCACTTTTTCAAACGACTTTTTCGATAAGACTGCCACTTTTCAGAAAAATCAGCCGCCCGCCCCGAAAGGCGGACGGCTAAACACAGTTTGACTTCGTCAAACTACATTATTCCTCAATCAACCTTGTATTTCTGAAGTAAAGAGACACGCACCAGATGGCGCAGGCGGCTACTATTATATAGATGATTCTCGAAATAATTGCCGCTGAGCCGCCGAAGAGGTAGGCGACAAGGTCGAACTTGAATATCCCGACCAGTCCCCAGTTGATGCCTCCCACGATAAGAAGAAACAAGGCGATTCTGTCCAGTATCTTTATATCACTCACTCCTTAATATTAAGAGCTGACCGAAATTTCGGTGCAGGATTAGTCTTGCACGTGAGGCGATTTTTTATTCATTTTTTGATAAAAATGCCCCGCGAGATATGGACAAGCGGAGGAAAATAGAGTATAATTGAGGAAACCCCTCAGTCGCCTTCGGCGACAGCTCCCCTTTCAGGGGAGCCTTTAACTGCCTCCATCAAGGGCTTTGAGAGAAGGAAAATAGCCTCCCCTGAAAGGGGAGGGGGACCGGCGAAGCCGGTGGAGGGGTAAACACAGAAGGAGAGAACGTATATGAAATTCGGTTACTTTGACGACCAAAACAAGGAGTATGTTATCACCGAGCCAAAAACCCCGTGGCCCTGGATTAACTATCTGGGAACGGAAAACTTTTTCTCGCTGATATCGAACACCGCCGGCGGATATTGCTTCTACCGTGACGCAAGATTAAGAAGAATCACTCGTTACCGCTATAACAACGCACCTGCCGATATGGGTGGACGTTACTACTACATCAACGATGGTGGAGATGTATGGAGCCCGTCATGGTCTCCGGTTAAAACCGACCTCGACAGCTACTCCTGCCGCCACGGAATGGGGTATACTATTATAAATGGTGCCAAGAACGGAATCTCGGTAACTGAGACCTTCTTCGTCCCGGTCGGCTTCAACGGCGAAGTCCACAAAATCACCTTAAAGAACACCTCCGACGTTAAAAAAGACTTCAATCTTTATTCGTTCGTCGAATGGTGCCTCTGGGACGCCAACGACGACGCAAACAACTTCCAGCGCAATTTCAGCGTCGGCGAGGTTGAGCTTGAAGGTAGCACAATATATCATAAGACCGAATACCGTGAGAGAAGAAACCACTATGCATTCTTCTCGGTAAACGCTCCAATCTCCGGCTTTGACACCGACAGGGAGAAGTTCCTGGGTCTTTACAACGGCTTCGACAAGCCGGATGCAGTCTTCGAGAACAAGCCTCGTAACTCAGTCGCACATGGCTGGGCACCTGTCGCTTCCCACTGCGTAGCAGTAAGTTTAGAAGCAGGCGAAGAGAAGGATTTGGTATTCGTTTTAGGATATTGTGAGAATCCAGTAGAGCAGAAATTCATGCCCGATGGAAGCCTCAACAAGACCGTCGCTCACGAAATGCTTGCTAGATTCGACACCGCAGAAAAGGCTGACAAGGCTTTGGAAGAGCTGAAGGCTTACTGGGACAAGCTTCTCTCGAAGTTTACAGTCACCACTCCCGAAAATAAAGTCGACAGAATGGTCAACATCTGGAACCAGTATCAGTGCATGGTTACCTTCAACATGTCCCGCTCCGCATCATACTTTGAGAGCGGAATCGGCAGAGGAATGGGCTTCAGAGATTCAAATCAGGATCTCTTAGGCTTCATGCACCAGATTCCAGACAGAGCAAGAGAAAGAATCATCGATTTGGCAGCCACTCAGATGTCCGACGGCACCTGCTACCACCAGTACCAGCCGCTTACAAAGAAAGGCAACGGCGAAGTCGGCGGCAACTTCTCTGACGACCCACTCTGGATGATTCTCTCCACCGTTCAATATATCAAGGAAACCGGCGACTGGACAATACTTGACGAGAGTGTCCCTTATGACAACGACCCCGAGCAGGCTCAATCGATGTTCCACCACTTAAAGATGAGCTTCAAGCGTGTTGCCGGAAACTTAGGTCCGCACGGTCTGCCGCTGATTCAGAGAGCCGACTGGAACGACTGCCTTAACCTAAACTGCTTCTCGACCGAATCGGGCGAGAGCTTCCAGACTACAACATCAAAAGACGGTAAGGTTGCCGAATCGGTATTCGTCGCCGCACTCTTCAACTTCACAATTCCCGGATACGTAGAAATCTGCCGCAGACGTGGTCTCGAAGAGGACGCTCAGGAAGCCGAAACCGCTATGAAGAAGATGGCGGATGCAGTTCTTGCCTATGGCTGGGATGGCGAATGGTTCGTAAGAGCCTATGACGACTTCGGAAGAAAAATCGGCTCGAAGGAGTGCGACGAGGGCAAGATATTCATCGAGCCGCAGGGCTTCGCAGTTATGGCTGGCATCGGCGCCGAGTCCGGAAAAGATTTGAGAGCTCTTGAAAGCGTCAACAAGTACCTCAGTTGCGACCAGGGACTCGTCCTCCTCTATCCTCCGTATTCAAGATACTACGTCGAGTATGGCGAAATCGGTTCATTCCCGGAAGGCTACAAGGAGAACGGAAGCGTCTTCTGCCACAACAACGGCTGGATAATCTGTGCCGAGGCGTATGTCGGTCACGGCGACAGAGCATTTGAGTATTATTCCAAGATTTCTCCCGTCTATAACGAGGACATCTCCGAAATCCACAAGACCGAGCCGTATGTCTACGCTCAGATGGTTTCTGGAAGGGACGCCCCCGTCGTCGGCGAGGCAAAGAACTCCTGGCTGACAGGAACTGCCGCATGGAACTTCGTCGCAATCTCGCAGTATATCTTAGGAATCGCTCCCGACTGGGACGGCTTGAAGATTGATCCGAGCATCCCGACCTCATGGGACGGCTTTACAGTCAGACGTGAGTACAGAGGCTGTGTCTACAACATAGACGTCAAGAACCCCGACAACATCTCCAAGGGCGTCAAGTCCATTGTCTGTGACGGAGTGAGACTGTCAGGAAATGTTCTGCCGGTGTTTGAAGCTGGGACGGAGCACACGGTAAGTGTTGTTATGGGGTAAACTTTCTTTCAATTCCCTATTGACAACCTCAAGATATTGTGGTATCATTATAGACGAGCCCAAGATTTATGGGTTAAAACACTTGATAGGGAGGAAGTCAAATGAAGGTAAATGTAATCGGGGAAATGACCGATGAAGAGGTTGCTCAGTACATTTCAAGAGCAGAAAGCATTAACAAAGGCAAGGTTATAGATGAAATGACACTTCGTCCCGATGGTGATTATGTCGACATCGAGTACCACTTTGCTTCTGCAAATTTTGAGAGAATAAGACGCATCACCGGCTATCTCGTCGGAACTCTCGACCGCTTCAACAACGCCAAGCGTGCCGAAGTCGAAGACAGAGTAAAGCATAGCGTCGCCTGAACAAGCTAACATCTTTGCCCTCAGATAAATTTTGTGCTGATAGACTGTTACGCAGTCTGCAGAAAGAGAAAGCTCACCGGAAGGTGGGTTTTCTTTTTTAATTTTTAACCACAAACCCCATAAAAATGACTTGAAAGTCTGCCCGACCTATAGTATAATATCTCCGATTAATATAGGCATTTATACCTATGGAGGATTAAATATGAATTTTTGCGACAAAAATTTAGATATTGTTCTGGCAGATGCCCGGGTTGCGGCTCCGGTATTTATTGACAAGTCGGGTGCGGCTTTTGATGGGCTTTCCCTGATTGCAGAAGCTTATTCGGACGACGTCGTTGCTCTTGGCTGTGCAAGACCGGAGGTTGTCTTTGAGGAGCCGGAGTCGGGAGTTTACATCGTTGCGGGGCTTGTCTCGGACGAACTCATCAAGGCTCAGGGCGTCGACTTTGAGATTTCTCCCTCAGATGGCGATTTCAAGTCGCCCAACTGGGAGAGATACGAGATTAAAGTTCTCACCGATGGCGAGAGAACCAAAGTCGTCATCGCCGGCTCAGACAAGCGTGGAGCGATTTACGGACTTTTCCACATCACCCAGGACATCTTCGGCGTCAGCCCGTGGATATGGTGGGCTGATGTCAAGCCGAAGAAGCTTCCAAAGCTTTCCGTAAAGGCAGGCGAGCTCGAAACCGTTTCAAAGAGACCTTCCGTCAACTTCAGAGGCTTCTTCATGAACGACGAGAACCCTTGCTTCAACGGCTTTGCCGACAGCCACTTCGGGGGCTTGAACTACATGTTCTACGACGAAGTCTTCAAGCTGATTCTGAGGCTTAAGGGCAACTACATGTGGCCCGCAATGTGGTCTAACGACTTCTCCATCGACGGCATGGAGGGCGTCACTCCCGATGATGAGCACTATGAGAAGTTTGCGGAGCTCGAAAAGAAGTACCACCACAAATTGGGCGGTCTTATGTACTGCGACCAGCCGGGTCACGAAAATGCGGCTGTAGATGAGCCGAAAACCGACACGGCAGTTGAAAAGCCGGGATATCTTAAACCCGGAGAATATCCGATGACTCTTGCGAACGCAGTTTTGGCGGACAGATACGGCGTTACGGTAGGCGCTTCCCACCACGAGCCGATGGCAAGAAGCGGTCAGGAATGGGGCAAGCTCCAGGCTTACTGGAAGGGCGAAATCACATATAGAGACCCGAAAATTCCGACCGACCGTGGGCAGAAGGTCTGGAACTATCTTCTGAACCCGAACAACATCGAGCAGTTCTGGAGCGACGCAATATACCGTAACGGCGGACTCAACACAATGTTCACAATCGGTATGCGTGGCGAGAACGACTCAGTCCTGATAGATGACAAGAACCACACTCTCACTACAGAAGAAAATATCGAGCTCTTGAAGGCTGTTTTAAGAACTCAGGACAGAATTTTAACGAATCACGGAGTTGAAAACGCTCCGAGACTCCTGGCTGTATATAAAGAGGTTGAAAACTGCTGGTATGGCGGTTCACGTGACAATCCTTCCGCCGCACTCGGCAAGGGACTCCGTGACGACCCGGACGTTACCGGACTTCTTGGTGCTGACACCAACCGTATAGTCATGCTCTGCGAGGACAATAACGGCTACCTCCGGACACTTCCCGAAATCGGCGAGGGCGACAAGTTCAACTGGGGGCTTTACTATCACTTCGACTATGTCGGAGCGCCGAAAACCTCAATGTGGATTAACACAATGCCGCTTCAGCGTTCCTGGGAGAACCTCACCGCCGCATATGACTACGGAATCGACGATGCGTGGATTGTAAACGTCGGCGACATCAGACCGATGGAGCTTCCGCTTAGCTACTTCATGGACTTGGCTTATGACTATGAGACCTATGGTTCGTCTAATCCTAACAACTGCGACGAATACCTCAAAGTCTGGGCGAGAAAGCACTTTGCGGCAGACGAAAATATCGGCGAAAAAGAGATTTCGGCGATTGCATCTCTTCTCTACGACTACACCTGGCTCAACGGAATCTGCAAGCCGGAGACCTTAAAGAGCGAAGGCGAATTCAGCTACAGCCCGCTTTACTACGGCGAAGCCAGAGATAAGCTTCTCTTCGCTGAGGACATGATTGCCCGTGCCGATGCGTTAATGGCGAAAATCCCCGAAAGCTCCGACTGCTACATCCCGTTCTATCAGATGGTTTACTATCCGGCAGTTGCAAGCGCAAATGTCGTGAGAATCCAGATTCTCTACAGCTACAACAAGCTTTATTGCGGTCGTGGCTCTACAGTTGCTAACACTCTTGCCGGGCTCATCGAGAAGTATCTTAAATATGATGAGGAGCTCTCCGAGAAATACTGCGCTCTGGGCGAAGAATTCTCCGGAACTTCAAAGTGGCACGGAATCATGCTTGCGGCGCCAGACTATATGAAGACCTATCACGATGAAATCTTAGGTCGTGTCACCGCACGTTCGCACATGAACTATGCAAGCTGGAACACCGAATCTGCTGTCAAGATTATTCCGCACACCGTTCACTCCCTCAAAGAACCGCTTATGATAGTCGACCTTCCCGAGGACAGAAAGGGCTATCGCAAGAACACTCCGAAGGACGCTTTGAAGGGCAAACCGAAGCTTCCTGGATTCGATTCGACTGCAAACCAGTCCTACACCGTAAATCTCACAAACGCCGGAGTTGGCGAGCTCTCTTATGAAGTAACCACGTCGGACGATTTCATCGTAATCGAAGGCGACAAGACCGGCAAGTATGACGAGTACGCAAGCTTTAACGTCTCGATTGACTGGTCGAAGCTCTCTGAGAGTAAAACCGGTTCAATTACCGTAAAATCTCAGTATAACTCGGTTAAAATCGCAGTTTCGGCGAATGTTATCGACACGAGTTCATACACTCTCCCGAAGCTTCACCTTCCGGCTGGCGGCTTCACCGTCATGAATTCAAATGAATTTGTAAATTCGGGCGCTTCAAAGAACGGCGAAGTGAACTTTGTCGAGCTTGACGGCTACGGCAAGGGCAAGTCGTCTATGAAGATGCTCCCGGTACTTTCCGAGAACTTTGCGGCAGGAGACGGCGCTTGGCTCGATTATAACTTTGCTGTTGAAGCCGGCGGCGATTACAAGTTCACCTTCTATGTCGGTCAGAACTGCAATCTCTCCTTCGACCACGGCGACAAGCTGAATATGGGCGTCATGATTGACTCGGGCGACATCGCCACCGTCGACACCCTCGGCAAGGGCTATATTGCCGGCTCCGGCTACCTGTGGGACAACACCATCCAGCGTGCCGGCAGAACCGCCGAATACACTGTTCATCTCACACAAGGCTCGCACACCCTCCGCATCTACGGCATGGACCAGAATCTGGTTCTGCAGAAGATAGTCGTAGCCAAGAAGGGCAAGGAGATTGAGAAGTCGCTTCTCGGTCCGAAGCCGACGGAAATGCTGTAATAAATAGTAAATGCTCCGCAAAGGCTAAAACTTTTGCGGAGCACTAAAAAATCTATTGACATTGAAGCTTTTTCGGGGTATAATAATAGCAAGAGAGCGGAGCCGCTGTAACAGCTCCGACTCAACCTATAAGGTGCAGTTGTGAGCTGCACTAAAGATTGGAGATTGGTCGGGACTTTCAAGCTAGCTCTCGACTATTTCTTTTTGTTCCCGATCGTAAGACCGAGAGTTCCAAAGACGATAGACGTAATGAGGTCTAAAAGAAGCAGAACTTCAGATAAAGTCATACGGAGCTATCACCTCTTTCCCTTAAGTATAATATGCAAGCATAGAATACTCGCAAAAAAGGTCAAGCCGTTTTTTCACTCTCTCGCTTTCTGCATTATACCACACAGTCTGGCTCTTGTCAATAAAATTCAGAAACTAAAATTCTGCGTTTTAGCTTCAAATTTTCTCTTGACAAATCCCTTTCCCGGTGTTACACTATAAAAAGTAAAGCGTTGATGGGGAAGCCTGTCTTTGGCCGGGATAGAGAGCCTTGCGTTGGTGGAAGCAGGGTGCGACCTGGGATACTGGACACCGCCCCGGAGCAGTGAGTGATGGACGAAGTTCGTAAGCTCACCGTATAATCTGCGATAAAGATTTTTGAGTGATAAATCAAGGTGGAACCGCGCACTGCGCCCTTGTCCTGACAGAAATAGTCCGGATAAGGGCGTTTTTGATTAGTAAATTTTTTGCAGGAGGAATATATAAAATGAAAGTAATTTTCCACGACGGACACATTGAGGAGCATACTTTTGAGGACGAAGTCGGAAGAGGTGCGCTTCGGCACACTGCGGCGCATATCCTGGCGCAGGCTGTCAAGAGGCTCTATCCCGACACCAAGCTCGCAATCGGTCCTTCCATCAAGGACGGCTTCTACTATGACTTCGACAAGGAAGGCGGCTTCTCTCAGGAGGAGCTCGACGCTCTCGAAGTCGAGATGAAGAAGATCTGCAAGGAGAACTTAAAGCTCGAAAGATACACTCTTCCGAGAGCCGAAGCTCTGAAGCTCATGGAAGACCTTAACGAGCCCTACAAGGTCGAGCTCATCAACGATTTGCCTGAGGACGAGGAACTCAGCTTCTTCAAGCAGGGCGAGTATGTCGACCTCTGCGCCGGTCCTCACGTAACCTACACTTCACAGGTCAAGGCTTTCAAGCTGACTTCCGTTGCCGGTGCATACTGGCGTGGAAGCGAGAAGAACAAGATGCTCACCCGTATCTACGGAACTGCGTTCACCTCAAAGGCGGACTTGGAGGAGTATCTTCAGAGACTCGAAGAGGCAAAGAAGCGTGACCACCGCAAGATTGGCAAAGAGATGAAGCTCTTTATGATAAGCGAAGAGGGTCCCGGATTCCCGTTCATGCTTCCGAACGGCATGATTATCAAGAACGAGCTCATCAACTACTGGCGTGAGCTCCACACCCGTGAGGGCTATGTCGAGGTTCAGACACCTATGATTCTCAACCGCCACCTCTGGGAGACCTCCGGTCACTGGGACCACTACAAAGAGAATATGTACACAACCGTCATCGACGACACCGATTTCGCAATCAAGCCGATGAACTGCCCGGGCGGAATGCTCGTTTATAAGTCGGAGCCGAGGTCCTATAGAGACCTTCCGATGAGAATCGGCGAGTTGGGACTTGTCCACCGTCACGAAAAGAGCGGCGAGCTCCACGGTCTTATGAGAGTAAGATGCTTCACTCAGGACGATGCCCACATCTTCATGACTGAAGACCAGATTACCGACGAAATCAAGGGAGTTGTCCGCCTTATTGACGAGGTTTACAGCCTCTTCGGATTCAAGTATGCAGTCGAGCTTTCGACAATGCCGGAAGACCACATGGGCGAGCTCAAAGACTGGGAGCACGCAACCGACGCTCTGAAGCAGGCTCTCGAAGAGATGAACCTTCCTTATACTATAAATGAAGGCGACGGCGCATTCTACGGACCGAAGATTGACTTCCACATCGAGGACTCTTTGGGCAGAACATGGCAGTGCGGCACCATCCAGCTCGACTTCCAGCTCCCGATGAAGTTTGAGGCGGAGTATATCGGCGCCGACGGTCAGAAGCACCGCCCGATAATGATTCACCGTGTCGTTTTCGGCTCAATCGAGAGATTCATGGGCGTTCTTATCGAGCACTATGCCGGCAAGTTCCCGACATGGCTCGCACCCGAGCAGGTAAGAGTCCTCCCGATTACCGACCGCAACAACGAGTACACCGATAAGATTATCGAAGCATTGAAGGCAAAGGGAATCAGATGCACCGCCGACAAGCGTGCCGAGAAGACCGGCTACAAGGTAAGAGAAGCTCAGGTTTCCCGTGTTCCTTACATGCTCGTCATCGGCGACCGTGAGCAGGAGGAAGGCACCGTCTCCGTCCGCCGCAGAGACCACACTGATACGACTACCATGCAGATGGATGAGTTTGTTGATATGGTGGCGGAAGAGATTAAGAATAAGAAGTAATTTTCGGAAACCCCTCAGTCAGCCTTCGGCTGACAGCTCCCCTTTCAGGGGAGCCTTTTTTTGGCTCCTTATAAGCTTCTGGGAGAATAAAAATAGCCTCCCCTGAAAGGGGAGGTGGATGCGCCGCAGGCGCAGACGGAGGGGTTTACGAACAGAATAGATGATTCCCAATCTTCGTAATCACCGGTCGTGACGTGATAAACGCATTGGAAGTCTTGTCCGGATTATAATAGTAGATAGCGCCGCCGGATGGGTCCCAGCCGTTGAGGGCGTCTCGGGCGGCGTCGTAGCAGGAGTCCTCGACCGGCTCCCAGAACTGACCGTCATCGACCGCCGAAAATGCGCCCTCCTGATAGATTACGCCGGATATGGTGTCGGGGAATGACGGGTGCTCGACTCGGTTGAGGACAACTGCACCCACTGCGACCTGTCCTTCATACGGTTCGCCTCTGGCTTCGGCGGAGATAATCTGTGCCAGGAGATTTATATTGGACTCAGTGGCTTCCGGAACGGAGCCGATGCTGATTCCGAGCGCCGCAAGGGTTTCTGGACCGGCGATTCCGTCAACCGTCAAGCCTTTCTGCTGTTGGAACCGCTTGACCGCCGTCTGAGTCTTGGTGCCGTAGTAGCCGGTGACTTCTCCAGAGAAGAGCCCTCGCTCCTGCAAGGCTTCCTGGATTGCAGTGACCTCCGAGCCTTCGGAGCCGAGTTTTGAGAGAGCTTCCGATGAGCCGGTTCTGAGTCCGGCGGTAAAACCGCCGCCAATTGTCGAAGTAGTGGTGACCGTCAGGGTTAGAGCCAGAGCGGCTACCATTATAATAAGAGTTCTGAGTTTTGAAGAAATAGATTTCATTATAACGAATTCCTTTCGTTTTGCTTTTGGGATTAGTATAGCGCACGAAATCGGGATAATTCCTGAAAGAAAATGGATATACTGGGCGAGAAAAGTATGCCGTATTGTGCATATTGCACATACAAAGGTCGCAAAATTGTGCAAAAAGTCGAATTTTCTACAAAGTGAAAATTGGGGGTTGACAATCGAATCGAACTGTGATATATTATTAAAGCTGTCTACGAGACATCCCCTGACGGGTCTATCTCGGAAAGAACTCTTACGAGTTCTTTCGCAAAGCGATAGCACCCTCAAAAAAGTCCGAAAAAATTTTTGAAAAAAAGTTTTAAAAAGGGCTTGACAAACCTGAGAAGCTGTGATATAATAATCAA
>JAJQGB010000004.1 GCA_021200775.1 Oscillospiraceae bacterium
AGCCCGCTCGATGTTCTATCATAACGTGGTTGTCCTGGAGGATGATTTGAAGAAGTAGGAAATAAGTTAATTATAACACATATACCATTCCCTCCCGGCATCAGTCGGGAGGGATTTTTATTACAATTCTCAGGTAATTAATTTGGCTTTTCATGCACCCATCCGCCCAAATCTGGTGTCTATTATTGTAAGAACAGAAATCTTCCGGCATTTTCAGAAAGGCGGTTCACCATGAAAAGATTACTATCCATAATTCTCACAATCACACTTTGCCTGACAATTTTCACATCCTGCGGAAGCATGTCCGAAGATGAGCCTGCCGCTACAACCGCCTCTACAACCAAGCAAGCCACCGGCGAAACCAGTGAGATTGACAACGATGCTCTATACACTGGATTAACTCTTTATTCTTACAAAACCGCCGAAGAAATCCAAGCCGAATACCCCGATAAAGCGGTTCTTGTGTGGGGCGGATTTGCTCTGACGGCTGACAGCAGTCTCGAAATTGAGATTCCTATAGATGAAATCAACGAGTATCTTGTCTCCATCGGCAAGGAGTATGTCCTGTGCTACTATCCCTTGAACATGACTGCGGCAACAATTAAGTATGATAATGGAGATTATGACTCCATGCTCGACTGCTTTACTGATTATATAGAATCCGGCGGGCAAGCGGACATTCTGACGGTTATGGTTACAAGTTCCGACGAGCCGATTATCACAGCTTATTATTACAATGCTTTGAACGGAATCTATGAGCCGCTTGAAAGCTACTTTGAAAGTTCTGAGGAGGCGACAGAGTATTACAGCTCGCTTCCGGAAGAATATTGGGAATCCTTCAAGGTGAACGGCACTCTCTACGGCTTCGGTGGCTTCAGTCTCGGAGTGAGAAGAACCGCCGCGAACTACTATCTCATCAATACCGAGCTTGCCGACAAGTACGGTTGGGACTATGATAAATCGCTGCTTGAACAGCTTGATCTCATAGAGACCATTATGACCGAAGAAAACTGCCGTGGAATCAAGGTCAGTTATTCGAGCCTCTACAAAGAGTCTGTTTTTGCGGGAATAATCGGCACTTCCTATGATGACGGAATTGTCAGTCTCGCTGACAGCGACAGTTTTTCTGAAAGCCTTGAGCTCTGGTATGAACTCAAAAACAGAGGGCTAATCTTTGACGATGCGGAGAATTACAGCGGTATGTATCTCGCAAGCTATGGCATATCGACAAGCACCTATTCCCTCAACTTGGGAAAGTCCTTCACAGGCGAACAGACCCAGTTTGAAACCGGCGATGACACCTATTCTGATTTCACGACCGTTGCCGACAATACAAGCTTCACCTACACCTCATCCTCCGCTGGAGGAGTCAGCATCTATTCCGCCTCCGAGCATAAAACCGAAGCCTTCGACTTCATCCTTCTCACCCAGACCGACAGCACCCTCAACAATCTTCTTTCGTTCGGCAATAGTGAAGATGAGCCATATCTGATAAATTACCGTTTCACCAATCCGCTGATAACCGATTCCTACGGCGATATGCCAGAAGATATGAACGAACTGCTTGCGGAGATTCTGGAAAAAGCCCAACCGGCAGATGCAAGTGAAGCCGTCGGCTTCGCCTTTGACGTCCGAGGATATGAAGAACTCTACTGTGCTGTTCAGGAAGTCGTGAAGAATCACTCATACTTGTATTATTCGTCAGTCGAGGCAGACCTCTCCGCCTTGCAATCCGAGCTTGAAGAAGCAGGCATTGATGAGCTTCTGGATGAAGTAAACAGACAGTATTCAGAATGGAAGGAGACAAACTCATGAAGAAACTCTTATCACTTATCTTAGCAGCAACTTTGGCATTTTCCCTCTGCGGTTGTGGAAAATCGTCCGAAGACCTCCCGCAGGAAAGCGAAACCACAACGGCGGCTACTACCACAGCCGTCACGACCGTTCCCGAAAGCGAAGAATATTACGTCACTTCATGGACGGAGGAAAACGGCGTATTGATAGTAGAGGAGACCTATGTAAACGGACACAGTACAAACATCTACAGACATAAATACTACCCTAATTACTATGAGTCGGCAGACGAAATTCAGGCGAGGTACCCAGACAAGACGGTTTTAGTCTGGCTCGGGTATGATTATCCCGCAGAAGATACAAGGCTCATACCCATTGACACCATCAACGATTATCTTGTTTCCCTCGGCAAGGATTACGTCATCTGCTTTTCGCCGGTTGACTTTTATAACGCCTCACTCTACTATGACGATGTAAGAGATGCTTATATAGAACAGCTTGAATCGAGTGAACAGGTTGACATACTTACCCGCTGTTCACTAACTGTTGGAAACGGACTCATCCATGCTTATTACAGCAATATCTACGATGGAATTTATGAACCTCTTGACAGCTATTTTGAAAGCTCAGAGGAGGCTATGACGTATTATAACTCTCTGCCAGAAGAATACTGGGACTCATTCAGAGTAAATGGCAATCTCTATAATTTTGGTGGATATGAAGTCGGCGTAAGAGCAGATTGCTACTACTATATCAATACCGAGCTTGCCGAAAAATACGGCTGGGATTTTGACAAAACCATAACCGAACAGCTTGATATTATAGAAGAAGTAATGAAGACCGAAGGTTGTGCGGGAGTTTCAGCTGGCTATTCTTCGGCATATCTTATTGATCATTTCATTTACATGGACGGTATTTCCTTCGACAGTGAAAACAGAGTTGCGGTAAGCCTTGCAGACAGCGAGAAATTGGAAGAGTATCTCGAAATGATGTACGAGCTGAAAAATGCTGGTGTCCTAGAAAATTACGACATCGTTGGGCTTGACGATTGCTTCATTTATGTTAATCCGCTGAGGTTTGAAATAAGGTCTCATATTCAGAAGATAGTTGATTCAAAAGATAACACCGAGGATTACACGGTTGTGCCGATGTCCGATTACCACTATACTCAGGCTTTGGGCGGAATCGGGATTTATTCCGGCTCGGAATACAAATCCGAAGCATTTGATTTTATACTTCTTAGCCAGACGGATTCATACTTAAATAATCTTCTGACCTACGGCATAGATGGCGATGACTATAATATCATCGATGGTGTCGTGTCGGATGCCCGCCCGGTGCTGGATATGTTCAGGTTCTATAACCCGCTTATAAGCCTGCCATATTCCGACAGCTCGGGAGATATGCCGGATAATATGAACGAACTTTGTAAGGAAATTCTTGAAACGGCAACTCCCGCCGATGAAAGCGAAGCAATAGGCTTTGCATTTGATGTCAGAGGCTATGAAGAGCTCAATGCGGCTGTGGAAAGAGCCGCCTGGAACCACTCATATGTAGGCTATTCATCGGTCGAAGCAGACCTTGCCGCTCTGAAATCCGAGCTTGAAGAAGCGGGGATTGATGAGCTTTTAGAGGAGATAAACCGGCAGTATTCGGAATGGAGGGCGAACAACTATGATTAAAATTTTAGCGGTATTATTGGCAGTGCTGATGCTTACGTCCTGCGGGAGCAGGATTACAACGGAGACTCTTGACGGATATGAGGAGTCGTCGGCGGTTTATGTCTTCTCGAACCTATATAACAACGGCGAGTTTTACGAGGACGGCGAGAAGCTTATGTATATCGACTTTACAACCATGGCTTACACCTATATCTGCTCAAAGCCGAACTGTCTTCATAATGACCCGGACGAATGTACAGCCTATGGCATCGTCAATCATCCCGTAGCGGTGAACGGCGGGCTTTACTATTTCGTGCAGGAAACTGTCACAAACAGCGACGGCTTGCCGCAGAATAATCTTGTTGCCTATTCGGCTTCCATAGACGGCTCCAACCGCCGCAAAGTCACGACTGCCGAGAATATCGAGCTTTACCATTCGGAAAAGGCACTGTTGGTCGGAAATTCGCTATATTTTGTCGGCACGGAATCGGAGTTTGATGCCGTCAACTTCATCGCCACCGGCAACGAGACTTTTTATCTCTATCGGTTTGACTATTCCACCGAGAGCTTTTATTGCTTGGGAGAACTCGACTCCGGCTATGACGGCGGGGTGACAATCTACGGCGAATATAACGGCAAAATCTACCTGACCGAGAATGCCCTCGATGAGCCTTGGGCGAGGAGTGGGAAGACTTTGACTATATGATGGAGCACTGGGACGAGTTCACAGCTCTTTATGAGAATCACTACTGTTGCTATGACATCGCCTCGGAAAGCTTTGCAGACTGGGATATGCCCGGCTCCGATGACAGCTATGACAACTTCGTTGTCGACAGCGACTATTTCATCACTATATCCGGCACCACCGTGACCGTTTTCGATTCCAAAGGCAACGAGAGCATTTACGAAAACTTCACCCCGCTTGGAATGTCAACCTATAGCGTGGTGAACGACATGCTTTTCTCCGGCGGCACTGACCGCGAGTGCATCAACCTCAGAACCGGCAAGAGATACAGCGTCAGCGACTATGACGGCTGGGTCGTCTGGTACCTTGATGGGAGCTATATCATCAGGCAGGATGATGGGTATATCAAAGTTGCGGAAAGTGAACTCATCGGAGAGGAGATTAAATCATGAAAAAACTCTTATCACTTATCTTAGCGGTATCTTTGGTATTTTCCCTCTGCGGTTGCGGAAGCAAAACCTTGCAGGAAAGCGAAACCACAACGGCGGCTACGACTACAGCCGCAACCGCCACCGAAGCTACTACTCACGAGTATTACATCACCTCGTGGATGGACGATGACGGTTATATACAGTACTATGAGGAGTTTGAGGATGGCGGAACTGCACAGTATTCAAAATCACCTGATATTCAGACATATGATGAGGTTCAGGCGGCATACCCCGACAAGACGGTTCTTGTAGTTGCGTGTATCGGTAGCAACAGATACTACTATATAACCGAAGCCGTCAACGAATATCTAAGTGAGCTCGGCAAGGATTATGTCATATGCTTCGAGTTCACCGAAACCAATGCGGTCTACAGCGATTACTGCTCGAATGTAGGACTTGCCGATTGGTACAGCGGCTTGAAAGAGAAGGTTGACAGCGGAACACAGATTGACATCATCAGCACCGCAAATTATTATTACGCCATAAGAGACGATTTGCTTTTGCCGCTTGACGATTATCTTGAAAATACCGAGGTCGGGCAGACTCTCTATTCGATGATGCCTGAGAACCTCTGGAAGGCATACAGATATAACGGCACCATCTATGGAATCAACTGCAACGGCTCCATTAAGTCCACTCATCTATATTATATAGATGCCGCATTGGCAGATGAATACGGCTATGACTTTTCAAAGTCGTTTACCGAACAGTCAGACTTGCTTGAGACTATCCAAAGCGAAAGCGTGAGCAAAGCCGTTTACACATCATTTTCGTCACTGCTTGTTGATACCAGTTACGATAAAACCGAGCTTACGTCGGGAGTATATTGGGACGCCGAAAACAAAGCCGCTATAAGTTGGCTTGATGATGAAGACTTTATCTCCACTTTGCAGACGGCGTTTACACTCTATAATGAAGACTTGTTGACGACAGCCTACACCACATCGTATTTTGCCCTTGATTGTATAGTAGATTACCCGCCGGAAAGTGGCGAGGTCTTCAACCACTGGGCAGATACCGACATCGAAACCGGTGAACCGATTTATAAGCAAGTATATGCTGTGTATGACGATTCACAGCCGGTCCTCACAAGAGATATGACCTTCTGCTATGCTCTCGGAGTAAGCAACACCAGTGAAAATCAGGACATGGCATTTGATTTCATCGCAACCATGCTCACAGACGAGGAACTCAATAAGCGTATGTGTTACGCCGATTATGAATCGGAAATGTACAGCGACGGGAGAATCAGCAGCTCCTCATACTACTTCTCATATGAACAGTTTGCAAATCTTTTGCTGAACATTCCTACAACCCGACAACCATCCAATATCGCCGAAGTATACAAGACATCCCTCGAAGAAGCATATGTCAACGAAGACTTCGACTTTGTGTTTGACGACAGCGAAGTGTATCAGCAGTGTGTGGATGTTCTCGGCGTGATGGGCGAGATGACATATAACCGGCTCACGGAATACACCGACTTTGACGAGTATCTTTCCGACTTCCGAAATCTTCTTGAAGAAGCCGGCATAGAGGACATAATCGCCGAAGCCAACAGACAATACGCCGAATGGAAGGAGAGCCAATCATGAAAAAGCTATTATCAGTAATTCTTGCAATCACGCTTTGTCTATCTGTGTTCACTTCTTGCGGGGATAGCGGCATAGATGAAACCGAATCTACTTCAAGGGTTATAAGCGAGTATACAGATGTCGGCGAGGGCGGGGAGCTGTTTGTCGACTCCTTGTCAAGGCTTCACTTTGTGGACTTTGAGAGCATGGTGTCGGTTATCGTCTGCCCTTATCCGAACTGCACCCATGCCGATTCGGACACCTGCCCCTCCTTCGGAATGTATAATCACCCGTTTTTGTATGACGGTAAGCTCTATTATTTCGTGACTGGCGTTTCAATGGGCGATGACGGCTATGAAAATTACTTCTCGATTTACAGCGCAGAGACCGACGGAACCTCACGCGTGAAGCTCAAAACCGTCTCGAACAGAACTGTAAACGTTTATGAAAGAATAGTCCTTACCGGCGATACAATCTATTTCTGTTCCGAAGAAAGTGTTTATGATGCCTACGGCACGAGCACCAATCAGAGGACGATATATTTCTGCAGTTACTCCCTTTCTTCCGGCGAGTATACCGAAATAGCGGAGGTAGGCTCGTATGACGGTGGCGGAGACTGGGTCTATGGCGAATATAACGGCAAAATCTATTTTCAGTATAGCTACCTCAAAGGTGACGAGCCGACGATCGAGGACATCATGCAGGATGACTACAAGAATACCGACTGGTATAACTATGACTACTATATGTATAACATCGAGACCGGCGAGTTTTCGGAAAGCGACATCTGGAATATCTCCGAATGGTCGAACGGCTATCTTATTCTGAACGGCGACACCGGAAAAATCGTCCTCACGCCGAACGGCGAAGAGATAGAAGTCGGCTCCGGCTCCTATGAAGTCTGTGGCGGCTATATCTTCGACACATGGTCGAAAGTTGCCACAGAAATCTCCACAGGAAAGCAGTATAGCCTTAACTTGGGCGACAACTACTCATATTCGGTTGTTTACCACGCCGACAACGGCTTTGTTCTGAAGTATCTTGACGGTGATTATTGCTATGTGAAGATTGCGGAGGATGAACTTATAGGAGCAGAATTATGAACACCCTGAAAATCTCAACCCTCAACAAGCACTACGGCAGTAAGCACGCTCTGAAAGACTTTTCTTTCGACTTCTCCGACGGCATCTATGGGCTCTTAGGACCGAACGGGGCAGGGAAGTCAACGCTTATGAACATCCTGACCCAGAATCTTGACCCCGACAAAGGTTCAGAGATTCTCTGGAACGGCGAAAATATCCGTGACCTTGGCTCGAAATATCGCTCCGAAATCGGCTTCATGCCGCAACAGCAGGAACTGTACCCGTCGTTCACCTTAAAACGCTTCATGGGCTACATAGCGGCGCTCAAAGGAATCGAAAAGTCTGCGATTGACGGCGAAATCACAAGGGTTTTAGAGCTTGTCGAGCTTTCGGATGTCGCAAACAAGAAAATAGGCGGCTTTTCCGGCGGAATGAAACAGCGTGCCCTTATCGCCCAGTCGCTCCTCGGAAGCCCGCATCTTCTTATCCTGGATGAACCCACAGCCGGTCTCGACCCGAAGCAGAGGGTCTTAACGAGAAATCTTATCTCCTCACTCTCAAAAGACATGATAGTCATCATCTCGACCCACATAGTTTCGGACATTGAGACAATCGCCGACTGCATCCTGCTTCTCAAATCCGGGGAACTCATCGACAGCGGAACTGTGGACGAGCTGACGGCACAGGTCACAGAAGGCGAGAAAACCCTTGAAGGACTGTATATGCAGTTGTACGGTGATATGTGATGAGAATTTTTCAAAACGAGCTTTATAAGCTCTTTCTCAGCAAGGCTTTCCTCTTAGTGACTGCGGCGGCGATTCTTCTGAATGTGTATATCGCCTCAACAAAGAGTTTCGGCAACTTTTCGGATGCTGAGTATAAAGCCTACTTGGAAAACGTAAGCGGTATGACCGCCGAGGAAGCTCTCGAATATGACGAAGAATTATATCAGACCATCCGGCAGACGGGCGAGCCGGTATATTGCGAATATTACTGGCAGGATATGTATATCCTGAGCGGCGAAATCTCCCGGCTTGAAGAGATTTTAGGCTATCAGGACTATCTTGCTGAAATCAATACTACTGCTGAGACGATGACCTCTGTCTCCATTTTCGCTGACACCGACAGCTTTTCATACCGAAATATAGTAAAAACTCCGTCGGCATATGAAGCTGTCCATGACGTCACGCCGACCTATGCACCATCTGACGGCGTTCTTCTGGCGACCGACAACGTGTCTACAGACATACTTGTGATGTTCTCGCTTCTTGCCTGTGTGACAGCCGTCTTCTACAAAGACAGAGAATCCGGCGTCGTGACTCTCATAAAGCCTCTGAAATATGGCAGAGCAAGGCTTGCCCTCGCAAAATCTGCGGTAGTCTTCACAGTGTGCTTCGCAACTTTCGGAATCATGTATCTGAGCAATCTGGCTATAGGTGCATATCGTTGCGGGCTTGGAGACCTGAGCCGTGCGGTGCAGTCTCTCGAAGGATATCTGGGCTGTAATCTTGCAATAACTGTCAGTGAGCTTCTTGTCTTCGACTTTGTTGTAAAGTTATTCGCACTTACACTATGTGCCCTGATAATCTCCGCCCTGTTTATAAGGCTTTCAAACATAATTGCCTACGTCGTGACTATAGCAACAGCCGCTGTGGAAACGGCTTTGTATGCCCTTATTTCGGGAAATTCCATCTTTTCTCCGCTGAAATACATAAATCTTGTCGCCTTCACTCAGCCCGGAAACTTCCTCAAAACCTACACCAACATCAACTTCTTCGGCTATCCTGTAAAGCTGTCAGCCTGTACAGCCATCTGCCTTCTTCTCGGACTCATAGCTGTTACTATAATAGTATGCCGCCTCTACTCGTCAATAAGTATTTCTGAAATCAGGCGAAGCTCCGCCTCGGCGCTCTCAAAATACGTCCCCAAAAGCCTTTTCAGCTATACTGCCTACAAGGCTCTCGTCATGCACAAAGGTGCAGTGATAATAGCGGCAGTCCTCGCAATCCAGCTCTACACGGCGTTCAACTATTCCAAGCCCTACAATCCCGACGACAACTATTATCTCTATTACTGCACGCAAATTTCCGAAATGACCGACGACGAAGCGGTAGAGTTTATAGCAATTGAACCTGCAAATTTCGATTCCGATTATGCCGAGAAAGGCTTTGAAAAGGCGAAAAGCCAATACGAGTATCTCGTCTCGATAGGGAAGGGCACTGCCGACATGTTCTATGAGACCGGCTACCGCCTCATCTTCGGACTGGACACCCTCCGGCAGGACTACATTCTCGGACTGATTGCCGTCGCCGCACTCTGCCTGATGCTCTCGCCGGTTGTCGCCTATGACAACCGCTGTCGCATCGGCTATGTCCTCTACACGACAAAAGCCGGCAGGAAAACCTACTACCGGCACAACAGCATTATGGCGATAATCCTTGCTGTCGTCGTGAGCCTGAGTGTAAACCTTCCATACTTTACACAGATTCTTTCGGCATATGGCTTGGGCGGCATCACATCAGGCGTGAACTGCATAAGCGATATGCTTGCCCTCGGGGAACTCCCTGTATGGGGCTATCTCGTCATACTTCTTGCCTACAGAACGGCGGTGCTGATTCTCTTCTCGCTCCTGCTACTCTGGATTTCGTCGAAGTGCCAGAGCCCGACAACTGCCCTTGTCGTCACCCTTGCCATCTTCTGTCTCCCGATAATAATCTACCTCGCCGGCATGGATTCCGCCCGATTTCTCAGTCTCCCCGTCAGCGGAAACAGGGAAATTCAAGCAATTGCCAAAATCATACCCTAAAAAACGACAATCCCACGAAAATTCGCATAAAAAAAATTCGCCGCCCCCACAAAAAGTTCTTGACAACGGTGTGGGGGCGTATTATAATAGATATACGTGGGGGAGGGCTTGCCAAAAGCTTAACCACTCTAACAATTCGGAGACCGCAACACCAATTCTCCGAAAATCAAAATCATGTGCAACGGAGGCGTCTATATCCTCCTTGTGCAAATCTAAGGAGGAATTTCTATGGCGAAACGCCTTATGTGCATCATAATAAGCGTTTTAATGATCGTCTCACTCCTTCCGACCGGCGCGTTTGCGACTGAAAACGATGGTACCGAAGACACAACTTCGGGAATTGTCTTGACGTCGTCAGACGGTGATGCCGGTTCTGATGAGACGGAAAGTAATGGGGAAGGAGGAGAAACGGGAACAAATACCGAAGATGAGTCTACTGGTACAGACGAAACTGGCGATTCTGGTGAAACAGTTTTGACTACTGCTTCTAACGAAGAAGAGACTACCGAGGGAGAAGGAGCTTCAACCGAGGGTACAGAGGCGACAACAACCAATGTTGCTAAGATTGGTGACAAGGAGTACGCTTCATTGGCTGAAGCTATTACGGCTGCATCTGATAGTGCTCAGACGACTATCACTTTGACTGCAAATACCACCGAGTCAGCCAGCATAACCGTTGCAAGCGGTAAGAACATCGTGCTTGACTTGTCAGGATACACTGTCAATATGGGAAGTTATACTTTAATTTCTGAGGGTACGCTGACTATCAAAGACAGTACAGCAACTACCGACCCGGCTGTTAATACAGATTACTTGACTGTAACATACACTTCCGGCAAAATCGTTTCTACCGGAACAACGGTTTGTGCTCAAAAAGGCGGAACAGTTACCTTAACAAGTGGTACATTGCAGTCGACGGGTAATATTGCTCTCTATGCTGAGGGAGATAAGACAGGTATAAATGATGTTAAGTCTACCGTTACTGTAACCGGCGGCTACGTCGTTGCTCAGGAATATGCTGTTTCTCCTCAGGGTAAGGGAGCTACAGTAGTCATTTCCGGCGGTGTAATTGTTGCCAATGACAACGCTGTTGTCGGCGGTAACGGCACAAACAGTGATACTGATAAGCGTGGCGGAACCACCATCACCATCTCCGGCGGTATCCTTATCGGACATATCCAGTCCAGCGGCTACGTTGCTTGCGGCATTTACCATCCGCAGAGCGGTACTCTCAACATCTCCGGCGGCACGATTGTTGCTATCGGCGGTTGCGGTATCCTCATGCGTGGCGGTACGCTCAATATGACTGGCGGTACGATTATTGCAACTGGTGACAGCACTACAACCGGCAAAGTCGGTGATTCATGGGTAGTAGTTTCAGATTCGGGCATTATCTACGACAATTATAGTGGTTACTATGATGCTTCCAACGTAACGGTAAGCCTTTCCGGCTCAGTTTCAGTAACTGCCGCAGCAAGTGCGATTACGGTTGTAGATCGAGATGGCACTGCAAGCTCAACTGCGGTTACTGTTTCCGGCGGTACATACTCTAGCGACGTCACTGCTTACTTGTCTGCTAGTGCAACTACTACAACTAATATTGACGGAACTGTTACTGTTTCAACTGGTTCGTCTGTTGCTACTGTTACCAATTCTGATAATACAAGCACAGTTAGCTACGCCAGCCTCGCAAGAGCAATTGCGGCGGCTAGTGAAGGCGACACTGTTACCTTGCTTGGTAACTTGACAATCAGCGAGCAATTGACAATTGACAAGGCTATTACTCTTGATTTGGGCGGGTACACGCTTACAAATGGATTTGTAAATTCTACTGGCTCTGGCATTTACAGATTCACCCTTATCACCGAAGCTGATGTTACCATTAAAAATGGTACCTATGTAACGACAGCCCCTGAGACAACGGATGGCGTTGAGACTCGTGGTATCGTTGAGTCTTCCGGCAACCTGACTTTGGATGGTGTTACCGTTACCTGCAATGGCATTAACGTATGCACCTATGCAGAGGGTGGAACGCTGACAATCAAGGATTCAAAGATATCCGGTACATATGCAGTTAGCTCGTTCGCAAACAAGAGTACGGTTAAAATCTCTGACAGTGAACTTACCGGTTCTGTTTGTGGTCTCTATCACAACGGCTCTTACTACGGTCTGAACCTGACGGTTACGGATACCAAAATCACCGGCGGCAGTGCTGACAGTAGCGTTCAGGGCGCAACCGACGCTACAGCTGTTTACATTTCCGGTAGTACTAATACTACGACTGAGGCTGGAAAGAATCAGCAGGCTTCGTTCACCGGCTGTACTATCACCGGTGCAACAGGTATCGAAGTTAAGTACACTGATTTGACTTTGACGAATTGTACTGTTACTGCAACTGGTACTACACCTACTTACGAGCAGTACAACAACGGCTCAACCACTTCCGGCTTCGCTGTTGTTTCAACTGATAACTCGATGACCGGCGAGAGCCCGTTGCCTTCTGGAACAATAAGCATCAGCGGCGGCACTTATACTGGCGCAGTTGGTCTTGCAAGTATAGTAGATACTACTGAATACACTGATTTTGTAGAAGCTACTTATACCATTTATAGTGGTACATTCAGTACCAATGTCTCTGATTATTGCGTCGACGGTTATACAGCAACTGCTGTAACAGACTCCGACGGAAAAACTGTTTATACAGTAGTTGTAGCCACAGCAATCGCAAAAATAGGCAGTACAACTTACACGTCTCTCGCCGCCGCCTTTGCCGCTGTAGCAGACGGACAGACCATCACGTTGCTTAAAGACGTCACCGTTGAAGAATCGTCAAAATCCGACAACGGTCTCTATCAGGTAAACGGCGATGTCACCCTTGACCTCAACGGCAAGACCCTCACAATCACTAACAAGCGTGCGTTCGGTGTACTCAGCGGTTCGTTGACGATTGAGAACGGTACCATCGCCTACAACGCTTCGGGAGATACAACACTTGTTATCACCCGTGCAGGTGCTTCGTTCACCGCTGAAAATGTTAAGTTTATAGCGGCTTCAGCTGACGAAGGCGCAACAACCACAAGCCAGTATCTCGTATATGCGGCGGCAGGCGGCGAGGTTACATTGACCGATTGCACAATCAGCAATGTTTCGAGTGCGGTTGTGAATGATTCAGAAAACTCTGCAACTGTGTATATGAAGGGCTGTGACTTTAGTGTTGGTGCATTGTCAAACGGTAGCACTAACTATGAGGATTATCAGATATATGTTGAAGTTGATAGTACAAGTAGCATCTCCGACGATGTTGTAAAAGTTGAAAGCGGATACATTTATACTGTTAATGAAAACGGAAGCGTATCGGCTACTACAACTCTTTATGTAAAAGCCTACGGACAGCTCATACTTAACGGTGGCACTTTGTCCGGTAGCATAGTCATTAGAGATGGCGGCTCGCTGGAAGTACAGAGCGGAACAGTATCAAATGATATTTTGGTAGAAGCTGGCGGAAAGCTTACCGTCTCTGGTGGCTCAGTTTCAGGCAAAATAACAAATGCAGGAACTACAGCAATTACCAGCGGTACTGTTTGCGCAATAGCAAACACTGGAACAACCACCATTAGTGGCGGCACAGTTTCCGGTGCGGTTACGAATTCGGGTTCGCTGACTTTGTCGGGCGGCGAAATTAAGAGTACAATTACAACGTCTGGCACATTCACTATGACTGATGGTGCAGTTACTGTTGAGAATTTGGACAGCAACGATGGTGCAATCCACGTAACAGCTGGTACGATAAATATTTCCGGCGGTACAGTTACGGCTGAGGGCACAAAGGCTCGTGCAATCTCTACAGCAGAGAATGCTTCTATTACTACAGGCTCCACCATTTCCGGCGGTACTTTCAATGGTTCAAATCTCGCCTTGCTCGTCCAGACCGGCACAACAGGTCTCACCGTCACCGGCGGTACATATATCACGTCGTCGAGCGGACTTGCTTCTATCATTGATAGAGCGGAAGCAATCGGCACTGGTTATGCCGTATTTGATACGACATATAGTAAGGTAACCATAAGTGGCGATAATAAGTACAGTTCAACTGTCGGTGATAACACAGTAATTGTTGCGTCCAGCAGTACGACCGCAGTAGCGTCGATTACTGTAGGTGATACAACAACGTATTACACCACTTTAGCAGACGCCGTCTCCGTAGCCAATGCGGCAAATAGCGATACAACGATTACGTTGTTGAGTGATGTAGGCTTGGCTTCAAGAGTAGTCTTCAGCAACACTTCGGCTGAGATAACTCTTGACCTTGCGGGACATAAGATTACTCGTAGTGGTTCAACAACTTCTTACCTTATTGGAGTAGATGTTGGTACTTCATTAGTTGTTAAGGATTCATCTGAAGGTGCAGTAGGCTATATAGATGGTGCAACGTATGTTAAGAATGATACAACCTATATAGGTTATAGCATCCTGACAAATGGCGAGCTTACCCTTGAATCTGGAACTCTTAAAGGCTACTACGGCGTATACGTCAGCGGCAGTAGTGCAGAATTTACTGTTGAAGGCGGTACTGTTTCCGGTACAACCAGAGGTATTAATCAGACTTCCGGAACTGTCAATGTAAAGGGTGGTATTATTTCCACTACAGCAACAGCCAGTTACGGTATAGTAGAGTTTGCAGGAACATTAAATGTCACCGGTGGTGAAATTTCTGGTGGCTATTATGGTATTCAAGTTGGTTCAAGTTCTTCAACCAGTGCTACAGCCAATATCTCTGGTGGCGCAGTCACTGCTACTACCTACTATGGTGTTTGCAACTATGGTACACTTACAGTTACCGGTGGCACAGTCTCTGGTAATTCGATGGGTATCTTCAACATTGGCACAAGTGCAGTTGCTACTATCGGCACCAGCGGAGTTACAAGCAACGACAGCCCGAAGATTTCCGGCGGTGCAAGTGGCGAAGCAATCTACACCACAAACGGCGCAACACTTACAGTTTACTCTGGTACCATTACTGATACCGGAGAAGGAGGAACTGGAATTGTTGTTTGGGGTGACAGTACTAACGATACCAAGCTGTATATTTACGGCGGCGTCATCACCGGGCACGACTTCGGTATTTCTACAAGTGGTAACACCTATGCAGGTAAGTGCTACATCTACATTTATGGTGGTGAAATTTCCGGCGGCTGGGGCATGTACCTCCCCGCAGTAGACAGTGAAACCAACATATCCGGCGGAACAATAACCGGCGAACAGACCGGTATCGAAATCCGTGCTGGCAAGTTGACTGTCACTGGTGGTACTATTGAGGGCAAGGGAACACCTACCCAAACTACACCGAATGGCAGTGGTACAACTGCTACTGGTGCTGGTATTGCAATCGAACAGCATACAACCAAGCAGCCTATCGAAGTAACAATTTCTGGTGAAACCACTGTTGTAACTGGTTACACTGCAATTTGGGAGTATGACGTTCAGGGCAACGGCTCAGATTATACTAAGGACATAACCATTACTATTTCAGATGGTACATTCAACACTACATCTGGTAGCGAAAGTTCTGCGGTTAGTATTGACGACGTTGGCATTGCTACAGTAGCGATTTCCGGCGGTACCTTCTCAACCTCCGTCGACCCCGAATACTGCGCCGACGGCTACACGCCGACAGCGACGACTACGACGGATGACGAAGGCAATGAGGTTACCACATACGGCGTATCTAAGCATTACCTCGGTGCTTCTACGGACTCTGAAGGCTCAACAACATCTGTTCCCGCAGAAAGCATTGATGGCTATGGCGAGAGCATTATGTACGTAAAGGTTTCTTCAGACTACATTGGCACAACTGGTTACTACTCAACCGACAATTACCCGACAACTTCGTTGACCTACACGCCAACCGAAACTGTCGATAGTGGCTCCTACATCTTCGCAGGTTGGTACAGTGCGTCGACCACAACGGATGAGGATGGCAATACAGTAACAACCTATACTGCTATGACTTCATTCCCAACGGGTGTTGACGCTTATGCGAAGTTCGTTGAGGCGAATGTGTTGACGGTAAAGGCACAGGTTCCGACTGACGCAGGAGGAGAAGAAGTAACATCTACCAGCATGAGACTTATAAGTACTGTAGATTCTGGCAATTACAGTAGCGTTGGATTTGAAGTCATCATCGGAAGCAATGATGCTTTCACTATGAGTTCCAGCACTGTATACCAGGTAATCACTGCTCTTGGAGAAGATTGTAAACCTACGTCTATTAGCAGTTCTTCACTGTACTTCATAACATGTACACTGACTGGTATTCCGCATAACGAAACTGCTTATGCAACATACTTCAAGGTCACTGCTTTCTGGACAACTTTGGATGGTACGAAGGTATATGGAGCTCAAAGAGCCGTCACTGTCAGTGAAATTCTTAAATCCTATAGTGAAGATTAATCTGCGTGAGATGTTGAGTTACATGATTCGATAATCGAAAGGAGTTGTTTATCGTGATTTACGAAGAAGCAATAATGGAGATAATTGACTTCGATGGCGATGTTTATGCTGACGCTGTTACCATCAGTGGTTCTGGTGACGGAGACTCGAAGGATGTTAGTGGTTACTTCGGGTGATGCTGTTTACATTGAGGGTATACTTGGCATGTTGACATACGAAGATCATTCAATGGAAATTGTCTTTATGGACGATTATGTTTGGACGGTAGACACGTCTGATAGACCATCGGACGAGGATATTCCTTGGGGAAAGATGTACTGACATAATCTTTAAAAATCAAATTGTTCACCCAGGGCGGGGCTTGGTTCCGCCCGTGGGGTGGTTGAGGAGGAAATATGAAATTGGAGACGGAGAAGAGGAAGGGCGTTATTGTTGCTTGTTGCTTGGTGGCGGCGGTGATTGTGATTGTCTGCGTGGCGGCGGTTGTGTTGCGGACGGGGAAAATCAGCAATGAAGCCGGTACTGAGAGTGACGGGTCGCAGGCTGTTACTTCTGTTACTGTCAGTGAGGACGAGGTGGCTGTAACCGAGACGGGGACTGCTTCTGAAGAGGAGACTCCCGAGGTGACGTCGTCTGTGGACGGCGGGACTACGGAGGATTCTTCCGGGACAGGTGCCGTAACAACCACCACTTCTGAGGACAAAGAAACTCCTGTGGCTGGAACCACAAGCGAAGAGCCTGTCGGGCTTGACGTTGTCGAAATCGCTGATGACGACGAGAACAGTATTGACTTTTCTGAGATAATCTCCGGCACGACTGCCGAGACGACCACTCAGGCTGAGACAACGACTCAGGCAGTAACGACCACCCAGAAGCCGGTAACCGGTTATACAGGAACTACGACTTCTTCGTCGACAACTTCTGTAACCACTACGACCGAATCGGGAGAGACCGAGGCGACAACTACAACAGCCTCCGACTCTGATTCCTCGGCGCTTTCGGTAGCAACCGAGTCAACCGACACCGTCGAGTGGGGACCACTCTACTGACCTCAAAGTCAGATTTCCGAAAAAACACAAGAATCGGTCAGGAAACCCATTTCCCGACCGATTTTTTATTGGCAGATTTCCCGGTCTCTTGATTTTCCTCCCCAAATATGCTAATCTATAATCATGTGAATTTGAAGCAGTATAGCTCTGACTGACAAGGAGAGTGTTTATGACAATAGGGGAAATAATCAAAAACCGGCGTGAGGAGCTTGGAGCAACTCGTGAGGACATCTGCCACGGTATCTGCACCGTTTCCATGCTCTACAAGGTCGAAAACGATTTAAAACAGTTCTATCCCGAGACATTGGCACTGATTCTCGAACGACTCGGTATGCACAACGTCTTCGACGGCGACCTGATAACAACAACCAACTATCGCTATATCCAGACCATCCGTCAAGCCACAAATATGGTTCTTTCAAATAACACTGATAAGGCTGCGGAACTTCTTTCGGAGATTGAAAGTGATTACGACAACTTCCCGACAACAACAAAGCAGGAGTTCGACCGTTGCGAAACTTTGCTTACTGAGAGAACCGTCGGTATGACCCGTGAGCAAAAGCTTGACAGCTTCGAGAAGATAATCCGTTACACAATTGTAGATTATAACCCGGAGAATCTGCCGCAGTATTTCACTGATTCCGAGTTTTACGTCCTGACTGTGATTGCCAATTGCTACTATCTTTTGGGTAGATGTGATACCGCAATTACGATAAACCGTTGCCTTAAAAAGTATCTTTCGGACGTCCTTATGGACAGAACCCGTGCGGCACGAAGCCTGACCTTAACCTGCAACAACCTTGCTGAAATGCTGATTGGCGAAGGTGACTATGAGGAAGCTCTCGAAATCGCACGTGAAGGCTTTGAAAACGGAAAGAGCCTTAACGAAATCAGCGAAGCTATTTCAAGCTGTATGTACAACATTTCAGTCTGCCTTCTGAAGACCGGCGGCTCCTATGAAGAAGCTAGTCAGATGGCATTCGACGCCTACAACACGAGCAGAGTATACAACGTTATTCCCGAGTTCACAAAGCTTTATAAGTCTTTCTTAGACGAGAATTTTGGTTAATCCCTTTAATATGACTAACAGTCATACCCCGGTATCTTGACCCTATTAAAAATCGATGTTACAATTAAAGCATCCACAAAGCAAGTTTAGCTTTGTCGGGTGCTTTTTTGAATAGTTATACTGAAATGGAGAGATAAATATGAAAAAACTCAGTGAACTATCTGTAATTAAAGACCTTCGCCGAAGCTGGGGCAGTATCGTCTACCTGATGAAGTACTTTAAGGGTCAGAAACACAGTGCGCTCTATATCTTCCTGCAAATACTTCTTACTGTGTTAGATGCCTTGGTGCCGGTGGTCTATATGATAATCCCCGGTCTTATCATCAACGAACTGTCTGCTGACAGGGATATTAAAGTGATCGTATTGCTTGCATCTGTTTTGGTGGCGGTTCCTCTTTTGAACCACCTGAAAGAAATGACTTTGCGTGTAAAGGCGAGTGAACTTTACCGTGAGCTTCGCCGTGCTTTTCAGGGAGAGCTTCAGTCATATGTTGCTGACATGGAATATGCTTCGCTTGAGGACCCGAAGGTTGCGGTTCAGCTTGACCGAATCGGAATGCACGCACCGAACGCCCCGCTTGAAATGTTCAGCTATATTCTCAGGCTCATCAACTCGTTTGTAAAGATTCTTGCGGTAACTTCAATAATCGTATATCTGAATCCGGCAGTGATCATAGTTCTCTTGGCTATAATCGCTATCAACGCAGTTGTCACAAAGAAAATCAATGTTGCGAATTACAACTTCGGCTTGGAGCAAAGCAAACTCAGCAATGAATATTGGAATGAATTTTATAACCTTACAAATTACTCGAAAGGTAAGGAAGTCCGTATATTCAGACTAAAGGATTTCTTCGTCAACCGTTATACCCGTATCGGCAAGAAGCAGGATGATGTGTCGAAGAAACAGGATAAATTCGGCGCAAGGTGGAGAATGGTTCACGCAGTCACAAGTGCCGTTCAGGAAGCGGTTTTGTATCTTGTTGCAATACTCAAGGTTCTGTTTGATGACCTGGCACTTGGTTCCATGACAATCTTTATGTCTGCGGCAAGCCAGTTCTCAAGTGCTGTAAGCGGAATCTTCAACGCTTATCTTGAAATATCTTCGTATTCGATGAATGTTGATGAAATGAAAGCGTTTCGCTCCCAGCCCACCATGCTTGAAAATAACGGTAACAAAATGCCTCTGTATGATAAACATTCTGTTATTGAGTTCAGAGACGTATCCTTCAAATATCCGGGAAGCGAACGCTACGCATTAAGACACCTCAGCGTTAAGATTCCCTGCGACCAGAAGCTCTGCATAGTTGGCGAGAACGGCTCCGGCAAAACGACGTTCGTCAAGCTTCTCACCCGTTTGTATGTTCCCACCGAGGGCGAGATTCTCCTTGATGGCATCAACATAATGGATTATGATTACGTCAAGTATCAGAGACTGTTCGCTCCCGTATTTCAGGATTTCTGCCGCTTCAATATGCCTCTTTCGCTCGGCATAGCCTGTGAAGAAAACTATGACACTGACAAGCTGAATAATGCAATAGAAAGAGCCGGAATAAAGCCTTTGGTTGACAGCTTGGAAAAGGGCGTGGATACATATGTCGGAAAGAATATCGACCCCACCGGCTTTGAGCCCTCAGGCGGTGAAGACCAGAAGATAGCCATAGCAAGAGCAATATACCATGATGCGCCTATTTATATCTTGGACGAACCCACAGCCGCATTAGACCCGTTTGCAGAGTATGAAATCTACACCAAATTCACCGAAATGATTACAGACAGAACGGCAGTCCTGATAACTCACAGAATGGCGGCAGTCCAGTTAGCCGAGAAAATCCTCGTCTTCCAGGACGGCAACATAGTAGAATCCGGCACGCATAAAGAGCTTTATGCCCAGGGCGGTCTTTACACTGAAATGTTCGACAAGCAGGCGGAGTTTTATATTAATGCGAAAGAAGAGGAGTAATATGTTCAAAAAGAAAGATAAAAAAGACCAGCAGGGATTCCTGCACACCGTCAAATCCACATGGTACATACTGTCATTCATATGGCACAAGGACGGCGGGAAGCAGTATATCTCGATTTACTACTTTACAAGCATACTCAATGCCCTTGTGTGGAATATAACAATCATATTCCCCGGCTTAATTATCAACGAGCTTACCGGCGAGTGCAGGATGAGTGTTATCATTACATATGTTGCACTGATGGTACTGTTGCCGCTTGCAAATACCGGAATCAACAGCTTTCTGAGCTATCAAAGGGAGAAGGCAGAACAGCGGCTTGATTTCAGTACAAACGAGTATCTATATAATCACATCGCAAGAATGGATTATGAAACGCTCGAAAGCCCTGAAATTCAGAACTTGCAGGAAAGAGCGGAGGAAACTCTCGGCTCAATCGTAAGCGTTGTTGACCGCTTCGGCAATTTCCTGTCGGCACTTGTCAGCATCGTCACGCTGTCCGCTATTATCAGCACCCTGAACCCGTTGATTATCGTTGTAATCGCGGTTATCATCTGGATAAATTCGAGGATGACCAAGTATACAAACGGAGTATCATTTGAACTCAACAAGATAATGCACAAGTTCGACAGAATCCAGTGGCTCTATCCTTTCATGCTTGCAAACTTCACCAATGCCAAGGAAATGCGGCTTTTCGACCTGAAGGACTATTTTATGGGACTTTGGAAAGAAAGCAAGGGTAAATCAAACAAAGTCATGATGAAGATGATTAAAAACTCACAGTCGCTGAGATTCTTGCAGGGAATAACTGCTCTGATTCAGAAAACGCTCCTGTATGCTTACTTTATCTTCAATGTACTTTTCAGAGGCTTGTCTGTAGGTTCAATGACTATCTACATAACGACAACCGAGTCATATGCTTCTGCACTTACAAACGTCTTCTCAACTTATCTCGAACTTTCTCGCAAAAGCCTTAATATCGACGAGATGATAGCCTTCTTCAACCTTGAGCCGAAGCAGTATATGACCGGCACAAAGGAGCCTGTTTTCACAAAGGATTCCACAATAGAGTTCAGAAACGTCTGGTTCAGGTATCCGGGCAGCGAAAACTATGTTATCAAGGATCTCAGCCTCAAATTCAAGGGCAGTGACAGAATCTGCATAGTAGGCGAAAACGGAAGCGGAAAGACCACGTTTATCAAGCTTCTCACAAGACTCTACTTTCCTGACAAGGGCGAAATACTCCTGAACGGCATCAACATCAACGAGTACGACTATAAGAAGTATCAGAGACTATTCTCGCCGGTATTTCAGGACTTCATCACTTATTCTCTCAGCCTGAAAGCAAACATAATTCTTGGGCATGAGGAAGACCCGAAGCTTCTTGACGAAGTCTGCAACAAGACAGGAATCATCGACTTGGTAAGAAAGCTCCCGAAAGGCTATGACACTCAGGTCAACAAGTATGTTGACGAGTCTGGAATCGACCTTTCCGGCGGCGAGGGTCAGAGAGTTGCAATTTCAAGAGCCTTGTACCACGGCGGCGAGATTTACCTTCTTGACGAACCCACAGCGGCATTAGACCCGAATATTGAGTACGAAATCTATTCACAGTTCAACTCGATGATTCAGGACAAGTGTGCCGTCCTTATAACCCACCGCCTGTCCGCAGTTCAGCTCGCTGACAAGGTTGCAGTATTCCAGGACGGACATATAGTCGGCTATGGCACACATAAGGAGCTTTATGCTCAGGGCGGTCTTTACACAGAGATGTTCGATAAGCAGTCGGAGTTTTATGTTAAGGCGGCAAATGAGGAAAAGGGTTGACAAATTTTTTCGGGGGGTATAATATTAATTAGAAAAGGAGAAACAGTTATGAGTTAAAAATCGATGAAAGGGTGTATTTATGCTGACAATATATTTAGCTCTTATTGACGAGCCGAGCGATAAGGAAAAGTTCACGGCTGTTTATAATCTCTATAAGAACATGATGTTCAGAAAAGCTATGTCTATCTTGCACAACGAATCTATTGCAGAGGAAGCGGTGCAGGAGAGCTTTTTAAAAATCGCAAAAAATATTTCGAAAATTTCTTCTCCTGATTGCATTCAAACCCGAAATTTTATTGTTATTATAGTTAGGAACACTTCACTCAACATGCTCAAAAGCGAACACAGTGCATTCTCAGATGAGCTTGATGAAGACATCCCAGACATGAGCATGAGCGTTTTGAACAAGGTTATTTCAGATGATGGATATGAGTATCTCCTGAAGCTGATAGATGACCTTGATGACATCTATAGCGATGCGCTTACGTTGAAACTTGTAATGGGCTATAGCAGTGAGGAGATTTCGGAGGTGTTAGGCGTTCCGAAAAACACCGTAATTTCTCGTGTGTCCCGTGGAAAGAAAATCTTGCAAAAGAAATTAGAGGAGTATTATGGAGAAGAGATGCACTAACAGCGACGAAATTTTTGAAATACTCTTGCGTGATGGACTCACAAAAAAGCTTAGTGAAGAATCTGAAACACTGATAACGGAATCCGAAAATCATGAGTTCAGTGAAAAGTTTTCAAAGAATATCAGAAGAGCTACAAGAAGAATTGATAGCGACAAGCGCAGAAGAACCGCCTTGAAAGTTACATCTCGCTCACTTGTAACGGTTGCTTGTACTCTCGGCGTTGTATTCTGCCTGCTTCTCACTCAGCCACCTGTTTATGCCGCAGTGAATCAGGTGTTTAAGCAGGTTTTTGATGGGTACGACAAGTATTCTTTCGCTGATAGTTCGGAAGATGTGACTTTCAATGCCGAAATCAGACCTGATTACATTCCTGACGGCTATAAGCTGAGAACGGTATACTATGGCGATATCAATGTAGAAGTAACTTATGAGGATTATGACGGTCAGAGATTTTACTTTGATTACAGCTTGGCGACAGACGGAACCAGTTTTTCTACCGACAACGAAAACAGCACAGTTTCTGAATGCTTGATTGACGGCATCCAGTACTACTGCTATCAGACGCTTGATGAATACGGGCTGAATACTGTTGTGTGGATTGATGGCGGATATATCTTCAGTATTTCTGCACAAATTGACACAGATGTTTTAGTGCAAATCGCTGAAAGTGTTTGATGCCTTGATTCTTGCATCAGAATTGAAAAGGGAGAACTACTTATGAAAAAACTAATCGCAATAACTCTTGCTCTTATGCTCTTGGTGTCCTGTGGCAGTGTCGAGGAAGATTCTTTGGGTGGAGTAAACGACAACCTGTCCATGTTTGTCGATTACTCCGAGAATCAGATTTATGTCTACAACTCTGACACCGGCACTTCGTCGCCAATGCTGTCCGACTCTGTTTATGGCTTTACCTATGAGGATTACGAGGCTCTTAATGAAAAATGGGAAATGATAGTGTGGTTTGATGTCCCGACCGTCAACGACAATTTCACTACAATTGCCTACTGGTCGAACAAGTACGTCGAAAATGGCGAAATGTCCCTGAACCCGGGCATCTGGATTGTGGATTTGTTGAGTGCCAGCGAGTACAGGCTTGATTTGGGTGAGCTTTCCCCGACGGTCGGCTATATCAATTGGATTGATAACGAAACCCTGATGTTTTCGACCGAAGAAGGGGAATTCTATAAGCTTAATCTCACCGACAACACACTTGAAACCCTGAATCTTCCATCTGACATCTTTATCTGCGTCAGCAACGGGTATGCAGTTTACAAAACCGACAGTGCGATATTTGTGAACAATCTCGCTTTGAACGAATTGACTGAATATGAAATCACAGAGCAGGTGAGCTTCGACAAGGTGTATGAGGAAAACGGAATCATCACTTTTAGCAGTCTTACAGACGGAAGCGTTTGGACTATCGATATGGGAAACGGCACAATTGATAAAGAAGAAACTGCCGAGCTTTCAGATTACATCGAATACTATGAGAGCGTCAACAGCCAATCGCTGATCCTGCCAGAGGATGTTGAAATCGTTGAGGCTGACACGGATGATTGGTTTCATAGCTTCATGAAATACGGCTTCACTGTCAGCGACATTAACGGCAACTATGCCTATGGGACATACTCAGATGTTGAGGAGGAGAAGAAATATTCGGCTGTTTACGACATCACGGCAGGTGAGTTCACTGAGCTCACAGAGCTTGAAGAGACCAATATGTCGTATTCTCTCGAAGAAGATGATATTGGTATGTCAGATATTATCGGTCTCGACAAAATTGTCAGCCCTGATACCATGTACGATGTCGAGAGAACCGACAACTACATCGCTTTCAGAGCGGGCAATGATATGACTTCATATGTCTGTGAAATCAGAGATGATAGCGTCAAGGTGATAGCCAAAGGGACTAATATTTCGGTGACCTATGGAGTCACGGATGATTTCATCTTCTTTACTGAGAGCTACACCAAGCTGTCTTCGTCTGAAATGAGGGTATATGTTCTGGAAGTCGCCACCGGCGAGATTATCGCAGTCGACTTCACCTTGCCATTTGAAGAGCCATATATAACAGCTCTCTCGTCAACCTCTGAGGGAGGCATAAGAGTGAGACTTAACGAGAGAGAATCGAGCTATTCGCTTGAAGAATACGTCTACTATATGCCCCCGGAAGACATAGAAATAATGGCAACGGAGCTGTTCCGATTGTTAGCATAAGAAAGGAAAGATAAACATGAAAAAGCCCGACAATCAAAAAGTAAAGAACACATGGAAGTGTACAAAGTTTGTGCTGTCCTTCGTTGTGGGAACGCCTAAAGGAAAGCTATATCTTTTCCTCAAAGGCTTAATATCAGTGCTACAGGCATTGATAACAGTCATGTACACGGTACTCCCCGGATGGATTATCAACGCACTTGTCGATGGTGACAGCATCAGTATAGTGGTTCTGTACGTCGGTCTCTTGGTTTTAAATTCTCTAATCGCTTATGTTGTAAATTCATGGGGCGATTATTGGCTCAACAAAATCAGATGGGACTTGGACATCAGCTTTGAGTCGGATTTTTATCGCCATCTGATGACGATGGATTATGAGAATTTTGAGAATCCCAATATAATTGTTATGAAAAATCGTGCCAGTGACACGTTAAGTGATATTATGAATTACACTGATCTCATATTCCAGGCAGTTACTGCTGTGTTCACTCTCATTGCAATTTCATCTATCATTGCAACACTACACCCATTGATAGTGATTTTGATATTGACTATGGTGCTTATCAACTCGGCAGTTACGAAGAAGCTTAATGCGAAGCAATTTGAGCTGAACAAGGAAAATGCAGTTTATTCAAACCGTGACTGGGGATTAACCTACATGATGTACGAGCAGGCATATGGCAAAGAAAACAGGCTTTTCTCAGCAGGAGAATATCTCATAAGCCTTTTCAGAGAAAACAAGTATAAGTTTGCCAATATCATCATCCAGGGTAAGCGTTCATGGTCAATTGGTGGTATTGTCTCTACCATCACCTCACTTGTACAACAAGTAGTTTTATACGCTTATCTCATTATCAGAGTCATATACTATTCACTTGCAATAGGCAGCATGACAATATATCTTTCGGCTGTCAGCCAGTTCTCATCGGCTTTGTCTAATGTATTCAATACATATCTGTCGCTTTCGGCTAAAAGCCTCAATATTCAGGAGTATCTCGAATTTATGTCGCTTCCAAGAAAGGGATATGGTTGCGGAACTGAAACACCTGTCTATGACAAGGACTCTACAATCGAATTTAAGAATGTTTCATTCAAATATCCCGGCAGTGAAGTATATGCTTTGAAAAATCTGAATCTCACACTCAAAGGCTCAGAGCATCTCTGCGTTGTCGGAGAAAACGGTGCTGGAAAATCAACATTCATAAAGCTTCTCACAAGGCTTTATACGCCGACCGAGGGAGAGATTTTGCTTAACGACAAAAACATAAACGAGTATGACTACGAAAAGTATCAGCGGCTGTTCGCACCTGTATTTCAGGATTACGTTGAGTATGAGTTGCCACTGGAGAAGAATATTACACTTACCGGCGAGCCGTGCGACGGTGAATGTCTTGACGAGGTCTGCAAGCGGTGTGGTCTTTCAAAGTTGGTGGAGAAGTTGCCGAAGGGTTATGACACATATGTCGGAAAACTTGTTGACGAAGAAGGCTTCAAGCCATCGGGAGGGGAAGGACAGCGTATTGCAATCGCAAGAGCACAGTATCACGGAGGCGAAATCTATCTCTTGGATGAACCTACTGCCGCACTTGATCCAAACGCCGAGTACGAAATCTACTCACAGTTCAACTCAATGATTCAGGACAAGTGTGCCGTCCTGATAACTCATCGCCTGTCCGCAGTTCAGCTCGCCGACAAGGTAGCAGTCTTCCAAGACGGACATATGGTCGGCTATGGCACGCATAAGGAGCTTTACGCTCAGGGTGGTCTCTACACTGAAATGTTCGACAAGCAGTCGGAGTTCTACGTAAAAGCTAATGCAGAAAAAAGCGAGGAATAAAAATATTTTGAATCAGTCTGAGGGTCAAATCTCAGGCTGATTTTATATTGCCGCCAGGTTCTAAAATAATCCCGTTTTACTTCTTGACATTCCCGAAATATATGCTAAAATATACCCTAATGGTTCAGAAAAAGGAGGCTCCAAAATGGCTGACAGAGCTATTATAACCGCACTCGGCGAGAACGACGAAATCATCGATTGTGACGTCCTGTTCACATTCAAGAACACCGCAACCAATCGTTGCTACATCGTTTATACCGAGAACACATATGACGAAAACGGAGACATTGAGGTCTTTGCCTCAATCTTCGACCCCGACGACAAAACTCTCACCTTCCGCCCGATTGAAACTGAGGAGGAATGGGCAATCTTGGAGTCAAAGCTTCGGGAGTATGAGAGAAGCAAAGAGCAGTCTGAATCCTGACTGCCCTTTTGAAAGGAACATTACATGAAGAAATATCGCAATATTTTATCTGAGCTCGGAATCTCAGAGCAAGAGATTGACGAGAAAATCAACGAATCATTTGAGACGATGTTTTTCGCACCACGTGATGTGAGCATCTATCGTGAGACGACCGATGGCATGGGCTACATGGAGGACACCGGCAACATCGACGCCAGAACCGAAGGAATGTCCTACGGCATGATGATGGCAGTTCAGATGGACAGACAGGACATTTTCGACCGCATCTGGAAGTGGTCGATGACGAATATGTATCTCTATGAAGGCAGATGTGCCGGTTATTTTGCCTGGTCCTGTGCTCCCGATGGAACGAAAAACGCCTATGGTCCTGCGCCCGACGGAGAAGAATATTTCGCAATGGCTTTAATCTTCGCTTCCCACCGCTGGGGAGACGGGGAGGGAATATATAACTATTCCGAATGGGCTAAACAGATTCTTCATGACTGCATCCACCGTAATGGCGAAGGCGACAAACCTGGGCAGACGATGTGGGATTTAGATAACCACCTTATCAAGTTCATTGTAGAGGTTGACTTTACCGACCCGTCATATCATCTTCCTCACTTCTATGACCTGTTCGCTGAAAACTGCGACGAGTGCGACCGTGAATTCTGGAAGGAAGCGGCTTCTGCGTCAAGAGAGTATCTCCATCACGCCTGCCATCCTGTAACAGGTCTTTGTGCAGACTATTCAGCCTATTCCGGCGAACCGATGATTTTTCCGGAGGATAAGCCTTTCTGGAATCCACAGGCATTCTATCGCTATTATTCCGACTCCTACAGAACTGTCATGAATATGGCGCTTGATACCTCCTGGAATGCCGTCGACCCATGGCAGTGCGAAAATGCCGCAAAAGTACAGACCTTCTTTGAGAGCCTGGGCGACAATTGGCACAGGGTTCCGCTTCGTGACGGCACGCTTCTTGACGAAGAGGCTATGCACCCGGTTGGTATAATCGCTTCAAATGCCGCCGCATCGCTTGCTTCGTGGCAGGAAGGCGCTTCTGAGGAAGTTATAGAACGTGCAAAGAGATGTGTCCTGAAGTTCTGGAACACACCCTTGCGAACTGGCAACCGCCGCTACTACGACAACTGCCTTTACTTCTTCGCTCTTCTCATGCTCAGCGGACGCTACCGCCAGTGGTAACAAAAATATATCGGTGGGAATCCCAATTCCCGCCGAATTTTTATGCTATTTTCAGCCAAAAGCTGTTGATTATGCGCCGAAAACAGTGTATAATTATTTTATGTGATGGGGTTCAATGCGCCTCATCGAAAAAGATTTTAAGGAGTGTTTATAATTATGGCAGATCGTATTGTACTGAATTCCGTTTCCTACCACGGACACGGAGCAATCGAAAACATCTTGGGTGAGCTCAAATCCCACGGTTGCACAAAGGCTTTGGTTTGCAGTGACCCGGATTTAATCAAGTTCGGCGTTACCGGAAAGGTAACAGCTCTTCTTGACGCTGACGGCTTCCCTTATGATGTTTACAGCGACATCAAGGCTAACCCGACTATCGAGAATGTCCAGCACGGTGTAAGCGTCTTCAATGCTTCCGGCGCAGACAGCATTATCGCTATCGGTGGTGGCTCCGCAATGGATACCTCCAAGGCTATCGGTATCATTGCAAGGAATCCCGAATTTGCTGATGTAAGAAGCCTCGAGGGTGTTGCTCCCACCAAGAATCACGCTGTATTCACCATTGCTGTTCCGACAACCGCAGGAACCGCCGCTGAAGTCACCATCAACTATGTCATCACCGACGTTGAGAAGAAGCGCAAGTTTGTCTGCGTCGACACCAACGACATTCCTGAGGTTGCAGTTGTCGATCCGGATATGATGTCCACTATGCCCAAGAGCCTCACTGCCGCTACCGGTATGGATGCTCTCACTCATGCAATCGAAGGCTACATCACTAAGGGACACTGCACCATCAGTGACATGTTCCACCTCGAAGCTATCAGACTCATCTCTGCTAACCTCAGAGGTGCTGTCGAGAACACTCCCGAGGGCAGGGAAGGCATGGCTCTCGGTCAGTACATCGCCGGCATGGGCTTCTCAAATGTAGGCTTGGGAGTTGTCCACAGTATGGCTCACGGTCTTTCAGCTCTCTATGACACACCGCACGGCGTTGCCTGCGCTATCATCCTTCCGACCGGTCTTGAATACAATCTTCCCGTTGCAGGAAAGAGATATCGCGCCATCGGCAAGGCAATGTGTGTAGCTGGCATCGACGCTATGGATGATGACGAAGCCGCTCTCGCAACCATCGCAGAGGTCAAGAAGCTTTCTCATGACGTCGGAATCCCCGAGAACCTCAAAGGCATCTTAAAGGAAGAGGACATCCAGTTCCTCGCAGAATCCGCCTATGCAGACGCTTGCCGTCCCGGCAACCCGAGAGACACCAGTGTCGAGGAAATCACCGAGCTCTACAAGAGCCTCATGTAAATCCATTCGAGAATAACAAAACCGGCGAAGCACTCCTTCGCCGGTTTTTGTTTTAGCTCTCGGTATTCAGCATGTCCATAATATGGAGTTTGTTGAGTCCAAGCTTCGATATGAAGCATATGAGGAATATCACCAGGAACAACGCAAGCAGGATAAGCGCAATCACCGGGGCGGTCAGTCCATAAACAGCAAGCGTATCAAACAGCGTTCCGATAACCGTTATAGGGCTTGTGCCTTCGGCTAGCAGAGAAGCGTTGATTATCAGGTAGTATGCTATGTAGCAAACAACCGAAGCCACAACCGACACAATCCCTCTAACAGCCGATTTCCGCATAATTTCCAGGTTTCTCTGCCTTTTCGACATTCCCAATGCCTGTAGTATTCCATAATGCCGTCGTTCACTCTCGGCTTCAAGCCTGAGAGTAGTCAGCAGTATCAACAGCACTACCAGTGCTATGCAGATTCCGCTAACAAGTAGCGTTATAACCGATTGGAGATAGACCTGCGTGTTGGACGAAATATATTCCCGACGGTTTACCATAGAAAGGTTTTCGTTGTCTTTCACGATGTTGGTGATAGCCGCATCGGTTGCGTAGAAATTTGCATTGGCATCTGCAAATACATACGCAAATGTGTATTCTACATCTGAGTCATTTTCCAATTCAACAGTTGCTTGCAATCTTGATAGCTCCCAACTCGTGCCATCCGGAAGCTCGTCTACAAACCTTTGAAGGAATGCCTTTGAGCATAAAACAAGCGGACTGTCATAGTCGATAAACGAGTAATCATTGCCATTGTAGGAGAATACGGAATAACCTTCCTCTGTGGTTGAGTATGTATAATTTCTCGATGCGAGTACATCAGGAAGCTTATATATCTTCTGTCCCGGTTCAATCTCTTCAATATTGCCAATTACTGTATTGATATTTATAGCACTTTCACTTTCCGGGTCAACACTATCAGGAAGGCTATTATAGAAGCTATCTCGATAATTAATGGAAACAGTTACAGTTTCACCCGTTTCAAAGCGTTCATCTGCATTATAACCTTTGAGCGAGATTTCCGGAAATTCAATACCGGAGTAATAATTTGCCTGGTAATACCACATTGCATTTTCGTCATCCATATACTGAATGATGATTGTTTCGCCGTTGTCGTATGCCTCGGTATCTATTTTTGAAAGGTCGGCATAATCGGCGAGCTCGTCCGAATCAATTACAAATACAGACATGTACTCCGACTCTCCGCTGTCTGAGGTTATCTGCGCATAGAAGTTTGCTAATCCATCTACATCGTTGATGCCTTCAACCGAAGCTACTGCTGACATCAGCTCATCGGTTATCTGTCCATCTGAAGGAAGCCAGTTATCGGTCCAGATGTAATAAGACCACCTGGAAGCCCAGTCGTTGTAGTTATAAAGCGGCTTGGCAAGGCTGAACGTCGTGAATACAACCGAAACGCAGAGTACTATCGACATGAGCATGACAAGAGCGTGTCTGAATCTCATATAGAATTTCGACTTGCGTCTCTGCATGACCATTCTTCCTGTCAAAGGAGTGGACAAAGCTATCTGGAAGGTTATCATTCTTATTATGAGAACGCCTGCAATCCACAGACCCGCTGAAATAAGGAGATAGTTCCACGGGATATTGATTATAATCGAAGTCGAGCCGGTATAGGTACTGATTCTAAGGAGTCCCCACAGTCCGAGACATCCGAGTGCGGCTCCCAGAATCATTGCAGGTATGCACAAAATCATCGTTTCAACGAATATAAGTAGCCTCAGTTGTCCTTTTGAACCTCCAAGGCTTCGCATCCTGACAATCCGTTTGACTTCAGCCTGCATCTGTAGAACATAGATGATGACAACTGCGAGAAGAGTCACGGCTAATATGAGCCAGACATAGAATGTGTTGACCTCGGTGTTTTCTTCGTCAAGTTCAACTTTTGTGTTGACTGAAAGCTTGCGGGTCCGCGTCGATGAGTGGTTGGACACGAGATAGGAGCTTACCTTGCTCTGGACGTTCTTCTCCATGCCCTCGTTGACAGAGAAGAACATTGTAACGTCTGTCGTATATTCGAGCATGTCCCGGTATCCTTCGTACACACTTGAAATTGCATCGTTCCAAAGCTCTTCGATACATTCTTCGGTGACGATAACGTTGTTGAGAGTTCCATTTACGCTCCAGATGCTTGTGTAAGAGCTGATAACTCCGACGAGGGTGAATTCCTGGGTGGTTTCAAAACTGCGCTCATCAGCAGTAAATGTGACTATAAGCTGTACCTTCTGACCGAGGCTTGAGCCCAATCCAAGGGTTGAAAGCATCGACGATTCAACCGCAATTTCGCCGCTTTTATTCGGCATACGCCCGCTTTGCATCTGAATGCCCATATCGACAAGTGAATCGTCAACAGTTCCAAGGCTCAGATAATTACCTGCAAAAGAAAGATTATCATACAATCCCTCTAATTCAGAGATAATGCTGATACTACCGTAGTTCACACTTACGCCGATGTCGTCAAGCCAGTCGTTCGATTCAAGATACTCTCTGTCTGCGGTTTCATCTTCTGAAATAAACGAAGCGTACCAAGTTCCGAAAGTGTCGGTATACAGCTGTGAGTTTGTCGAAGAAATACTGCTCGAATAGCTCAGAAGCATGATAGCGAAAGCAAATGAGATTGTCAGCACAGCGAAAATCAGCAGCGATTGCCTCTTTCTTCGCCTCATTCCTTGAATTGCAAGTGAAAAGATATTTTTAATCATAATTTTTACCTCACATGTAATTTTTCTTTCCAACTATCATAATACCACAATTTACAAGAATTATCAAGCATTATTTTGAAATCTTTTGAATTTTCGCTTTAAGAAGATAAAAAAATCCCCAAGACCAATGTCTCGGGAATTTAAGCCGTATTTAGTCCACATTCAGGAATGTGAGATAGTTCTTGCTGGTTGGGATGTTGATGGTCGAGGTTTTCCACTCGGCATTTTCTCCGAATCGATAGCGGAGCTTATAGGAAGCGGCTGTTGTTTCGCCGGATTCGTTGTAGTCCTCGTTCACAACCCATTCGATGTCGGGCGTAACTCCTCGTGTGGAGTATTTCGCAATTCTTATAGAATAGCCTTCCTCAACAAGAGTGAAGAACCGATAGTTGACGTCCATATCGTTCGGCTCAACAACGATGATGACCTTGCCTCGGTCGTTGTCCTGTACGTCGATGATGTAGTAGCGATATTTGCCGTCGGGGGAGACGCTGTTTGCGTTTAGCTCGGCGATTTTGTCCATGTCGTACTCTTCGGTGATTGCGGTGTCGGTGACGTTTGAGTCAAGAATCGTCTCAACGGCAGAACCGCCGAAGAGGGTACTCACGATATAGAACGCAATAATTCCGACGATATACAGAATCAGGTAGAGAGAACCCCAGATTATCTTTGGAGTATCTCCCGCACCGCAGATGAAGAACATCAGCACTCCGACAACAAACGGCGGAATAAACAGTGCCGGAGTCGACGAGCTGAACAACACGAGAATGAATACGGGAACCAGTAGTAGCAGGGAAACAATCCTCGTGAAGAACTGGTTTCTCGTCATCATCATGAGAATGAAGAAGATGACGTTCAGTGCAATATAGACGACATAGAACGACGTTTCGTTCTTTAGCTCTATTGTGTAGAGGAATGTCCACATTGCCAATACACTTATGAGAAAAAGATACAGAAGGTTGAAGCAGGAAATGCCGAACCGTACATATTTATTTGAGATGGTGAGTTTTTCCAAGCTGTCATCGCTCCTTTCAGAACAGTTGCTAGGAAGATTATACCTGTATGGCGGCAAAAATGCAACCCGCCAAAGCAATTTGTATTTGAATTGTAATACTTACTTCAGTCGGAATCAAGCTTCAGAACACTCATGAATGCTTCCTGTGGAACCTCAACAGAGCCAAGCTGTCTCATCCGCTTCTTGCCTTCCTTCTGTTTTTCTAGGAGCTTCTTCTTACGGGTTATGTCGCCGCCGTAGCACTTCGCCAGAACATCTTTTCTGTATGCCTTGACGGTTTCACGAGCAATAATCTTTCCTCCGATAGCCGCCTGAATCGGAATCTCGAAGAGCTGACGTGGAATGTTGTCCCGAAGCTTCTCACAAAGCCTTCTTGCCCTCGGATAAGCCCTGTCCTGGTGAACAATGAACGAAAGCGCATCGACAATTTCGCCGTTGAGGAGCAAATCGAGCTTTACAAGCTTACTTTCCTGATAGCCGATAGGCTCGTAGTCATAGGAAGCATAGCCTCTTGTACGGGATTTAAGTGTATCGAAGAAGTCGTAAATTACTTCGTTCAGCGGCAACACATAGTGGATGTCGACTCTTGTGTCGTCAATGTATTTCATATCCTTGAAGGTTCCTCTGCGCTCCTGGCAGAGCTCCATAATATTTCCGACATATTCGCTCGGCGAGAAGATGTGCGCACTGATAATCGGCTCCTCCGCAAGCTTGATTAATGACGGGTCGGGATAATTTGTCGGGTTGTCGATATATTTTACCTCGCCATTCATCATGGTTACCCTGTAGATAACCGACGGCGCAGTCGTGATGAGGTCCAGGTTATATTCTCTTTCAAGTCTTTCCTGGATGATATCCATGTGGAGAAGCCCCAGGAAACCGCATCTGAATCCGAATCCCAAAGCTACCGATGTCTCCGGCTCAAAAGTAAGCGAAGCGTCGTTAAGCTGTAGCTTTTCGAGGGCGTCCCTCAAATCTCCGTATTTGGAGCCATCAGCAGGGTAGATTCCGGAAAAGACCATCGACTGGACGTTTCTGTATCCAGGAAGAGCCTTCTCACAAGGATTGGCGGCATTGGTAACCGTATCACCGACCTTTGTGTCACGAATACTCTTTATAGAAGCCGCAATATAGCCGACTTCTCCGGCTTTGAGGCATCCGGAAGGAATAAGCTCGGTAGCACCCATATACCCGACTTCGACTGTCTGGAATTCAGAACCGGTCGCCATCAGACGAATTGTATCGCCGACGTTCAGGGTGCCTTGCTTGACTCTGACAAATATAATAACGCCTTTATAGGAATCGTAGTAGCTGTCAAAAATCAGACACTGAAGCGGAGCGTTCGGGTCGCCCTTCGGGGCAGGGAAGTCGGTGATGACTCTTTCCAGAACTTCACGTATGTTGATTCCCAGCTTTGCCGAAATTCTTGGAGCATCCTCCGCCGGAAGCCCGATTACGTTTTCAATCTCAGCGATTGCGCCTTCCGGATTTGCGCTCGGCAGGTCAATCTTGTTGATAACCGGCAGAATTTCGAGGTCGTGTTCAAGTGCCAGATAGGTATTTGCAAGCGTCTGAGCTTCGATTCCCTGAGAAGCGTCTACAACAAGAATTGCACCTTCGCAAGCTGCCAGGGAACGTGAAACCTCATAGTTGAAGTCGACATGACCGGGAGTGTCAATGAGATTGAATACATAGGTTTTACCGTTGTCAGCCTTGTAGTTAAGCCGAACCGCCCGAGCCTTGATTGTAATTCCTCTTTCCCGTTCTATATCCATATTGTCAAGAAGCTGGTCTGACATATCTCTTAATGCGACAGTTTCTGTGAGTTCAAGAATTCTGTCCGCAAGGGTAGACTTTCCGTGGTCTATGTGTGCGATAATGCAAAAGTTTCTTATGTTTTCCTGTTCAATGCTGTCCATTGCCGCCCACACCTTTCTAAAAGTAATCATTATTCATAGTCATTATTATAGCATATTTTGCCCTCGGTGTAAACATTGGAATTGCAGATTTTTTCACAGCCCATGGAATTGATGAAAGCTGACGAAAAAAGACGCATTTCATTTTGCACATTCGGTGAAATCGAAATGAAAGTTTATCAATTCGTTTGCATTCTCAAAAAAACGTGTTATACTTAGAATAGTACGAAACGTAGAAAGGAGAGAGCCAATGCCAATTTATGTAGGTCAGCCCTGCTCGTCGTGTGGCAGGATATTAACCAAAACAGATGATATCGTCGTATGTCCGGAATGCGGTTCTCCGTATCATAGAGATTGTTATATAAGCGAAGGAAAGTGCACTAATCAAAAGCTTCACGAAACTGGTGAGAGCTGGCAACCGACAATAAAGCAGGAGGAGAAGAAGCCGGAAAAGCTCATCTGTCCTAACTGTGGTGCCGAGAATGATGCCGATGCGGCTTTTTGCTGTAACTGTGGCGCACCTGTAAACATGGAGAAGGCTTCCGGAGGTTATCAGAGGACAAATACAGGAACATATAACCAGAATCCTTATGGCAATGGCGGCTACCAGAACGGTGGCTATCAGAACGGTGGTTATCAGAACCAGAATGGCAACTACCAGAACCAAAACGGCTACGGTCGTCCATACGGAAATCCATATATGGGAGGCATGGGCAGAGGATTCTCGTTCTTCGGTAATGGTGCATACAGCGCCGATTACAACATTGGAGACCATACCGTTGCGGAGTATGCTGACTATGTCGGCTCAAACAGCCCTTACTTCATTCCGAAGTTTGTAAGATTTGAAAACGGCAGGAAGTGGTCCTTCAACTTCTCAGCTTTCTTCTTCCCGCATATCTATTTCTTCTATCGCAAGATGTTTCGTGAGGGAATTGTGCTTCTCCTCTTGACAGCTGCACTGTCAATTCCAACTCTGATTTACTATCTTTACGCTTATGGCTTTATCGGAGAGGCAATTGTGAGCACATCTTCATTTGCGGTGATTTATAACGCCTGCTCGATACTGTCCTATGTTTTGAGTCTGGTTGCGGGACTTTTCGCAAACTACATCTACTATAGAAAAGCCAAATCCGACCTTGACACGATTAAGAATGATGTCGTTGAGTATAATTCCCAGCGTGAAGCTCTCCTTACAAAAGGCGGAACTTCGATGGCTTACGCAATAGGTTCAGTTGTAGCACTGACTGTAATATTCCTGGCTGTCATGATGATTTTGATGGGGGTAAGCGGTGGAGCGTCTACGTAGGACATAGCATGAAAAAATAATTCGGGTTTGTCAAAAATTTTCCTTGACAAATCCGATTTGTTTTGGTATACTGATTTAGTTATCCTTGTCCGCCGTAGGTGGCGGGCGGAATCCAGAAGGAGGTGCAATTATGGCAAAATTATCAGAGAACTACGAAGCTATGGTGGTATTCTCAACCAAAGCGGGCGACGAGGCAGTAGCTGAGCTTGTCGCTAAATTCAAGGACATGATTGAAGCAAACGGAACTCTTGCCGAAGTTGACGAATGGGGAAAGCGCAAGCTTGCCTATGCAATCAACTATGAGACTGAGGGCTACTACGTTGTCTACACTTTCGAGTCCAAGCCCGACTTCCCAGCCGAGTTTGACCGTGTCCTCAACATTACCGACGGCGTTCTTCGTTCCTTAGTCATCGCTAAGAATAGCTGATTGGAGGAATGAGTAATGCTTAACAGAGTAATTTTGATGGGTAGAATAACCCGTGACCTTGAAATCAAGCAGTCCGCAAGTGGAACTTCGATTCTTAATTTCACCGTTGCTGTTGACAGAAACTATGTCAGACAGGGTGAAGAGCGTCAGGCTGATTTCATCAGTTGTGTTGCGTTCAATCAGCGTGCCGAATTTATCAACAAGTATTTCGGCAAGGGCAGAATGATTGCCATCGAGGGTACTTTACAAACAAGAACCTATGATGACAAGAACGGAACCAAGCACTATGTCACTGAGGTTATAGTTGACAACGCATCGTTTACCGGCGAGAAAGCGTCTGATAATGGCGGTTCATCCTCATATCAGTCCAACTATCGTCAGCCTACTCAGCAACAACCCGCTTATAATGAGCCGGCGTCTAATCCTATCGCCATTGGAAACATGGACGATTTCGAGGAGATTCTCAGCGACGACGGCGTTCCGTTCTGATTAATTCAGAGCGTGATAATCTTTGAAAGGAGAATATTTCATCATGGAAAGAAATACTGCCGGTGCAAGACCGACAAAGAGACCTAGAAAAAAGGTTTGCATGTTCTGCGTTGACAGAGCAGAAACCATCGATTACAAAGACACTGCAAAGCTTCGCAAGTGCCTCACCGAGCGTTCCAAGATATTGCCCAGACGTGTAACCGGTACATGTGCATATCATCAGCGTGAACTCACCAAGGCTGTAAAGAGAGCAAGATATGTTGCACTCCTGCCTTATTCTTCCGACTGATAGAACAAGCAAACATCATAAAAGCCGAAGGTTTAATCCTCCGGCTTTTTTCATGCCTATTTGTTTTCAGACATTAAGATAGCCCTTCAATACTTTCAGTGTGTTCATGATGCCGTCAACGTGGCTTCTTTCATATCCGTGGCTTGCATAAACGCCAGCACCTATGAGCCCGTGGCGTATGTCATACCCGGCTCTTAAAGTAGCTTCAACATCCGAGCCATAGTGGGGATAGACGTCAACAGCATAGTCTGCGCCTTCTTTTTTGGCGGCGGCAATGAGTTTGGAAACTACCTGATAGTTATATGGTCCGCCGGAGTCCTTGGCACAGATAGAAACCTGTCTTTCAGTGCAGGTGAGTCCGTTTCCGACGCATCCCATATCGACACTGATTGCTTCTGTAACGCCCTCAGGAACAGAACCTGAACCTCCATGACCGACTTCCTCATAAACCGTTATGTGTACATAAGTCTTTCTCGGAAGCTTGATGTTGTTATCGGCGACATATTTTGCAAAGCCAAGAAGAATTCCGACGGAAAGCTTGTCATCAAGGAATCTTGACTTAATGTAGCCGGACTGAGTCAGCCTTGTCCTCGGCTCGAAGCAGACGATATCACCGACTGCAATTCCAAGCTTCCTGACGTCGTCAGCCGAGTTGACATTCTCATCAATAACGACTTCCATCGTGTCAAAGCTTCTTTTTGTGGAGTGATATTCTCCGTTGACGTGAACGCTGGCGTTGCGGAGCTGAAGAGTTCCTTCATAGACAAACTGCTCACGGGTATAGATTCTTACATTTTCAGCTTCGGCGTTATTTGCTTCCATTCCGCCGAGGTTGGTTATTTTCAGTCTTCCCGAACCGGTAATCTCACAGACCATTCCACCCAGAGTGTCGGTGTGTGCTTCAAGAAGCAATGCGTCATCTTTTGCTACACCACCCAAATCAGCAATTACTCCGCCTTTTTCTGTGATTGTAGCCTTAAAGCCCAAGCCTTCAAATTCGTCTTTGACCCAAGTTGCGGCTCTTTCGGTGTAACCGGAAGGGCTGTCTATAGCCAGCAGTTCGCAGGCTTTTTTTCTTGCAAAATCACGGTATTTTATGTCCATTTCTGGCATGTTTGAACATCTCCTTTAGTTATTTTCATTCTCAGCGGAACCGGATAAAACCAGCTTTTCTGCGAGGTTACATATATCCGCCGCCGCATTTGGATTTACTATTTCATGCTGTCGCTTTATCATATCAAGGCGGTGCTGTCTGTCACCCAGATACTCTAAAGCTTGGTGTATGCTTTTCTTATTCGGCTTGACTTTAAGGCTCATTCCATTATCGGAAAAGAAGTTCATGTTTATCGTCTCACATCCGGGAATCGGCGTGATGTGCGCTATCGGAATGCCTGCCGCCGCCGCTTCGGTTGAAGATAGTCCACCCGGCTTTGTAAAGCAGACTTCACATAGCCTGAAAAGCTCCGGCATCTTGTCGGTGAAGCGATACAGGATTATCTCATTTCCGTAGATTGCAAAGAGCTTCTCGAAAAGCTTGTTGTTATTTCCACACACGACGATAAGCTTCGTATGTCCGTCGTTGTGGCACCATTCTTCGAGAATCCGCACTATTTTCTTAAGATTTCCGGCACCCATGCTTCCGCCGCAGACGAGAATATACTTGTAAGCGGCATCAAGTTCAAGCTCCTTCTTCAAATCCTCTTTAGAAGATTTTTCGGAGAATTTTGCACTAGTAGGAATTCCGTAGCCGTAGATGTTGTCCTGTGACAAGCCCTTGCGTGCAAACTCGGAGGCATGATTCTTGCTCGGAGCAATGAAGGCGTCTGTCTTGATTTCGCCCTCAAAAGGTATCAGGGCATAGTCCGTCGCTATAAATATCGTTTTCGGAAGATTCACGCCACTGTCTCTCAGCGCTGTCAGCATTTCGCCGGCAAAGAGGTGAGTGGTGATGATTGCGTCATAGTGGTTTTCATCCAGGTGCTTTTTCAGAGCTTTTGCCGGCTTTCGGTTGGCAAAATATATCGGCGAACGACATGGGAGTTTTGCCACGGCATCGCCGATTTTGTAAACAAGTCCGAAAAGTTTTGGCGTTGAAGTAACAGTTCTGATATATGCGTTATCGACAAACTTAGCCAAAAAGCTACTTTCAAGCGTGTATGGATTTATGAATTCAGTTTCGTGTCCTCTTTTTTCGAGTTCTTCTTTGATAGCCCGTGCGGCGGCATTGTGTCCACCGCCGGTGCCCATTGAAAGTATTAATGCTTCCATGCCAGATTAACCTCAATTTCTTCCCGTTCTTCAGGACTCTTGTGGAGTCTGTACATCACCGCAACAGTGATAAAAGTAAATCCAATCGGCAGAGCGACCATACCGGTCTTGAGACCAAATATACTCATTGCAATCAAAGTAGTTAAGTATGATATTGCAGTTCTGTATAAATGTGGTGATATTTTCAGGATGATGGAGAAGAAGATAAACGAAATTGCCATGAAGAACACAGGCTGATAAACGGGAATAATTCCGATAAGACAGCCGAATGTGGTCGCAATTCCTTTTCCGCCGTTAAAGCTGTTGAAGATGGAAAATGCATGACCGATAACCGGTGCGGCAAGAACGAATGCGAATGCAATGTCGGTGTACGGCGTTGTGTCAGAATATGTACCGAAGGTTAGAAACAGTCTTATCGGGATTATGCCTTTAAGAATGTCGCAGATAAGCGTGAGAAATCCGCACCAGAATCCTCCATAAGTGAAAGCGTTGCTTGCACCGGGATTATGGTCTTTAGCTTTTTCGATTATGTCTCCTTTACGGAATATTTTTGCCCATATCTGAGCAAAGAGTACACTGCCGCAGAGATAGCCGATGATAATAAAAGGCAGTACTGTCAGCAGGAACATAAAATCACATCCTTTTAGTGTGTATGGTTATTACTGCTCATCAATTATTAATCTCTTTTTTGATTATAACCTATTTTTCTCTTCTTTTCAAGCCCTTATTTGAAAAAAGCACCCCCAGGTGTGACAATCTGTGAAAACTGTTGCAAAGAGTCGGGCACAGTAGTACAATAGGTAGGTAATACGCAAAATTCGGTAATTATTAAGAAATCGGGCGAAATCTTAATATCTTTATGTATGGCATCTTAATCTCTTTTGTGGTACAATAGCTATATCAACTTTAGATGGATAAGAAAAGAGGAAAAATAAATGGGTAGCTACAAAGTACTGATTTGCGACGACGAGCCGGATATTTTGAACGCTCTGAAAATATATCTTAAAAATGAGGGATATGACTTATTTACTGCATACAATGGTCGTGAAGCTTTGAGAATCCTTCATGACGAAAAGATAGATGTATGTGTAATGGACATCATGATGCCCGAAATGGACGGAATCGCAACATTGAACGAGCTCCGAAGCTTCTCGAATGTTCCTGTAATCTTCCTGACCGCAAAATCAGAGGATACCGACAAGGTTCTGGGACTGAACTTAGGCGCAGATGATTATGTCACAAAGCCCTTCAATGCAGTTGAATTGACAGCCCGTATCCGTTCACAGATTCGCAGGTACACACTTTTGGGAAGTGCACCAGCAAGTCCCGATACTCTCAAAATCGGGGGAGTGCAGATAAGATATGAGGACAAGCAGGTGACGGTTGACGGTGAAGTGGTATCTCTCACTCCGAAGGAATACAGCATCTTAAGATTTCTCATGGAGAACCCGGGTGAATGTTTCTCGCCACCTGAGATATATCGCACCGTCTGGGGCGATGTCCCGATAGGCGTCAACAATGCCGTCGCAGTACATATGCGACACTTACGAGAGAAAATCGAGATTGACCCGACTGCGCCGAGATACTTAAAGGTCGTCTGGGGAAAGGGCTATAAATTTGAAAGACCGAAGAACTGAAATACTCACAGATTGGAGGGCTGAACGGTGAATAGTGGAACGAAGAAGCGAGGAAAACTCTGGGTAAAAGTGACGGCATTCGTCTGCCTTGTCTTAGCTGTGATGATATTTGCAGGCAGTGCGCTAGCTACAATTATCCTTTATTATTCCGGAGCCTACTATCTCGACAACGATACTATTATCGATGATTATATCTCAAACGAAACCGAGCTCAAAAAGAATCTCACGGAGGTATATCTTTCGTGGTATGAGCCCTATGGCTACTCTGCTGAGGCACTGGATGAGGCTGTTTTCTATGATTCGTATGACTACGAAACATCAACTTATGATGCCACTGTCGGTTATAGCTATATTCTTGATGATGAGCTTATTGAGTACTACGCCATAAATTACGACGATTACGAAGATATTTCTCCGCTGTTCGGCTTCTACTATTACGAGGACGAGACGCCCATAGAGTGGCTGAGAGAAATTTTCAACGTTTCCTATTCAGAAACCGAGACTTTGGTTACCGAAGAAGACCTCAATAGCTTCGGTAATTATATCGAGATCTACTATCCAGAGGGCAGAAGCAATTTCCAAATTGCTGTAAGTAACACAGTTGACGAAACTCTCTACTCCAACTTTGCTCCAGCGGATGGTGAAGATGTTGACCTGACTTCTTCATCGGAAGACTGTACAGTCACCGTAATGGGTGAGCCGATGGTTGTCGAGGTTATCACCTATACTTATGAAGAAGCCATAAGTTGCCTCAGCATGTTTTCAGAACTCGATGATCTGGTTGAAGTCTTGGGCTTTGAGATTTCGATTGATCAGGAGGACGGCGAGGTAATTTATTGCACCCACATAGTGCTTTCTCAGATTTTGTCTGAGACACTGACCGTTATCGCAAGTCTGCCGTCGTCGTTAAGTGATTTCACAGTTCATGACGATGTCTATATCAAGCTTACAAGAATCAACACGCTTCTCAGCAATAAAAATAATTTCATAGCTATGATGATAGTGACTGCAGTAGTTGCACTGGCTTGCTTCATAGTCTTGATGACAACTGCCGGGCATTTCCCAGAATACGAGGGCGTTCACCTCACTTTTGCCGACAAGATTCCGCTTGAACTATACCTGATTCCTGTTGGCGTGGTGCTTTTCGGCTCTTTGTACATCGTTTCTGAAATTATCTATATTGACCTTGAAGCAAGATTGCTTCAGTATCTGATTTTTGCACTCTGTGCAGGAGTCTCAGCTGGTGTAGTAATGCTTGTCCTGATGACTTGCTCTGCAAGAGTAAAGGCTCGCCGGTTCTTCAAAAACACAATAATCTTTGGCTCGCTGATATGGCTTTTCAGCTTCCTGAGAAGGCTTATCAAGAACCGAAAATATGCAACAAAGCTCAAATTCATCTTTATAGGCGTTCTGATATATGATTTTCTGTGTTTTCTTTTGCTACTCGTAGATGCTTTCCTGGGGCTTCTCATGTTCACCGTAGGCAATCTCGCAGTCCTTATTGCGGCTCTTGTCTATGCCATGGGCGTCAGAAAGCTTGAAGAAGCCGCCCAGGCTATATCCGAAGGAAAGACCGAGACAGTTGTAGATAACGATGGACTATATTTCGGGCTCGGAAAATTTGCCGGACACCTGAATAACATCAACGACGGCATTCAGGCGGCGGTTGACGAGAGTCTTCGCTCCGAAAGACTGAAGACCGAGCTTATTACGAACGTCTCCCACGATTTGAAAACGCCTTTGACTTCCATCGTCAACTATGTCGATATTCTATCAAAAGAGGACATCCAGCCGGATTCTGCAAAAGAATATGTAGATGTGCTCGTTCGCCAGTCCCAGAGGATGAAGAAGCTTATCGACGATTTGGTTGAAGCTTTAAAGGCTCAGGCAGGAGCTATACCGGTGGAACTCGAAAAGACGGATATGTCGATTCTCCTGACGCAAGCGACAGTCGAATATGAAGACAGACTTGAAGCAACCGGACTCAAACTCGTAGTTACGACTCCCGAAAAGCCTTTGATGGCGCTTGTTGATGGAAGGCTTATGTGGCGGGTGTTTGACAACCTGATGGGTAATATACTTAAATATGCCCAGCCTGACACACGGGTTTACGTCTCAGCCGAAGAGACTGACGGCAAAATACAGATAATCTTCAAAAACATCTCGAAATACGAGCTCAATATTTCAAGTGACGAGCTTATGGAGCGATTCGTCAGGGGAGACTCCTCCCGTTCAACCGAAGGTAGCGGATTAGGTCTCTCAATTGCTAAGAGCCTCTGTGCTCTCAATAACGTCGATTTCAACATCGTTATTGACGGAGATTTATATAAAGCCGAGCTTACGATGAATGAGCTTCCACCTGAGCCGCCGAATGAAGAAACATTGCCGGCAGTTGTAGTTGATATAGAATGAAAAAAGCACCGTCTGAATTAACAGGCGGTGCTTTTGCATAAAACTTGGATTATGCGAGCTCTGCGAAGTACTTGATTGTTCTGACCATCTGGCTGGTGTAGGAGTTCTCGTTGTCATACCAAGAAACTACCTGTACCTGATAGAGGTCGTCAGTGAGCTTAGCAACCATGGTCTGGGTAGCATCGAAGAGGGAACCATATCTCATGCCAACAACGTCGGAAGAAACGATAGGATCTTCGTTGTAACCGAAGGACTCGGAAGAAGCAGCCTTCATAGCGGCGTTGATGCCTTCCTTGGTGATGTTCTCGCCCTTAACAACAGCGGTGAGGATGGTGGTGGAACCGGTGGTAACAGGAACTCTCTGAGCGGAGCCGATGAGCTTGCCGTTGAGTTCAGGAATTACCAATCCGATAGCCTTTGCAGCACCGGTGGAGTTAGGAACGATGTTAGCAGCACCTGCTCTAGCACGACGAAGGTCGCCCTTACGATGAGGACCATCGAGAATCATCTGGTCGCCAGTGTAGGCGTGGATGGTTGACATGATACCACTCTGGATAGGAGCGTAGTCGTTAAGAGCCTTAGCCATAGGAGCCAAGCAGTTGGTGGTGCAGGAAGCGGCGGAGATGATGGTATCCTCAGTGGTGAGGGTCTTCTCGTTTACGCTGTAAACAACGGTAGGAAGATCATTTCCTGCAGGAGCAGAGATAACAACCTTCTTTGCGCCAGCGTCGATGTGAGCCTGGCTCTTTGCCTTTGAGCAATAGAAGCCGGTGCACTCGAGAACTACGTCAACTCCAAGCTCGCCCCAAGGAAGCTCGGAAGCGTTGGGCTTTGCATAGATGGTGATTTCCTTGCCGTCGACGATGATAGCACCGGGAACTGTAACGGTCTTGCCGTCCTCAGCATAAACAGCGGGCTTAACGTCAACAGTGTGAGCATTCTCGCCGATTCTTCCGCAGTAGCCGCCCTGAGCGGTATCGTACTTAAGAAGATGAGCGAGCATCTCAGGCTTTGTGAGATCATTGATTGCTACGATTTCGTATCCTTCAGCACCGAACATCTGGCGGAAAGCAAGACGTCCGATTCTACCGAATCCGTTAATCGCTACTTTTACAGACTTAGACATAATATAAAAACCTCCAATAGTGTTTTTTATGCTCTTATATTCTACACCATTTTGTCTCAGTTTGCAAGACCTTTGTCCGAAAAATGATGATGTTTGCAGGAAAATTTTTCGTTAAGGGCTTCATAAGGGAAAATAAATGCTGTTATACGTCACTCAAATATCTGAAAATCTGCGTTTTGACAGCTTCCTGATTCTAATTTCCCGATGCTTGTAATATACATTACTAAAACGCATTAGGAGAGAGTGAGCTTATGACGGAAATACCGATGGACAGAGAACGCCCTGTTATTCTAGGCGAATACATAGTTGAAAACAGAGCGACCGTCCGACAGGCGGCAAAAGAGTTCGGAATCAGCAAATCCACAGTCCATAAGGACGTGTCGGACAGATTACAAAAAGTAGAGCCGTCACTATACAAAGAAGTCAAGGTTATTCTCGATATCAACAAGAAGGAAAGACACATCCGTGGCGGAGAAGCCACCAAGAGGAAATATGAGATGGCGGCTATGCATCACCGCTGAAGTCAATATAAGCCGTACCGAGCTAGGTACGGCTTTTCTAATTAGTTATATTTTAAGTCTATATCGCCTAAAAATTAAAACAGTTTGTCTAAAACCTCTAACCTCTTGACTTGATTTCACGATTTCTATATAATTATTACACAAATACATGGAACGGTCTCAGCTGAAAGGAGATACTGAAATGAAATTTAAAAGAATAATATCCTGTATAGTCGCATTTGCACTTTTACTGTGCACTCTTCCTGTTGCGGCTATTGCAGATAATTCCACGAGCACGTCGGCTTCTACCGACAGCACGCTTCGTCGTGTCGTCTCTACCGAGTCGCCGATGTGGATTGTACATATCGACACCTGGAACTATCCCGACCCGGATGCTATAATCGATTTGATACCTGAGGACGTTCTTCCTTATGTTGTTTTCAACATCTCCCTTTCGGTGAGCAGGGATGATGAGAATGAGTGGAGCCTCGTTGAATACGGTTATGAAACAGCAAAATCTTGGCTGAGGACCTGTGCCGAAAGAGGCGTATGGGTAATGATTCAGCCATCAAGTGGCGCGTGGTCTCACTTCGAAGATTATCCCGATTCAAGCCTTGAAGGGACAATATTCGAGGAATTCTTTGAGTACCCTAATTTCTTGGGCTATAACTACTGTGAGCAGTTCTGGGGCTTTAGTGATGCAGGAGTAGAACCGACGGACAGATATAAGCACTTTGCAAACCTATTGGAGCTCTGCAACAAATATGGTGGTTATCTCGTCGTCAGCTGGTGTGGAAATCAGTGGAGTGCATCGATAAATCCACTTGCCATGATAAAGCAGGTTCCCGAGTTTGAACAGGCTTGCCTTGACTATACAGAGAACTTCATTCTTTGCGAAAAGTACACTCAGACCAGCTACATTGCAGATATGGAGAGTATTTGCCTCGGAGCATATCTTTCCGGTTACTGCGGAAACTACGGAGTCCGTTATGACTCATCCGGATGGTCCGGCGCAATTCCTTTCACTCAGTCAACCGGACTTGCTGTCATGCTTGAACGCTTCCTTAAATCAGGCGCAACCGTAATCGACGGTCCCGAGCTTATCTGGGAAGATGACTTCTACGAGGATGAAGCGATAACCGATGACGATGGCTACACCGAGCGACAATGGTCGTCATATACGCAATTCACGAATGTAATAACGGACATGTTCCGGAAGGTTCTTGAAGGCGCTATAAGAATTCCTACTCGTGAAGAAGTCATCGAGAACACAAAGGTTGTCATAATTCAGGACGTTGAAACCGGTTCCGATGACAATAAGTACAGCACCTATTCGACTCTCTTTGAGGGACTCTATCAGAACGACTATGACGGCAGTCTGAGTGAAAACCACTCTATCTACAAGTCAACAGGACGATATCCTGCAATTCCGACGGTATATGCTCTTGCGGATGATTTAGCTGAGTCGTTCGAGGTGCAGATTCTGCAATCGGAAATCTCCGAACGATGGGCGACGATAGAGGATAAAGTAGCCGAGTTCAACGAGCTCTTCCCTGAGGAGTACACGGGAGACATCTATGCCGGACGTAACGGCAACACATGGGTTGTCTATAATCCTCTAAAGAGCAGTCAGAGTGCAACCGGAACAATCCCGTTCCAGTACAACACTGCCGACAGCATCGAGCTTACTCTTTCGACCTATACAACGGGAATCATTAACGAGTATTCGGACAGTCTTGAAATCTACCTCAACAACTATGACGAAAACAGCGTTCTCCTGAAGAAAAAAGATACAATCGTCATCAACGGTTGTTCTGAAGAACCCACTATCACATATACCGACAGAGGCATTAACACTTCTGAGAGTACAGTCACTACTGAGTATGCAAACGGTGTCTTCACCGTAACAATAGCACACAACGGTCCTATTGACATCACGATAAATGTCAGTGGCTCGAACACTGGTCGTTCAACCGACTATAATGTCGCAACTATAGTCGAGCCTGAGAGCCCTTCAGAGTACACCGGCGACAGGCAGTATGAAGCAGAGTTTTATGCATACAAGGACATAGTCGAATACGTAAGAAACGGCTACGGAACAGGTATCAGCAACTACTACGGTCAGGGTTATCTAGTATTCGGAACTGCAAAGGGTGCTTCCGTAAAGGACACCGTTTCGGTGACTTCGGCTGGGACTTACACTCTCAACCTCCGATACTTGCTCGAAAATTCGGATGTGTCCGGACTTGCACTCTATGTGAACGGCAAGAAGGTCTCAAACCTTGAACTTGAAAGCACCGGCTCAAAGAGTGACTGGGAGTACTACACAGTGGACGTATCTCTCAAAAAAGGCGAGAACACAGTCATGCTGAAAGCGACTAGTGAGCTTGCTGACACACTGTATCTCGACTGCATGATTATAAATGGTGAGCCTGTATCACAGTCAGGCGGAAGCATCACCTTATCAGCTGGAATGGCGATTGCAATTGTAGGCGTTGTTGCACTGATTGCGGTTGTAGCAGTCGTCGCTGTAGTAATCATCACAAGAAGAAAACAGGAATAATAGAATAGCTTATAAAAAAGTTGCTCACGCAGTTGTGGGCAACTTTTTTTGCGCTATTTATCTTGAAAACAGACCTTTTTTGACATACGGGTGACTGTCTACCGACAAGACCTTATACCCGGTCGCACCTATTGCTTCGGAAAGCTCCGAAGCATTCAGACTCGACTCGGATACTATGACGGTCTCGCCTTTTTTGTGGGAGGAAGTTACCTTCTTGACTTTAAATTTGCTTCTCACAACATCGTTGACGTGTGATTCGCACATCGGACAGCTCATGCCGTCAATTTTAAGGATGGTTTCTGTCATTTTTGATTCCTTCCGACTGAGCAGGATGTTGCATGGGCACAGCCACTACAACTGCCGCAGTTTCCGCCACAGCTGAGTTTGCCGCTTTTCTTGTCTTTTCGCATAGCCAGAACTATTCCGGCGACAATTGCAACAAGAACTATCAGCACTACTATTGTACCGATATTTTCAGCGAGCCATGTTACCATTACAAACACCCTTTCTATAAATTACTTTGTACCAACGGTGAGTTTTTCAGCCGGCTTATAGGGCTTAGCGAGCATGTAAACCATAAGTACGATGAGAGCCACTGCAACGATAAGTGAAATTACATTTACAATGCCCATTACAGTGCCGCTTGCGAACAGTGCGCCGGTGAAGAGGTTTCCAAGCTGATTTACGATGAGGGCAATAGCATAGGCAAATCCACACTCATATCCGATTGCAAACCAGAACCACTTTGTGTTGTTCATCTCACGCTTGATTGCACCCATAGCCGCGAAGCAGGGAGCGCAGAGAAGGTTGAAGATGAGGAAGGAAAGTCCGGAAACTGTTGTGAATGCCGCAGAGATAGAAGCATATGTGGAGGCTTCTCCTGCATAGAGGATACCCATAGTAGCGACGATATTTTCCTTTGCGACAAGACCGGTTACAGCCGCAACAGCCGCCTGCCAGTTGCCCCAACCAAGAGGAGCGAATATCCAAGCAACGAGTGAACCAATCTTAGCCAGGATGCTGTATTCCATCTCTTCCTCAGCGAGCATTCTGAAGCCGTCGGGAGCCCATCCGAAGAAGGATGTGAACCAGATAACGATTGTCGAGAGAAGGATGATTGTGCCAGCCTTCTTAATGAATGACCAACCACGCTCCCACATCGAACGTAAGACATTTACAAGTGTCGGCATATGGTAAGCGGGGAGCTCCATAACGAACGGAGCCGGGTCTCCAGCAAACATCTTTGTCTTCTTTAGCATGATACCGGAAACTATTATCGCCGCCATACCGAGGAAGTATGCACCGACTGCGATTACCGGAGAGCCTCCGAAGATAGCGCCCGCCATCATCGAAATGAACGGCATTTTAGCGCCACAGGGAATGAAGGTTGTAGTCATGATAGTCATGCGTCTGTCACGTTCGTTTTCAATCGTTCGTGAAGCCATGATTCCCGGGATTCCGCAACCAGTACCGATAAGAATCGGAATGAAGGACTTTCCGGAAAGACCGAATCTGCGGAAGATTCTGTCGAGTACGAATGCAATTCTTGCCATATATCCGCAAGCCTCAAGGAATGCGAGCAGGAAGAACAGAACAAGCATCTGAGGAACGAATCCGAGGACAGCTCCGACGCCTGCAACAATACCATCAAGGATAAGTCCCTTTAGCCAGTCGGCACAGTTGATAGCGTCGAGTCCGCTTTCAATCAGAACCGGAATACCGGGAACCCAAACGCCATAGTCAGCAGGGTCAGGCTCAGCATATTCATACTTTTCAAGAATTTCTGCCGCCGCAACTAAATCTTCATATGTAGCGACTTCGGTTTCAACCGCAAGTGTCTCTTCGTCTTCTACTTCATATTCTGCAGTAGCGGAGGAGTCAACAGAGGTGATAAGTGCATTAACTTCAGCCTTCGCAACAGCGGCGTTGAAGTCTTCGCTTTCAGTGTCGAGAATGTCCTCTAAATCGCTGTCTTCGTCGGCAAACGCCAGAATAATGTCAGGTGAATTTCCATACTCTTCAGCATCTTCATTGTAAGCTGAGCTTCCGATTCCGAAGAGATGCCAGCCATCGCCGAATAAACCATCATTAGCCCAGTCGGTAGCCGCCGCACCGACGGTAACCATAGAAATGTAATAAACCAGGAACATGATAACCGCAAATATCGGAAGACCGAGCCAGCGGTTTGTGACAACCTTATCGATTTTATCGGATACAGTAAGGCTTCCTGCATTCTTTTTTACGTGGCAGGACTTGATAATGGAGCCGATATAGACGTATCTTTCATTAGTGATGATAGACTCAGCATCATCGTCAAGCTCTTTTTCAGCGGCGACGATATCAGCCTCGATGTGTGAAAGGACTCCCGGGTCAAGCTTCAACTGCTCCAATACCTTTTCGTCTCTTTCAAAAATCTTGATTGCATACCAGCGTTGCTGTTCTTCAGGAAGGTTATGTACAGCCGCTTCTTCAATGTGAGCAATTGCGTGCTCGACAGGACCTGAGAAGGTGTGCATAGGAACCGTTTTCGAGTTCTTTGCGGCATCCAGAGCCGCCTCAGCTGCTTCCATAACGCCGTCGCCTTTAAGGGCGGACATCTCCATAACCTTGCAACCTAACTGCTTTGAGAGTTCTTCAAGGTTAATTTTGTCGCCGTTCTTTTTTACAATATCCATCATATTTACGGCAACGACAACCGGAATTCCAAGCTCGGTGAGTTGGGTTGTAAGATACAGGTTTCTTTCAAGGTTGGTTCCGTCAACCAGATTCAGAATGGCGTCCGGACGTTCACCGATGAGATAGTTTCTCGCTACGACCTCTTCCAGAGTGTAGGGAGAAAGTGAATAGATACCCGGAAGGTCGGTGACGATAACACCATCGTGCTTTTTAAGCTTGCCTTCCTTCTTTTCGACTGTTACACCAGGCCAGTTTCCGACAAATTGGTTGGAACCGGTCAAGGCGTTGAACAGGGTAGTTTTACCGCAGTTCGGATTACCCGCAAGGGCAATTCTTATTTCCTTATCCATAGTAGTTATTCCTCTTCTCTGATTAGCCTCGGCTTATTAGCATAGGCTAATCGAATGATTTAAATAATGGGGAAGAATTCCCCAAAATGTTTACTGAACCTCAATAGTTTCAGCGTCGGCTTTTCTTATAGAAAGCTCGTAGCCTCTGACGGTTATCTCGACCGGATCACCGAGAGGAGCAACCTTGCGGACGTAAATCTCTACACCTTTTGTAATGCCCATGTCCATTATGCGGCGTTTGATAGCGCCCTCGCCATGAAGCTTTACAACCGTGCAGGTTTCGCCAATCTTCACATCTCTTAGCGTTTTCACCTGACATACCTCCTTGATTTATATTTGAATTTTAATTTCAAACCATGATTTTTCTTGCCAGTTCTTCGCTTATTGCGATTCTGGAATCCTTGATGTTGACTATTACGTTGCCACCCATTACGGTAACAATCGAAATAACTGCTCCGGGGACGAATCCCAAATCCTCAAGATGAGATTTGACATCCGGCACACCGTTTACCTTTTTTATTACACATTCTTCCCCGACATCAGCCATCGGCAAAGGAATCATATATGTCACCTCTTGTTGAATTTTCCACAAAAAGCGGAGTTCTGAGGTTAGCTCTAGCTAACTGTACGTATATAGAATAGCGCATTTTCGAGCTTTTGTCAATATCTTTTTCCCGAATTTTTCACATTCGGCAGGTTTCACAATAGGTTAGCCATCGCTAACAACAAAATTGTGCAGAATTTTTAATGGGCAAATATTCATCTTTTGCTTGCATTTTTGGCGCCGGGATGTTATTATATGTATAGAAACAAAAGATGTACTGCTTTAAGAAGGAGGAGTCATAATGCATCTTACAGAATCAGGTGAAATGTATCTGGAGACTATATATATACTCTCTCATCAGAAGGGATATGTCCGTTCTTTGGATGTTGCCGAATATATGGGGTTCTCAAAGCCCAGTGTAAGCCGTGCAGTCGGGCTTCTCAAAAACGGAATGTATATCACTGTGGATAAGGACGGCTATCTTTCCCTTACAGATGCCGGACTCGAAGTTGCCGAGAAAATCTATGAGCGGCATACAGTTTTCACAAAAATTCTTGTCAAGCTCGGTGTCGATGAGGAAACTGCCCAGAATGATGCCTGCAAAATGGAGCATGATATCAGCGACAAATCATTTGCGGCAATCAAGGAGTTTGCCGCCGGGTATGGCATTACCGGAATTGAGTGGTAATGCTATAACTCAAAATTTATAAAAAAATGTCCCGCTTCAAAAACGGGACATAACTTTGCAAAAAACAGGGAGATTTTTATGAAACTCAGCTACAAAAGCACAATTCGCTGTTCATATGTCGGATACATAACCCAGGCGGTTGTAAATCTTTTTGCACCGCTTCTTTTTGTGACCTTCAGCAGTGAATTCGGAATTTCTGTAAGTCAGATAACGCTTATTACAACGCTTAACTTTCTCACACAGCTTATAGTCGATTTACTGAGCACTAAGATTATTGACAAGCTTGGTTATAGAGTATGTATTGTCGCCGCGCATATCTTTTCAGCGACAGGACTTGTTTTGCTTGCAGTATTGCCTACAATTCTTCCGAATGCTTACATAGGACTTCTGATTTCAGTCGTAATCTACGCCATCGGTGGGGGACTTATAGAAGTGCTGATAAGCCCGATTGTCGAAGCTTGCCCGACTGACGACAAGGCATCGTCAATGAGTATGCTTCATTCGTTCTACTGCTGGGGAGCAGTATTGGTTATACTCGTTTCAACTGCATTTTTTACAATTTTCGGAATCGAAAACTGGCGGATAATGGGCTGTATATGGGCGATACTTCCTGCTGTAAACGCCATACTATTCACTCAGGTGCCGATTGAAACTCTTACCGAAGACGGAAGCTCGATGAAAATCCGGGATTTGTTATCGTCAAAGATATTCATACTATTCATAATTATGATACTTTGTGCTGGGGCAAGCGAGCTTGCGATGAGCCAGTGGTCGTCCGCATTCGCTGAGAGCGGACTCGGAGTTTCAAAGGCAATGGGAGATTTGGCTGGACCTTGCCTCTTCGCAGTTCTTATGGGAATCGCAAGGGTTGTAAACTCAAAGATTTCACATAAGGTTGACATACTGCCGGCAATGATAGGAAGCGCTACTCTCTGCGTGGTTTCTTACCTTTTGACTGTGCTTTCTCCAGTACCGCTTCTGTCACTTCTGGGCTGTGCGCTTTGCGGACTGTCCGTCGGAGTCATGTGGCCCGGAGTTTTCAGCCTTGCATCTGCTAAGTTTCCGAAGGGCGGAACCGCACTCTTTGCGCTTCTGGCGTTCGCCGGAGACGTCGGATGCACAAGCGGTCCCACACTTGTCGGTTTTGTATCTGGACTCAACGGCGACAGCCTGAAATCGGGACTGTCAGCCGCAATGGTTTTCCCGACTGTGCTGATAATTTGCTGTCTTGCACTCATGAAGCTTCGGAAGAAGCCCGAAAATTCTAACAGTTGACAGCGATTTCTTCCGACAGGAAATTCATGCCTTCTTCCATCAGATATTGCATCGCTTCGCCGCTAGGCATGTGACCTGAGTTCGGAATAACCTTGAATCTTATATGTTCATTCGGACATTCGTTGAGATAATCTCTTATCGTATTGGTTGATGTCACGAGGTCTGAGCTTCCCTGCACAATGAGGTAGGGGAGCTTTATTTTTGAGAGTGTCTCCCTCATATCAACGTTCATAAGCTGACGGATTATAATCGGATTGCGGTGGGTGCCATTGTCGAAGACGGCTTTGAAATCCTTGAGATGGTAGTCCGGGCTTGTGAGCATTCCGACAACGAACTTTCCGACAGGAGTTTTTCCACCGTTCGGATTGTGATAGCCGTCGGTACATTTCTTGATTAGATTTCCCATGTCTGCAATGTCCGAGTCGGTTCTGGGCACTTCACTTTTCTTGACTCTCTCGTAAGCTTCGAGCTCGCTTTTACTCATGTTTGATATATTCTTCTCTAGAGCTGAGAAAACCTCGTCGTTAAAGAAGAGTTCCTTCGTAATCTGACCGTATACCATCACTTTGTCGAGAAGCTCAGGAACCTCTATAGCACATCTAGCCGCAAGAACCGAGCCCCACGAAACTCCGAAAAGGCAAATCTTGTTATCGGGGTAGTCTTTATGTAGAGCCTTTATCAAATCTAATGCCATAGTAACATAGCTTTCAATACAGATGGAGTCGTCGAGCTCAGTGTCGTTGATTCCGCAACCGAGCTGGTCCCAATAGACCATAGTGCATTTTTCTTCAAGGGTAGGGAACATGCCACTGCAACCTTCTCCAAACGGAATCGGATTGCCTGGACCGCCGTGCAGGTATATGACAAGCGGGTTGTCCGATTTTCTTCCTTCAATCAGAACCTTCTGCTTGTAACCGCCGAGCATATATGTCTTGCGCTCAACCGTTTCACAGCTTTCTATAAACTTTTTTCTACTGCTCATTCAAGAGTAACTCCCTTCATATTCCGACATTATTTGCATTGTCGTCATCAAATTTAACATAGATTCACCTCAAAGTCAAGTCTCACAGTGTGCTATATGCCGATTCAAAAGAAAATAATAATCTCCTCTTGCAATGTCAAAAAGCCTGTGATATAATAATTTTGCAGAAGCCCGAACGGGGTATAAATTCTGAAATCAGACCGAAAGGACAGACTAAAAAATGGACAAGGTAAAGATTATAAACGGCGAAAATCTCCCCAATATTCCGTGGCAGGATAAGCCGGAAAACTACAATCTCCCTGTATGGAGATACACTGAAAACCCCATCATCGGCAGAAACCCGATTGAAGGAATTGCAAGAATATTCAACAGCTCCGTAGTTACTTACGGCGGACGTTTTGTCGGCGTATTCAGAGCTGAATCAATCAACGGTGTACCGTTCCTCTATCTCGGCTATAGCGACGATGCTATTCACTGGGAATTTGAAAAGGACAGAATCAACTTCGTAGACGAGGAAGGCAAGCCCTTCATGCCCGCCTACATGTACGACCCGAGACTCCTCAAAATTGAAGACACCTTCTATATGATTTGGTGCCAGGATGGCTACGGCGCAACCCTCGGCATTGCTAAGACTACAGACTTCAAGAAGTTCGTAAGAATCGAAAATCCTTTCCTCCCGTTCAACAGAAACGGCGTTCTCTTCCCGAGAAAGATTAACGGCAAGTATATGCTTCTTTCCCGCCCGAGTGATTCCGGTCATACTCCCTTCGGAGATATCTTCCTCTCCGAGAGCTATGATATGGAATACTGGGGACATCACCGCCATGTAATGGGCATCTCCTACAACAACTGGTGGGAGGGAACCAAGATTGGTGCAGGCGCTGTTCCGATTGAGACCTCTGAAGGATGGCTCCTCATCTACCACGGTGTTGCCAATACCTGCAACGGCTTCGTATACTCAATCGGCGGAGCAATCCTCGATATCAATGAGCCTTCCAAGGTTCTTCACCGTTGCTCTACTTATCTTCTCACTCCTGAGGAGTGGTACGAAGAGAGAGGCTTTGTCCCGAACGTTGCCTTCCCGTGCGCCACACTTCAGGATGCTGAAACCGGCAAGATGGCTATCTACTATGGCTGTGCTGATAGCTATGTAGGACTTGCTTTCACTCAGGTTGACGACCTCGTCAAGTACATCATCGACCACGACAATGCTGGTCCTGCTGAACTTGAAATTGGCAGAAGATAATTCTTTGTAGTACAAAAGCGCCGTTCTCATTATGGGGACGGTGCTTTTGCAAAAATACTCTTTCTGCGGATATGTAAATCAAAACCTGGCATAATACTGTCGGAAGATTTTGAACGTGGAATTCTCACTTTCTGAGAGAAATATACGTTAAATGTCGAAAAACGTCTTTACAATTCTCGAAAAGTGTGATATGATGTTATACAAGTTGGATTGATATTGATAAATTAAGGTATTTGGATGGTGCGTTATGGAAGAATCGCTTGAACTCAATAAGCACGAATGTAAAATCATAAGAAGTGGTCTTATGGAGATTGCTTCTTGCGCTGAGCGTTTGGAACTTGCTCTTGAAGATGCTAATGTATACGAAGAGATGGACACTGCCGCAAGGATTGTGTCTTCTTGCTATAAGGTTCTTTCTGCAATTATCAATATTGAAGAGAAGGCTAAGCTTGACGACTATCGTGCGGTACCGTTCTGCCTTTCCGACTTGGTTGAGGATGTGGTAAGTGTCTGCCGCTCCACACTCAGACGCAAGGGAATTGAGATTGTTTCTGAAATTGATAGAGATGTCTGCGTTGAGGCTGACCCCGACAGATTTACTTCCTGCCTTATGAATCTTATTGTCAATGCCATAAGAAACGTAGATCAGGATGAAGGCATAGTTAAAGTCAGGATCACCAGACTCAATGGCAGTGCTTCTGTGACCGTTTCTGATAATGGATATGGCGCAGATATTGACGAAATGATGGAATATCTGGATGACGAAAACGCTAGTTCCGGTCTGGCAGTTGTCGGCAAGTTCTGCCGTGAAGCTGGCACCAGTATCATTGTCGACGACAACGCCGATGGTGGTCTTATTTTCTCTTTCCGCCTTCCTCTCGCCTCAAAATCCGAAGAAACCCTCAACTCCCGCAAATCTTTCATACAAGGCAAATCCTTCTCGCCCATACGAGTGTATCTGGCAAAGATTGATGATGACCCTAACGAGTAACATTAAAGAATACACTGATTTGCAGATTTGAGTTTCTGCTTTTTTTATTTATACCCACAAAAATTGCCATCCAAATTTGTATTTCTCAAAAAAACTGAAAAAATTTTAAAAAACGCTTGACAACATCCCCACGTTGTTATATAATGTAGACGTGGTTTGGAAGGACTTATGAAGTCTTTACCACAAAAATCAAATCGGGGGGTACAACCTCTGGTGGAAAAATTTTCTTGATTTTCGTCAAGATTTTCGGCGCCATGTACCCATACCAAACCTCCGAAACACTATTAATAAGTGCAACGGAGGCATTTTCATATCTGTATTTGACCTCCTTTGCGAAATCTAAGGAGGAATTTTTTATGGCAAAAAGGCTTTTGTGCGTTGTCCTGAGCCTGCTCATGATAATGGCAGTTTTGCCAACGGGGGTTGTGGCGGAGGATGGAAGCGGACTTCCGACAAAAGGTACTGTTGGTGAAGGAACATATATTTTGACTGATGATGTGACTCTGACAGGCTCGCTCACTATTCCAGCTGATACAAAGGTTACTATTGATTTAGCTGGACATACGATATACACATACCAAGGTAGTATTACCGCAAATGCCATTACAGTAAATGGTACTTTGAATATTAAGGACAGCTCTTCAGGCGGAATGATCACAAGTAGTGGCACGACCGTAAACGTTTCTTATTCTATGATAACTGTTAAAACAGGAGGCACACTCAATTTTGAAAGTGGTACTCTTGAGAATAAGAGTTTAGTGTCTGCAGTGGATGTCGCCGGAGGCACACTTAATGTTTCAGGCGGTACTATTTCCAATTCCAAAGGCAGTTACTATGCAGTTTATTTCCAAAGTGGTACTGTCGTAATTAGTGATGGCACTATTACAACAAGCGGGCAAAGTAGTTACGCACTTTACTCGAAAAATGGTTCAAATGGTACTATTACAATAAATGGTGGTGCAATCAGCAACACTTACAATGATAATAGCTCTGTGACTAAAGGTGGAGCAATTAGAGCGCAAGCGTATGCAACCTGGATAATAAATAATGGAACTATTACCAGCACAAGTGGTTGTGCGGTTTATGTTGTAACTTCGTTTACAATAAACGGTGGAACATTCAGTTGTGGTTCTGGGACTTCAGCTACAAGTACAAGTTCTGTTATATATGTTCAGGGTACAAATTCATATCTTACTGTAACTGGCGGTACATTTACTAATACATCTACAAGTAGTAAGTCAACCGTCTTTGGAAAGTCTGAAACAGATGCAACCACTTATAGTTGGAGTGATAAAGCTACAATCACCGGTGGCACGTTTTCATCATCTAGCAGTTCTGATTCAACTATTTCAACGGTTTTGAGTGAATGCTGTGATGCTGATAACGGAACAACCTATGAGAAAAACAGTGATGGAACTTACACAGTTACTACCACTTCTTACACGCTCACTTACAACGCCAACGGTGGTACAGGTACTGTAGTAGGTGGAACTTACACATCCGGCTCTACTGCAACTGTAGCTTCCGGCGAAAGCCTTACACGTGAAGGCTACACCTTCTCCGGCTGGAACACAGCTTCTGACGGAAGCGGAACGACTTATGCGGCAGGATATACATTCACTATCAGCGCAGATACTACCTTGTATGCTGTTTGGACTGAGACACTCGACAAAACCTGGGTCTCCGCTTACAACGTCTACAACGGCAACAGCCTGGGCATTGGATTCTATATTCCGTCGAGTGTAATGACAGATCCTACTCAGTACACGGTAGAGATAACCATTACATATGGTGGAAGTACCGGGACTATTACGGCTGGTCAGTCTTATACTGAGAAATATACATATGGTTCTTCTGGATATTGGTCAGCTCCAGATAGTGATGGTGACTACTTCATCGAATTCCATAATATTATGGCTTATCAGATGACTGATAAGATCTCTGTAGATATTTATGACAGTAGCAGCAACAAGGTTTGTGAGACTTTTACAACATGTATCAGGGAATATGAGGAACAATACATGGATTACTGTGGTGAAGATAGTGATGGGTATACATTAGCTTACGCTATTCTTCTCTATGGTGGAGAAAGCCAACAGACTAATAACTACAATACTGATGATCGTGCTGATAAGAATATTGCGAGTATTGCAATGTTGTTAAGCTTGTTAGGAGAGTGATATTATGAACAGATATGAAGAACCCATGATGGAAGTAATTGGATTTGACGGGAATGACGCTATGTGTTACAAAGCTACAAGCACTTGGCAGGGAAAACTTCCTGTAGGTGGAAATAGTAATGATGATAGTAGCGATTCCTGATTCAAGAAGCATCACAGTCTAATTCAAGCGTTAGGCGGCGGCAGTCTGTCGTCGCCTATACTTATATAGGAGGACTTATGAAAAAGGCATACATAGTATTGGCAGTTGTCTTCGCACTTCTTCTCTGCTCCTGCGAGAGTGTGGAGACCGGGTCAGTTGCTTCTGGCGACGTGACGGGGGAATTGCCGGTGACTACTTCGGAGGTTACTACAAGTGTGAGCGAGACTGAGGAGGTCACATCAACAGTTACTACGGTCACTGAGGCTACAACGGAAGTAACTACTTCCGTAACGACGGAGGCAACGACTGTTTCGACTACGACCGCAACCACAAAGGCTACGACAAAAGCCACGACAAAGGCAACCACTGCGGCGACCACTTCTGTGACAACTACGACTGCGGAAGATACCGTAATCCTTGACGACGAGGACGAGGTGGTTTTAGACGAGTCGGAAGGCGCGGTCACCACGAGCACAACCTCCGCTGTAGTGGGGACTACGACATCAGCAAGAACGACAACTTCGACAACAACAAGCTCTACAACTGCATCGACGTCAAGCACAAAATCAAGCGGGCTTGACGGCTGGCAGGGCGCAGTCCCGGTGAACTGATATGGGCAGACGAAAATTACCACCAGAGATAAAAGCCGAGCGAGCCCGTCAGCAGAAGCGGGAGTCGCATAAGCGCTATTACGGCAAAACTGCGAATCTATATTCCCGTCATCCGTGGACGGCAGAGGAAGAGAAGATGGTTCTGGAACATTCCATCCCCGACAGCGAGCTCTCCCAAAAAATCGGTCGCTCCCTGAAAGGCATCCAGGAAAAACGCCGCCGGCTGAAAAATGCAGAAGCCAACAAACAACAAGAAGCCTGAGAAATCTCGGGCTTTTGTGCTATACAGAAATGTTGCATAGAAGCAGTCAAAGCCTCCATTGAAAGGGGAGGTGGCGGCGAAGCCGCCGGAGGGGTTTCAGGAATTCCAATTAATTTCCCGACACATCGACAATTTTCGTTGACACGGAGCAGAAAAAGTAGTATACTTTATACGTTGTGTGTCTTAACTGTTGCACAGCAAATTTAAAAAAGAAAGGGCTGTGCAAAGTGGCAGAGGCTAAAAAAGAAAAGAAGCGCAGGGGAGACCGAAAGGATGCCTGGCTGGTAAGGGATGTTGATTCGATTCATTTCATCATGCCTTACAATATCCCGGGCAGAACCGCAAACGAAGCAGTTTTGAACGAGACTATTGATATCACCCCGATTGAGGAGTATCTCGCAAAGAAAAATTATGAGGGAATTGAGTTCAAATATACTTTCTTCCACGTCATAACAGCCGCTATCGCTAAGACGATAGTTCTGCGCCCGAAGCTCAATTATTTCTTTTCGGGTCACAGACTCTGGGAGAAGAAGGACGTCAGCATTTCGTTCACCGCAAAGAAGAAGTTTGCTGATGACGGCGGCGAAGCGCTTGCAACCGTCAAGTTCGACAGAACGGGAACAATTCCCGTCGAGCATGTTCACGACGAAATCCAGAAGTTTGTAACCCACATAAGAAAAGAAGGCAAGAATAACGACATCGGCGACATCATGGACTCTCTTCAGAAGCTCCCGAGATTCATCTTCAAGATTGTCATTGCGGCTCTTAACTGGATGGAATATCACGGATGCTATCCGTCTGTTCTCATGAACGGCGACCCGTATTATTCGAGCTGTTTTATCACGAACCTGGGAAGCATCAAGCTTCACGCTTCTTATCACCACCTTGCCGAGTGGGGAACCAACTCATTGTTCCTGGTTATCGGTGAGAAGAGACCTACTGTTTTCGTAAAACCCGACGGGACTGTGGAGGTTCACGACGGAATCGACCTCGGCGTCACCATCGACGAGAGAATAGCCGACGGTTATTACTATGCACAGTCTATCAAGATTATCAGACATTTACTGGCTCATCCCGAGCTTTTGGAGCTTCCGATTGAAACACCGGTCGAATTTTAAGGAGGAAAAGTATGGCAACAGAAGTAAAAGCACCGTGGTTGAATAATTACGGAAATGTAAATTTCCATCTCTCATACTATGAGGGCTCAATGTGGGAGATGGTTCGTGACGCATCGCACAGATACCCTGACCTGATTGCATACCAGTTCATGGGAAACAAAGTCAAGTACCGTGACTTCGAGAAACAGGTCTACATATGTGCAAAGGGCTTGAAGTCAATCGGAATCAAGCCCGGGCAGAGAATCACCATCTGTATGCCCAACTGCCCTCAGGCAGTCATCATGTTCTACGCAATAAATGTAGTCGGCGGAATCGCCAACATGATTCATCCGCTGTCAAGCGAGAATGAAATCGCATTCTTCATAAGCCATTCCAAGAGCGTCTGCACTCTGACACTCGACATGTTCTACCCGAAGTTCGAGGAGATAATGAAGCACACCGAGGTCAAAAACCTCGTCATTGCCAGCACCCGTGACGCTTTGGCTTTCCCTGTAACCCTCGGCTATGATTTGACTGAAGCTAAGAAAATCAAGAAAATTCCGAAGGATGCGCCCGTAATCATCTGGAACGACTTTATGAAGAAGGGCAAGTCCTACGTCGGCGACTATATCGCTCACGTCCAGAAGGAAGACCCTGCAGTAATTCTCTACAGTGGAGGAACCACCGGCACGACAAAGGGAATTCTTCTCTCGAATCTCAACTTTAATGTACTTTCTAAGCAACTTATGGAAACCAACCCGATGGCGGAGGTCGGCGACAAGATGCTCTCCGTAATGCCGATCTTCCACGGCTTTGGCTTGGGTGTCACCATCCACGCAATGCTTTCAAACGGCTGTAACTGTATCCTGGTTCCGAGATTCACTGCTGAAACCTATGCCAAAGACATTGTCAAGCACCGTTGCAACTTCATTGCTGGCGTGCCGACTCTTTATGAAGCACTTTTGAGACAGCCTTCTATGGACGGCGCAGACCTCAGTTGCCTGAAGGGCGTATTCTCTGGTGGAGATTCACTCTCAGTAGAGCTTAAAAAGCGCTTCGACAAATTCCTTGCCGACCATGGCGCAACCATCAGCGTTCGTGAAGGCTACGGCACCACCGAGTGCGTAACCGCAAGCTGTCTTACTCCTATTCACCTCTATAAAGAAGGCTCAATCGGTCAGCCGCTACCTGACAACTACTACAAGATTGTCGATGTCGGCACAAACATCGAAGTTCCCTATGGCACCGACGGTGAAATCTGCATTTCCGGACCGACGGTAATGCTCGGCTATCTCGACCAGCCGGAAGAGACTGCAAATACTCTAAGACTCCATGGCGACGGCAGAATCTGGCTCCACACAGGAGATCTCGGCTATATGGACGAAGAGGGCTTTATCTACTTCAAGCAGAGAATCAAGCGCATGATTATCACATCCGGCTACAACGTCTATCCGTCCCAGCTTGAAAATGTCCTTGACGGTTACGAAGCTGTACAGATGAGCTGTGTAATCGGCGTTCCCGACCCATACAAGATGCAGAAAATCAAGGCATTCATCATGCTTAAACCCGGATATGAGCCGAACGAGACCACAAAGGGCTTGATAATGGCATACTGCAAGAAGAATATCGCAAAATATGCTCTTCCTTACGATATCGAGTTCAGGGAGACCCTCCCCAAAACTCTTGTCGGCAAGGTAGCCTACAGAATTCTGGAGCAGGAGGAGTATGAAAAGCTCGGCATTTCTACTTCTGAAACCGAAAAAGAGCCGGTAAAGGCTTGATATAAAGCAAAGCGGCACAGGTGACAATCCTGTGCCGTTTCGCTTGCAAAAATATCTTTGAGGTGACTTCTTGCTGATACAGTGCAAAATAAAATCTTCCAAGTAGATGACTTTTTCTTTCAATTGTATTATAATATATGTGAGCACAAAAAGCAATGACGCTTTTTCACGACTTTATTGATTTATTCTGAGATTCGCTGAGAAATGGGGATAATAATTTGAGAGACGATGAGCTTTTTAAACCTGCATACCTTGACAGTTTCCACTGCCTTATGGGAGCCTGTCCCGACAGCTGTTGCAAAGCCGGCTGGGAGATTCCAATAGACGATAAGACAATAGAATTTTTGCACAACTATCCGTCACTCGAAATAGATAAGAATGTCCGCACCGGTTCCGACGGCGACACAGTTCTTCACGTGAATGAAAATAATGTCTGCCCGTATCTCACTTCCGATGGACTTTGTGAGATGTACATAAAATCCGGTATTATGGGCGACGTCTGCTCAAAGCATCCGAGATTTTATGAGGAATATTACGTCGGCGATGAAATTGCCTTCACCGAAGCCGGCATCTCCGTTTCATGTCCCGAAGCAGCAAGGATAGTTCTCTCTGCAACCAAATCCGACTATGATTCTCTTGCGGAACCAGAAACCGAGGACGAGCTTCTGAACTTTCTCTTAGCCGCAAGGGTCAGAGCTTTCGGGCTGACTTCATCTCAACTAATCACATACGGCGAACTTCTGCAAGACGAAATCGACTTCGGTACTTTTGAACTCCCGGAGGGCGAGATTCCCGAAAGTGAGCCGATAGATATCGAAAGCCTGACCCGGTTTATTCTCGACAAGACCGAAATCCTGACATCCGAATGGCACAGACTTCTCGAAAATTGTGAAAAGGGAAGTACCAGGCAGGAGAGCCAGCCTCTGCTGGATTATCTCATATTCAGATTCTTCCTGAAAGCCGTCAATACTGAGGATATCCTTACCGAGTGTAAACTGATTGTAGCACTATACGAGCTCTGCATGCTGGGTGACAATTTCACAGAGACCGTCCGGCTCGTTTCAAAAGAACTCGAACATGACGATATTAACCTCGATTTGCTTCGGGATTTCCTCAGCGATTCTTGACTTTTTCGCAAATATCCGTATAATTATAGGTTAGAAATGTTTGTATAAGAGGAGTGGCATTATGAGTGAAAACAAGACTATTAAAAAATTAGGATTCGGACTTATGAGACTGCCTATTATCGGTGGCGACCATTCAAAAATCGACATCGAGCAGGTTAAGGTGATGGCTGACAAGTTCCTGGAGCGTGGCTTTACATACTTCGACACAGCATATGTCTATCACGGTGGGCAGAGTGAAGTTGCATTCAGAGAAGCAGTTGTAAAGCGTCATCCGAGAGACAGCTTCACAATCACGACAAAGCTTCCGCTGTTTTCCAAGCCAAATGAAGACGAGCGTGAAAACATCTTCAACGAGTCTATGACCCGTCTTGGAGTCGATTATCTCGACTACTACTGGCTTCATGCCGTAAATAAGGATATCTATGAGTATATTCAGAGCACCGACGCTTTCGGTTATATTCAGAGAAAGCGCGACGAAGGCAAAATCAGGCACATAGGATTCTCCTTCCATGACAGCCCGGAAACTTTGGAGAAGATTCTCACGGAGCATCCGGAGGTCGAATACGTCCAGCTCCAGATTAACTATCTTGACTGGGAGGATGCATGGGTAAGAAGCCGCCGTTGCTATGAAGTGGCTACCGCATTTGGTAAGCCCGTTATAGTCATGGAGCCTGTCAAGGGCGGAGCGTTGGCAAGACTTCCTAAGACCGCCGCCAAGATATTCGATGAGTACGATGCTACAAAGTCCTACGCTTCGTGGGCGATAAGATACTGTGCATCGTTGCCGAATGTAATGACCGTATTAAGCGGCATGAGCGATTTGCAGCAGGTTGAAGACAACACTTCATACATGCAGAACTTTGAGCCTTTGACTGACAAGGACTACGAAGTCATCTCGAAAGTCAGTGAGAATCTGAAGTTCGCAATCCCGTGCACGGCTTGCCGCTACTGCACCGACGGTTGCCCGATGAACATCCCGATTCCCGACCTGTTCGCACACTACAACGAGTACAAGCGCGACATGCGCAAGCTTGGCGAAATAAAGGATAAGTACGTCGAGACGGTAAAGAACACCGGTAAGGCTAGCGACTGCATCTCCTGCCGTCAGTGCACAGAGCACTGCCCTCAGAATCTCGACATCCCGACACTTCTGAGCGAGTGTGTCTCTGAGCTCGAATAAAAATATAGACTCTCTTCTTTTTCAAAGGGAAGAGAGTCTTCTCTATGCGATTTTGAAGCGAATAATATTTTATTCTTTCGTAAGTTCCTATTGAAATGACTGCCCAAATACGGTAAAATGGTTTGATAGAAGGGAGTGGTCATTTTATGACTCACAAATATGAAAAAAAGTATATCTGGCTCGACCATCCGGCGCCCACCAAAGAAGAAAAAGACTATAACGGCGAAGGCTGGAACGAGGCATACCCCATCGGCAATAGCCGCATCGGCGGAATGGTCTATGGCGACCCGGAACTCGACATCATCCAGCTGAACGAGGAAACCATCTGGAACCGCAAGGGCGTCATTGAGCGCTATAATCCGAAATCGGTTGGCTCCTACAAAAAAATCCGTGAGCTTTTACTTGAAGGAAAAATCGGCGAGGCGACCGAGCTTGAAATCTCGGACATGTACCCTCATCCTCAGGACGAAAGCCACTACGATACCGCAGGTTTCCTGATGATAGGCTTCAATCATGATGGCTATTCCGACTATAAGCGAGTCCTCAATCTGGAAGAAGCCGTCTGCACAGTGACTTTCAATTCCGAAAACCACGACTATAAGCGTGAGTACTTCGTCAGCGCTCCTGACAATGTCCTTTGTATGCACGAAGCATCATCCGACGGCGGCAAAACATCATTTAAAATTGATTTTTCCTGCCTGACTGCCGGAGACTTTATCGAATCTTCGCTTGACGAAAACGGCGTTTATCTCCACTACAGAGAAAAGGATGAAGGTTGCGATTACATCATCGCAATTACTTGCGAAAATGTCGGCGGAATGTCCAAGCTTACCGAGACTGAACTTGATGTCTATGATGCCGACGAAGTCACAATGTATCTTACTATCAGAACCGACTTCCATGGCGAGGATTTACATGACTGGTGCTCATCAGTTCTTGAAAATGCTTTGGGATTAGGTTATCAGGCAGTAAAATCCCGCCACATTGCGGACTATAAAACCTATTTCGATAGAGTAAGTCTTACCATAGACGACGAAGTCGACCATGAAGGCACCCCGACTGACGTTCGCCTTAACGCCTGCTGGGGAGCTCCCGACAATAACCTAGTCGGTCTATATTTCGATTTCGGAAGATATCTTATGATTTCCTGCTCACGACAAGGGACAAAGCCAGCAAATCTTCAAGGCATCTGGAATAAGGATTTCTTGCCACCGTGGGGTTCAAGATACACTATAAACATCAACGCTGAGATGAACTACTGGTGCGCTGAACCTTGTAATCTCTCTGACTGCCACATGGCACTTCTGGAGCACCTGAAAGTTATGCTCCCGAATGGCGAGAAGATAGCACGTGATATGTACGGCATCGAGGGCTTCGTAGCTCACCATAATACCGACCTGTTCGGCGACTGTGCCCCACAGGACAACTGGATTTCCGCAACCATCTGGGCATCAGGCGCCGCATGGCTCTGCACCCACATCTGGACGCACTACGAGTTCACTCTTGATAAGGAATTTTTGAAAGAGTATCTCCCGATTATGAAGCGCGCTTGCGTCTTCATGAAGAACTATCTTTTCGAGTATGACGGCAAGCTGATGACCGGACCTTCGCTCTCGCCTGAGAACACTTACATCCATCCGTCCGGCGAACAGGGACAGATTTGCGTAGGTCCCACTATGGACACGATGATTGTAAGAGATTTGTTCACAGACTGCATAAAGGCTTCAGAAGTTTTAGACGATGAGGACGACCTGACAGACGCACTTCGTGAACTCCTCCCAAAGCTTCCGGAAAACAAAATCGGCAAGCACGGACAGATAATGGAGTGGACTGAGGACTATGACGAAACCGAAATCGGTCACCGTCACATTTCCCAGCTCTATGGTCTCTATCCTTCATCTCAGCTGACATACGAGAAGACTCCCGAGCTTATGAAAGCGGCACAGGCTACAATCGAAAGACGTCTGAGCCACGGCGGAGGTCACACCGGATGGAGCAGAGCATGGATTATAAACATGTGGGCTCGCCTCAGAAATGGCAATGAAGCGGCTAAGCATATAGACCATCTCTTCTTCGGCTCGACTTATCCCAACTGCTTTGACAAGCACCCTCCCTTCCAGATTGACGGTAACTTCGGCGGAACTGCCGGAATCGCCGAGATGCTTCTTCAGTCTCAGGACGGTTTAATCCGGCTTCTTCCTGCGATTCCCGACCACTGGAAGAGTGGCGATGTCAAGGGCTTGAAAGCCAGGGGAGACGTAACCGTCAACATGACATGGAAGAATTGCAAGGTAGAGAGCGCCGAGCTCATCGTCAATCAGGGCGGGAAAGTTACACTTCTGGTTCCCGATGACTTCGGAAGCGAAACCGCCACTTTTGACGGAGAATCACCGTATAAAATCGTTTTGCAGAACGGCAAAATGGAACAGATAAATCTTTAAAGGAGCATGGAATTATTATGACGACTATTAAAGACTACTCAAAACTTCGCAACGAAAGCGATATAAGAGGAATAGCCATTGCAGGTGTGTCCGGTCAGAACGTAAACCTGACCGAGTCAGCCTGCCGTGACATAGCAAGAGGCTTCGCACTCTGGCTTGTAAGAAGGGCTCAGAAAACCAGTCTTCGCGTGGCAGTCGGCAGAGACTCCCGTCTTTCCGGCGAGACACTTCTCGGCTGGATGGCGGAAGAACTCGCAAAAGAGGGAATCGAAGTAACCGACATGGGGCTTGCCAGCACTCCTGCAATGTTCATGACAACGAAGACAGAAGGATATATGTTTGACGGAGCCGTAATGGTAACAGCAAGCCATCTTCCGTACAATCGCAACGGCTATAAGTTCTTCACTCCCGATGGCGGCGTCGAGGCAAGCGATATAAAAGAGATGATTGAACTTGCCGAGACCGATCTGCACACCGGCATCAAGCCTGCATCAGTCAAACAGGATGAGTTTATGGATGTTTACTCAAAGCGCCTTGCTGATATGATAAGAACCAGTTGCGACAGTGAAACTCCTCTTACCGGCTTAAAGATTGTCGTCGATGCCGGAAACGGCGCAGGCGGTTTCTATGCCGAAAAGGTTTTGAAGCCTCTTGGTGCGGACACCACCGGCTCACGCTATCTTGACCCTGACGGAAGCTTCCCGAACCATATCCCGAATCCCGAGAATAAAGAAGCTATGGCTTCCATCACCGAAGCAGTAAAGGAATCACACGCAGATTTGGGCATCATCTTCGACACCGACGTTGACAGAGCCGGAGCGGTTCTCTCAGACGGAAGCGAACTCAACCGCAACCGCCTTATTGCAATGCTTTCGGCAATGCTTTTAAGAGATCATCCGCACACGACCATTGTCACCGACAGCGTGACTTCTTCCGGCTTGGGTGACTTCATCCGTTCCAAGGGTGGCGTTCACCACAGATTCAGAAGAGGTTACCGCAACGTCATCAACGAGTCAATACGCCTGAACAAAGAAGGCATCGACAGCCAGCTCGCAATCGAGACATCCGGTCACGGTGCATTCAAGGATAACTATTTCCTCGATGACGGCGCATATATTGTTACTCGCCTTATAATCGAGCTGTCACGTGGCGTTAAGGAGGGCTATACTCTCCATTCCCTCATCGACGGTCTTCGTGAGCCTGCCGAGAGCATGGAATTCAGAATGAATATTGATTTGGAGGACTTCAAACCCTACGGCAACGACATTATCTCTGCTTTGAAGGAATACGCAAAGACTCAGTCCGGTTGGACTCCCGCCGACAGCAACTATGAGGGCATAAGAATCAATCTTGATAAAGACCACGGCGACGGCTGGTTCCTTCTCAGAATGTCTCTTCATGAGCCGCTTATGCCTCTTAATATCGAATCGGATTCTGTTGGAGGAGTAAAGATTATCGCAAACGAGCTTTGCGGGTTCCTGACTAAGTACGAACATCTCGACACTTCAAAACTCACAGATTATGCAAAATAAACCAGAGGAGACAGTATGAAATCCTATTCACTTGTAAACAAGAACGCAACCCAAGAAGCACAAAAGCTTTTTCAGTATCTATGTGAATGTTACTCGAACCACCTCATGCTTTCCGGTCAGCAGGAATACCCCAAGAGAAGAACGACCGAGTGGGAGATGGACTATGTCTTTGAAAAGACCGGCAAGCTTCCCGCAATCAGAGGTCTCGACTTCATGCACGCCGACTTCAGAGGAGTTATAAACCGTGCCATCGACTGGCATATGCGTGGCGGAATCGTCACAATCTGCTGGCACACAGGCGTCAATGGCGGAGCATATGAGGACTGCAAAGGAGAAAATCCCGACTTCGATAAGCTTCTGACTATGGGCACTCCGGAAAACGAACTTATGCTCAAAAACTGGGACATGGGAGCTGAGTCTCTGAAGATTCTTCAGTCGGAACATGTCCCCGTAATCTGGCGACCCTTCCACGAGTTCGACGGTCAGTGGTTCTGGTGGGGCAAGGGCGGCGCTGAGCCGTTCATCAGGCTCTGGAAGATGATGTATGACAGATACACAAATTATCACGGACTCAACAACCTCATCTGGGTTTTAGGCTACTCGGGAGAAGTCAAGCCCGGCTGGTATCCGGGAGATGAATACTGCGACATTGTCGGTTCTGATACCTACGACGGAACCACCAATAAATTCGGCTGGGACAGACTCCAGAAAGTCTGCGATAAGCCGCTCTGCTATCACGAAATCGGCAATCTTCCGCATTATGATGATTTTCCAAGAGACAATACCAACTGGCTGTGGTTCATGAACTGGCACACGAGGTATATATCAGACAATAATTCAGATATTCTTAGTGAAATTTATAACAATCCTTCAGTTATAACACTTGACAAGCTACCCAAACAGCTATATAATTAAAGTAATCTCTGAAAATGCAATCAAGCAGAATTACGGGATAACACTTTAATTTAGGAGGTACTTGTAAATGAAGAAGTATATCGCCGAATTTATCGGTACGTGCGTTTTGGTAGTCTTCGGCTGCGGAACCGCAATGCTGGTCGGCTGTGACAGTGTATCCGGTTGCGGATATATACTGACAGCGCTTGCATTCGGACTCGCAATCGTCGCAATGGCTTATAGCATCGGCAACATTTCCGGCTGTCATGTAAACCCTGCCGTTTCGCTTTCGATGTTAGTCACCGGAAAGATGACCGTCAAGGACTTTGTCGGCTATATTATCGCTCAGGTCTTAGGAGCAACTTGCGGTTCTGCAATTCTTGCTCTTATCTGGAATCTTGGTGGAATAACAGACGCAACCGGCGGATATGGCTCTAACGGCACGTCCGGTGTCGGTGGAAGTGCAATTGCCGCACTCCTGGTCGAAATCGTCCTTACATTCGTATTCGTCCTTGCCATCCACGGCGTTACCAGCAAGACCGAAAACACCGCTGTAACAGGCATCGTAATTGGTCTTACTCTTACATTCGTCCACATCCTGGGCATTGGCTTGACCGGTACCTCCGTAAACCCTGCAAGAAGCTTCGGACCTGCTCTCATCGCCGCATTCTCCGGCAACACCACCCCAATATCCGAGCTCTGGATATTCATTGTCGGTCCTCTGGTAGGCGGAGCATTGGCAGGACTCTGCTACAAGGCATTGGCTTCTTCCAAGGAATCAAAGTAATCCCATTCAGGCATAATGAAGTCCCCCGGAAATCCCGGGGGCTTTTCATTTATCTTTAATGTTTCACACTCTTTTTAAGTTCATTTAAGCTTTATAGGTTATCATATTCACAGTGAAAGCTTATTTTGAAAGGATATCCCTGATTATGAACTTAAAACTCAGAAGAGCCCACAGAAAGTTCTGACAACACCTTCACAGTTACCCTGATAGTTCCCGATGAATCGGTCATCATTGACACTGATGGCAACAGCCTGACTTTATCTGACATTTCGGCATGTAACACCGTCACGTTCACCGTTGACGACACCGGTGCGAGCGAGCTCGTAAGCTTCGAAGACTATTCCGTTGAAAATCCCTTCTAATATATAATACCTTCCTGTAAGCGAGAAGAGCGGCTCAAAACCGCTCTTTTTGCATTTAAAAGCCTTTACACTTTACAAGCCTTCAAAAGTATGTTACAATAAGCCATCAAATTCAGATATGGAGGAGCCCCAATGCCCAATTATTTCAAAGCCTTAGTTGACGCCGACGACGAGCCAATCGTAATCTGCGACGTAAACCATATAATCGTATATATGAACCCGACAGCCGTGAAGCGCTACGCAAAGCGTGGCGGTGCAAAACTTATCGACAAGTCCATCTTCGACTGCCACAACGCCCATTCAAAAGAAATAATCCTGTCGGTTTTTGAAAAGTTCCTAAACGACCCCACCCTCAACAAAGTCTACACCTACACCAAAAACTGGGACAACGAAGACACCGACGTCTACATAGTCGCCCTCCGAGACTCTGCCGGCACCCTCATCAGCTACTACGAAAAGCACGAAAGCCGGTTGCATGAGAAAGCATAATCCGAATCCATAACCTAAAGAACGGCGTCAAAACCGTTCTTTTTGCATTTTTCTGAAAAACACTTTACATTTTTAAAGCCTTGTGATACAATATTTGCATAAAGGAAGGGATGACAATAGTGAGTGATAAGAAATTTTTGGATAATATTAACAATACAATCGATTCAGTTGATGCTATTGCAAGATTAGCGGGGGCTGTTGCTGGTGCGCTAGGAATAGTCGTCCCTATGTTTGTTGCCGTTAAAGATAGGGCGGATATAGTTATTGAGAGAAGAAGGAATTTAGTTCAAGTTCCTAATTTATATGGCGATGATGTGTTGTATAATATTGATGAAGCGGTTGAAACATTAAGTAAATGTGGTTTGAGGTCGCATCTTGTTGAAGCCAAAGTTCAAAAAGCTGACATCAAATATTGTACTTGCTTTGATGGAGAGGTTATTTTGACAATTCCTAGCGCTAATAAAAAGGTTGAGCCTGGGACAAGTGTGGAAGTTATATACATAACTCAGAAGGTTATAGATGCAAGTAAACGCTTGCTAGCAGCACAAATAAGAACTCAAGAGCAACTTGAGGCTGAAAAGTCCGAAAAGCGTGCTGAGCGAAGCGAAAAAGCGAAGCAGGTCGTTTCAAATGCTATTGAAACGACAAGAAGCGGTGTTGCTAAGATTCCAGCTGTCTTCCATAAGAAAAATCATACTGAGGATATAATTGAAGAGCTACCGGGGCAGATGGAACTAATCGAACAGCCTGAGGAGCAATCGGAAATAGAAGAATAGACCAATAATAAAAGCGAGGCACAACCTCGCTTTTCATTTATACTAACAGCGTTTCAAGATACTCCGCCACTCCATCCTCTTCATTCGTCCCAATCACAATATCCGCCGCTTCCTTGGTCTCGGGAATCGCGTTGCCCATGGCGACTCCTGTCCCGCAGAGTTTTAGCATGCCGATGTCGGTGAATTCGTCGCCGAAGGCGGTGATGTCGGAAAGGCTGAAGAGTCCGGTTTCGCAGAGCTTTTCGACGCCGTAGGCTTTGGTGACTTCTTTTTTGCCGATTTCGTGCCAGAAGCCGTCGGAGTATCTGCCGCAGTAGTATTCGGGAATGGCGTTTATCATACGCTGGGCGACTTCGGGGTCGGGGATTTCGGTGCAGATTTTCAGAGCCTCGACATTGAAGTCACTGAAGTCGTCGATGACTATCTCGCCCCAGTCCCAGCCGAGGCGGTCGCCGGTGTAGATGAAGTTCCGGTATTCTCTGCCGTCGGTGTCGACCATGATGTTGTTGTCGCCACAGATTTCTTTGATAAGCCCCAAGATTCTTCTTGTCTCGGAAATGGGGAAGGACGCTGTATAGACCTTCTCGCCGTAGGCTCTTACCTGAGCTCCGCTGTTGGAAATGATGACTTGCGGTTTGAAAGCGTCAACAAACTGCCCGATGCTGTATTCGCCTCTGGCGGTGGCGATTCCCAATATGTATCCCTGTTCACGGCAGCGTTCAAGAGTCTTTATAGTTCTTTCCGACAAGGTTTTGTCGTGGTGAAGTAATGTGCCGTCCAAATCAAACAATAATAATTTCAAATTTCTAACCTCCTATTCAGATATCAGGATAGTATAGCACAAAGGCACTCAAAATGCAAATAAAATTTTCGGAAATTCTTGAAAAAGAGTTCGCTATGCTGTATACTTGATAGTATTGAAATGGGCACAGTCCCATATTAAACACTGTGTGGAGGTAATATCAGGAGATGTATAAAAAAATTATATCAGTTTTGACAGCACTAGCATTGGTAATTACAATTTTTGCAGGATGTTCAAGCAGTTCAAACACTTCGACAACATCCGAAGATATGAGTACGATGGACTTTGTCCTCAGTATGGGTCTCGGAATTAACTTGGGCAACACGATGGAGTGCTCCGGCTTCACCAAAGAGACGGTTCGTGAGTACGAAACCGCTTGGGGAAGCCCGGTTATAACTGAAAGAATCATCCAGGGCTATGCCGACCTCGGCTTCGGAGTTATACGTATTCCTGTCGCCTGGTCAAACATGATGGCGGAGGATTATACCATCAATGAGGAGTACCTTGCCAGAGTTCAGGAAATCGTCGACTGGGTTCTCGATGCAGGAATGAAGGCAATCGTCAATATCCACTGGGATGGCGGCTGGTGGGAAGACTTTTCGACCGATAAGGAAACATGCATGGAGAAGTATGAGAGCATCTGGACTCAGCTTTCTGAAGCTTTCAAGGACTACTCGCTTGATCTGATGTTCGAGTCCCTAAACGAGGAAGGCTGTTGGGACGACATCTGGAACCGCTACGGCTGGTCGGATGAAGGCAAGGAAGACGCATTCGCACTCTTGGGCGAAATCAACCAGACATTTGTCGACATAGTCAGAGCATCCGGCGGTAATAACGAGCTCCGGCATCTTCTGATAGCTGGCTACGCCACCGACCCTGAGCTCACCTGCGACGAGCTGTTCGCTCTCCCTGACGACCCTTCAAACAGATATGCGATTTCGGTTCACTACTATGCACCTTCGACATTTGCAGTAATTGATGAGGATGCCTCCTGGGGCAAGGCAGAGACAACATGGGGAACTGAATCGGACTACGCTTACCTAGATTCCATCATGGATTTGCTCTATGATACTTACGTCGCCAACGGAATCCCCGTTATAATCGGCGAGTACGGTTGCACGACTTCTAACAAGATGCCCGACCAGATTCGGCAGTATATCACAGCAGTCTGCAAAGCGGCGTATGTAAGAGGCATGTGCCCGGTTCTCTGGGATACCACCGGCACCCACTACGACAGAAGCTCCTGCGAGTTCTACGACATGGAGATTATAGAAGCGTTTGACGAAATAAAGACCCTCGACCGCATGGTTGAGAGCACATACACAGAATCGGAGGAAGCGGCATGAAGCGTATAAAACCCATAGGTGACAAGTTTAACTATTCCGGCAGAATCGATTTTTCCGAGCCCGACAGCGCAGTTTTTTGCTGGACGGGAAGCTATCTCAGCTTTTCGTTCAAGGGCACCGAAATCTCAGCGGTAATCGAGAACCTGAAATACTGGTACGGCAGATTCATCGGCTTCGTAATCGACGGGGAAGAGAAGAATATCCCGATTCCTGATGGTGAGGCGGAAGTTCTGCTGGCTTCCGGGCTCGAAAACACCCGTCACGACTGCGTTCTTTATAAGAGAATGGAAGGACATTATTTCAAGCTCAAAGGCTTCGTTCTTCCCGACGACGGCGAAATCTTAGAGCCAATCCCCAAGCCAAAAAAGCGCATCGAGTTTTACGGCGACTCAGTCACAGCCGGCTCGGTTGTCGATGCCGTCGACTATGTCGGACAGTGTGACCCCGAAAACCACGACGGAGTTTACGACAATTCGTGGCATAGCTATTCTCTGATGACAGCCCGTCTTCTTCCAGCTGAGGTTTATAATACCGCTCAGGGCGGCATTGCAATTTTTGACGGCACCGGTTATTTTGAAGACCCTGCCCTCGGACTTGAATCCTGCTACGACAAGACCCGCTATTGCTCAATGCCTCCGAGAACTCCTTGGGACTTCTCAAAGTTCGTTCCGCACGTTATGGTATACGCCGTGGGGCAGAACGACGACCACCCACATAACGGCTGTATTCACGACCCTGAATACTGCGAAAAGTGGATGAAGCGCTATATCGAAATCATCGAAGATACTCGTTCCCACACCAACCACGCAACAGTAGTCTTAGCCCTTACCGTCCTCATGCACGACCCTGCATGGGATGAAGCCCTTGAAGAAATCAAGAACCGCCTCGGCGGCGAGGAAAACAGGGTTTATCACTTCACCTATACCCGTTGCGGCAAAGCCACTCCCGGACATCCGAGAATCACCGAGCAGGAAGAAATGGCTCGTGAACTCACAGCCTTCCTTAATTCTCTTCCCGAAGACACATGGGAAGACTGATTCAGACATAATAAAAGCACCGTCACGAGGCGGTGCTTTCTGTTTGCGTAAATTCTCAATCTTCCTTGATAAACCTATCCATAATCGTATGCCCGACAGGGATAAATCTTCCTGTCTCTTTCGCAGATTTCTCGCAGAGGCAGTCAACGCCGGACTTTGGGGAATTCTTGTGATAGATAAGATAGGGAATTGGGTCGTTTGTGTGGGTTTTAAGAGCCAGAGGAGTAGCGTGGTCAGGCATGATGAGAATCTTGTAGTCGTCGTAGCTGTCTAACGCTTCAAGAACAGGACCTAAGATTTTCTTGTCAATAAGCTCTATAGCCTTTACTTTGTTCTCTATTTCGTGACGGTGTCCGCACTCGTCGGGAGCTTCCACGTGGATATAGACGAAGTCCTGTCCTGCGGCAAATTCGTCAATGCATGCCTGAGCCTTGCCCTCAAAGTTGGTGTCGATATATCCGGTAGCACCATCGACGTTTACGACGTTCATACCGCTGAATTTGCCGATTCCTTTGAGTAGGTCTACGGCTGAAATCATGGAGGCTTTGAGCCCGTACCTGTCCTTGAACTGAGCAAGCGGCTTTCTCACACCTTCACCCCAGAACCACATCGAGTTAGCCGGGTTCTTGCCCTGCTTGACTCTTTCGAGATTAAGAGGATGATTTTTAAGAAGCTCATAGCTCTTCTTCATCATATTAATGAGCTTTTCGGCATTAGGGCTTGTTGAGAGATACTGCCCGATAACTCTTCCCGAAATATCATGCGGAGGAGTGAGAGTCCCGACATCGAGTGTGCCATTCTTCTGGATAAGGCAGTGGCGGTAGCTTACGCCGGCATAAAGTGTGAATTCCTCATCGTCGAAGTTCTCTTTGAGAAAATCGACCAGGATTTTAGCATCAGCAGTCGAAATATCCCCCGAGCAGTAGTCGACCATGGTCTTGTCTTCGTATTTTTCTTCATCCGAAAGGGTAACCAGGTTGCATCTGAACGACACATCAGTCGGAAGCATGTCAATTCCGATTGAACCTGCTTCGAGAGGCGAACGTCCGGAGTAATAAATTGCCGGGTCGTAACCGAGTACTGACAGATTTGCAACATCGCTTCCCGGCTTCAAGCCGTCCGCAACAGTCTTTACAAGACCTATTTCCGAGGTTTTCGCAAGCCTGTCCATATTAGGCTTGTACGCTTTTGCCATCGGCGTAACACCGCCGAGCTCCTCGACGGGATAGTCCGCCATACCGTCGCAAAGTAAAACAAGATATTTCATATTAACGTCTCCTTTAGAGTTGTGATTGAATAAAGCGAACCCAGTATACCACATTTCAATGAAAAATGCAATAGCCGAATATGGGGATAATTTCCGCCTAGGTGCAAATAATATCTCAAAATATTGTTTGAAAGGCGACGGATATGAAGGAACGTATAAGATTAGGTAAGTATTTCGGCAGGATAAGAAAAATTCGCTCAACCCTTAAAAGGCGATACAAGACCCTTTGCCTCGAAGGCTGTAACACAGACGACGATATTTTCTTTGCAGACAACTATCGGATTCTGAGTGATGTCACCTGGTATCTTCTTGGTTGCGACCCGAAAGCTGAGCTCAGTCCCGGTTTTCCGATTGCCGATTATCTCATATCTCATTTTGGAGGAAAAATCCCGACAACGGATGAGATAATTTTTCTCATAAGCGACTATGCAACTGAGAATACAATCAATCCGTGTGACATTGAAAATCTCAGATTTGAGCTGTCGTATATTCTTCTTGAAAAGTCCGGGCAGAATAACCGTGAAGCTGTTTCCATGCTTTCAGAGCTGAGCTCTCTCGACGAATACCGGATTAATGAGACAGTCAATCCGGTTGCAATAGAACTTGCAAAAGACGAATATTATCCCAAATGCGACCGAAAAACCAAAAAGCAGTATCGTGAGCGAATCTACGCTTCAAAGCCGGTTCTTTTTCCGGATAAGTGCCCGAAATCAAGAATCGCCACCGACCTGACAGTAGAGCTTCTCGAAGTGGTAATCGCCTTCATGTTCACTCTGACGCTGACAATCCGAATCGGCGAGCCGTGGACAACGCTGTTTCTGATATGTCCCGCCTACGCCGCAGTTAAGGCTGTTGTCAATGATATTCTTATTCGACATGTGCCAAGAATCAGGCTTCCTCGCTTTGATATTAATTCGGAGGAAGTCAGAAGCACTCCCTGCGCAATTGTTATGTCAGCAGTGGTAAACAGCGTCAATGACTCCGACAATCTCTATTCAAAGCTTCTGAAGCTCCATGCTTCCAACCCACAACCGAATATTTCAGTTTGTCTTCTTGCCGATTTTTCAGCGTCCCATACTCCTGTAACCGGCGACGACAGGGCAATTGCCGAGAGCTTGCGAGATATGACTGACAGACTTAATCATGAGAACGGCAACATCTTTTCCTGCATAATAAGAAAGCGCATCTATTCAGAAACTCAGGACGAATTCATGGGTTACGAGCGCAAGCGTGGTGCAATTGTCGATTTAGCGAAGTTCATGAAGACCGGCAACCACGATTTTTACCGTATTCTCGGAAGCTATGAAAAATTAGTTGGAACCGAATATACTGTCTGCGTCGACAGCGACACCGAGCCCTATATGGACTCAGTAACCGACTTGTTATCAATAGCTCTTCACCCTGCAAACAGCGGCTATGGCATAATCTCGCCACGAATGGTAACCAGGCTCGGCGATTCGCTTGCAACCGGTTTTTCAAGAGCGATGGGCGGAATAGGCTCAATTTCCGGCTATGATTTGGAGAGCATGGACTTCTGGCAGGACGTCTATGGCAGAGGAACCTTCTGCGGCAAGGGACTTCTAAGAATAACGTCACTTCTGGACAATACAGGTTTCCTTCCACACGAGAAAGTTCTTTCGCACGACATCCTCGAAGGCGAGCTTATGAAGACAGCATATGCCCATGACGTCATCTTCACTGAAGGCTTCCCGAAAAATCCCGTAAGCTATTTCAAGCGCCTCGACCGATGGATTAGGGGAGACATACAGAATCTGAGATTTCTATTCTCCCGCAAGTTTGATTTTCTGTCAAAGCTGAAGCTCTGGGAGAATCTCAGACGTTCGTTCCTGCCAATAGATGTCTTCGCAACTCTTTTGCTCGGGCTATTTCTCTATCCCGAAGCCTCCGGGAAAATTGCACTTTCGGCAATCATTATGTATTTAGTCCCAAATCTATTGGGGCTGATTGGAACACTACTAAATCAAGGCATCGGTTCACGAAGATTTTATTCCTCGATGATAAGTGGAGCGGCGCTGAATCTTTCGACACTCGTCTATTCGCTGATTCTTCTTCCGACAATAGCCTTGAAATCCGCCCGGGCGATGCTTACGGCAATAATCAGGATGATTACGAAGCGTAATCTTTTGGAATGGACAGTTTCGTCAGCATATGACGGAGCAGGCACGGACAACTTCTCATTCTTCTTCCTGTCGTGGATTTTGGGGACGATTTTAGTCTTCTCACCGAGCTATGTTGTGAGATTCTTCGGAATCCTGTTTGCGTTTCAGCCGTTGCTACTGTTATTCGGAACTCGTAAAACCGGAATCGCAAACAAGAGCCTGTCGGAGAAAAATAAACGGGAACTTTCATCTCAGATTGCCGACATGTGGGGCTTCTTCTCCGACTATGTCAACGAATCGGAGAACTGTCTTCCGCCTGACAACGTCCAGTTTGCACCGGTTTATCGAATCGCCCACAGGACGTCGCCAACCAATATCGGAATGTATCTCTTGTCGGTTCTAGCCGCATGTGACCGCCGTCTTATAAGCCCGGAAACCATGCAAAAGCGTATCAGTGGAACTCTTGACTCAATAGAAAGAATGGAGAAGTACGAGGGCAATCTCTACAACTGGTACGACACCAAAACCCTTCAAATCTGCCCGAATCCTTATGTTTCAAGCGTCGACAGCGGCAATTTCATCTGCTCTATGGTTGCACTGAAAGAAGGCTTGAAAGAGTACACAGCCCGTTGTCCCGAACTTTTGGAATCTATAGCGAGAATTGAAAAGATAATTTCCGATTGCGATTTGTCTGTATTCTTCGACGACGTCCGGGGTCTTATGGCAATCGGTTTGAATCCCGAAACCGGTGAACTGGATAATTCAAGATACGACTTTCTCATGAGTGAAGCAAGGCTCGGCTCTTTTTACGCAATAGCTTCTCGTCAGGTTCCTAAAAGCCACTGGTACAGCCTTTCAAGAATCAGCCTCAGCTGTGGCTTTTATGCCGGAACCGCATCATATAGCGGCACTATGTTTGAATACTTCATGCCAGAGCTTCTGATGGAAAGCCCTGAGGGCTCGCTTCTGAACGAGAGTCTCAGGTACGCACTCTGGTGCCAGAAAAGGTATGCAAAAACACTCAGCAGACCATATGGCATTTCCGAAAGCGGTTATTACAGCTTCGACAGCAGTCTTTCCTACCGCTACATGGCACACGGCGTCCCGAAAACGGGTCTTCGTAGAGGCTTGGAGCAGGACTATGTAGTCTCACCATATTCAACCTATCTTTCACTCGGATATTCTGGTGACAGCGGCATGGAAAACCTTAACCGCCTCAAAAAGTACGGTATGTATTCAAGATACGGTTTCTTTGAAGCACTCGACTTCACAGCTCCGGATATGCCCGCAGGCTTTGGGATAGTCAAAAGCTATATGTCCCACCACGTCGGAATGAGTATAATCTCAGCTGTAAATGTTCTTGAAAACGGAATCTTCCGCCAAAGATTCATGCGGGATAAAAGTGTAATGGGCGCAAGTGAGCTTCTTGATGAAAAAGTACGGCTTGAACGCAATATCTATGAAGACACCGTCCTGAAGCCGAAGCATCAGAAGATTGAGGAGCTTGTAGCGCCGACATCCGAATATTTCAGCAGTTTTTCGCCATTCAGACCTAGAATCAGACTTCTTTCTAACGGAGAATATACCCTTGTCCTTACAGACAGCGGAATTTCAATCCCAATTTATAGAGAAAGAAATGTTTATTCAAGAACACATGACACTGTAAACCGTCCGAAAGGCGCATTTTTCGGAATTATATCTGAGGGTGAAAAGTCATACATCACCGGTAACACAGTCGAATTTGGCGACGGCTTTGCGGTGTATCGAAATTCATTCGCCGAAATGAAGGTAACTCTCCACAAGACATTGCCATGCGAGCTGAGGACTTTTACTATAAAGAATAATTCCGATACCGAAAAAGAAGTATTCCTGTGCTCTTATATCGAGCCGTCTTTAATGCATGATGAAGCCGAGCAGGCTCATCCTGCTTATTCCAAGTTGTTTTTAAGGCTTGATGTCGACCCTAATCTCGACATCATCACCGCTACAAGAAGCGACTGCGACAATTCGGAGAAGCCATATATGGCTGTCGGCTTTATTGAACATGCTTTGGGATTAGTATCTTTCGACAGGGAAGACGTGCTGACACGTCCCGACGGAGCAGGCGGCTTCCTTGATAGAGCCGTAGATGTTTCAAGCAGTCTCATTTCCGAGCCCGACCCTTGCGTATTCTTAAAAACTCCCGTTAAACTTCCGCCGTCGGGAGAAACAACTCTTGATATGTTCATCCTTGCTTCCGACAGTTACGACGAGCTGACAAACATGGTAAGTGAACTGAAAACGAGAAAGCCGGAGACTTGTCACGGCTACAGCTCCGCATCTTCAAGACTCCTTGAAATTTTAGCCGGAAATGTCCTGTTCACGCCCTGCAATTTGCCTGAGAGAAGGGAAGCGGTAGTAGAAAACAAATTGTCGCTGAATACACTTTGGGAGCTCTCAATCTCAATCGACCTGCCTTTGATTCTTTATAGCTTCGACGAAATATCAGATACAGACAAACTGTCTGTCTATATCCACGCTTTCCGTGACCTGAGACTTTCCGGAATCAAGGCGCAGATGGCAGTACTATTTGACGACGGTGGCAGATACGAAAGGGAACACTACACGGCACTTGTAAAAGTCGCAAGGGAGCTTTCCTGCGAGGGACTTCTGTACTCCGAAGGAGGAATCTATCCTGTTGACCGTTCATCGGTTCGTGAGGAGCTGGTAACTCTCCTGAAAGCTTATGCCTGCCATATCTCTCACGGCGAAATAGAGACAGAATCGCCCGACACGGATTTCTCCGAGATTAAGATAAAGCCTGTTCATCCAAAGAAGCAACCGGTAGACGAAGAGATAGCATGTGGTGGTTTCTATCGTGGCAAGTACGTCATAAACTCGAAGCCGCCGCTTCCGTGGTGCCATGTTCTGTCATCAAGGCAATTCGGAACGCTTCTTTCCGAAGGTTCACTCGGCTTCACCTATGCCCACAATTCAAGAGAGCTCCGTCTTACTCCGTGGGACAACGACACCAGTCGTGACAACATCGGAGAGCGCCTCATTCTTCACATTGGCAGCGAGTATTTCGATATAATCCGTGGCTCAGCCGCAGTGTTCGCACCCTATACCGCCGAATATCATTTTGAGGAAAAGTGCTTCCGGGGCAGTGTAACAGTCGGCGTTTCCGAAAAGGGTATGTGCAAGCGGATTCGTGTGAATATCTCAGTAGACAAACCAGCCGAGCTTTCTTACTATACTGAGCCCTGCCTCGGTAATAACAGAAAGAACTCTCATCTTCTGAAACCAGAAAAGAAGGGCAATACTCTAACCATATCAAACTCTGCATCTCCTGTAACCGGCTTTATGGCAATAACTTCATCGCTTGATTGCAGATTTGTGACTGACAGGGAAGCTTTCCTCAGCGGCAACTGGAACGAAAATATTGCAGTCAGTGAAGACACAATAGCGGCGGCAACTGTAAATCTTCAAGGTAAAACAGTAGTTGACTTCTATATGTCCTATGCCCACGCTGAAAAAGCCGCAGTTCTCATGCCGAAGTACTTTAGAATCCAGACCGATACCAGAGAGCACAAGCTTTTAATCAAGTCTCAGGAGAACGGACTCAGGATTCTCTCCGATGATTGGCTCCGCTATCAGGCTCTTCACGCAAGGATGTGGGCTCGAACCGGATTCTATCAGTCTTCCGGAGCATACGGCTTCCGAGACCAATTGCAGGACGCCGTCGGAATTATCCTTGAAAATCCGCATGAATGTCGGACACATGTCATCCGTGTGGCGGGAGCACAGTTTATTGAAGGTGACGTAATGCACTGGTGGCATGAATTGCCTTTGAAAAAGACGACTGGTATAAGAACCCGTATTTCCGACGACCCACTCTGGCTTGTTTATGCGGTTTGCGAATATATCGACAAGACGGGCGACAGCTCAATTCTTGATGTCAAAGTCGCATATTCAGCCGGAATCACTCTTTCCGAATCAGACCGTGACCGTTGCGGTGAGGTCTACAGAACAGCACTTCGTGAAAGCATATACGACCACTGCGTCAGAGCTATCGAGTATGTCGGCTTAAGAACCGGGAAACATGGTTTACTTCTCATCGGTACCGGCGACTGGAATGACGGTTTCTCAAACTTAGGCGAGAAGGGAATCGGTGAATCAGTCTGGCTTAGCGAATTTTACGTCCTTGTCCTCAAACGCTTTTCAAAAATCTGCAAATCAAAATACAGGCTTTCAGAAAAAGTCAAGGAGATGGAATCTGCAATTGAGGGAAGCGGCAAGGGTGAGAAATGGTACCTGAGAGCTTATTCCGATTCTGGCACAGTCCTCGGAGCAGAAAGCTCCGCCAGTTGCAAGCTCGATTCTCTTTCTCAGTCGTTTGCGAAATTCGCCGGTCTTCCCGATAAAGAGTTTACGAAGTTGGCGCTTTCAGAAGCCTATTTAAAACTTGCCGACACTGAAAATGGTGTTATCAAGCTTTTCTATCCGTCATTTAGCGATGATGCAAGAGCGGAAATCGGCTATATCGCAAGCTATCCCGACGGCATCCGTGAAAATGGCGGTCAGTATACCCACGCCGCAATCTGGCTTGGAATGGCATTGATTGAAGCAGGTCTTACCGATGAAGGCTTCGCAGTGTTAAAGGCTCTGGACCCGATTCTTCGCTCTGAAAATGGCGGTTATGAGAGATATAAAACAGAACCTTACTATATCTGTGGCGACGTCTACTCGAACAAGAACTGCTATTCACGTGGCGGCTGGTCGATTTACACCGGTTCAGCGGCTTGGTATTATCGGGCGATTATCGAAGATGTATTGGGAGTGAAGCTCAAAGACGGAAAGCTCACAAGAGGAAAGTCTTTGATAGACGCCAAGGTTTATCTTGACGGAAAAGAAGTATAAGAAAAACGGCTGAGTATCAATTTAGGTACCCAGCCGAACTATTTACCATTTCTTTCGTGAAGATTGCCGCTTCGGAGTTGCGTAAACCTTCACTCGCTTCTTGTTTACTCTATGTACTATAATCTTCAGAACTATAATCAATACAGTATAGACAAGAAAAAATATCGCACTGTACATTGCCGCTTTATAGAACTGGTCCGACCCGATAAAGCTCTGCATGATTGCAAGCGTCTCTGCACTTTCCGAACGTGCAAGATTCGTTTCCGAAACAAGGTCTATAACCGCAAGAGTTTCTCCGCCGTACTGTAGCTCCAATGTTCCCAGAATGTCCCCGGCACTTACCGGGGCAACGACATCAGAACTCAGCGTTATGACTTCGTGAATCGAGCTCGTAGAGATGTTCGTGTTCCACATCATCGAGAATGTCTCGGCAGGAACAACTATAACATAGTCCTGCCCGTCGCCATATTCGACGGCAACCTCAGCTTTTTCCTCCGTTCCGGTGACGATTTCAGTGTAGACAAGGTTGTTGAAAGCCCATTCATAGATGTTCTTGTGGTCGATGAAGTTATAGTAAACGGTGTTCCCGTTGTCGTCATACATCGGAGCATTCAATGTTACCAGAAGATAGCTGTAGCCGTCTTTGTAGGCAAGGGAAACCAGGCATCTTCCTGCTTCATCGAGGGTACCGGTTTTTATACCCTTAACATACTCATAGTAGTAGTCTCCGCCGTTGGTCTTTGACATCATGTAGTTTGTATGGATGATGGTGCGCTCCTGGTGATAGGATGTAGCCTCCATGGTGTAGCTTTCGGTGCAGGCAATCTCGGTGAACATCGGCAGACTCATTGCGTACTGAGTGATGATAGCCATGTCGTGGGCTGTGGTGTAATGGTTTTCGTAAAACAGTCCATGAGCGTTCGTGAAGTGGGTGTTTTCACAACCCAGCTCTTCCGCTTTGTCGTTCATCATCTCGACAAAGTCTTCAAGACTTCCGGCTACGTTATATGCTATGATATTCGCCGCTTCACATGCGGAACGGAGCATCAGAGCATACAGTAAATCCTTATAGGAAACCATTTCACCAATCTGGATATCCGCTGTAGAAGCACCTGTCAGGTAAAGCTCGTCGAAGCAAGCCGACGTTCCGCAGACATAGGTAGTCGAGAGAGCGGAGATATCGTCCTGAAATTGCTCCAGAAGAATTGCGGCAGTCATAATCTTTGTCAGTGAAGCGGGAACAAGCTGTTCGTCTGCGTTCTTTGAATATACGACGTCGCCTGTGTCAAGGCTTACAAGATATGCCGCCTCCGAGTAAACCTCGAAGTCGGGCGTGAATGTTACAGCAGAGACACTGCACGTGAGCATTACGAACGTAAACACAACACAGATAATAATTGAGAGCTTCTTTTTCATTTTGGGGAACACTCCTCTCTCGGTTTTGCTACCGGTTTTACTTGTTTTTGTGAGCTTTGATTTCGCCCTTTTCGCATCTGTTGCCCCATGAGTCAATGAGTGTGCCGTCTCTTGAAACGCAGATAATTTCGCAGTGGTTTGAGCACTTTCCACAGGTTACTTCTTTAGTGACAAAGTCCATTTCTCCTACATCAAAGCTGAACGGCGCTTCTTTTCTTGACTCCATTGCAAGAATTGCCGAGCCGTACGCACCCATAAGGTGACCGTTTTCGTCTACACGAATCGGAACTCCGAGCTCGTCCGAGAACGCCTTGACAACGCCCTGATTCTTGCTTACACCGCCCTGGAAGACAATGGGGGAGATAATCTTTTTGCCCTTTGCGACGTTGTTAAGATAGTTTGAAGCAACAGCGTGGCAAAGACCGGCAATAATGTCTTCACGTGAATGACCCATCTGAATCTTGTGAACTAAGTCCGATTCAGCAAATACGGTGCATCTCGCCGCAATTGGCGTCGGGTGCTTCGATTTGAGAGCAATCTCGCCGAACTCTTCGACTTCAACACCTAATCTGTGTGCCTGACTCGAAAGGAAAGCTCCGGTTCCTGCCGCACAAAGTGTGTTCATAGCGTAGTCAACCGCAATTCCGTTTTCGACGAGAATTATCTTTGAATCCTGACCGCCAATCTCGAAAATTGTTCTTACGTCCGGATGGATGGTTGTAGTTCCTACTGCGTGAGCAGTAATCTCGTTCTTGACGACTCCCGCACCAATCATCGCTCCTATAAGTCTTCTTGCACTTCCGGTAGTTCCGGAGGAAACTATTTCGTACTTTTCATCGTCAAACTGCTCTTTGAGAACTCCCAGAAGATTTCTCACAGCTCCGACCGGATTTCCTTCCGTCCACAAGTAAGACGATGCGATTATGTTCTTCGACTCGTCAATAATTACGCCCTTTGTTGAAATCGAACCGATGTCGATTCCTATGTATGATTTATGTTTAGCTTTACTCAATTTTTCAGTACCTTCTTCTTAAGTGAAATCATGTCATAGAATGCCTCTAGTCTGGTGTCGAGACCGGTGTCAGAGGTCTGGGTGTCGTAGCTGAGATACAGAACGGGAATATGGTAGTCCTGCGACAGCTTCTGCAAAAGTGGCATAACGTCAACCTCCGGAGTGCATCCGAAGCATTTTACGTGAACCAAGCCATCAAACCCTTGCCTTGCATACTTCTCAGCGGCGGCAACGGTTGTTGCGCTTGTCGGACCCATCTGGAACTTCATGTAATTCTTCGCCGCAGGAAACAGCTTCTGCTCGCTTCCGCCGAGGTTGTAGTTAGAAAAGTTCATCAGCCTGTGGACTTCAATTCCCATCCGGCAGAGCTTGTTCTCAACGTCGAGATTTGAGAACTTATCCATAATTGTATAGTATTCACCGACGATGCCTACACGAAGCGGCATATCCGGCTTGTTAAGAGGTTCATCGTCCATAGCGATTTTTGCCTTGCGGTATGCGTTTTTGATGTCGTTTCCGGAAGCCGCCATCCTCATATCGAAGAGAAAGTCACGATAAATCTTGTCGTAGGCGCCTTCATTTGCCTCAAAGCCCATATTTGCATGGTAAAGCTCTTCGATTTCGTCGATATACTTTATCATCTTCATGGTATTTGTCGTTTCGAGCAAAAGCTGTGGAACCTTCACATCCGGATTGACTGACTTTATGACTTTCAGCCATTCGCTCTTGTTTATGTCTTTAAGCCATTCGAGGTCAATCATCGTGAATTCATAGCCCATGTCTTCGAGAATTTTCTTCTGAAGCTCGCCGTAGAACCCGAGTCTGCACGGACCTCCACTCATAACAAGAGTGTCAGCGCCAAGTTCGAGCATCTCAATCAAACTTCCGAGAGTGTGCTTGAAAGGAGTGCAGACAAAATCGGGGCTGTTAAGCTCGCCGAAGTGAACCGTCTTTTTCGTGTGTGCGGCAGGAAGCACACATTCCGCACCTATAGCCTGTTCAATGAAGTATTTGAACGGAATGTTGTAGTTGCCGAATGTAGGAAGAGCTATTTTTCTTCTGTTGCCGCTGATAGTTTTGTTATTATTCTTTGCCATAGCCGCCGCTTTCCCTGAATCTGATTATGTCCACGAAGCTTTCAAGCCTTGTTTCAAGACCTGCTGTGCCGTCCTGAACGTCCATTGTCACCTGTAAAATCGGAATGTCCTTGACAGTCCTCAAAATATACTCGTTTGCCATTGAGTCTGGACAGCACGGGTATGCGCTCATCAGGATGATTCCGTCAATTTTATTTTTGTACAAATCAATAGTGCCCAGGATTTCCCGACTCTCAATCCATGGCAACGTGTGCACCATAGCCTGACTTCTCTTGACAGCCGCTTTTGTGTTAGCCCTGTCGACGTACAAAACCTTACAGCCCAAACCGTTAAGGAAGTTTTCAACCTGTCCGCCGATGTAAGGGTCGTGTGCTATGTACGGGTGCGCCGCCAGAAGGAGCTTGTGTCCCTCCTGTGACAGAATAGCACGCTGTTCTTTTGCTTCTGCCTGAGAAGCCTGTTGTGAAGCCTTAACAGCCTGAGAATAAGCCTTTTTAGCTTCTTTTTTCGACTTTCCAAGCTTAATTCCGAGCTCGATATAGTCCTCTTCGATGTCGTTTTCCGACTTCCAGTCGTGCGAAAGTGTGATGACCTTTATGCCCTTGTCTGCAAAAACTGTAGAAACAACATCATATAAAGCTTCAAATCTCGTGCAGTACTTTTCTCTTAATTTAAACCCGGCAATTCTCGGGACGAATACAGCATCGCACTTTCCGATAAGGCTGTCGACATGCCCGAGATAAACCTTCAGGGAATAGCAAGCCTCGTCGATTGAACGGTTGATGCCGTTTGTCAGGATTTCTTTTGTGGTAGGTTCACTTACAACGCACTCAAACCCAAGACCACGGAAAAATTCGAGCCAGAGCCTGCCGTATCTGTAGTAGTGCAGAGCTCTCGGAATTCCGATGGTCTTGACTCCTGCGTATTCGTGAAATTCCTTCATAAAGTCAAGATTCATGTGTATTTGCCTTCAATTCATTGTCGTTATGTCCATTGTGATGAATATATCTATTATAGTCGAAAGTAAGACTTATGTCAAGCAAAACACTTTGAGTCAGAAATTCGCAAAATATGTAAATCTCCTCTTGACAAACGCTTCGCAATGTGTTAATATCGTATCAATAAAACAGGGGAGCTTGCAAGGGCAGGCTGAGAGGGAGCGCATTTCGCTCCGACCCATAACCTGATTCGGATAATGCCGACGTAGGGCGTACAGCACATGAGTGCTTTTACTCAAAGTGCAATTTGCTTGCTCCATCGTTACGGGGCTTTTTTGTTGGAATCTTCTCAACCGGGCGATGTTTTAAATACATATTGAAAGGGATTATTATATATGCAATCCTCAAAGAAAACCAGAATTCTAGTCGAAGGAGCGCTCATGATAGCTCTCGCTACCATACTCTCTTATCTGAAGCTCTTTAATCTCCCATATGGCGGCTCAATCACATTTGAGATGATTCCGTTAATCCTTATGGGACTTCGCAACGGACCCAAGTGGGGTTGCTTCACCGGTCTTGTACACGGTTTACTTCAGATGATTATCGGTTTCGAGAATGTCCTCTACTGCACAACACTTCTCAGCCAGGTAGGTTGCATCCTTCTTGACTATCTCGTAGCGTTTACTGTTCTGGGACTTGCTTTAGTATTCGCAAAGTCCTTCAAGAACCAGCTCGTTGGCGTAGGAGTCGGAACCGCAATTGTCGGCGTATTCAGATTCATCTGTAGCTTCCTTTCCGGAGTCCTCATCTGGGGCGGCTATGCTCCCGAAGGAATGGGCGCTGTTATTTATAGCTTCCTCTATAACGGTGCATACATGCTTCCCGACATCATTATCTGTGTTGTAGTTCTCGTCCTTCTCAGAAAGTTTGCGCCGAGACTCTTCAGAGTCGAAAAAGCGTAATGTCCCGGGCGTTTATATTCGGTGCCGGTGAGACGGTGCCACTTCGGGCTGTCCCAGAAGACGGCGACTTTGTAATCGCTGCCGATGGTGGAATGAAGTTTCTTGAAGCCATCGGAATCAAACCGAGTCTTATAATAGGAGATTTTGACTCTTCTTCGGAACCCGATTCCGGTGATGTTATAAAGCTTCCCGTTGAAAAAGACGACACCGATTCGGTCTTTGCCGTCAGATACTGCCTTGAACACGGCTTCAAGGAAATCCACATCTACGGTGGAACCGGCGGCAGAATCGACCACACAATCGCCAATATCCAGATTCTCTCCTATATCTCTGAGCACGGAGCACGTGGTTATCTCTACAGCCCTGAAATGGTTATGACAGTTATTCATGATAACTTGACGATTGAACCGACCGGAATCTTCTCGGTATTCTCACTCAGCGGGATTTCTCACGGAGTCTATATCGAGGGCGGATTCTATGAAATGCAGAACGGCGAGATATCGTCAAGCTTTCCAATCGGCGTCAGCAACCATTCTATAGGTAAGCCGGTTACAGTAACAGCTCATGACGGAACGCTTCTTATAATGTGGGCTGACCACGGAAAAGCTTCTGAGAAATTCTCAGAATACTGATATCGCATACTGACAAATCGATATAATAAGCCAAAGGGATTGCCCCATCATAGGGGAATCCCTTTGTTGCTTATCTATATTTTGGATGGAGGAAAAAGAGTAACTGCGAAGTTTATAATATAGATTGGACCGTTTACGCTTCATCTGCAATTTGCAGACCCGTTTTGAACCGTAACGTCTCGGAAGTTGTCTGTATCTTTTCTATGCTTTTATTTTAGCACATTTTGAGCCGGAATCAAGAACAGGAAGATTACAAATGGTGACAACTCGGTTACAAAACCGGGCTTTCAGTTACAAATTCGTATACTCTGGGCTAATCAGTTGTCGCATACAGATTGGTATCCCATGCGGGGTAGTAGGGATAGTGCCTGATATAGAACTTGTACTCCGGATTCATCTCATGAACCATCAGCGGCAGTTCAAACAAATCTCCGACCCTGTGATAAATCGCAACGTTCAGTTTCGGAGAGCACCTGTCAATAGTATTTTTTGCACCGATCAGCGCCGCTTTCTCTTCGCCCTCGATGTCCATTTTGATATAAGAGCAATCAGAATCGCCTAGAATACCGTCAACGCTTCTGACGGGAATTTCTACGCCGTCATCACTCCTTCGTATCATCCTTCCTCCACCTTTGCGAATACGGGTAACCCCGTCTTCACTGCCGATAGCGGCGTTTATGAGCTCCATGTCTGTCATAAAGACGGTGTACTCAGACAGCTTTCTGAAATTCCTTTTGTCCGGTTCAACGGCATATATCTTCTTGTACTTCCTGTCGGTGGCTTTCAGAAAATCTACAATAGTATCTCCCGTATAAGCACCCAAATCCATATATATCTCATTACTGCCAAGATTAAGTATATTCACGTTGCGAGAACTTTCGCAAGCCTTCAGCGGTTCCAGTTTCCCGGTAATCTTGTACTCAATCAGCTTCTCAAAGCAGAACTTTGACTGCTCATCAGCTAACAGCTCGTATACTTCCGAAATTTTGTCAAAGTTTTCTTTGAGGTATTCTTTAGTAAAGAGCCCGTCGCCTACAACCGGTGTGTCCGGGACAAAGAGCCGATGCCTTGTTGCGATTTCATCAATCTTTTCCCGAAGCTCCTCATAGCCCGCTCCGAAGCCAAGAACAATCGTGAATTTGTCAACATGGCTTTCAATTTCCGAAAGCCTGCGAATCTGATGCCCTTCAAAAACCTTGTCCCTGACAAATTCGTCACTTGCAAATATCCCGGCACAGGGAATCCCATACTCGTCAAATACTCTGAGAATTTTAAGGCAACCGTCTCCCATGCCGTAAATAAATACCGGCTCGTCTGTATTTTTGAGAATGTCTAAGTACGAATCAAGCGAAAGAAACTTATTTATATCTAACATAATGCGCTCCTTACTGTTCTTTTATACATCAATTATACAATTTTTCTCCCGGGACTGCAACAGAAATTTTCACAAGAGGCAAACTTACATCGGGAATAATTCTGTGACAGCACACAAAAATTGGTGCAGGCTATTGCTTTTTGAATCAAAAGCGAATAAAATATATCTATAAACTCACACGGGAGAATGACTATGGTTTTTACTGTTGATGCTGGAAATACAAATATAGTCCTCGGCGTATTTGACGAAGACGGAAAGCTCAAATTCACTTCAAGAGTGGCGACTGAAGCCTCGAAAACTGAGGATCAGTACGCTGTGGCTTTTGGTGACATATTGAGACTTTACGGTGTCGATAAGGCGGATATAACTGGCGCGGCTGTTTCGACTGTCGTCCCTCAGCTTACAACCGCTCTCAAAAACGCTGTAAAGCGACTTTTCGGTGTCGATGCAGTAGTAGTCGGTGCCGGTATAAAAACCGGTCTGAATATAAAAATCGGAAACCCCGCAAGCCTCGGTGCAGATTTGGTCTGTGGAGCAGTCGGAGCACTTTTAAAGTATGCTCCTCCGCTTATCATCTTCGACTTCGGAACTGCTACAACAATTTCCGGAATCGACCGTAACGGTAGCTTCCTCGGAGGCTCGATTATCCCCGGCGTAAACGTCTCGCTCAAAGCACTTTCATCCTCTGCCGCCCAGCTTCAGGATATCAATCCCGACTCCGGTGCAATCGATGTAATCGGTGCCGATACAGTAGCCTCAATGCGCTCGGGAGTAATTCTAGGCAACGCTTCAATGATGGACGGTATGATTGAAAGATACCGTTCAGAACTCGGCGTTGATGCCAAGGTTATCGCAACCGGAGGACTCGCTTCAAGTATCGTTCCTTACTGCAAAACAGAAGGAATCGTTCTTGACGGCGGACTTCTTCTTGACGGGCTTTATGCCATCTATCAGAAAAACCGATAAAACTTAAAATCATCTGCTTCGTGAGTTTAAATACGGCGATTTACCGGTCAGTTCCGGAAATCAGTCAGGAGTAGATAATATGCAAAAAACAAATTCCGTAAATGTAAGACAGCTCACAATCCTCGGAATGTTGACCGCCATAGTTGTAGTTTTACAGCTTCTTGGCTCATTCATTCACTTCGGAGTGTTCTCAATCTCGCTGGTACTCGTTCCGATAGTTGTCGGTGCGGCACTCTGCGGACCTTGGTCGGGAGCATGGCTCGGCTTCGTGTTCAGCATCGTGGTTCTCATTTCGGGAGACGCTTCCGCATTCTTAGCAGTAAATGTCCTCGGAACTATACTTACCGTTATTCTGAAGGGCACACTTGCAGGACTCGTTGCAGGACTGGTATTCAGCCTTGTGAATAAGCTTAAATTCAAGGGAAGTAGATATGTTGCAACCGTTGCGGCAGCAGTCGTTTGCCCGGTAGTAAACACCGGAATCTTCCTTATCGGTTGCTTCCTCTTCTTCTATGGTACTGTGGCAGAATGGGCATCTGCTTTGGGCTTTGAAAGCGCAGTTGCTTACATGTTCCTGGGTCTTGCCGGCGGCAACTTCCTGTTTGAACTTCTCTTCAACGTGATTCTGAGTCCGGTTATTGTGCGGATAGTGAATATAGGTGAAAAAACAGCATAATTTTCAAGCTGATAGGCGAGAAATCCCTATCAGCTATTTTTGTGCTTGACAATCTTATGCGATTATGCTATCATACATAAAGAAATGGCTTTGACGAAGAGCGGCAGGGTAATTTTCTTTAAAGAGAGACAGCGGTTGGTGCGAGCTGTTATGGAAAACCTCTTAGCCGGTAGCTTCCGAGCCGACGGAAAGAAAGGCATATGCTTAGTAGAATCCGTCCGCAAGCGTGCGTTATCCGCATTAAGAGGCAGAAAGCGTAGTTTTTCTGCAATTTGAGTGGTACCGCGGGTTATCTCGTCTCAAGAATTTCTTGGGGCGATTTTTTATTTCGCGGAATTTATAAGGAAAGGTTCATCCAAAATGAAAAAGGAAATGTCCAAGCTCTACGAGCCGAAAGCCGTTGAAGACAAAATTTATCAGTATTGGCTCGACAACGATTGCTTCAAGGCACACAGAGACCTCAAAAAACAGCATTACACCATCGTAATCCCTCCGCCGAACATCACCGGTCAGCTTCACATGGGGCACGCACTCGACAATACTTTGCAGGATATTCTCGTAAGATACAAGAGAATGTCAGGCTATGCAACCCTCTGGGTTCCCGGAACCGACCATGCTTCAATCGCAACCGAGGCAAAGATAGTCGAGTCCATGCGCAAGGAAGGTCTCACAAAGGACGATTTGGGAAGAGACGGCTTCCTCGAACGTGCCTGGGCATGGAAAGACAAGTACGGTGGAAGAATCATCGAGCAGTTAAAGAAGCTCGGCTCCTCCTGCGACTGGTCCCGTGAGAGATTTACCCTCGACGAAGGCTGTTCCAAAGCCGTAAAAGAAGTATTCGTCAAGTACTATGAAAAAGGCTTGATTTATCGCGGCGAGAGAATTATCAACTGGTGTCCTCACTGCATGACTTCTATTTCCAACGCAGAGGTCGAGTATGAAGACCAGGCGGGACACTTCTGGCATCTGAGATACCCTCTGACCGATGGTTCCGGATGGTTAGAGCTCGCCACCACAAGACCCGAAACCCTCCTCGGTGATACCGCAGTAGCAGTAAACCCGAAGGACGAAAGATATAAAGACTACGTCGGAAAGACTGTCACACTTCCGTTAGTCGGCAGAGTCATCCCTGTAGTTGCCGATTCCTACGTCGATATGGAATTCGGAACCGGTGTTGTAAAGATTACACCTGCTCACGACCCGAACGACTTTGAAGTCGGACAGCGCCATAATCTGCCCGTAATTAACGTAATGACCGACGACGCAAAGATTACGGATGATTACCCGAAATATGCCGGAATGGACAGATTTGAGGCTAGGAAGGCGATTGTCGAGGATTTGGAAGCCGGAGGCTATCTCGTATCCGTTGAGGATCACGAGCACAATGTCGGTACCTGCTACCGTTGCGGAACTACAATCGAGCCGAGAGTATCTCTCCAGTGGTTTGTTAAAATGGAGGATTTGGCAAAGCCTGCAATTGAAGCTGTCAGAAACGGCGACATCAAGTTCGTTCCCGAAAGATTCGAGAAAAACTACTTCAACTGGATGGAGGACATCCGCGACTGGTGTATCTCCCGTCAGCTCTGGTGGGGACACAGAATCCCTGCATTCTATTGTGACGATTGCGGCGAGATGATAGTCACGAAGGAAGATTCAGCCGTTTGCCCGCACTGCGGCAAGCCTATGCGTCAGGACCCTGACACTCTCGATACCTGGTTCAGCTCTGCACTCTGGCCTTTCTCAACTCTAGGCTGGCCTGACGATACCGAAGATTTAAAATACTTCTATCCGACCTCGACGATGGTCACCGGCTACGACATCATAACCTTCTGGGTTTCAAGAATGATAGTCGCAGGCATGGAGCATATGCACGAAAAGCCGTTTGATACAGTCTTCATCCACGGTCTTGTAAGAGACTCGCAGGGAAGAAAGATGTCGAAGTCCTTAGGAAACGGCATCGACCCACTCGAAATCATCGATCAGTACGGTGCGGATGCACTCAGATTCATGCTCGCTTCCGGAAACTCTCCTGGAAACGACATGAGATATTCGGACGAAAAGGTCAAAGCCGCCAGAAACTTTGCAAACAAGCTCTGGAACGCAACAAGATATATAATGATGAACCTGCCCGAGAATATGGAGATAACAGGTGAACTTCCCGAAACTCTTACTCTCGAAGACAAGTGGGTTGTCTCAAAGCTCAATACTCTTGCAAAAGAAGTGGGCGAGAATATCGACAAGTTCGAGCTCGGCGTTGCCGCATCGAAGCTCTATGACTTCATCTGGGATGTCTTCTGCGACTGGTATATCGAGCTCACCAAGCCGAGAATTTCAGCCGGCGGCGAAACCGCTGAATCCGCACAGAAGGTCCTTGTCTGGGCTATGATTAGAATCTTGAAGCTCCTTCATCCGTTCATGCCGTTCATCACAGAAGAAATCTGGCAGAACTTAAAGGGCGGAACTCCACTTATGCTCGAAAGCTTCCCGGTTTACGAGGAAGAACTCAGCTATCCTGAGGAGGAATACGACTTCGAGAAGATTATCGAAGCAATAAAGGCGATAAGAAATCTTCGTTCTGGCATGAATGTCCCTCCGTCGAAAAAAGCCGAGCTTTTCATCGAAACTTCACACGCTGATATCTTTAACAAGGGTATAATGTTCTTTGAAAGACTTGCTTCAGCTTCTTCAGTAGAAATTATGGAGAAGGTGGAGAAGGAAGGCTGTGTAACAGCAGTTACCAGTCAGGCAAGACTCTTCATCCCACTCAGTGAGATTATTGACAAGGACAAGGAGCTTGCAAGACTCAATCGTGAAAAGGCTTCCGCCGAAAAGGATATCTCGATTATCTCAGGAAAGCTCAATAATGAAGGCTTCCTGAAGAAGGCTCCTGCACAGCTCATTGAGACGGAACGTGAAAAGCTCGAACGTGCAAAGGACAAGCTTTCAAAGATTGAACAATCGATAAGCGACCTTTCATAAGGACTTTGCACCGAAAAAGGAGAAATAAAATGAGAACAACCGCAAGTAAACACCCGGTACTGTTCAGCGTAGTTGCAATAGCAGTATTTCTGATAGCGCTCTGGCTTCCTGCAATCCTGCTTGCATATTTCGGACCGGATTTCTTCCTTGAAAACGGCGACTATGTCTATCAAGGTACAGTTGAGTGTGTCACTTCGCTTATAGGAATCGGCTTTGTAGCACTCATGGGTTACGGCTGGATATGGAACGAGCAGGGCAAAAGCATGCTCAATGGCTTTGCCAGTTCAGCGTACTTCATAGTCGTTTCGCTTCTGTCACTCGTCTCCTACATTGCGGAAATAGCGCTGATGGATGAGGTCGAGTATAATCCAGCCTGGCAGATGATTGTATTCGTCCTGACGGTGCTTCTTATCGGACTTGCGGAGGAAACATTCTTCCGCGGAGTTGTCGCAAACCTGTTTATAGACAAGTATGGCGACGACCCTGCCGGAGTCTGGTGCGCTACTATCTGTTCCGGGATGGTTTTCGGACTGATGCACCTGTCGAATCTGATGTCCTCCGACACAGTCGGTGTTCTGGTTCAGGTCGTATCGGCATGCGCAATGGGAATGGCATTGACGGCTATATACTATCGTTGCCGGAACATCTGGGTTCTGATTCTCGTTCACGCATTTGTCGACTTCTGCGGAGCGTTCTATTCCGGATTTGTTTCGGGTGGCTCACTTTCCTCTACAATCAGTAGCTATGAACCCTATCAGGTAATATCCGCACTGCCGTATATTATAGTCACTATTGTACTTCTGAGACCTTCAAAGATGCGTGAGATAATCGCTCTTCACCGTTTGAGTGGAGTAGAGGACACGTCCGTCGGAGTTGTGATGCCGCCTGAAAAGCTCAAATCTTCGGGCAAATCGAAGAGAACCTGTGTTATTGCGATAATCCTTTCAGTAGTGATTCTATTGGGACTCTACGGTGCGGCAGTGTATGCTTCCGACTACTCCAATTCGATATCGTATGAATATAGCGGCGAGTGGGACGGAGAAGCATACTTCGGCATCGATGCGATGACTTTCACAACTCTTCACACCGCCGATTATACCTTCACGATTTCAAATCTACCATCAACCAATTCAGCATCGATGACCGTTGTCGTTACCGATTCAAGCGGCGAGACGGTTTACAGCGAAACCTTCGAGGGCAGAACAAGTGCCACTAGAGCTGTTTTACTGACAGAGGGTGAAACTTACACCGTTTCCATCAACTATGACTACTCCGAAGTCGGCGAGCTCGCCGAAGGTGAACGGGATTATATGACATCAATAACGGTCGAATATCTCGAATAAAACAAATCAAGTCCCATCCTGACAGGTGGGACTTTTTATATCAGAAAAGCTTTTCCCGAAGGTAGAGAAGAAGCTTCTTTTCACGCCGTGAGACCTGAACCTGTGTCATACCCAGCCTTTCCGCTGTAGCCTGTTGGGTGAGGTCGAGAGTAAATCTGCAATATATCAGTGCCTTGTCTCTGTCGCAGAGCTCGTTCAATGCCTGTTCGAGAGCAAGCGAATTTGTGATTTTCGTCTCCGGGGACTCAACAGGCAAATCAAGCTGTGGCTCGTCATCTTCTGTGGGTGTCAGACTCACAGTCGGTTGATTCACACTTATTGCTTCGACTATCTCTTCCTGCGAAAATCCTGTTATCCCTGATAGCTCAGACAGAGTCGGCTCTCTGCCATTTTCGAGTTCAAATTTGCCGGAAGCTCTTGATACATTCAGAGAGCGCTCTTTGACTGAACGGGAAACCTTTAGACTTCCGCCATCCCGGAACAGCCGCCTGATTTCTCCCAAGATAACCGGAACAGCATAGGTTGAAAACCGAACGCCCCGTTCTCTGTCAAACGACTTTACCGCCTTCACAAGCCCGACGCAACCGGCGCTGTAGAGCTCCTCATATTCAATTCCTTTGCCTTTGAATCTTCCGGCACAGAGCCGCACCAGCCCAAGATTTCCCTCAACGGTAATTTCGTCTTCAATCGTGTCCGGAAAAGCCTCATTTTTAGTGAAGGTCTGAATACTCATAATAACCTATAACTTGATTCCCAGCTTCTTGCGAAGCGTAATCGTAGTGCCTGAACCGGGTTTACTCGTCACTTTTACATCGTCGCAGAAGCTCTCCATTACGGAGAATCCGAGACCTGAGCGCTCTTCTTCGGGATGAGTTGTAAATAGCGGCTCCATAGCCTGCCCGATATCCTCGATTCCGCACCCTCGGTCCTTGATTTTTATGTACACTGTTCTGTCGGAATATGCTTTCGCCGATAGTTCGATAACACCAGACTTGTCCCTGTATGCGTGGACAATACAGTTCGTGACTGCTTCGCTGACCGCAGTCTTTATGTCGATAAGCTCGTCCATCTTCGGGTCCATTAATCCCACAAAACTGCTGACAGCCGTCCTTGCAAAGCTTTCGTTTACAGACAGGGCAGGGAACACTACCTTCATCTCGTTTATTGGTTTAGCCTTGTTTGTCATCCTGATTACCTCCTTTTCCGAAACTAGTTCCCGTAAGCTTGTCCATCCCTGCAATCGCCATAACCTTTTCGATGTATGGCGGCATGTTTACAAGCTCAACTCTTCCGCCAATTTCTTTCATTTCCATATTCCTTCCCATAACAAGCCCAACTCCCGAACTATCCATAAACGTGACTCCCGAGAAATCGAGCCTTAAAAGCATCGGCTTTGAGTCGTTGATTGCGGTGTCGATGTCAGCCCGAAGCCATTTTGCACTGTGGTGGTCGATTTCACCTGTGATTTTTGCTGTGAGGATGTCCTCGCCGCTAGGTTCTATATATACCGGCATAAAGCTTACGCGTCTCCTTTTTGTCTTTTTGCATAATTTTAAGGCGGCAAAAGTGCGAAATCTGTCACACTCGGAAGATTTGAAAAAAATTTTTAAAAACCTCTTGACTTTCGCAGAAATTGGGGTATACTATAATTAGCACTCGGAAAAGAAGAGTGCTAACACTTAAAAATTCAAATTGCCAACAGACAAATTCAAAGGTGAGGAATATTGTGGACGACCGAAAAATGAGAATACTTGCCGCCGTTGTTGACGAATATATAGTAACGGGTGAGCCAGTAGGGTCAAAATCAATAATGCGTTATGTCAATGCTTCAAGTGCAACCATCCGCAATGAAATGGCAGAGCTTGAAAAGCAGGGCTATCTTGAACAACCTCATACTTCATCCGGAAGAGTCCCGACATACAGCGGCTATCGTCTCTATGTCGACCGCCTTATGGAAACCAACCCGATTTCCGAGGATGAGCAGGAAAGGCTTGAAGGTATGCTTCCGAAGGACGATTATTCGGAGGAAAACCTTGTCAAGTCCGCTTCCAATGCTCTGGCGGAGCTCACAAGCTGTGCGACATTCGTCACAACTGAGAATCCTCAGTTCTCTGTAATCTCCAAAGTTGAGGTTATCCCGACTGGCAAGAGAATGTATGTTCTCCTGATGATTTCTTCAACTGGAAGAATCCAGAACCGCACTTGCAGACTTCAGCTTGATCTGACCGACGACCAGCTAAAGTACTTCACTGATTTCGTCAAGGATAATCTTGAGGGCGTTCCGGTAAACGTGTTCAGCGATGAGATGCTCGAAAAGCTTGAAACGGCGATGGGAACATATTTACTGACTCTTTCTCCACTGATGCAGGCAATATTTGACATGTCAAAGGATATGGCTCAGAGAGATATAAGTATCTCGGGCGCCAAGAATCTGATTACGAGAACCGATGTCGACAAAAATGAACTCATGACCTTCATCGACACGAGCGACGAACTACGGGAGCTTATCGATGACAGCTTCAGCGGAATCCACGTCCTGTTCTCAGACGAAAGCGACAGCTTCGTAATCGGCAATTCAAGCCTTGTAAGCGGGGATTTCACGAAGAACGGCGAGGTTGCAGGGCATCTGGGTGTCATAGGACCAATGAGAATCGACTATAAGAAGGTCATTCCTTACGTTGAATTTTTCACGAATAAGATTTCCGAAATTCTTTCGACAGCCGAAGGCGCACAGAATGAATTAAGAGTTATTCCGGACGACGTTGTCGAGGAACGAAAAGAAACTGACGATAATGAGGTGAATTCATGAGTAGTGAAGATATAAAGAACGAGAAGACAGAAGAAGCTCCCGCAGAAGAAACTTCTGTTGAGGAAGAGGCTACCGAGGCTACAGAAGAGACTGAAGCAACTGAGGAAGTTTCCGAAACTGAAGAAGCGCCCGAAGAGGAAGACGAGCTTACACTTCTAAAAAAAGAGAACGATGAGATAATAAAAGAGCTTGCCGACCTCAAAGACAAGTATCAGAGGCTTGCCGCTGAGTACGACAATTTCAGAAAACGTACCCAGAAGGAAAAGGCGGAGATTTATCCAGATGCAATGGTAACCGCAATAAAGGAATTTCTGCCGATGGCGGATAATTTTGAACGTGCCGCCGGTGCTGAGACTACCGATGAAAAGTACAAGTCGGGTGTCATGATGATTCAGAATCAGCTCACTGATGCTTTCAAGAAGCTCGGAGTTGAGATAATCGACCCGAAGGGCGAGGAATTCAATCCGGAGCTCGAGGACGCAGTAACACAAATCATTGATGAGAATCTCGGCGACAATGTCGTTGCCGAAGTTTATCAGAAGGGCTACAAGCGTGGCGACAAGGTTATAAGACCTGCGATGGTCGCTGTTGCTAACTGTTAGTCCGTAATAAAAAAGAAAAATACAAATTTTAATACTTAACAAGGAGAGATTTATTATGTCAAAAATCATAGGTATAGACCTTGGTACAACCAATTCATGCGTAGCAGTCGTTGAAGGCGGCGAAGCAGTAGTAATCCCCAACAGTGAAGGTGCAAGAACAACTCCTTCCGTTGTCGGTGTATCTAAGAACGGCGACAGACTCGTAGGGCAGGTCGCAAAGAGACAGGCAGTTGTCAACTATGACAACACTGTAATTTCAATCAAGCGCCACATGGGCTCTGATTACAAGGCTCAGATGGGTGGCAAGAGCTACACTCCTCAGGAGATTTCCGCAATGATTCTCCAGAAGCTGAAGCAGGATGCAGAAGCTTACCTCGGCGAGAAGGTAACCGACGCTGTTATCACAGTTCCGGCTTACTTCACCGACTCTCAGCGTCAGGCAACAAAGGACGCAGGACAGATTGCTGGTCTTAACGTAAGAAGAATCATCAACGAGCCTACAGCCGCAGCTCTTTCCTACGGAATCGACAAAGAAGAGAGCCAGAAGGTTATGGTTTATGACCTTGGCGGCGGTACTTTCGATGTCTCCATCATCGAGATGGGTGAAGGAGTAACCGAAGTTCTGGCTACAGCCGGTAATAACCACCTCGGCGGCGACGATTTCGACCAGAGAATCATCGACCTTCTCGTAAGTGAATTCAAGAAGTCTGATGGCATTGACCTTTCCAGCGACAAGATGGCAATGCAGAGACTTAAGGAAGCCGCAGAAAAGGCTAAGATTGAGCTTTCAAATGTAGCTTCTTCAAACATCAACCTTCCGTTCATTACTGCTGACGCTACTGGACCGAAGCACCTCGATTACACTCTGACAAGAGCTAAGTTCAACGAAATCACTGCTGATTTGGTTGAGGCTACCGTAGGACCCGTAAAGCAGGCACTTTCAGACAGCGGACTTTCAACCAACGATATCCACAAGGTTCTGATGGTCGGTGGTTCTTCAAGAATTCCCGCAGTTGTAGATACAGTAAGAAAGATTACCGGCAAGGAGCCGTTCAAGGGAATAAATCCCGATGAATGTGTTGCTCTCGGTGCCGCACTCCAGGGCGGTATCCTCGGTGGCGATGTCAAGGAGGGACTTCTTCTCCTCGATGTAACTCCGCTTTCATTAGGTCTTGAAACCATGGGCGGCATCTGCACCAGAATCATTGAAAGAAACACAACAATCCCTGTTTCCAAGTCTCAGGTATTCTCCACTGCCGCTGACAACCAGTCCGCAGTTGATATAAACATCCTTCAGGGTGAAAGAGAATTTGCTAAGGATAACAAACAGCTCGGCATGTTCCGTCTTGACGGTATTGCACCCGCTCCGAGAGGAATTCCTCAGATTGAGGTTACCTTCGACATCGATGCCAACGGTATCGTAAACGTATCCGCAAAGGATCTCGGCACCGGCAAACAGCAGAAGATTACAATCACTTCTTCCACCAACATGTCCAAGGACGATATCGACAAGGCTGTCAAGGAAGCTGAGCAGTTCGCCGCTGAGGACAAGAAGAAGCGTGAGGACGTCGACGCAAGAAATCAGGCAGACCAGATGGTCTTCCAGTGCAAGAAGTCTCTTGAAGAATTCGGCGACAAGGTAGAAGCCTCAGACAAGTCCGATTGCGAAGCCAAGATTTCCGCTCTTGAAGAAGCTTTGAAGGGAACTGATATTGAACTCATCAAGGCTAAGGAGAAGGAACTTGAAACTTCAATCCAGTCGATAGCCACAAAGGTATATCAGCAGGCTGCTGCTCAGGCTCAGCAGGGCTCTGACGACAACAACGGTAGCAATAATGGCGGAGACGACAACGTAGTTGATGCCGACTTCACCGACGCTGACTGATTGAGATAGACGATTAAAGCCAATCCGCCGGGTTTAAGGCACGGCGGATTGGCAAAATTTCAATATGGGAGTAAATTATGGCGGACAAAAGAGATTACTACGAGGTTCTGGGCGTCCAGAAGACTGCTACTGACGAAGAACTGAAGCATGCCTACAGAACCCTCGCAAAGAAATATCATCCCGACCTTCACCCGAATGACAAGGAAGCTGAAGCCAAGTTCAAAGAGGTCAACGAGGCGTATGAAGTTCTTTCCGACAAGGACAAGAGACAGAAGTACGACCAGTTCGGCTTTGCCGGAGTAGACCCAAGCTACGCTTCAGGTCAGGGTGCCGGAGGAGCATATGGCTCCTATGGTGGAGCCGGCGGCTTTGGCGGTGGCTTTGGCGGATTCGGTGCTGATATGGGCGACATTTTCGATGCCTTCTTCGGTGGTGGTTCAACCCGCTCGAGTGCTTCTAATGCGAACGCACCCAGAAGAGGTCAGGATTTACGTCAGGAAATGACGATAACCTTCATGGAAGCCTGCAAGGGCACCAAGAAGAATGTGAAAGTTTCACGTTATGATACCTGTCCTGACTGCAAGGGAACCGGATGTAAGGGCGGCGCACAGCCTGAAACCTGCCCAGATTGCCGCGGCACCGGAACAGTAAGAATAAATCAGCGTACTGCCTTCGGCACATTCCAGTCGTCACAGCCTTGTTCAAGATGCGGCGGTCGTGGAAAGATTATAAGAGAAGCCTGCACCACATGTCAGGGACAGGGAAGAGTCAGGTCTACTCTGTCACGTGAAGTTGAAGTTCCCGCCGGAATCGATGACGGACAGACACTTCGTGTTCCAGGAGCCGGAAATGCCGGAGTGAATGGCGGCGGATTCGGTGACCTCAATATAAGGGTAAACGTCACCGAGGATGAGCTCTTCGAGCGTGAAGGCAACGATATCTATACAGAGGTTCCCATTTCATACCTGCAAGCGGTTCTTGGTGACGAGATAACCGTCCCGACAATCGATGGCAATGTAAAATACACTGTTCCTGCCGGAACACAGACCGGAACCGTATTCAGGCTCCGTGGCAAGGGCGTCAAGCGCCTCTATAAGAACGACCGCGGCGACCAGTATGTAACGGTAAAGGTTGAGGTTCCGAAGAACCTTAATAAGAAGCAAGCCGACCTGTTAAAGGCGTTCGACGATTCTCTTGAAGACAAGAATTCCGCTTCCAGAAAGGGCTTCTTCGATAAACTGAAAGGCTACTGGAACAGCTGACGGCGGTATTGTGTGGATGTCCACAGATACGTGTCATATATTTATATTTACAATCAATGCGGTATGAGTTATAATCTTATTGTAAACAGGCTTGTAATGCGCTTTTCGGACAGTTTTCCGGTTGGTGTCATCATAGCCTTTATGGATAATAAATTCATGCTTGCATTTGAAAGGAAGAATATTATATGCCTAAGAATCTGGGACGCACTCCGCCAATGGGCTGGAACTCATGGAATACCTTTACATGGAATATTAACGAAGAGCTTGTTATGCAGGCGGCTGACGAAATGGTCGCATCAGGACTTAAAGAATGCGGCTATGAATACATAGTCATCGACGACTGCTGGTCCAAAAAGGAAAGAGACGAGAACGGCAAGCTTGTAGCCGACCCTGAAAAGTTCCCTCACGGAATGAAGTATCTTGCCGACTATATTCATTCAAAGGGACTCAAATTCGGCATGTATTCCTGCTCCGGAACGCACACTTGTGCGGCTTATCCGGCATCTTTTGAGCACGAATTTGTTGACGCAAACACCTTTGCCGAGTGGGGCGTTGACTTTTTGAAATACGACTATTGCTTCAAGCCGAAGGGAATCCCTGGTGAGCTTCTCTACAAGAGAATGGGAATGGCACTCCGCAACTGCGGCAGAGATATTCTGTTCTCGGCATGTAACTGGGGTCAGGACGACGTCTATTCATGGATTAAGGAAACCGGTGCCCAGATGTTCCGTTCAACCGGCGACATCCAGGACAGCTGGAATTCAATCGTCAATCTTGCAAAATCCCAGTTCGGCAGACAGAGCCAGCAGGGTGTTTACTGCTGGAATGACATCGACATGCTCGTTGTAGGTATGCATGGCGGCTCGAATAACGATTTCATCGGCGACGGTGGATTCGGTTGCACTGATACTGAATACAAGACCCACTTCTCACTTTGGGCGATGATGAATTCTCCCTTGATGATTGGTTGTGACATTAGAAACATGACCGACGCAACAAAGGAAATCCTCATGAACAAGGATGTCATTGCAATCAACCAGGACCCTGAGGGTAGGGGAGCATACGTCCTCGATTCCTCCGAATGGGACAACGGTCAGGTGAAGATTCTAATAAAGCCTCTTGAAAACGGCGATTATGCAATCGGTCTCTTCAACTTTGGCGATAAGTTCGGTTCACGTGCTTCCTTCCCGTTCTGGGATATGGGACTTCCGTCTGCGGCTGGCTATGGCTTTGAGATGTACGACTGCTGGAAGCATGAAACAATCGGCACTTTCGCTGAGAGATTCACTGCTGATGTCGAAGCTCACGATTGCCTTATCATGCGTGCCAAGCTCGTTAAGCTCTGATGGCTAATTTCGATACCTGCCGTCAGTGCGGACATAAGCTCGATGGCGACGATATAGCGATATATCGAAAACTTGTGCTTCGGTGTGCGGATGAATTCCTGTGCATCGATTGCCTTGCGGAGTATCTTGGTGTATCCAGGGTGGCTATTGAAGCGAAAATCAAGTATTATCGGGAAAGCGGCACATGTATGCTTTTCAGATAGAATATGAAAGCCGGCAATCACGCCGGCTTTTTTAACAGTTTTTCAACCATACACTGTGAAGCGCTGGTGAAAAGCTGTTGAAAGATAGCATAGGCTAATTGACTTTTGAAGCCAGTAATGCTATTATAGCTTTAAGATAAAATCAATAATAAGACACTTTAAAAAAAGATGTCGGGTAACGGTATTACATATGTGAAAGGAGACCCCGTCAGGGGAGAGGACATACTAATGCTAAAACTAACCAACATTACAAAAGACTATTTCGTCGGTGACGAAACCATACATGCCCTCAAAGGCATAAGTATCGAGTTCAGAAAATCAGAATTTGTCGCAATTTTAGGACCATCCGGTTGTGGCAAAACAACTTTACTCAACATCATCGGCGGACTCGACCAGTACACTTCCGGCGACCTGTCCATTAATCGCCGTTCCACAAAGAAATTCAAGGATTCAGACTGGGACAGCTACCGTAACCATTCGGTAGGTTTCGTCTTTCAGTCATATAACCTGATTCCGCACCAGACGGTTTTGGCAAACGTAGAGCTTGCCCTGACTCTTACCGGTGTAGGCAAGGCTGAGCGCAGAAAGAGGGCTATAGATGCCCTTAAAAAAGTAGGTCTCGAAGACCAGCTAAACAAAAAGCCGAACCAGATGTCCGGCGGTCAGATGCAACGAGTTGCTATTGCAAGAGCGCTTGTCAACGACCCGGAAATCTTAATGGCAGATGAGCCGACAGGAGCGCTAGATTCGACGACAAGCGTTCAGATTATGGAGATTCTTAAAGAAGTCTCAAAAGACCGCCTTGTCATAATGGTTACTCATAATCCCGATCTTGCCGAGCAGTATGCAACGAGAATTGTCAGATGCCTCGACGGAGTAATCCAAAGCGATTCTGATCCCTATACAGAAGACGAAGACCAGCCTTCTCCCGACGAAATAAGAAAAGTCGGCAAGGAGAAGAAGCCGTCTATGTCCTTTGGAACAGCACTTTCTCTGTCCCTGAACAACCTCATGACGAAGAAAGCGCGAACGATTCTGACTTGCTTTGCAGGAAGCATAGGTATAATAGGAATTGCTCTGATTTTAGCGGTGTCTACTGGCGTTCAGAATTATATCGACAGAGTTCAGGAGGACACACTTTCTTCCTATCCGATAACAATCAGTGCAAGCGAAGTAGATATGACCGAGCTTATGACATCGCTTATGTCGACAAGCAGTGAGAGCGAAGAGGAACACGAGCTTGACGCCGTCTACGAGAGCAGTATAATGGCGAGCATGATGGAGTCGATGACGAATATCGAGACGAGAGAAAACAACCTCGTCAAATTCAAGGAATACCTCGAAACATCCGAAGAGATGAAGAGCTATGCTTCCGCATACAGCTATGAATACGACACCGATATGAACGTCTACGTCACAAATGCTGACGGTGAAATAGTCAAATCGGACTTAACCGACCTGATGACTTCTCTTTACGCAAGCATGGGGGTCGATATTTCAGGCTCAACACTCACAAGCTACATGTCTCTTGACGCATGGCAACAGCTTTTGAGCGGCATGGATGGTGAGCTGATAAATGAGTCTATGACCGAGCAGTATGAAGTTATTGCAGGGCGTTGGGCTGAGAGCTACGATGAGATTGTTATAGTAGTTGACGAAAACAATGAAATCAACGACATGATGCTCTATGCGATGGGACTTGTTACGAGTGATGAGCTTATCAGTTCTATGAATGGCGAAGAGACTGATGATGACAGCGGTGTTAAGTCGTGGAGCTACGACGACATCATGAATCTCGACTTCCGTGTAATTCTCGACTGCGATAAGTATCAGCTCAGTGAGGACGGAACCACATATATAGACGCTACGGAAACCGAAACAGGTCTGCAGCTTCTTTATGACTCTGATAATGCTATAAAGCTTAAAGTAGTCGGAATAATCCGTCAGAGCGAAGACTCCACTTCGAGCTTTATGAGCGGAGTTATCGGCTACACTGGAGCACTCACAGAATATATTATCGAAAGAACATCATCCAGTACTCTGGTAACAGAACAGATTGAAAATCCGGAGACCGACGTACTGACTGGACTTAAATTCGCAACAGGAGACGATGAGCTTTCTTTGGATGAAATCAAAGTCGAAGTAGATGACTGGATTGCTGACCTTACTGAAGCGGAGAAAGCAGATGTCTATCTGACACTCGCAAGTGTTCCAAGTGACGAATATGTATCAGCGGCAGTTGAGCAGTACCGTTCTACGATGACTGATGAAGAGATTGAAGACCTACTTGTGCAGGCGTTTGTCAGCCAGACCCAGATGGATGAGGAATCCATAAGGTCGTATCTGTCGACACTTGACGCCACCACTGAGGAGACGTATATTGTACAGATTCTTTCTGCATTGGTTATCCGCCAGTATTCTGAGACGGTTTCAACTCAGCTTTCTGCACTCAGTGATTCCGAAATAGCCGCAATGCTCGATTCATATGAGCTCACAGACGACGAATACCAGTCGCTCTATGATGAAAATATCCCGACCGGCTTATCAGATTCGACTTATGATGAAAATATGTCTCTCTTAGGCTATGTCGATCAAGGCTCGCCCAGCGCAATCTATATCTATGCGGCATCGTTTGAAGACAAGGACGAAATCTCCACTTTGATAGAGGAGTATAATGCAAGCGTGGATGAGGATGACCAGATATCCTACACCGACTACATTGCACTTCTGATGTCCTCAATGACGACAATTATCAACGCTATTTCGTATGTTCTGATTGCTTTTGTCGCAATCTCACTGATTGTTTCCTCAATCATGATTGCAGTTATAACTTATATCTCAGTTCTCGAAAGAACAAAGGAAATCGGTATTCTTCGTGCAATCGGTGCGTCAAAGGGCGATATTTCGAGGGTGTTCAACGCCGAAACGCTTATTGAGGGATTTGTATCGGGCGCAATGGGAATTATAATCTCACTTCTACTGCTGATTCCTATAAATATTATCCTCCAGAGCATCACCGGAATTTCCTACCTTGCGGCATCGCTTCCTGCCGTAAGTGCTGTGATACTGATAGTTATAAGTACAGTATTGACCCTGATTTCCGGACTCGTTCCGTCAAGCATGGCGGCAAAGAAGGACCCTGTAGAAGCATTGAGAACCGAATAATGTAGGTAACAATAAACGCTTCCGAGCAAATCCGGAAGCGTTTTTTATTATTCACCTTGCATTGTCTCAACTACTGCCTTCATCATCTGAAGCGGTTTTTCGTTTTTACCGAGTGTAAGCTGGATATATCCGCCCTCGGACCCGTTTACGATGATTCTGCCGGCAAACTTCTTCGTAAGGTTCATGATGGAGTCAACGGAGGCGTTCTCAGTGACGTAGAAGATAAGATTGTTGCCACGCTGTGTAATCTCCTTGATTCCCATACGTGCCGCACCGTTGCGGACAAGTGCAACATCTATAAGCCCCATTACCGACTTCGGAGGTTCGCCGTAACGGTCTACAAACTCGTCGACAACGTCCTCAGAATCCTCAACGGTGATGATTGACGCAATCCGTCTGTAGGCTTCAAGCCTTGCTTTGAGGGATTCAATATAAGTCTCGGGAATATAGGCATCAATCGTGACATCGACAAGGCAGTCTTCCGAAGCTTTCGGCTTAGTTTCTCCCTTGCTTGCGGCGATGGCTTCTTCAAGTAGCTGTAGATACATATCATAACCGACAGCCTCCATGTGCCCGTGCTGTTTTGCAGAGAGAATTGAACCGACACCTCTAATTTCAAGGTCCCGTAGTGCTATCTTGAATCCCGAGCCAAACTGCGTTAATTCTCTTATCGCTTCAAGCCTCTTTGAAGCAACCTCAGACAGAACTTTCCCACGTCTGAACGTGAAGTAAGCATAAGCTCTTCTCGACGACCGCCCGACACGACCTCTGAGCTGATAGAGCTGTGAAAGTCCGAATCTGTCAGCGTCTTCAATGATAAGTGTATTCACGTTCGGAACGTCTACGCCGGTCTCAATAATTGTTGTGCAGACGAGAATGTCAATCTCACGTTCGAGTAGCTGTCGCCAGATTTCCGAAAGCTCCTTCTCATCCATCTGCCCGTGCGCAACGCCAATTTTAGCTCCCGGGAGATTCTGCTGAAGCCTGTATGCACACGCAGAAAGCGTCTCAATTCTGTTGTGGATGTAGTAAACCTGCCCGCCACGCCGAAGCTCTTTGTGGATTGCCTGCAAGATAACACCCTGCTGATACTCAATAACATAGGTCTGAACGGGGTATCTGTCCGCCGGTGGCTCTTCAATAACAGACATATCCCTGATTCCACTCAAAGCCATATTGAGGGTTCGGGGAATAGGAGTAGCCGAAAGAGTCAGAATGTCGACAGCAGGGTAGAGCTCCTTCATGTGTTCCTTGTGCGCAACACCAAATCTCTGCTCCTCGTCAATAATCAGAAGTCCCAAATCCTTGAACCGTATATCATTCTGGACAAGCCTGTGAGTGCCGATAACAAGGTCGATTTCGCCAGTTTCGAGCTTTCTTGCAATTGCTTTCTGTTCTTTCTGGGAACGAAATCTTGACATTAATTCTATGTTGATATCGAAGTGCTCAAATCTCCTCAGCGCCGTCTGATAGTGTTGCCATGCAAGAACCGTTGTCGGAACAAGAATTGCACACTGCTTCCCGTCAAGAATACATTTCATAGCGGCTCGGAGTGCAACTTCAGTTTTTCCGAATCCTACATCTCCGCAGAGAAGTCTGTCCATAGGAACCGGCTTCTGCATGTCAGCCTTTATCTCCTGGATGGACCGAAGCTGGTCGTCCGTTTCCTGATATTCAAATCTCTCTTCAAATTCCGTCTGCCAGACATTATCTTCCGAAAATGCATAGCCCTTTGCAAGCTGTCTCTGAGCGTATAGCTGTATGAGCTCGTCTGCCATGTCCTTGCAGGCTTTCTTTACTCTTGCCCTTGTCTTCGCCCATTCGGTTCCGCCAAGTTTACTGAGCTTTACATTCTCGTCGTCCGAAGCTCCCACGTATTTTGAAACCATGTCGAGCTGTGTGACCGGGACATACAGGACATCGGTTCCGGCATACTTGATGGTGATGTAATCTTTAGTGACGCCGTTTGTCTCAATATTTGAGATTCCCTCGAATTTGCCGATTCCGTGCAGGCTGTGAACAACCAAATCGCCCTTTGAAATATCCGAAATGCTGTTGATTCGCTCCGAATTGTCGGGGCGTTTCTTGCTTCTCTTACGAGCCGTAAAGACTTTTTGCTGAGTGATGACGGCGAACTTTGCTGTCGGATACTCAAATCCTCCCGAAAGGCAACCGACACCGACGTATACAAGTCCTTTCGAATAAACAGACTTGTCGTTAAGTCTCTGAACTTTGTACCCACTTTTCTCGATATCCTGAGAAACGATGCTAGCCGCCTTTGTGCTTCCGACAAGGACAACCATGCAGAAGCCGCGGGATATGTAGTTCTCAATTTCATCGTCCAGAGTCGCCGAGTCACCACTCCATACTGAAGACTGATAAGCCTCCGCCGAAATAAGCTTTTTAAGCCGGACATCTGACCCATGCATAAATGTGTCGAGATAGACGCAACCCATTTTCAAAGCCTTCTGGAAGAGCTGTGCCGGCTCCAGCATGAACCCCGACATTTCTTTGAACAGAATACCGTCTTCGTAGAGAAGCTTTACGTCCTCATTTAGCTGAGCTGTGACGTCTTTAGCCTTTTCCAAAACGTCAGAATATTCGCAGATAACGCAGACGCCATCCTCGAAGTAATCGAAAACCGAGCAAGTCTCGCCGTAAATCTGCTTGTAGTATTTGTCAAGACTCGCCGGAATAAGTCCGGAATTTATCAAATCCAAATCCTGATTCAAGTGCTTTTTAATCTCTGCCGAGCGCTTGCCGCTGACCTTCCCCATGAGGTCTTTAATCTCAAAAGCGAGATTTTCGCTCGAAATCAGAAGTTCCTTCGCAGGCGAGATTGTAACCGACTTGATAGTGTCAAACCGCCTCTGAGATTCGATGTCGAAGGTAGAAACGGTGTCGATTTCGTCTCCCCAGAGCTCGATTCTTATCGGCATACTCATTCCGACAGGAAAGATGTCGACAATCGAACCTCTTATGGAGAACTGCCCGACGCCTTCCGTCTGCGGATAACGTGTATACCCCATCTCAGTGAGTTTTTCCGCAAGCTTTCCCGTATCAATCGAATCAGTGGGGGAGAGTGTAAAGCTCATATCCCGGAGCACTTCCGGAGGAATTGTCCCTTCAAGACAGGCTTCTGCACTGCAAATAAGCACGTTTGCCTTGCCATTCTGTATCTTTTCAAGTGCAGAAATTCGCTTCTGCTCATATTCCCGTGAGACGGCGTCAACATCAGCTAAAATCAAATCTCTTGCCGGAAACTGCACTGCAATTTCTTTTCCTGCCATCTCGTTTACATCCGAGACCATTTTTACAGCACTCGCATCGTCAGGAGTAACCACCAGAACCGGTTTGTCCTGTGAAAGACCGAGAATTGCATGTGCCTTGTGAACGGACGAAAGCCCCGTCACCGAAGTGGGGAGCTGTCCTGATTTTACTGCCGATTTGAGCTCCCGCAAAAACGAAAGCCTGTCTATGGCATCATAAAATATACTCATATTATTCCTTCCAAATATTAAGAGATTGGCTAACGACAGTTAAGCCCACTTAACGCTAGTTATGACTTAACGTCAGTTAAGTCTGTTCATAGCTTCGTCAATCTTGCCGTCAACTATAAGTTCAACACCGGTAATAGCTCTGTCAAAGGCTTCATTCATAGTGACAAACTCATTGTCAGTAAATCTCGAAAGCACCCACGCCGCCAAATCATACTCAGGATTCGGCTTTGCGCCTATGCCAATTTTGACACGAGGGAAGGTGTCCTTGCCACTGAGATAAATTATGCTCCGAAGTCCCTTCTGACCGCCGTCCGAGCCCTTTCTCTTGACACGAATCTTGCCTAAATCCAGAGAAATATCGTCGCAGATGACAAGAACATTCTCAATAGGAATCTTGTAGAAGTTCATCGCTTCAACAACAGCTTCACCGCTTGAATTCATCATCGTTGTGGGCTTCATGATAAGGCACTTTTTACCGGATATGACAGCTTCGCCGCAGAGCGACTTGAATTTCAGCTTTTTAAGCTTGACGTCATATTTATCCGCTAGCTTGTCTGCCGTCAGCCATCCGCAGTTATGCCTTGTTCTCTCATACTGAGACCCGGGATTTCCAAGCCCGACAATCAACCATTCAATGCTTCCGGCTGTTTCTTTTTTCTTCGTAAATAACCCCATTTGTTATTCCTCCATTCACGCCTTCAACCCGCACAGCCTTGACTGAGCGGGTATGACATTTTTCTTCATTATGATTTAATCTTTGAGCTTTTCTTCGAGTTTCTTGCCCTTTTCAATGTGTCTTGCAAGCTTTCTCTCAGAATAGCCTTCTTTGATTTCCAGCTTCGAGCGCTCAATAGCAAGCGCTCCGTCGGGAACATTCTTATTTACAGTTGACCCGGCGGCGGTATAAGCGCAGTCGCCAATATTGACAGGCGCAATCAGATTCGTATTGCACCCGATAAATGCATTGTCGCCGATAGCGCATCTCGCCTTGTTGGTTCCGTCATAGTTGACCGTCACGACTCCGCAACCGAAGTTGACGTTTCGTCCGACGTCGCTGTCGCCGACATATGTAAGATGTGCCACAGCTGTGCCTTCTCCGATTACGGAATTTTTAATCTCGACGAAATCTCCGACATGGGCATAGTCTTTGATAACAGTACCGGTTCTCAACTGCACAAATGGTCCTATTGAAACATGCGACCCTACGGTGGCGTCATGTGCAACTACGTTATCAAGTGACGAATTATCATCGACAACTGTGTTTTCAAGCCTCGAATTGGGACCGATAACGCAATTACTGCCGATTACAGTGTTTCCGGCAAGAATAGTGGACTGCAAAATCTTCGTGCCTGCACCTATCTTAACATCCGGTGAGATTGTAATTCCGTCGGTTGTGATAAACTCAACTCCGTTTTCAAGATGCCGTTCAATAATTCTCCTTCTTGCGATGTCGTTGAGCTTCAGAAGCCCTTTTCTATCATTAGCACCTAAAAATGCATCCGAATTGTCCGTCTTGAAGGCTGTCACTTTCAGACCTTTTGAAGACATAAGAGCCACTGTGTCGGTTAGATAATATTCTCCCTGAGCGTTTTCTCTCGTCAGCATCGGCAGGAATTCAAGAAGCTTCTCGGTGTCAAACCAGTAGCAACCGGAATTTATCTCCCGTATTTTTTTCTCCTTCTGAGTGCAGTCTCGCTCTTCGATGATTGCACTGAGCTCTCCGCCTTTTCTGACGATTCTCCCGTAACCGTATGGGTTAGAGGATTCAGCTGTAATTACAGTTGCGGAGCTACCGCTCAGCTTGTGAAATTCGAGAGCCGCCCTGATTGTCTTGAAGTCGATAAAGGGTGAGTCACCGCAAGCTACAAGTGTGTGACTCTTCGGATTCTTTCCAAGGAATTCAGAGGCACACATGACCGCATGACCGGTTCCAAGTCTCTGAGACTGAAAAGCGGTTTCATATTTTCCATTAAGGTAGCTGTCTATTTCGTCTGCGCCATGTCCCTTGACTACGCAGATATTCTCGATTCCTGCATTTTCGCAAGCTTCCGTTACCCAGGAGAGCATAGGCTTCCCGAGCACTTCCATAAGAACCTTCGGCTTATCTGAGTGCATCCTTTTTCCCGCACCGGCGGCGAGTATAATTGCGTTCTCCATTACTGCCTCCAAAAAAATTAATCTGAGCTGTATTTTAACGGCGTTTTCTCACGCCCACTATAACCCAATTTATTATAACGCAAACGAAAAATTCTTTCAAGAGCAATCTTACGTTGCATTTTGTATAAAAATGCACAATTTTTGTGCTTGTAATTTGGCATATTTTTTCTTCAAAGGGTATGGAAAAAATGAGAAGTATCTGATATAATTATTGTAACCGTTTTATGGGCAAAATCGAATGAAATCGGTCAAATAACTTGGAGGTAAAAAAGTATGAGTAAAAAGTATTGTTACCTTTTCACTGAAGGCAACGCTAACATGCGTGAGCTTCTCGGCGGAAAGGGCGCAAATCTCGCTGAGATGACCAATATCGGTCTTCCTGTTCCTCAGGGCTTCACAATTTCCACTGAAGCCTGCACCCAGTACTATGAGGACGGTCGTGTAATCAACGATGAAATCATGGCTGAAATCATGGAGTATGTTGAGAAGATGGAGCAGATTACCGGTAAGAAGTTCGGCGATAAGGAAAATCCTCTTCTCGTTTCCGTTCGTTCCGGTGCAAGAGCTTCTATGCCCGGTATGATGGACACGATTCTGAACCTCGGTCTTAATGAAGACGTTGTCAACGTCATCGCCGAGAAGTCCGGTAACCCGAGATGGGCTTGGGACTGCTACAGAAGATTCATCCAGATGTTCTCCGACGTTGTTATGGAAGTCGGAAAGAAGCATTTTGAAAAGCTTATCGATAAGATGAAGCAGGAGAAGGGCGTCGTCTATGACGTTGAGCTCGACGCTGACGATTTGCACAACCTTGCCAACCAGTTCAAGGCTGAGTACAAGGCACAGCTCGGCAAGGACTTCCCTGATGATCCTAAGGAACAGCTTTATGAAGCAATCAGAGCTGTATTCCGTTCTTGGGACAACCCGAGAGCAAATGTCTATCGTATGGACCACGACATCCCTTATTCTTGGGGTACTGCCGTAAACGTACAGATGATGGCATTTGGCAATATGGGCGACGATTGCGGTACCGGTGTTGCGTTCACCCGTGACCCGTCTACCGGTAACAAGGGTCTTTACGGCGAATTCCTCACCAATGCACAGGGCGAGGATGTTGTTGCTGGTGTAAGAACTCCTATGCACATTTCTGAAATGGAGCAGAAGTTCCCTGAAGCATTCAAGCAGTTCACCGACGTTTGCAAGACTCTCGAAAATCACTACAGAGACATGCAGGATATGGAGTTCACCGTTGAGCACGGCAAGCTCTATATGCTTCAGACCAGAAACGGCAAGAGAACAGCTCAGGCTGCTATCAAGATTGCCTGCGACCTTATCGACGAGGGTATGATTACGGAAGAGGAAGCTCTTATGCAGATTGATGCCAAGAGCCTCGATATGCTCCTCCACCCGACATTCGATCCTGCCGCCCTCAAGAATGCTAAGCCCGTAGGCAAGGGTATTGCCGCTTCTCCCGGAGCCGCTGCTGGTACAATCGTATTCACCGCAGAAGATGCTGTTGAGCATGGCAAGAACAAGGAGAAGGTTGTTCTCGTAAGACTTGAAACTTCTCCTGAGGACATCGAAGGCATGAAGTATGCTCAGGGTATCCTCACCGTAAGAGGCGGACAGACTTCTCACGCCGCTGTTGTTGCTAGAGGAATGGGAACCTGCTGTGTTTCCGGCTGTGGTGACATCAAGATGGATGAAGAGAACAAGCAGTTCACTCTCGGTGGCAAGGTTTACCACGAAGGCGATCCGATTTCTCTTGATGGCTCCACCGGTAACATCTACGATGAGATTATCCCCACCGTACCTGCTGACCCGAACTCCGGCTACTTCGGAAGAATCATGGCACTCTCAGACAAGTACAAGAAGCTTGGCGTAAGAACCAATGCTGATACTCCTAAGGATGCCAAGCAGGCAGCTGCTTTCGGCGCACAGGGAATCGGTCTTTGCCGTACTGAGCACATGTTCTTCGATCCTGAGAGAATCGGTGCATTCAGAGAGATGATTTGCTCCGAAACCGTTGAGGAAAGAGAGAAGGCGCTCGCTAAGATTGAGCCTATGCAGCAGGCTGACTTCGAGGGACTCTTCGAGGCTCTCGGCGGATATCCTGTTACTATCAGATTCCTCGACCCGCCGCTTCATGAGTTCGTTCCTACTGAGGAAGCCGACATCGAAGCTTTGGCAGAGTCCCAGGGCAAGAGCGTTGCTTATATCAAGCAGGTTATCAACGACCTTCACGAGTTCAACCCGATGATGGGTCACCGTGGATGCCGTCTTACCGTAACATATCCTGAGATTGCTGTTATGCAGACCAACGCTGTTATCAAGGCGGCAATCAACGTACAGGCTAAGCATCCCGACTGGAACATCGTTCCTGAAATCATGATTCCTCTTGTAGGCGAAGTCAAGGAGCTCAAGTTCGTTAAGGATGTAGTTGTCAAGACTGCTGACGAGGTTATCAAGGCGGCAGGCGTTGACCTTAAGTATGAGGTCGGCACCATGATTGAAATCCCGAGAGCCGCTCTCACTGCTGACGAGATTGCTACTGAGGCTGAGTTCTTCTGCTTCGGTACCAACGACCTCACTCAGATGACCTTCGGCTTCAGCCGTGACGATGCTGGCAAGTTCCTCCCTGCATACTATGAGCACAAGATTTACGAGTCCGATCCGTTCGCTCGTCTCGACACCACCGGTGTAGGCAAGCTTATGGATATGGCTGTAACCCTTGGTAAGAAGACAAGACCCGAGCTCCACTGCGGTATCTGCGGCGAGCACGGCGGAGATCCTTCTTCCATCGAGTTCTGCCACAACATCGGTCTTGACTATGTTTCCTGCTCACCGTTCAGAGTTCCGATTGCCCGTCTTGCCGCCGCTCAGGCTGCAATTAAGGACAAGAAGTAATCTGTTCCTAAGTAGAATAATATCGCCGTCCCACAAGCTGGGGCGGCGATTTTTATGCTCTTGCTAAATCTCTCTGAATATGCTACAATAGAACCAAGAAATATCAAAGAAACGGAGGCACCCGATTGACCGAGAAATTCTTTCGCTCACAGCTAAGCATCTTAAAGCCAAAACTTGTTGGCAGTACTTTGGAACAAGCGAGAAAAGCTCAGGATTTGCTGGGCGAGCTTATGGCGTTCGTCGAGCGTGGCTCAGTAAGAAATGTCAAGCAGGACTTTGCCGATTTTTCGGCAGAATGGATAATTCCCGATGAGTGTAATTCAGCTGGAGTAATCTTATATCTCCACGGCGGAGGCTATACCTGCGGAGGTCTTGAATATGCCCGGGGGTTCGGTTCAAAGCTTGCGTCCGAATACGGCTTAAAAGTATTCTGCTGTGCCTATCGTCTGGCTCCGGAAAACAAATTCCCGGCGGCACTCGACGATGCACTCGCTTCATATAAATATCTTTTGGACAGCGGATTTCCGTCCGACAGAATTATATTAGCCGGTGAATCCGCCGGCGGAGGGCTATGCTACAGCCTTTGCCTCAAACTTGGTGCGCTCGGGCTTTCTCAGCCTGCGGGAATTATCGCAATCTCGCCGTGGACGGATTTGACAGCTTCCGGCGAGTCCATCGAGACAAATAAAGAAGTCGACCCGACTCTTACTCTTGAACAGCTCAATTTCTATGCCGATTCATATACAGACGACAGAACCAATCCATTCGTCTCTCCGCTATTATTTGATGATGGAACCAAGCTTCCGCCGTCGCTGATATTTGTAGGAGGCGACGAGATTCTCCTTGATGATTCAACACGACTTCATGAGAAGCTTCTGAATAACGGCAACCGTTCAAAACTCATAATAGCCGATCGGTTGTGGCACGCTTACGTATTGTATGATGTCAAGGAGCGAAAATCTGACTATGATACAATCAGAGATTTCATCGGTGAGCTGATACCAATCAAAACTGCCAGATGGGTTCGACTTGATAACGCCGCAAAGATTTTCCCGGCATCCAAGCGCAGAGGCTGGTACAACATGTTCAGAGCTTCTGCTGAGCTTGATGAAAAGGTCGACCCGGTAATCCTGCAATCTGCACTGAATGTAACAATCGGTAGGTTCCCGACAATCGCCGCAAGGCTTAAAACCGGATTCTTCTGGTACTATCTCGAAGAGCTGAAGAAGCCCTTGCAGGTGCTTCAGGAAGGAAGCTATCCTTTCATGAGCCATACTTTTGACGACGTCAAAAAGTGCGCAATAAGGGTTCTCTATTACAATAATCGGGTAGCAGTTGAATTTTTCCACGCCGTAACTGACGGTACCGGCGGAATCATCTTTCTGAAAACTCTTCTCGCCGAATACTTTACCCAGAAGTATGACGTAAAAATCCCAGCCGAGAAAGGAATTCTCAGCAGACAATCCTATCCGGAACCGGAAGAGCTTGAAGACAGCTTCTTAAAGTACCGTGGAAATGTAAGTGCCAAGCGAGACTATACAAAATCTTATCGATTAAGCGGCACCCGTGAGCCTGACGGATTCATAAATATCACCACAGGAACTGTAGATGCAAACGAAATCCACAAAGCCGCAAAAAGCAGGGGAGTTACAATAACATCGTTCATGGCGGCTGTTATGGCGATGTCGCTAATTGAAGTTCAGAAGCTCCACCAAAAGAAGCGTTCAAAGCAAGACATTGTCCGTGTTCAGATTCCGGTAAACCTTAGAAAGCTCTTCCCGAGCAGAACACTCAGGAATTTCTCACTCTTCCTTAACGTCGGAGTTGACCCGAGAATGGGCGAATACGAGCTTGATGAACTGGTTTCGATAGTAAGCCATCAGATTGCCCTGAAGCTCACGAAGAAGAACATGCAGGCTGAATTTACTCCAAACGTGAACGCCGAGCTCGTTAAAGGACTGCAAATTATTCCTCTGTTCATAAAAAACATCGGAATGAGAATCGCATTCTATCAGTTCGGAGAGGGTCAGTCGTGTCTTTCTATCTCAAATTTGGGTGTAGTAGATATGCCAGACGAAATGAAGGAGCATGTCCGGCATTTTGATATCATGCCCGGTGTCCGTTCGAGTTCGCCTTATAACTGCGGTGTCTGCACATATGGAAATGAAATGAGAATCAACTTTGTAAGAAGCTCGGTTGAGCCGGAGCTTGAAAGAGCCTTCTTCACGAACCTTGTAAAACTTGGCTTCAAGGTGACGATTGAGAGCAACCGACGTGATGTCGATTAACCACAGGAGGTGGACTTATGTACTGTGTAAAATGCGGAGTCGAACTCAAAGACAGTGAGCATGTCTGCCCACTTTGCCAGACTCCGGTGTTTCATCCCGATATAAAGCAGGAGGACGTTCCTAGACCATATCCCGAATTTAAACGAGTCACAAGAAAAAGTGTCCGTTCGGCAGTAATGCTTATCGTTACCGTCTGCTATATCCTGGTCGGTTTGATGGTGACGATGATTGACTTCAACATTTCAGGCTCTATAACCTGGTCAGGCTATGTCGTAGAAGCACTTCTGATAACTTACGTCTCGTTTGCTCTTCCCGAATGGTTCCGGCATCCGAATCCGGTCATCTTCACGCCGATAGCCTTTGCAACGATAATTCTGTATCTTTTGTATATCGACCTGATGGTGCAAGGTGGATGGTTTTTGAGTCTCGCATTTCCGATTGCCGGAATCGCCGGCATAATTGTGACAACAGTGGTGACACTTTTGCGCTATGTCAAGCGTGGACAGCTTTTCATCATAGGCGGAGCCCTGATTGCAACCGGCGGATATGTGGCGCTGATAGAGATGTTCATCTCGATCACATTCGATAGCGTAAGCTTCGTCGGCTGGTCTGGATTCCCACTTGCGGCGTTCTTCATCTTAGGGATGATGCTGATAGTAATCGGAATCTGTAAACCATTAAGGCTGGCACTTTCAAAAATATTTTTCGTATAAGAAAAAGCCTCCCAGCAATTTTGCAGGGAGACTTTTTATATTAGTAAATCACATGAAAGCTGAAATAACGTCACTGCCTTTTTTCACAAATGCGAGATATTCGCAAATATCAGCGTGCATTGTAACTGTCTGTGAGCCAGCATATTCTTTGAAATCCTTGACGCAGACCCATTCTCCCTCCGGAAGATATACTTCTCTTTCTGTCTGTCCTTCATTATATATGGGAGCAAACAGAATGTCTGAGCCGTACATATACTGGTCGTCAAGAGAATAACACTTTTCATCATCCGGAAATTCAAGGAACATCGGGCGCATGATAGGAGTGCCGTTTTCGTGAGCTTCTTTTGCAAGGGAAAGGGTATATGGTCTCATCTTCTGACGGGTTTCAATCATCTTGACGTAGTGTGGATAGTATTCTTCGCCGAAATGCCAGATTTCGTTGTAGCCGCCAGATGGAACCATTGCGTCGGGAGTCTCGTCGACATAGTAAGATTGCCTATTCCTGGAGCCATGAAGTCTCATAACCGGGCAGAACAGCCCGAACTGGAACCACCTCATCAGAAGCTCTCTGAACGATTCACTTTCAGTGTCCCCGAAACAGAATCCGCCAATGTCGCTGTTCCACCACGGGATTCCGCACATCGCCATCGAAAGTCCGCTTTTAATGCTGTTTTTGAGAGCCCAGAAGCTCGAAACAACATCTCCGTTCCAGACGAGTGCACCGACTCTCTGACTTCCTAAGTATGCGGCTCTTGTAAGATTAATTATCTCCGTTTCGCCTTCTGCAATTCTTCCGTCATAGAAGAGCTTGTTGTAGTAGAAGGGATATAAAAGCGCAGTCTGAGCGCCGTTGCCGGCGTACATCTTCATATTCGAGAAATGCTGAGGATGAATTTCCGGCTCCGCTTCGTCAAGCCAGAAGTTCTTGATTCCGTTGTCGTAGTAGTTCTTCTTGATTTTCTCCCAGCAGAATTTTGCGGTTTCCGGATTTATCGGGTCGATGTAGGTTATCATCCCGTAGAAATCGAAAGTGGGGAACTGTCCTGATTCGGTTCCGAGAACCAGATTCCTGTTATACATTTCACTCCAGTTTTCACTGTTCGGGCTCGCAGTGCACCATACCGATACAACCGGCTCGATTCCCATTTCCCTGAGCTCATCGCACATTCCTTTCGGGTCGGACCAGTACTTAGGGTCGAATGCGAAATCTCCCTGCTCCTTCCAGTGGAAGAAGTCGATAACTATTGCATCAGGCGTTATTCCACGTTTTTTGTACTCACGAGCAACATTCAGAACCACGTCCTGCGAAGAATATCTCAACTTGCATTGCCAGAATCCAGCCGCCCAATCAGGCATCATGGGAGCATAACCGGTGAGGTCGGAATAAATCTTCATGACATCCTTCGGAGTGTCTCCGACATAAACCAAGTAATCCGCCTGATAAGCGCTTTCCGCAACCCACATCGTGTGATTATATGTTGTTTCGCATCGTCCGGGAGCCGGATTGTTCCAGATAAAGCCGTAGCCGAGGGAAGAGTAGTATGTAGGAATCGCCGAATATGTGTTGTAGTTTATGAGTTCAGTCGTCCTGCCTTTGCGGTCGAAAACATCCTCCTGCATTTGTCCCAATCCATAGATGTGCTCGCCATAATTTGCATCAAAGGCGTAGCTTATTTTATAGTTGTCGCCCTCAGTGTGGAGATACCTCCGGGCATAGTCGCCTTCGTTTTTGGTTACAAGAATCTCTTTGCCCTTGCGAGAAAATCTCAGTTCTCCGCCATAAATATTGTCCGCAAGAACAGTAACCGAGATATCCCCATTTGTAAGAGTAGCCATCTTGCTGTCGCCGGTAATTACCGGACTTGAAGTGTCCTTCGGCTCTAAAAGTGTCCATTTTTCATCAGAAAGTCGTGTGTTCTTTGATGAACGCACCCTTATGCAATTCAATCCGTAAGGCTCAATAAGAACCGTCTCGTCGCGTCTTTCAAAAAGTAGCTTATCATCTTTGATTGTGATTATGCCCATAGTATCGCCTCCAAGTTTTATTAGAGATATCTCATGCTCAAATTGTACTAAATCCAGAGCTCAAATGCAATGACAATTTCTGATAAAACATTGATAAATTCTTACTTCTTGTGTTGCAATCTGTCTGAAAAATCGGTGAAAGTTGTATTTTGCGCTTGATTTCTTGACAGAAAGGGTGTATGATTGTAAACGAGGAGAGTTTGGATTTTGTAAAAAAGAATTCCGGGCTCCGTACCCAAAAATATATGCGACACGATAAAATCTGATGATTTTATCGTGGCGTAAATGATAACAAAGGAGATAACTACTATGGCTACACTGACAAAGAACCCAAATGTCAACAAGTGGGTTGATGAAATGATAGCTTTGACCAAGCCTGACCAGGTTGTCTGGATTGACGGTAGCGAGGCTCAGCTTAACGACCTCCGCCGTGAGGCTTGCGAGACAGGCGAAATGATTGCTCTCAACCCTGAGAAGCTTCCTGGATGCCTCTATCACAGAACCAAGCCGAACGATGTTGCTCGTGTTGAAGACAGAACCTTCATCTGCACAAGAAAGAAGGAAGACGCAGGACCGACCAACAACTGGATGGACCCGAAGGAAATGTATGCAATGCTCACTCCGCTTTACGATGGAGTTATGAAGGGCAGAACAATGTACGTAATCCCTTATTCCATGGGACCTATCGGCTCGCCTCTGGCAAAGGTTGGCGTTGAAGTTACCGACTCTATCTATGTTGTACTCAACATGGCTATTATGACAAGAATGGGCGCCGATGCTTTCAAGAACCTCGGCGACACTTCTGACGACTTCGTAAGAGGTCTCCATTCCAAGGCTGATGTTGACCCCGAGAAGAGATACATAGTTCAGTTCCCTGAAGATAATACAATCTGGTCCATCAACTCTGCATATGGCGGAAATGTTCTCCTCGGCAAGAAGTGCTTTGCTTTGAGAATCGCATCATACCAGGGCAAGAACGAAGGCTGGATGGCTGAGCATATGCTCATTCTGGGTATTGAGAAGCCGAACGGCGAAGTTGTATATGTAACTGCGGCATTCCCGTCTGCTTGCGGCAAGACCAACCTTGCAATGCTTATTCCTCCCGAGGGATACAAGAAGAAGGGCTATAAGGTCTGGACAGTCGGCGATGATATCGCATGGCTCAAGCCCGGCGAGGACGGAAGACTCTACGCTATCAACCCTGAAAACGGCTTCTTCGGCGTAGCTCCCGGCACCAATGAAAAGTCTAACTACAACGCTCTTGCTTCCACAAGAAAGAACACCATCTTCACCAATGTTGCAATCAACAATGACGACAACACTGTTTGGTGGGAGAAGCTCACCAAGGAGCCGCCGGTTAATGCAACCGAGTGGAAGGGCGAGAAGGTCAATGGCGTTGAATACACTGCCGCTGGCAACAAGCTTGCTCACCCGAATTCAAGATTCACTGCTCCCGCAGAGAACTGCCCTTGCATTTCTCCCGAGTTCAATAATCCTCAGGGCGTTCCAATCAGTGCAATGATCTTCGGCGGAAGACGTGCAAAGACCGCTCCGTTAGTATATCAGTCGTTCAACTGGCAGCATGGTACCTTTGTCGGTTCCATCATGGCTTCCGAGACAACCGCAGCCGCCGCTGGTGCTGTAGGCGTTGTAAGACGTGACCCGATGGCTATGCTTCCGTTCTGTGGATACAACATGGGTGATTACTGGGCACACTGGCTTGAAATGGGCAAGATTCTCGGCGACAAGGCTCCTAAGATTTTCCACGTCAACTGGTTCAGAACCGACGACGAAGGCAACTTCATCTGGCCCGGCTTCGGCGACAATATGAGAGTTCTTGACTGGATTATCAGCCGTTGCGAGGGAACTGTTGACGCTGTTGAAACTCCTATCGGTTACGAGCCTAAGCCTGAGGACATCAACATTGAAGGTCTCGACGGAATCACTGTTGATACTATCGCAGATTTGCTCTCTGTTGATAAGGACCTCTGGCTCGAAGATACCAAGAGTATCGAGGAGTTCTACTCACGCTTCGGCGACAAGTTGCCGCCTGAGATGGCTTACGAGCTCAATGCTCTGAAGGAAAGACTTTCAAAGTAAGACTCATGTTACGTTGTAACATTTTGCAATCTCCTTAATGGATGGCTCCCTCCGCCACACTTTTGTGACGGAGGGATTGCTATCTCCATTTTTTAGCTCGAAGAGAGTATCGTCATAACCGTTTCAAAATTTAATATCAGGAGCACAAAATCGTGCAATATTACATATGAAACGGGCATAAAAAAGCAAATATTCGGCGATTTTGACACTTTACTTTTTCAGAATTTTCTGTATAATATAATAATGTAAGGTGAAGAAAGAGGATATCCGATACCGAAATTCTCTTCCCGGAGCCTGCACTATTAATTTTGACAGTTGTCTTCATAATATAATGTTCCAAGTAAATGGTGGAGTAAGAGAGTGACTTTGTCCTCTCTTATTTCACTTTTTCTGATATTTCTCTTTTCAACTCGCAAAAAATATGATATAATGCCTTTAAATAGAAAGGAATTTACCATGCAGAAAATTTTAGGATACATGCGAAAAGCTATAACAGAATTCGACCTGATTCAGGATGGCGACAGGATAGCTGTGGGAGTCTCCGGCGGAAAGGACAGCCTTGTCCTTCTTACAGGGCTTGTTCGCCTTCGCCAGTTTATTGGAATCGATTACGATATCACAGCTCTTACAATCGACCCTCAGTTTGGTGGAGTCGAGACAGATTATTCTCCTGTTGAGAAGCTTTGCGATAATTACAACATCCCATATGTTGTGGAGAAAACCGATATCGGAAGTATTGTTTTCGACATAAGAAAAGAGTCCAATCCCTGTTCGCTCTGTGCCAATATGCGCAGGGGAGCGCTCAACAGCAAGGCAAAAGAACTCGGTTGCAACAAAGTAGCACTTGGGCACCATTATAACGACGTCGTCGAAACATTCATGATGAATCTTTTTATAGAAGGCAGAATCGGTTGCTTCTCGCCGAGGACTTATCTCGACAGAAGCGATATCACTATAATCAGACCACTTGTTTTCGCTCCAGAAAGGGAGATTAAAAACGCCGCACGCAGAAATAATATTGAAATAGTGAAATCAAAATGTCCTGCCGATGGCGTTACCAAACGACAGGATATGAAAGAGTTTCTGAGGGATCGTGAACACGATGACAAAGGCTTCACCGACCGTATTTTCGGAGCATTGAGGCGCTCCGGAGTCGACGGCTGGGGATTCAAGGAGGGTTCAGAATGAGATTGCTTATGATTGGGGACGTCGTAGCACAGACCGGTTGCGACTTTCTTGCTTCAAAACTGCACGAAATCAAGCGCAGATATAAGATAGACGTAACAGTAATAAATGGCGAAAACTCCGCCTCCGGCAACGGAATTACCGTCCATTCCTGCGATTTCCTCACGAGAATTGGCGCCGATGTCATAACAACCGGCAACCATGCTTTCAAGCGCCGTGAATCGGTCCAGATTTTCGATTCAGTTCCACATCTTCTTCGACCTGCGAACTATTCGGATGAGGTCTGCGGCAAAGGCTACTATATTTTAGATATGGGCAGATGTCAGATTGCAGTTGTAAACCTGATGGGCGTTATCTATATGGAACCGCTTGCAAACCCGTTCAGAACTGCCGACGAGATTCTTTCAAAGATTGAAACCAAAAACATCTTCGTCGATTTCCACGCCGAAGCAACAGCTGAAAAGAAAGCTCTCGGCTACTACCTTGCTGGAAGAGTCACGGGAGTTTTCGGAACCCACACACACGTCCAGACAGCGGATGAGACTATACTTCCCGGCGGAACAGCATACATCACCGACGTAGGAATGACCGGACCTGAAGAATCAGTTTTGGGCGTCAACAAAGAGATAGCAATCGAAAAGCAGAGACTCAATTATCCCGTGAGATTCATGGAAGCCGACACTCCTTGCTTCATAAACGCTGTCATGGTCGAGTTTGATGAAAAAACAGGCAAGGCTTCTTATATAGAGAGAGTAGTCGAACGCTAAACTACTCACCCAGAAAAAGTCTTACAGCTAACGCCGAAAGCAAAAACGCCATAAAATCGCCGACGAGAGCCGATGGCAATGCATGACGTGTCTTTTTAATCTTGACGGCACCAAAGTAAACTGCAACAGTATAAAGAGTAGTCTCGGTTGAACCCATAAGTACGCTTGCAACACGCCCGATAAAGCTGTCCGCACCGTATTCTGAAAGAATACTGTCAAGCATTGATAGAGCTCCGCTTCCAGAAACCGGTCTCATAAGTGCCAGAGGCACACATTCAGACGGTATTCCGATAATCGAAGTAATCGGCTTTATAAGTTCCGTCAATGCCGAAAGTGCACCAGATGCCTTGAACATTTCGACCGCAAGCATAAGCGCAACCAAAGAGGGAAGTATGTCGAAGCAAACGGCTATATTTTCTTTTGCGCCTTCTATAAAAGTGTCGAAGACTCCGACTTTATTGTGAAGGCTGTATAGAATCACTCCTAAGACAAATACCGGAACGACAAGACTTGTAATTCTCACTTCTTCCTCCGTCCGACTCCGTCAAAGACATATGCGCATACAACAGCCGCCGTCAGTGACAACACCGAAACCATCATAACGCACGGCAAAATATCCATAGGTGACTTGCTACCATATGTAAGTCGCAAAGCCGCAACAGTCGACGGTATGAGCTCAATTGAGGAAGTGTTGATAACTGTTAAGAGCACCATATTCCTTGACGCTACTTCCCCGCAGTTTTCCTCTGCTTTGAGCTCCTTCATAGCCTCAATTCCAAGTGGAGTTGCGGCATTTCCAAGTCCAAACAGGTTAGCCGTTATGTTCATTGCAATCGCCTTGAAAGCCCTAGAATTTCTGTCAAGACCTCTGAATATCAGACTTATAACCGGACTTATGAGACGTGCAATTCTGTCTGTAAGTCCGCTTTTTTCTGCCAGCTTCATAACTCCGCCCCAGGTTGCCATAGCTCCTAAAATACTTAACGTCAGCGTGACCGCAGTTTGTCCACTTGTGAGAACTGCGTTTGAGACAGCGTCTGCTCCGCCGTTAATAAAGCCATAAATGCAGGAGATTGCGATAATTCCCGCAAGTATAAAATCTATCATACAAAATACTCCTTTTGCATTTTTCGAAATCTATTTCATAAGACGACAGAAAAATTGTTTATTCAACCCAATTTCAAAAATTTTACCACGATTGGTACTTGCATTATGTCGAATTATGCTGTATAATAATTACATAAACGTCAAGGAGGTACGACACAATGAAATCAACCGGTATTGTAAGAAGAATCGACGAGCTCGGAAGAATTGTCATTCCTATGGAACTCAGAAAGTCTATGGATCTTAACATCAAGGATCCCATCGAGATTCTGACCGACGGTGACAACATCATCCTCAGAAAGTACTCCAATTCCTGCGCTCTCTGTGGCGAAGGTGAGGATATCATCCCGTTCGGCAACAAGCACATTTGCCCTGCTTGCTTGAAAAAGATCAAGGAAATGGACGTCTGATTCTACTTATATGTCGTATAAGCTGAGCGCGTATTTCGGTACGCGCTTTATCTTTCCTAAGAAAAATTATGCTTGTTGCTCCAAATATATGTATTAAGTCAGCCGAAGATGAAATTAATGTGTAACTCTTGCAATAAACCTTGCATTGTGATACAATAGCGTAGGTGGATATGGATATAAGCACCAAATTTATACGAAAGGTATCCTCATATGACCTTAGCAATGACTTCTGACTTTGTCCGTGAGCTTCTCGACAGCGACGGCAATGTTATCTATTTTCCGAACAGTACTCTGTTCACCAAACTGTTCCCGAACGGACTTTCAATCGACAACGTAATGTTCACAATTCCGGGAATCAATCTCGACATCTATTGGTATGGCTTCCTGATTGCACTCGGAATGGTTCTTGCAATGATATACGCATTTTCGAGATGCCGTAAATTCGGTCTCGATATCGACAGAGTAACCGATACTGTTCTCGCTGGTCTTATCGGCGGAATAATCGGCGCAAGACTCTACTATGTTGTATTCAGCATCGAAAATTATATGACAGAAGAGGGAACTCTCGACTTTGCAGAGATATTCAACATCCGTGATGGCGGACTTGCCATCTATGGCGGCATAATCGGCGGACTTTTAATCGGCGGAATAATGGCAAAAATCCGGAAAGTCAAGCTCGCACCCATGTTCGACTTGGCTGGTATGGGATTCCTTATCGGTCAGTGCCTCGGACGCTGGGGCAACTTCTTCAATCAAGAGGCGTATGGCTACTCTGAATCTGCCGGGTCACTTCCCTGGGGAATGGTCTCAAAGAGCATCCTCAACGGCATCTACTTCTTCGTATATCCTGACAATACTTCTGTAGTAACGAATCGTGCAGTGGATATGCTCGCACATCCTTGCTTCCTGTATGAATCACTTTGGTGCTTACTTGGCTTCATAATCCTTCATATCTACTCGAAGCACCGTAAATTCGACGGTCAGCTGTTCCTTATGTATATCGGCTGGTATGGCTTCGGCAGATTCTGGATTGAAGGTCTTAGAACCGACAGCCTGTATCTCATCAATAACGACATAATCTCACTCAAAGTTTCCCAGCTCCTTGCTGGAACCTGCTTCATCTTCGCAACGATAATGATTATATTCATGCTTGTAAGAGGCAAAAAGCAGGGCGGATATGTCCTTTATTGCGATACCGACGAATCAAAGGCTCTGTTGAAGGAAGCCTACAAGAAGTCGAAAAAGGGTCAGGATGAAAGCCTTGAAGAGGATGAGCATATTGTTGATGAGAATCAGCATATCCTCGCAGACGAGTTCCTGAATGAGGAAGATGAATTCACCGATATCGAAGAGATGGAGCTTGATGATACGGCAGAAATTTCTTCAAAAGAATCAGAAGAGCAACTGGAGTGTGTTTCAGAGTCTGAAGAAACTTCGGAGCCTGAACCGGTGCCGGCAGAAGAGGAAACGAAAACAGAAGAATAAAAGATAGTAATTACAAAGGGGAAATTATATGGCAGAAATTATAGATGGAAAAGCCGTTGCGGCGGCTGTCAAGGAAAGAATCCGCAAGGACGCTATTCGCTTTGAAAAGACCTCGAAGATAACCCCGGGTCTTGCGGTAGTCCTCGTCGGAAACGACCCTGCATCGAAAATATATGTAAGAAACAAGAAGAAGGCTTGTGAAGAAGTCGGATTCAAGTCGTTTGAGTACGTTCTCCCGGAGGAAACACCCGAGATTGTTCTGTTGGAGCTTATAGACTCTCTCAACAAAAATCCTGAGATTCACGGTATATTGGTTCAGCTTCCACTTCCGAAGCATATCGATGAGGATGAGGTCATAGCGGCGATTACTCCCAAAAAGGATGTCGACTGCTTCCATCCGGTAAACGTCGGAAAACTCGTAACCGGTGGCGGAGACATTGCACCCTGTACTCCGGCTGGAGTAATGGAGCTCATCAAGTCTACCGGTACGGAAGTAGCAGGGAAGAGATGCGTTGTAGTAGGAAGAAGCAATATTGTCGGCAAGCCGATGGCTATGCTTCTCTTGCAGGCTAACGGCACAGTGACTGTTTGCCACTCAAAGACAGAAAACTTGGGTGACATCTGCCGTGAGGCTGACATCCTGGTAGCCGCAGTAGGCAAACCAAAACTAATCACCGGCGACATGATTAAGCCCGGTGCTGTTGTAATTGATGTCGGAATGAACCGTGACGCAAACGGAAAACTCTGCGGAGACGTTGATTTCAAGGCGGCTTCAAAAGTAGCTGGTTTCATAACTCCTGTTCCGGGCGGAGTCGGACCGATGACAATTGCAATGCTGATGGAGAATACCTACAGCGCCGCAAAGCTCTCGGTGGTCAAGTAATAACTTTAAGTCCTGTCTCGTATAATGAGACAGGGCTTTTGATTTCACAAAAAGCTCCGATTGTCCCAAAATGCAGTTTTGAGTGCCGAATTTTGAAAAAATCTTGCTTGAAAAAGCTTGACAGCCTAAATCTAAAGTGTTATAATCATCGCAAGTGAATTTCCCGTGAGGGAGTAGCAAGCGTGGTTTTCTGCGTAGCAAGTCAACATCCTGACTGTGGTTTGAGTACAAACACCTTTGACTGCAATCTGGCTTGTTTTAAATTGCGAGACTCATGTATAACTGTAAAGCTGTACAAGTGTCGTATATCTGGTTTATACACCCAAGTTCGGCTCGGCAGTCGTACTTGGGTTTTTACTGCTAACTTTACAGGAGGTGGATGTATTTTATGGAGTGGAGCTTTTTGTTCTTCTTCAACAGCGCTTTGCTGGGAGTCGGGTTGGCTATGGACGCTTTCTCCGTGTCTATGGCAAACGGTCTCAATGAGCCGAAAATGGGCAAAGGCAAGATGTGTGAAATTGCTGGTGTTTTTGCCGGATTTCAGGCTCTGATGCCGATGATAGGCTGGGTGTGTGTACATACAATCGTTCAGTATTTTACCGCATTTGAAAAACTTATCCCGTGGATTGCGCTGATTCTTCTTGGCTTTATCGGCGGAAGAATGATTGCTGAAGGCACAAAGAAAGGCGAAAGCGAAGAAAACATGGGCTTGGGAATCGTAGCTCTTCTGATTCAAGGTGTTGCGACATCAATCGACGCACTTTCAGTTGGTTTTACAATTTCCGACTATAACTGGTTGATGGCTTTGGTAGCGGCACTGATAATTGCGGCGGTTACATTTGTAATCTGCATGGTCGGACTTGTTATCGGAAAGAAATTCGGAACCAAGCTTTCAAACAAGGCTCAGATTCTGGGTGGAGTAATTCTGATTGCAATCGGTCTTGAAATTTTCATTACCGGTCTTATCGGATAAAGACTTAAAGGAGAATTGTTGTGAGATATTATTGTGAAGAAAAAGAGACGGTTCTTTCTGAGCTTAATTCTTCCGAAAACGGCTTAAGCTCGGAGGAAGCCGCAAAACGACTGGAACGTGACGGCAAAAATGTCCTTGCCGCTAAAAAGGGCAAAAGCCTCATAAGAAGGTTCTTAGAAGAGCTCGCCGACCCGATGATTATAATCCTTCTGGTTGCGGCTCTGGTCAGTGGAATTTTAGCGGTAGTTCAGAACGACAGCTTTGCCGATGTTATTATCATCCTGTTTGTAGTAATAGTAAACGCTGTCTTAGGCGTATATCAGGAAAGTAAGGCTGAAAAGGCAATTGATGCCCTGCAGGAGATGTCTGCCGCAACTTCAAAAGTCATGCGTGACGGCAAGATTACGACTGTCAAGAGTGAAGAGCTTGTAGTTGGAGATATCGTAATCTTGGAAGCAGGAGACGCCGTGCCTGCCGATTTGCGAATCCTGTCAAGCGCCAGTCTTAAAGCCGAGGAAGCCGCACTTACCGGCGAGTCGGTTCCTGTCAATAAGTTTATAGACATTATAAACCTCAAAGACGGTGAGAAGGATGTTCTTCTGGGCGACAGAAAGAATATGCTCTATATGGGCAGTACGGTTGTCTATGGAAGAGGAACCGCAGTTGTAACCGCCACCGGCATGGACACCGAAATGGGCAAGATTGCCGATGCATTGCAAAATGCTGAGGAAGGCGACACTCCTCTTCAGATTAAGCTCAATCAGCTTTCAAAGGTTCTAACCTGGTTGGTTCTAGGAATTTGTGTAATCGTATTTGCTGTCCAGCTTTTAAGAGCCGGAAGCCTCAGCTTCGAGCTCGTTCTTGATTCGTTCATGATTGCTGTTTCACTTGCTGTTGCCGCAATTCCTGAGGGACTTGCCGCTGTAGTAACGGTTGTCCTTTCAATAGGCGTTACCAATATGTCAAAGCGAAACGCAATTATCCGTAAGCTTACGGCTGTTGAAACTTTAGGCTGTGCACAGATAATCTGCTCGGATAAGACCGGTACTCTTACCCAGAACAAGATGACCGTTGTCGATTTCTATGGCGACGAAGACAAGAAGATTGCCACGGCTATGGCACTTTGCAGTGACGCTGAACTCATGGAGGACGGTTCAGTCACTGGTGAACCTACCGAAGCCGCACTTGTCGCATGGGCAAATACTCTCGGCTTGGACAAGCCCACACTGAAGGCTAAGCTTGCACGTTGTGGCGAAGCTCCGTTCGACTCGCAGAGAAAGATGATGTCGACGGTTCATTCATCCGAAAGCTCTTATATCCAGTTCACAAAAGGCGCACCCGACATCGTTGTAGATAAGTGCACATTCTATCTCAAAGATGGCAAGCCCGTTCCTATGACCGAGGAGCACAAGGCAGAAATACTCGTCGCAAACAAGTCCATGGCTGACAAGGCTTTAAGAGTCCTTGCATGCGCTGAAAGACTCTGGGAGACTATGCCAACAGACTGTGATGGCTCAAATCTCGAACATGACCTTTGCTTCATCGGACTTTGCGGAATGATTGACCCTGTCCGTCCGGAAGTCAAAGATGCTATTGAAGAATGTCGTGAAGCCGGAATCAGACCTATTATGATAACCGGCGACCATATCGATACCGCTGTTGCAATCGCAAACGAGCTCGGCATCATGACCCAAGGCTATAAGGCAGTAACCGGCGCCCAGCTCAATGAGATGGACGACGAAACATTCGCAAAAGAATTCATGAACATCAGCGTCTATGCACGTGTTCAGCCGGAGCATAAGACAAGAATAGTCAATGCATGGAGAAATGCCGGCTATGTAACCGCTATGACCGGTGACGGTGTAAACGATGCTCCTTCAATCAAGGCGGCAGACATTGGCGTCGGAATGGGAATAACCGGAACAGACGTAACAAAGAATGTCGCCGACATGGTTCTTGCGGACGACAACTTCGCAACAATCGTCAATGCCGTAGAAGAGGGAAGACGAATCTACGACAACATAAGAAAGGCTATCCAGTTCCTGCTGGGTTCCAATATGAGCGAGGTACTCAGTATCTTCTTCGCCACACTCATGGGCTTTACAATCTTAAAGCCTGTACACCTTCTCTGGATTAACCTCGTAACTGACTGCTTCCCGGCGCTTGCTCTGGGAACGGAAAAGGCAGAGCCTGACATCATGAAGCGCAAGCCGCGTGACGCAAAGGCGGGAATCTTCGCAGGCGGCATGGGAATTGACATCGGCTATCAGGGTCTTCTGGTGACGATTCTGGTATTAGCTTCCTACTTTATCGGCGACTTTATGGAAACCGGTACGTTCTCAATTGCAAACAGCGCAGACGGCACTACAATGGCATTTCTGACAATGTCAATGGCTGAGATTTTCCATAGTCTGAATATGCGTTCACAGAGAGGCAGTATCTTCAAGCTCGGCTCTCAGAATAAGCTTCTCCTTTTGGCGGCTGTAGCTTCACTTGTCGCTACAACTCTTGTTTGCGAGATTCCACTCATTGCGAATGCATTTGAGTTCACAAGTGTTGAGCTCAGCGAGTACCTGATTGCGATTGCTCTTGGCTTCCTCATCATCCCGATGGTTGAGATAGTCAAGTTCTTCCAGCGCAAGTTCGCAAAAGAAAAATAAGGCTTGCAATTTTCATTGCAGTACCTTATAATTAGACTGTGTCGGAAGCCTGCCTGTCTTTTGACCGGCGGGCTTCTCTAATTCAGACTTGGAGGATTATTATGAAAGAGTACATTAAGAGCGCAAACCCTTATATGCCGCTTTGGGAGCATGTTCCTGATGGCGAACCGAGAGTTTTCGAGTATAACGGCGAAAAACGTGTTTATGTTTACGGCTCTCACGATACAATGAGAACCGAGTATTGCGGAAAAGACCAGGTCGTCTGGAGCGCACCTGTAGATGACCTGACAAACTGGACCTGTCACGGCGTCTGCTATGAGTCTACAGATGGAAGCGTTCTCTACGCTCCCGACGTCGTTCAGAAAGGCGACACCTTCTATCTCTATGCCGCCGAATGTAAGGGTTCAAGAATCATGGTTGCAAGCTCCAAAAATCCTGCCGGACTATTCACGAACCCAATCAAGACCGATTTGGGCTTCGACCCCGGAATCCTTGTAGATGACGACGGCAAGGTTTATGCATACTGGGGCTTCTGCGCCTGCTACTGCTGTGAGCTCAACGACGATATGGCTACAATCAAGGACGGCACCTTCCATGCTCACCCGATGGGGCACGCTATGGCTTCCTGGATTAAAGTTGACGACGGTCACGCTGACCCGGTAGACGCCTTCTTCGAGGCTTCATCTCCGAGAAAGGTAATGGGCAAGTACGTCTATATCTATTCAAAGAGATATTCGACTCCTGTCCCGGAACTCGGAGTTTTCGGCGAAAACAACGGCTTCCTGTCCTATAAATATAGCGACAGTCCACTTGAAGGTTATGAAATGGGCGGAGATATAAGCTTCAACGGCGGCGAGATTCTCCATAACCCCGACGGAACCGGTGAAATGACCTATCGCTGGGGCAACAACCACGGAAGCATCGCCGAGGTAAACGGCAAGTGGTACATCTTCTATCATCGCCACACCGGCACCGACGAATTTGCCCGTCAGGCGATGATTGAACCTGTGGATGTCGCAATGGACAAGAGCGGCAAAATCTACATCGGAGATATAACCTATGTAAATGGCGAGCCTGTTTCTTCAAAGCCTGTTGAGATGACATCTCAGGGCGCTCACATCAACGGCTTGGATGCCTATAAACTCATCTCCGCCGGCTATGCCTGCCATCTCCGTGGCGGAAGCTCTCAGGCTTACATAAAGCCCGTATACGAGCATGACGACAACATCTCAGCTCCGATTGTGAACATCACAAACGGCACAGTTGCCGGCTACAGATACATTCAGTTTGGTAGCAGCGCACCGAAGACTGTGACAGTCGAAATAACGGCTTTGCAGGATGTGATTGTAAACGTCCGCCTCGACACTCACGACGGCAGAATAGTAGCAACTATGAACCTGAAAACAGGGGACACCTCAGCAACTGCTGATCTGACTGCCGGTATAATCGGCAAACATGCGGTTTACTTCGAGTTTAATTCTGATAGTCCGGAGCTTTTGGCTGAGTTTTCAAGATTCACATTTGACAGATAAAGTAATCCCTCACAGTTTTGCTGTGAGGGAATTTTTTAATCTCCGCCTCAGAAGTACACTTTATACCAGACCAAGAACGTATAGATAGTCCAAATCTTTCTCGAATTGTCGTACTTACCGCTTCTGTGGTCGTCGAGGAGCTGAACAGCTTTCTCGGTATTGAAGAACTTTTTGCCGTTTTCGCTCTCGAATTCGCTTCTGACTATGTTATAGTACTTATCCTCTTTAAGCCAGACACGAATCGGAACAGGGAAACCGAGCTTCTTTTTGTCGGCTGTTCTCGGCGGGCAGGCTCTGTGCGCCGCAAGCCTCATGGCATACTTGGTGTTTTCTTTCGTGACACGATACTTCGTTGGAATCTTCTCGCCGAGAGCCATAACTTCCTTATCAAGGAACGGAACTCGGAGTTCAAGCGAATTTGCCATGCTCATTCTGTCAGCCTTCAATAGAATATCTCCAGCAAGCCACATGTTGAGGTCAAGGTACTGCATCTTCGTGACGTTGTCTTTATTAGATACTTTATCATAAAACGGCTTTGTAATCTCCATAGCGTTTGGAGCGTCGGTCTCGACTTTCAGAAGAGCCTTTCTCTCTTTTTCAGAGAAGATATAGGCGTTTCCTATAAATCTCTCTTCAAGGTCTTTGCCACGCCTTACGAAGAAATTGACTCCTCTGTGCGCCGGCAGATGCTCGCAAATCTTTCCGATTCCTCGTCTTATGGGGCGGGGAATCTTGTTGTAGATGGCAACGTCATCCGGTTCTTTATAGATGTTGTATCCGCCGAAAATCTCGTCTGCACCTTCGCCGCTGAGAACTACTTTTACGCTCTCGGAAGCAAGCTTGCAGACAAAGTACAGCGCAACAGCCGCAGGGTCGGCAAGTGGTTCGTCCATGTGATACTGAATCTTCGGGAACTCTCCCCAGTATTCATCTGCGGTAATTACCTTTGAGATGTTCTCTTTTCCGATAAATTTCGAGAATTCTTTTGCGTAGCCTATCTCGTTATATCTTTCATCCTCGCCGAATCCGACAGTAAATGTCTTGTCAACATTGGCAACCGCCGCAACATAGCTTGAATCTACTCCACTTGAAAGGAAGCTTCCAACTTCAACATCTGCAATCTTGTGAGCTTCAACCGAGTCTTTAAAGGTGTCCGAAATCTTATCGACCCATTCATCAAGCGAAGGCTCTTCGTCAGCCTGAAACTCAACGCTCCAATATCTCTCAACGCTTAATTTCCCGTTCTTGTACAGGAACGAGTGCGCCGGAGGGAGCCTGTAAACGCCCTTGAAAAAGGTCTCGACGCACGGCGAATACTGGAATGTAAGATAGCTTTCGAGAGCCGACTCGTTCAACTCTTTTTTGAAGAGCGGATGAAGAATCAGACTCTTTATTTCCGAACCGAAGATGAAGCTTCCGCCCATTTCGGTGTAGTAAAGCGGCTTGATTCCGAAATAGTCCCGGGCACCGAAAAGCTCTTTTTTCTTCTTGTCCCAGATTACGAACGCAAACATTCCACGAAGCTTATTAAGCATATCCTTGCCCCACTGCTCATAACCATGAACCAGAACCTCGGTGTCGGTGTTCGTCTTGAATTGGTGACCTTTCATGATAAGTTCTTCTTTGAGCTTCTGATAGTTGTAAATCTCGCCGTTGAAGACGATTACCATCGAGCCATCCTCGTTGTAGATAGGCTGGTCTCCGCCTGCAAGGTCGATAATCGAAAGCCTGCGGAACCCCAGAGCGATATCATTATCGATATATTCTCCATCAGAATCTGGTCCACGGTGCTTGATGGAGTCCATCTGTTTTTCCAGAACTGTTTTTGCGTCCTGAATGGTGTTTGTAAAGCCCACAAAGCCGCACATACTGTCATCCTCCTTTGTTGAAAAGCTGTAAAACGATTATTACAGCCGAAACTATATAAAGTATTATAGACGATTTCCTCACAATTTTCAAGCCCATATCCCGAAATATGGTTACAAGCGGGTTACAAATAATGAAAATTCGCAAAATTCCTTGAAAGTTGCGCTTTTTTGCTATATAATAAGTTCTAGAAAGCGTATAAAAAGGAGCTAACTCCATGGCAAATGTATCAAGAACCAAAAAGCCTTTGAAAGTGAGATATAATTTCGGAATCGTCCTTCTGGGCATTATCATAATTTTCGGATTGGTCTTTTACAGATATATGAAGAATACAACTCTTGAAGAAGTGCTGTCTGAGGACAGGGAGATATATGTCCCGTCGTTCGCATCACTTTTAGGCAATGATGACGACGAGGAAGAGGAAAACGCTGTAGTCAGCACAAATACTGATTCAGAATCAGAAGATTCCGAACCTTCTGAGATAATAAATCCTGTTCCGGAGAGTGAAGCTGTGTCAAGCGATTACCTTGACAGCTGTGTTTTCATCGGCGATTCGATAACATATGGGTTGTCATCATATGGTCTGGTTTCTTCATCCAATGTCTACGCCAGCGTTTCTATGAGCATTGCAAAGATAGAGACTGAGGAAATCGAGACTCAATACGGCACGATGACCGTTATAGAAGCCTTGAAGGAGAGCAAACCGGAGAATATCTACGTAATGCTTGGCACGAACGGTGCGGCGTGGCTTTCGGTTGATGACATGTACAGCTATTTCACGTCGTTCATGAAAAAGCTGATGAACGCCTGCCCGGATTCGGAAATTTATATTATCTCCGTCCCGCCGGTGACTTCCGATAAAGAAACCTCCGTCGAAACACCGATTCTTAACAGCGATTTGGGCAGCTTCAACGAGCTTCTCCTGGAATACGCCAACGAGAAATCCATACACTATCTTGATATCAACTCATATCTGAAGGACGGAGGAAGCTCGCTACCAACATCATATGCTGAGAATGATGGCGTACATCTGAAATACTCGACTTATGAACTCTTCATCGATTACATATTGAAACACGTTGCAGATTAAGGAGAAGTAAAATGAAAAAAATCGGAATATTATGCGCACTGACAGCCGTTTTGACACTGTTTTCCGCTTGCGGAAGCGCTCTTCCTTCGCCCGACGCCACAGAACTGGCGACTGAAATTATTGAAACGCTTGGCGAGACGGAAAGCTTTGCACTTGCCGACAGCGAAACTGTAGATATTGTATTCGGTTGCAACAGTTCAGTTTACGAAGATTACTGCGTCATGTATTCAACGGAGGACATTTCGGCAGATATAATTGCAATTTTCAAGTCGCCTGACGACGATACTCAGGACGCAACAGAAGAAATGCTTGAAGAATTTTTGGAGTCGAGGCTCAACGACTTCAAGGGCTATGCTCCACTCGAAGTCCAGAAAATCGAGAATACCAAACTCATAACCTATGGAAGCTATGATATTCTGATTATAATCTCAGATTTTGACTCGGCAAAAAGCGTTGTGGACAGCGCATTTGCGACTGTATAAAGGAACAATACTTTACGGCACGTTTTCACAGATTTCTCTAAATCGGTTTTTAACTTTACAGCGGTGCGTCGGAATTTTCCTATCCGACGCATTTGTTAAGCTTCAAGCCTTGCTTGACATAATACACAAAATGTGAGGAAAAATATTTTGTATTTTTGTCTTGACAACTGTGCCAAGATACCATATACTTGACTTACTGACACGTCAAGCCCAATATGTTGTGTTCGACAGCTTTCGCAACAACAACATCTACCGGTTTAAAATATATCGCTTAAACCTGATTTGAGATGACCACTGATGCAGAATATACCCATAGCGGAGGAAGAACAATGATTACCAAGATTCAAAAAAGAGACGGAAGAATAGTCACCTTCAATGTTGAAAAGATTGCAAGCGCTATATATAAAGCTGCTGAATCTGTAGGCGGCACCGATTACGACCAGGCACTTGAAATTGCCGGAAGAGTCTGCGACGCAGTAGAAGCAAGCGGAAAGAAGATTCCAACTGTAGAAGAAATCCAGGACGAGGTCGAGAGAACCCTTATCGAAGAGGGTCACGCCTCAACAGCAAAGGCGTATATTCTCTACAGAGCGAACAGAACCCGTGTCCGTGAGATGAACACGAAGATTATGAAAATCTACGAGGAACTCACATTCAGCTCCGCTAAGGACAGCGACACCAAGCGCGAGAACGCCAATATTGACGGTGATACCGCAATGGGCACCATGCTCAAATACGGCTCATGCGGCGCTAAAGAGTTCTACGAGATGTACGTTCTCGACCCGAAGTTTGCAAAAGCTCATTCTGAGGGCGACATCCACATTCACGACCTCGACTTCTATACACTCACAACCACCTGCACCCAGATTGATCTGACAAAGCTCTTCAAAAACGGCTTCTCGACTGGTCACGGACATTTAAGAACACCGAACGAGATTTCGAGCTATGCGGCACTCGCTTGCATCGCAATCCAGTCGAACCAGAACGACCAGCACGGCGGTCAGTCAATACCAAAGTTTGATTACGATATGGCTGAGGGTGTCAAAAAGACCTTCATGCACCGTTATCGTGATAACATAATCCGTTCTCTGGAGCTTGTCGATAACGTCGACTCTGTGGGAGCAGGGGACTACGTAAAGGAATATCTCCACGAGCTTTCGCACAAGGGCTTGGTTCCCACACTCGATATGACCGACGAATACCGTGCGGCTGAGGCAGAGTATCTCAAAAAATACTGCTCTGATGAAGAGATTGCAAAGATTCAGAAGTTCGCTTACGAGTCTTCTGCAAAGGAAACCGACAAGGCAACCTATCAGGCGATGGAAGCACTCATCCATAACCTCAACACTATGAACTCCCGTGCCGGTGCACAGACTCCGTTCAGCTCAATTAACTACGGAACCGACACTTCAACAGAAGGTAGAATGGTTATAAGAAACATCCTTCTTGCTGAGGATGCAGGTCTTGGTAACGGCGAGACTCCTATCTTCCCAATTCACATCTTCAAGGTCAAGGAAGGCATCAACTACAATCCCGGCGACCCGAACTATGACATGTTCAAGCTCGCCTGCAAGGTTTCGGCAAAGAGACTCTTCCCGAACTTCTCGTTCATCGATGCTCCGTTCAACCTTCAGTACTACAAAGAGGGCAATCCGGATACCGAAATCGCATACATGGGTTGCCGTACAAGAGTTATCGGCAATGCATACGACCCGACCCGTGAGATAGTCACCGGCAGAGGAAATCTCTCGTTCACTTCGATTAATCTCCCACGTCTTGCAATCGAGTCGAAAGGTGATGTAGAATTCTTCTACAAGAAGCTTGACGATATGATGGATTTGGTTATCGAACAGCTTATGGCTAGGTTTAAGATTCAGTCGGAAAAGAAGGTCAAGAACTTCCCGTTCCTGATGGGTCAGGGTGTATGGCTCGACTCAGAGAAGCTTTCTGCGGATGATACCATCGGAGAAGTATTGAAGCATGGTACACTTTCAGTTGGTTTCATCGGACTTGCAGAGACACTGAAAGCCCTTATCGGCAAGCATCACGGCGAGAGTGAAGAGGCAAGAAAGCTCGGTTATGAGATTATTTCCAGAATGAGAGCCCGGCTTGACACCGAGATAGAGAAGACTCACCTTAACTGGTCGCTTCTTGCAACACCTGCTGAGGGTCTTTCCGGAAGATTCGTAAGAATCGACCGCGAGAAGTACGGCTCCATCGAAGGCGTAACCGACAGGGAGTACTACACCAATTCCTTCCACGTCCCGGTTTACTATCCTATTAGCGCTTTCGAGAAGATAAGAATCGAGGCTCCCTACCATGCGCTCACCAACGCAGGACACATCAGTTATGTTGAACTCGACGGTGACCCACTTCAGAATCTCGACGCATTTGAGAAGATTATCCGCTTCATGAAAGAGTCGGGAATCGGTTATGGCTCAATTAACCACCCTGTTGATAGAGACCCTTGCTGTGGATTCACTGGAATAATCGGTGACACCTGTCCCAAGTGCGGCAGAAAAGAGAATGAAGGTAGCTACGGCTTCGAGAGAATCCGCAGAATCACCGGTTATCTCGTAGGAACTCTCGACCGATTCAACGACGCAAAGCGTGCAGAGGAGAGAGACAGAGTCAAGCACTCAGTCACTGAGTAATCATTGGAGGCTCACTATGAAACTCAGAATGTCCGGAGTCATCGGCGAATCTATCGTCGACGGTCCCGGAATAAGATATACCGTTTTTGTTCAGGGCTGTCCTCACCACTGCGAGGGCTGTCACAATCCACAGACTCACGATTTTTCCGGTGGATATGATGACGATACGGACGCCCTTTACGAAAAAATAATCGTGAATCCGTTGCTGGACGGCGTGACGTTCAGCGGCGGTGAGCCGTTTTGCCAGGCAAGTGCTTTAGCTTTACTGGGGCAGAAGCTCAAAGAAAAGGGCTTGGGAGTAATTTCCTACACCGGCTATACCGTCGAGTATCTTCTGAAAAATGCAAATGAAGAAAACGGCTATATGGAGCTACTGAAAACTATTGATTGGCTTGTCGATGGAAGGTTTGTGCTGGCGCTCAAGAGTTACGAATGTCGCTTCAGAGGAAGCACCAACCAGCGGATAATTGATGTCCCTAAAACTCTTGAAAATTTTACGGAAGGATTGCCTGAGGAAAACTGGGCTGTTACTGTTGACTTATAAATTCCACAAGAAAATTTTACTGTTTCTGCTAATAAGCTGTCTTGTTTTCATGACGGCTTGTTCCCCTTTAGAGAGAGTTATTGATTTTTTTTCAGACGACGGCACCGGCTACATCTTCAAGATAAGTTTACAAGATGACCCTGAAATCCTCGACCCGCAGATTGCGGTCGATGAAAGCTCTATTGCAATCCTGAAGAATATGTTTGTCGGGCTTCTTAGACAGAATTCGGACGGAACAATTACCACAGCCGGAGCGAGCGACTACACCATTTCCGCAGATGGATTGACCTACACTTTCTATCTTGACGAAAGATATGCATGGAAAACAGCAGGCGACTGGGAAGGCTCAGTAACCGCCTACGACTACGAATTCGCATTCAGAAGGCTGTTTAACTCGGAAACTGGCTCGCCGTATGCCGAAGACTATTTTTCGATTCTCAACTCAGAAGCCGCCTACAAAGGCAATGCTGAGCTTACTGAAATCGGCGTTCATGCCATTGATGATTATACACTTGTTATTACTCTAGAGTCTCCTAGCGCTGAGTTTCTGAGCTTGCTCACAAGGCTCCCTGCATCTCCCTGCAACGAGGAATTCTTTGAGTCCTGCAAGGGCAAATATGGGCTTGAAGCTGAATGTATAGCGTCAAACGGCGCCTTCTACGTAAGATACTGGCTTCATGAGGAGTATGGCACCGACAACTATGTTCGTCTCAGAAGAAACGACTACTACAGTGATTTTAACGACGTCTATCCCTACGGTGTAAACTATCTGATTGAGAGCGACGAAGCCGTAAGGCTTTCCGACTTTACAGATGGTACAACCGATATTTATATTTCATCGACTTTTGACAGTGCTTTGGAGGAATCGGAATATCAGAGCTACTCGGTTTACTTCTGCGGTCTTGTCATAAATCCCGATAACGAGATTCTTTCAAGAAACGAAGTCGGAGAAATAATCTCCATGGCTATTGACAGGGATGCCCTCGAATCGGAAACTCCTGATATCCTGACTGCCGCATACGGCATAATTCCGTATGATGCCTACGTCGGAAGCTCGAATTATCGCAAGAATTCGGACAGTTCACTTGAAGATATCCTGATATATAACGAACAGCTCGCCGAGTATAAGTGGAGCTTCACCCTTACTGACAGCGAGAAGAAAACCATAACCGGCATGAAGATAATGGTTCCCGACACCTTCGAGTACACCGACTATCTATCGCTTGTAACTGAAATGCTGAATGACACTCTCGGCATGAGCATAGGAATCGATATCGTGAACGAGTCGGACTACGCTACAAGGCTTGCAAGCGGCGATTATGACATCTGTCTTGTGGAGATAGAGTCCAGCTCGGGCTCAGCCTTCGATTATATCGAAGCTTTTTCGGACGGAAGCTACGGAATCGTAAGTAAAAGCTGTCGTGAAGCAGTTGAATCAAGTGGCAAGTATTCTACCTTGTCAGCCGCAATCTACGCCATATCCGAGGCTGAAAAAGACGTCATCAGTTCCTACCAGTGTATTCCACTCTGGTATGCTGAGAAATTTGTCTTTACTGCGGACGATGTTTCCGGTCTGACATACGATGTATTCTCCGGAGCGGCGATTTTTGAACTGGTAAAAAAGCTATAAGCTTTGCATTATACAAAACCATAAGATAGGAGAAAAATTTATGGACCAGAAAATTGATATTAAGACAATTCTTTCTATGTGCGACCACACACTTTTGTCGCAGTCTGCAACATGGGAGGAAATCAAGGCCATCTGCGATGACGGAATGAAGTATCATACCGCCTCAGTCTGTATTCCTTGTTCATATGTTAAGCAGGCAAAAGAATATGTCGGCGATAAGCTTCCCATATGCACTGTAATTGGCTTCCCGAACGGCTATTCAACGACCGCAACCAAGCTATTTGAGACCGAGGACGCACTCAAAAACGGTGCTGACGAAATCGACATGGTAATAAATATCGGCTGGCTGAAGGATAAGAAGTATTCCGAAATCCAGTCTGAAATCTCCGAGCTCAAAAAAGCCTGCGGCGACAAGGTTCTGAAGGTGATAATCGAGACCTGCCTTCTAAATGATGAAGAGAAAATCAAGATGTGCGAAATCGTCTCCAATTCCGGTGCCGACTTCATCAAGACTTCTACCGGATTCTCTACAGCAGGTGCCACGAAGGAAGACGTCGCACTATTCAAGGCTCACGTAACTAACGGTCTTAAAATCAAGGCGGCAGGCGGAATCAAGTCTATTGAAGACGCTGAGGACTTCATCAGACTCGGCGCAAACCGTCTCGGAACATCAAGAATAGTAAAAATAGTAAAAGAAAAGGAGCTACTGTAATGAGTGAAATGAAATCCACACCACATATCAAGCTTGAGGAAGGCGGATATTTTGCAAAAACCGTACTTATGCCCGGCGACCCTCTTCGTTCATCGAAGATAGCACACGATTACCTTGAAGATTTGAAGCTCGTAAACAATGTCAGAGGTGTTCAGGGCTATACCGGTCTCTACAAAGGCGTTCCGGTTTCAGTAATGGCAAGCGGAATGGGTATGCCTTCAATCGGCATCTACTCCTACGAACTTTTCAACTTCTTCGATGTTGAGAGTATTATCCGCATCGGTTCTGCTGGAACAATCCAGGAGAATATCCACGTCCGTGATATAGTCTTCGGTCAGGGTGCCTGCACCGATTCAAGATACGCCGAGACCTTCAAACTTCAGGGCACCTTTGCTCCTATTGCAGATTTCGGAGTTTTGAGTGTTGCCGTTGAAGAGGCTAAGAAATTGGGTGCCACATATCATGTAGGAAACCTTCTTTCATCAGATGTCTTCTACGGCGACAACACAACCGCAAATCCTGGTTGGCAGAAGATGGGCGTTATGGCTATCGAGATGGAAGCGGCGGCTCTCTACATGAATGCGGCTCGTGCAAAGAAGAAAGCTCTTGCAATGTGCACAGTTTCCGACAGCTTGGTAACCGGTGAAGTTACTACTGCTGAGGAGAGACAGAACTCATTTACTCAGATGATGGAGATTGCGCTCAACACGGCTATTCGCTTGTAAAAGTAACAGGCTTTACAGCTATTCAACGGAGGAAACAAATGAAAAGAGTATTTTTGATAGTTTTGGACAGCGTCGGCTGTGGAGCTCTTCCCGATGCCAATCTTTTTGGAGACGAAGGAACCAATACCCTGAGAAGCTGTTATAACACAGGAATTTTGAACATCCCGAATCTTCAGAAAATGGGAATCGGAAATATCGAATGTCTTTCATTCTTAGGAGAGACCGACAAGCCCACTGCTTCTGTTGCACGTCTTCGTGAGATGTCGATGGGCAAGGACACCACAACCGGTCATTGGGAGATGGCAGGAATCGTCTCAAAGAAACCTATGCCGACATTCCCGAATGGCTTTTCCGAGGAAATACTGAATGAGTTTTCCGAGAAGACAGGCAGGGGAGTCCTCTGTAATCTTCCTTACTCCGGCACTGATGTAATTCGTGATTATGGCGAAGAGCACATGAAAACCGGCAAGCTTATTGTTTATACATCTGCCGACAGTGTCTTCCAGATTGCGGCTCATACAGATGTAGTTCCGCTTGAAGAACTTTATCAGGATTGCAGAATTGCCCGGGAAATTCTCACCGGCGACAATGCTGTCGGACGTGTAATTGCAAGACCCTTTACAGGAGAGCCCGGCAACTTCACTCGTACCGCCGACAGAAAGGACTTCTCTTTGGAGCCGACATCTGTGACGATGCTCGATAATCTGAAATCAGCCGGCAAGGACGTCATCGCAATCGGCAAGATTACTGACATCTTCGCCGCAAAGGGCATAACTAAGTCGCTCTTATCGCACGGAAATCCCGATTGCATGCGAGATACGATAGTAGCACAGAATATGGACTTTGAAGGCTTGGCATTCACAAACCTCGTCGACTTCGACATGGTCTATGGACACAGAAATAATGCCGTAGGTTACGCAACTGCTCTTGACGAATTTGATTCCTGGCTCGGCGGTTTTATTTCTGAAATGAAGCCGGATGATATTCTGATGATCACCGCAGACCACGGATGTGACCCGGGCGACGTAAGCACCGACCATTCCCGTGAGTATGTGCCACTTATCGTTTATGGCGAGAAGGTAACTCCCGTGAATATGGGTACTCTTCAGTCTTTCACCGGCATTGCTTCTACCGTCTGTGATTATTTCGACGTTGATTCCGACTTCTACGGCAAGAGCTTTCTTGGCGAAATCCTGAAAGAAGGCTGAGAATGATTACAAGAGAAGAGCTTTCAAAGATGGCAATTGAAGCCATGTCTCATTCCTATTCGCCATATTCCGGTTATAAAGTCGGCGCCGCACTTCTCTGCGCCGACGGAACCGTTTATACTGGAGCAAATATCGAGAACGCAAGCTATGGCGTTTCAAACTGCGCCGAAAGAACGGCTTTCTTCAAAGCTGTATTCGATGGCAAGCGTGAATTTACCGACATAGCCGTCTGCGGTGGCAAGGGCGGAGTGCTTGATGACGAGATTTTCTCGCCCTGCGGCGTTTGCCGACAGGTTATGAGGGAGTTCTGCGATGACGATTTCAGAATCCATATGGTGACAAAGAGTGATATCACAACGGTTACTCTTGCTGAACTTCTCCCATACGGCTTCAAGCCGGACAGACTCGAAAGATAGGAGCAATTATCATGACAATGTACGATATAATCCTCAAAAAGCGCAGAGGATATGAACTTACGGACGAGGAAATCAAGTATGCCATAGACGGCTTTACCGACGGAAGTATTCCCGATTATCAGATGTCCGCACTCGCAATGGCAATCTGCTTCAATTCGATGTCCGACCGTGAGACCGCAACTCTTACATTTGCAATGGCAGACTCGGGAGACCAGCTCGACTTGTCCGAATTTGGCGATATGACCTGCGACAAACATTCAACCGGCGGAGTGGGAGACAAGACCTCCCTTATCGTAGCGCCTTTGGTTGCATCCTGTGGTGGAGTTTTCGCCAAGATGAGTGGAAGAGGGCTCGGGCACACCGGCGGAACCATTGATAAGCTCGAATCAATCCGAGGGTATCGAACCGAGCTTTCCGAAGAAGAATTTTTGGAGCAGACAAGAAAAATCGGCATCTGCGTCATCGGACAGACTGGAAACATGACTCCTGCCGACAAGAAGCTCTATGCTTTGAGAGATGTAACCGCAACCGTCGACAGTATCCCTCTTATCGCTTCAAGCGTTATGTCAAAGAAGCTCGCCGCTGGTGCAAAGTCGATTGTTTTAGATGTCAAAGCCGGAAGCGGTGCGTTCATGTCCGATGCCGAATCAGCGAAAGTCCTTGCTGAGAAGATGGTTGAAATCGGTAGAAGATGCGGAAGAAATGTCTCTGCATTGATTACAAATATGGATATGCCGCTTGGAAAGTGCGTCGGCAATTCTCTCGAAGTTCTTGAAGCCATTTCAGTACTTAAAGGCGAAACCAGAGGCGAGTTGAGAGAGCTCTGCCTGGAGCTTGCTTCAACGCTTCTTTCGATGTGCCACGATATTTCTCACGATTCAGCAAGAAAGATGGCTGAAAATTCCCTTGACAGCGGCTCAGCATTTGAGAAGTTCAAGCAGTGGATTTCCGCTCAGGGCGGCGATGCCGATTGGGCAGACAACACTGACCTTTTCCCGAAGGCAAAGTACAGTCTCGAAGTTTTGTCGCCCGCTGATGGCGTCATCCAACATATGAACACCGCCCAGATTGGTAGGGCATCTTCTTCATTGGGTGCCGGCAGAATGAAGAAAGGCGACCAGATTGACTTGGAAGCTGGCATTATCATCGAAAAGAAGACTGGCGATGAAGTGAAAAAGGGCGAACTTCTCGCAACACTTTATTCAAACAAGGAGGAGCTTCTCCGCAACTCTTCAATAATCTATACCGACGCTCTCACAATTTCGGATGAGCCGGTAGAGAAGCCAAAGCTTATTTTCGATAAGGTCTGAGTGCTGTAAAACTTTTTTCCTTTACATCGACAAAATTCATCTTGAAATATAGCCCGTATGTGATATTATCTTCCCGAAAAAGCCTTCGGGAGGTGAAAATGTGGTTACATATAAGGTTATCGAGTGTAAGGGCTTATCCACTTACGGCATTATTGCCGTAGATTCTGATGAGATAATTGAAGAAATCCCCGACATCAGTGCAAATAAAGAGGCAATCATCGGTCTTGCAAATCGCATGAATCATGACAGGCTTTCCTTAATCCATTTCTGTGACGTAGTCGAGGATTTCCTCATCAGTGAATACTAAAACACTGGAGGATTCAATATGCAAACGGTGTCAATAACACTCAACGAAGAGAGAAACGTCAGCCTTACTGGGTACATACAGCCTGTAGGTGGCGAATTCTGGGGGATAGAGAAGCGTCCAGCGATGATAATTCTTCCGGGCGGAGGATACATGTATTGCTCCGACCGCGAAGCCGACCCGATTGCATTTGTCTACCTTCAAGCCGGCTACCAGGTCTTCATTCTGAGGTATTCTCTCAATGAAGATTGCAAGTGGAGTAATCCTCTTGATGACTACGAACAGGCTTACGAGCTTATCAAGGATAACAGCGAAGAGTGGCACATCGATATGGAAAAGATTGCGGTAATCGGCTTCTCAGCCGGGGGACATCTTGCTGCGGCAACTGCGACAATGTCGAAATACCGTCCTCAGGCATGTATTCTGGGATATCCGGTTATCGTAAAAGAGACTGCTGATGTCTATTGTCCGACAGCTCCTGACATAATAGAAGCCGTCGACGAGAAAACCAGTCCGTGCTTCATCTTCTCTTCAAGAACTGACGGCACAGTTCCGCCAGAGAACACAATTCAGCTTCTGGACGCTTTGTACCGCCACAACGTGCCGTTTGAAGCACATATCTATGGTTATGCAAATCACGGCTTCTCAACCTGTGAGCCCTGCTTGCAGAATACCGACTGGATTTGTAGTCGTACCCGCAACTGGGTAAAGGATAGTCTTGAATGGCTCGGAGATACGATTGGTGTTCTCAGAGTCGGCGACCCTGACTGGATGAAAAATTCCGATTAATTCCATTCTATCCGCTGGTGAACAGTATCATCGGCGGATTCTTTTTCACATCACAAAATCTTTTTTTGAAAAAGGGCTTGACAAATGACTTGGGATTTAGTATAATCTATTCTGTTCTCAAATGAAGGTATAGCTCAGCTGGTAGAGCACCTGCTTGACGTGCAGGGGGTCATAGGTTCGAGTCCTATTATCTTCACCACAACCGCTTCTTTACGAGGCGGTTTTTATTTTGCAAAAAAAGTATACAAACCACTTGACATTTGCGGATATGGTGTTATAATTAGTTGCGAACGCAATCGTTGCGGTTGCAACTATTTTTGAAAGGGGAAATCGCCTTGCCAAGAATTTTAAGACAAGCGGACGTAATAAGTCGCTGTGGAAATCTTTTCAGAGCTGACAGAATTCGTGAAAACGAGCTTTGCGAAGGACTTTGTGCGTGGCATTTAGCTTACATTATACCAATAGCCCGCCATCCGGGAATCTCAGCAGAAGAACTCGGAAGGCATGTTTTCGTAAACAAGAGCAATATTGCAAGGAATCTTGCACATCTTGAAGAGGACGGCTTTATAACCCGTGAACAGTCGAAGACCGACAAGAGAATCCTTTGCTGTTATCCTACGGAAAAGCTCAACGCCGTGCTTCCTGCTGTAATGCAAGCCACTAACGAGTGGAACGACTACATCACAGAAGATTTGACTCCGGAAGAAAGGGAGACCTTCGAGTCGTTACTCGCCAAAGTAGCCGACAGAGCAAGAGAATATTATGAGAGGAGAGATAAGCAGTGAAGCTGATTATGCGTTATCTTAAGCCTCTCAAAGGTTGGCTTGCTATTGTTCTGGTACTGAAATCTCTCGGAACTGTTGCCGAGCTCGCACTACCGTACATTCTCAGTTATATTTTGGGAAGCATAGTTGTCCGTGAGGACATCTCGCAGATTCTTTTGTGGGGCGGTCTGATGGTTGTGTTCTCGCTTGTAGCATGGGGACTGAATGTCACCGCTAATCGCCGTTCCGAGCTTCTAACCAGGACTGCTATAGAGAAGCTCCGTCAGGATTTATTCGAGAAAACAATCCGTCTTTCTGCCGCCCAGACGGACAAGTTCACAATTGCATCTCTGGAATCGAGAATCACTACTGATACATACAATATCCGTCACTTTTTGGGAACCATGCAACGTATGGGCATCAGACAGCCGATAATGCTTATCGGCGGCGTTATCATAACCCTTTTTATGGATGCTCATCTCGCAATCGTCATGATAGCGATGGTTCCGATAATCTTTGTGGTCGTCTGCTTTATATCAATGAAGGGCGTTCCACTTTACACCAAAGTCCAGCATTCAGTTGACGGCATGACCAGAGTCGTTCGTGAGGATGTTTCCGGGATAAGAGTCATCAAGGCTCTTTCAAAAGAAACCTACGAGCAGAACCGTTATGACGTTACAAACAAGGCTCTTGTCAAGGACGAGAAAAAAGCAAACATCACGATGGGTCTTGTCAACCCGATTATGACACTTTCGATGAACCTTGGTATTGTAGTAGTCGTAGTTCTGGCGGCATACAGAATTCAAGGCGGAACTTCAGCTCCGGAAACGGTAATCGCCTTCATGCAGTACTTCACCCTCATTTCAAACGCACTGATGGGTGTGACGAGACTTTTCGTCATGTTCACGAAAGCTGAAGCTTCCTCAAAGCGTGTCGACGAAATTCTCTTCTGCGAGGAAGACTTGCAGGTTGCCGATAAATCTCAATACCCTGATATAACAACCGACAAGCACATCGTCTTCAAGAATGTTTCGTTCTCGTATGAAGGCAAGAAAAATAATCTCGAAAACATCAATCTTGAAGTAGAACGTGGCGGAACTTTAGGTGTAATTGGCGCCACTGGTAGCGGCAAATCAACGCTAATCAAGCTCCTCATGCGCTTCTACGATGTTTCAGAGGGTGCAATCTACATAGATGGTGAAGACATCAGAACCATTCCGAAGGAAAAGCTTTACACTCTCTTCGGCAGTGCAATGCAAAACGACTTTTTGTATGCAGATACAGTTGAAGAGAATATCCGCTTCGGCAGAAATCTCACGCATGAAGAAATAGTCGAAGCCGCAAAGATAGCTCAGGCGGATGATTTCATCTCCGCAAAGAAAGACGGCTACGACAGCGTTCTTGCTGTTAAAGGCGCGAATCTTTCCGGCGGACAGAAGCAGAGAGTTCTTATCTCACGTGCCGTTGCCACAAAACCTGATATTCTGATATTGGACGACAGCTCCTCAGCACTCGACTACAAGACCGATGCAAATCTCAGAAAAGCTCTCGCAGAAAATATCCACAATTCAACGGTTATCACCGTAGCACAAAGAGTTTCGTCCGTCAAGAGCTGTGATAAGATTCTAGTTCTTGATGACGGAGAAATCATCGGTTACGGTACTCACGACGAGCTTATGGAAAACTGCACTGAGTACCGTGAGATAAGCGAATCACAGATGGGAGGCGGTTTCGTTGAATAGGCTACAGAATGACATAAAAGGCGGGTCGAAAAAGGGTGAGACCCAGAAGCTCGACAAGAAGACCCGTAACGGCGTTCTTCTCAGACTATCGAAATACATCCTCCAGCATAAATTTCTCTTTGCGGTAGCGATTGTCCTGACACTTGTCTCGAATCAGCTTGCACTCATGGGACCACAGTTCTCTGGTGATGCTATAGATGCTATGGCTTCTGCAGGTAATGTTGATTTCGATGCTGTCTGGCAGAATGTCATATATATGCTCGTTTGCTACGTCGTTTCGGCTGTTCTTTCCTACGCAATGTCGGTTCTGATGATTCACATCAGTCAGAAGATAGTCTACACAATGCGCCGTGAGCTCTTCGAGAAGCTTACAAACCTTCCGATTGGCTATTTCGACACACATCCCGCCGGCGACATGATAAGTCGTATTTCCTACGATATTGATACTGTAAACACATCTCTTTCTACCGATTTGGTTCAGGTTCTGACGAGCATCTATACGGTTGTCGGCTCACTCATATTCATGTGGCAAATCTCGAAGCCACTTATCATCGTGTTCGTGATAACCGTCCCAATTTCGGTCATCATGACACAGTATCGCTCGAAAAAAGTTCGTCCGCTGTTCCATAAGCGCTCATCCGAACTGGGAGAGCTCAACGGCTACGCCGAGGAAATGCTTTCCGGAGGAAGAACGATATCTGCATACGGAATGGAGAAGGAAATCTCCTCACGCTTCGGCAAGAGAAACAAGCAAGCTATGGACGCAGACTACACGGCGGAATACTATGGTGCACTCTTGGGACCGTCGGTCGGACTTGTCAACAACCTGTCTTTGTCGCTCATAATGATTCTCGGCGGAATAATGTACATGTTTTCAAGCTCAGGAGCTGTTAAGGAAGCATCGCTCTTCTTCATTACTCTCGGCGGTGTTGCAAAGTTTGTCCAGTATTCAAGAAAGTTTGCAGGACCTATAAACGAATTTGCACAGATAATGAACGAGTTTCAGTCAGCATTCTCGGCGGCTGAACGTGTATTCAGAATCCTGGATGAAAATCCCGAGCCGGCAGATTCTCCCGATGCCTTGCCTTTAAATGAAGTAGAGGGCGACGTTGAACTGAAAGACATCACCTTCAGCTACACAAAGGGCAGAACAATCCTTAAAAATATCGATATCTCAGCCGAGCAGGGAAAGACTATCGCCATAGTCGGACCCACCGGAGCAGGCAAGACAACCATAATCAATCTTCTGATGCGTTTCTACGAGCCTGACAGCGGCGAAATCACTGTCGATGGAACCGAGATTCACGACCTCAAACGAAGTGATTTAAGACGAGCTTACACGATGGTTTTACAGGACACCTGGCTCTTCGGCGGAACCATCTATGAAAATATCGCCTATGGTAAAGAAGACGCAACCATGGAGGAAGTCAGGGAAGCCGCACGTGCCGCAAAGATGGAATCGTATATCGAGAGACTCACGAATGGTTATGACACAATCATTTCCGACGACGGCGTAAACATCTCGAAAGGTCAGCGCCAGCTTATAACGATTGCAAGAGCTATGCTCATGAATGAGAAAACCCACATGCTAATCTTAGATGAAGCCACATCAAACGTCGACTCCCGTACCGAGATTCTCATTCAGGAAGCCATGAAAAAGCTTATGAACGGCAAGACATCGTTCGTAATCGCACACAGACTCTCGACAATCCGGAACGCCGACATGATTCTTGTGCTACAGCATGGCGAAATCACCGAATGTGGAACCCATGACGAGCTTATGCAAAGAGGCGGCTTCTATGCGACTCTTTATAACTCGCAGTTTGTCTGATTATCTCTTGCAAACTCTCCCCAAATCGTGTATAATAGCAGTTACAGATTATTCGGGAGGGAATGTACTTGATAAAAGCAGTGGTATTCGACGTCGGAAGAACACTGATGGAATACATAGATATGCCAAACACCTGGCTTGACTACTACGGACCTGCACTTCATCACGTCAGGGAGGTTCTGAATCTTCCAATAAGCGATGAAGAGCTTGAAAAGTCGATAGAAATATATCGTTCCTACAGTCCGCAAATCAAGCCACGTGAAAAGGATTTTACGCCGGAGGAGATTTTCTCGGACGTGACGAAGGACTGGAACTGTGATTTTAATCTTTCAGACGTAATAAGAGAATTTTTCGCCCACATGAACCTGAAGCCATATATTTATCCGGACTCGGTGCCAATACTGAAAAAGCTCCGTGAGGATGGTTATATCGTCTGTACTCTGACTGACGTCGCAACCGGTATGCCGGACGAGCTTCACAAGAGTTATTTTGCGGAATTACTGCCGTATTTCGATATGTACGTATCGTCAATCACCTGCGGCTATCGCAAGTCATCTCCCAAAGGTCTTGAAATAATCGCAGAGCATTATAATCTGTTACCTGACGAGATGGTTATGATAGGTGATGAGCCGAAGGACATTCTTACTGCCAAGCGCTTTGACTGTCCTTCGATTTTGATAGACAGAGCAGGCGAGAAGCCGGATTTCGGACAGGAATATTCGGTGTCCAATCTGAACGAGTTTTACAAGATTCTTAGGGAAGAACTCAAATAAAACTTTTTCAAAAAGGTTGACAAGCGGGAAAAAAGCGAATATAATTGTCTTTGGTTAAAGGCGTTGAAGGGAATGACTGCGAAAACCGCAACTAAGAGAGCGAACGGTCGGTGCGAGTTCGTGTGCGGATGCAGGTGCTCCCCCTGAGCTTTGCGGAAAACCGCAACGGTCGGCACCGTTACAGCCATATGAGATTATGCAGGACTTTCTTGCATAATAAAATTGGGTGGTACAGCGATTGCCTCGCCCCATGTTTGTGGGTCGGGGCATATTTATTTGCCTATAAAAAGAATCTGAAAGGAAGATGTTTATGAAATGGATGGGGCTCAATGAGCTTCGGGAGAGCTATCTTAAATTCTTTGAGTCGAAGGGATGCCTTCGCCATAAGAGCTATTCTCTGGTGCCCCAGAACGACAAGAGCGTTCTTCTCATAATTGCAGGTATGGCTCCTTTGAAGCCGTATTTCACCGGTCAGGAGGTTCCTCCTAGAACCAGAATGACAACCTGCCAGAAGTGCATAAGAACCAACGATATTGAAAACGTAGGAAAGACCGCACGTCACGGAACCTTCTTTGAAATGCTCGGTAACTTCTCGTTCGGCGATTATTTCAAGGAAGAAGCCATCACTTGGGCATGGGAGTACGTCACGAAAGTACTCGAAATCCCTGAGGACAAGCTTTACGTAACCGTCTATGAAGATGATGACGAAGCCGAGAAAATCTGGCATGAAAAAGCCGGAGTCCCGATGGACAGAATCTATCGAATGGACAAGGAAGACAACTTCTGGGAAGCAGGAGTCGACGGTCCTTGTGGACCTTGTTCAGAAATCTACTTCGACCGTGGACCGGAATACGGTTGCGGCAAGCCCGATTGCCACGTCGGCTGTGATTGCGACAGATATATGGAGTTCTGGAACCTCGTATTTACTCAGTATGAGCGCCACGAAGACGGAACATACACTCCTCTAGCTCAGAAGAATATTGACACCGGTATGGGTCTTGAAAGACTTGCCGTACTTATGCAGGGTGTTGATTCCATTTTTGATGTCGATACCATCAAGGCAGTAAGAGATCAGATCTGTGAAATTGCCGGCTGTGAGTACGGCGTAGACCACAAGAAGGACGTATCTATAAGAGTCATCACCGACCATATAAGAGCTGTTACATTCATGGCTTCCGACGGAATTCTTCCTTCAAACGAAGGTAGAGGCTATGTAATGCGCAGGCTCTTAAGACGTGCAGTAAGGCATGGAAAGCTTCTAGGAATTAATGGTCTGTTCCTTAAAGACCTTGTCAAGACCGTTGTCGATTCTTCAAAGTCCGAGTATAACGAGCTCGAAGATAAGTACGACTACATTGAAAAGCTCCTCACAAACGAAGAAAAGAACTTCAATGCCACTATTGACAGAGGAATGGGAATTCTTAACGGCTATATTGATGAGCTTGAAGCAAACGGCGAGACAGTTCTCGACGGCAAAAAGTGCTTCACTCTTTCCGATACCTACGGCTTCCCAATTGATTTGACAAGAGAAATCCTTGAAGAAAAGGGTCTTGAATGTGACGAAGAGGGTTACGAAGAAGCCCTTAAACATCAGAAGGAAACCGCAAGAGCCGCCAGAGGCGACTCAAAGTACATGGGCGCCGACGAAACCATCTTCCACAAGATGCCGAAAGAATATTCAACCGAATTTGTCGGTTACGAGACATTGAGCGCTCACTCAACTATCGATTATATTGCTAATGACGAAGAGCTCCTCGAATATGCCGGAATCGGCGACGAGGTCTATATCGTTTCAAAAGTATCTCCGTTCTACGCTGAAAGCGGCGGACAGGTAGGAGACAGGGGAGTAATCACCACTAAAACTGGCAAGTGCGAAGTACTTGACACTACAAAGGCTGTCGGCGGAAAGATTGCCCACAAGGCTAAAGTCGTCGACGGTGCAATCGAAGTCGGCGAAGAAGCTGATTTTGAGGTCGATGCAAATTACCGTATGGCTGTAAGGAGAAATCACTCCAGTGCACATCTCTTGCAGGCGGCTCTGAGAAAAGTTCTCGGAGACCATGTTCATCAGGCTGGACAACTTGTCGACAGCGAAAGACTCAGATTCGACTTCTCCCACTTCTCAGCAATGACAAAGGAAGAAATCTCTGAAGTCGAGAAGCTCGTAAACACATGGATTCTTTCAAACATGGATGTCACAACCGAGGTAATGCCGATAGCCGAAGCCCAGAAGCTCGGTGCAATGGCACTGTTCGGAGAAAAATACGGCGAAACCGTAAGAGTCGTAAAAATGGGAACTGCTAACGAAACCGCATCCCTTGAATTCTGCGGAGGAACCCACCTTGACAACACTTCTCAGGCTGGACTTTTCAAGATTGTGAGTGAGTCGTCCGTTGCCGCAGGTGTAAGAAGAATCGAAGCCGTAACCGGTTGGGGAGTTTTGGAGCTCATGTCTAAGGAAACCGCCCAGATTAACGAAGCGGCGGCATCTCTGAAGCTCAGTAATCCATCGGATCTAGTTATGAAGTGCAAGGGCATTTCGGAGGAAGTTCACACTCTCGAAAAAGAGAATGAGAAGCTCCATGCGGTTATGGCTGAGATAAGAGCTGACAGTGTCCTTACAAACGGTGAAGAGCTTAACGGCTTGAATGTATATCACGCCAAGTTTGACGGCTTGAAGCCGGATGATATAAGACTTATTGCTGAAATGGTAAGAGACAAGGCTCCGAATAATGTCTGTGTTATCGCTTGCGTAAATGGTACTACCGGCAACCTGGCAGTGTCCTGCGGCAAGGAAGCTATAGCTAAAGGCGTAGTTGCCGGAAAGCTTGCTGGAAAGGTTGCTTCTCTCACCGGCGGCAAGGGTGGAGGAAGACCCGATTCTGCAATGGCAGGAGTAGGAGACACCAATAAGATTGATGTTGCTTTGTCACAGGTTGCAGAAGTTGTATCTGAATTCATAAAATGATAGAAAGGATAGTGCGAAATGTCAGATTGTTTGTTTTGCAAAATCATAAGCGGCGAAGTTCCTTCAACGAAGGTTTTTGAAAACGAATACGTTTATGCCTTCAAGGACATATCGCCGGTAGCTCCTGTTCATGTTCTCTTCGTCCCGAAGGAGCATATCTCCGGAGTAAGTGCAATCACTCCCGAAAACAGTGCAGTTGTCGCAAAGATTTACGAGGCTATTGCTGAGTATGCTCATTCTATAGGACTCGACGAGAGCGGCTACAGAGTCGTATCAAACTGTGGCGAGTCTGCTGGTCAGACGGTCATGCATCTGCATTTCCATCTATTGGGCGGTGCAAAATTAGGAGGAATGGTCTGAGGCTAGCCTCAAAGACCTTGTATTGAGAAATTTTTTCTAGAAAGGAAAATGTATCATGGAAACAAACGCAAAGTCCAAGTCCTATACGCTTAACGTCGCCGGACTGACGAGGGAGTTGCCTCTGTGCGAGGTAAACGAGCATCTTGACATCGCCGCTTTCATAATGTTCTCGGATGTTGAGCTGACGGTTGCCTGCGCCAAGGAGCTCGTCAAGAAGATTCCCGAGTGCGATGTCATTATCACCGCAGAGTCGAAGGGAATTCCGCTTGCCTACGAAATGGCACGTGAAATCGGTGACAGTGTAACCTACATTGTCGCAAGAAAGATGGCAAAGCTCTACATGCGTAATCCCATTTCTGTAGACGTCAAGTCCATCACCACTGCATCTTCCCAGAAGCTCTGGCTCGACCAGAACGAAGCAAATTTCATGAAGGGTAAGAGAGTCCTCATCGTCGACGATGTAATCTCTACCGGTGAATCCCTTGAAGCTGTCCACAAGCTCGTAGAGTATGCCGGAGGAAATATCGTCGGACAGTGCGCAGTTCTTGCTGAAGGCGATGCCGCCGATAGAACTGATATATTCTTCCTCGAAAAGCTTCCGCTGTTCCCTAAGTGATTTTTACAGTCCGGAAGACTCCGATATTGTCGGAGTCTTCCGGACAAGATAAAATCTTCAAAGAAAAATCTCAAAAAAATTTGCAAAAAGGGCTTGCATTTTTCGCAAGACCCTGCTATAATATAAAAGCTGTGCAGAGCGCTGTCAATAATCGGTGGGATATAGCCAAGAGGTAAGGCAGCGGACTTTGACTCCGTCATTCCGGTGGTTCGAATCCACCTATCCCAGCCAAAGTTTTTCGCATAGTTATGATTTTGCGGCTTCGCCAAGTGGTAAGGCACTGGACTCTGACTCCAGCATTCCCTAGGTTCGAATCCTAGAGCCGCAGCCAATATACCGCAGACGTTTATCGTCTGCGGTGTTTCTTTACCCAGAATTATTGACCGATTCTGAGACTCGATTTGAACAAAGCTGACGACTTTTCGCTATCCGGTCTTTTTTAGTCAAACCGCTATTGATATTTTCAAAGCTTTCTGATATATTGTATATATCTACTTGGAACAATACATCTGAAAGGAACAACTGACAATGACTAAAGCAAGAACAGCTATAGTTGCGTTATGCAGTATTCTTATTCTTGTATGTGTTATCGCACTTGTTGCGATATTCATCGAAACAGGCAATACAGCAAATGTAGCTATCAGCAGTGACGAACCCGAAGAAATAATTGAGGAGGTAACCCACATGTCACCAGACGAATTCATGGCATCAATTGAAGATACTCTTATCGAATATGAGCCAAGCTTATCTACGGAAACTTTGTTGGATGTAGACTACGGAACTTTCGAGAAGGTTACAATCTATTCTGAAGTCTGTAAGCGAAACAAGAACTTCAATGTCCTTCTGCCTGCCGGATATTCGGAAGACAAAGAATATCCCGTTCTCTATGCTCTTCATGGCTACTGGGGAAATGAGGATTCGCTTCTTGACGCTGGAGATGCTTCACTCAAACTGCAGCAAATAATCGGCAATGCAATTGCTGATGGCGAGGCTGAAGAGATGATAGTCGTATTCCCGGATATCTACGCCAGCGATTCTCAGGACACATGCGACGGTCTCAATGCCAAGAACAATGCATTTTATGATAACTTCATCAACATGCTTGTAGACGAGATTATGCCTTATATGGAGGAGAACTACTCCATCAAAACCGGTCGTGATTATACTGCAATAACCGGCTTCTCTATGGGCGGCAGGGAATCGCTTTACATAGGGTTTACAAGACCTGATTTATTCGGCTATGTCGGAGCAATCTGTCCAGCGCCCGGACTAACGGATGATTTGATTGATGCCGAGGATATGGTCTTTGAGGATGAATCTCCCTACTTGCTTCTAATCAGCGCCGGCTCCGATGACACGGTCGTTTACTCGACGCCCGAGACTTATCACAATATCCTGGAAGAAAACGGGGTTACGCATTTGTGGAATTATGTTAAAGGTGGCTACCATGGCGGCAATGTCATCCGACCTCACATTTATAATTTCGTGAGGGCGATATTTAAAGCATAGGTTAATTTAAGTCAGGTGGGATTCAACAGCCCACCTGATTTTTGTTGCAGTAGAGTCAATCTACTATCGTCTCTACTCCCGGATTTTTTAGAGTAGAGCTTTGTTGCTGAAACTGTGGCTTGATTTATTTCAGACATTTTGGTAAAATTAGCAGTAGACGAACTTAAAAAAATATGCTATAATCAAAACGATGATTTTTCAGCGGGGAAGTGAAGGGCTTGAACAGTGAGCCGAAAGAAGTTCGTTATTACGAAGAGTATACCGACGATTTTGTCGACAGTGGCAAGTCGGAGGGCGTTATTCCAAAAAGCTATAAATGGTATCACACAAACAAGACATACCGTTTCTTTTCATGGATAGCTTACTCTTTGGCTTTCATTTTTGGATTCTTCCATTCAAGACTTGCTCTCCATACAAAAGTTGTGGGTAGAGAAGCCTTCAAAAAATGTAAAGACACCGGATTCGTTCTTTACGGCAACCACACTCAGACTCTTGGAGACGTCTTCTCTCCGACTCAGTATGTCTTCCCAAAAAGAATCTTCTCCGTGGCAGGTGTTGATAATCTTGAACTCCCGGTAATCGGGAAGATAATCCCGATAATCGGCGGAATAGTGGTTCCGGATTCTATGGAGCATATGAAGCTGTTTCTCGATGCGATAAAGAGGCATCTCGAAGACGGGAGAGTTATTGTAGTTTATCCAGAGGCGCACCTCTGGCAGAACTGCACATTTGTAAGACCTTTTCCTATAACGTCCTTCAGATTTCCTGTGATGTTCGATGCTCCGGCTTACTGTATGACTACAACGTATCAGAAGCGAAGATTCGGCAAAAAGCCTAAAACTACAGTCTACATCGACGGACCGTTTTATCCGGATAAGAATCTGAAGACCAAAGAAGCTCAGCGCAAGCTTTGCGACGAGATTCACCAGACAATGGTTAAAAGAAGCAAGAACAGCAACTACGAATACATCAGATATGTGAAGAAAGGCTCAGAATGAACGTACTTTACTGTGGCGACGGAAATATAGAGCGAGGCTTGATAATCTCCGTTATGTCTCTTCTCAGAAATATTCATGATGAACTTCACGTATGGGTTCTGACTGCGGAAATGGACTTTCAGGGGAAGCATATTTCGCCTGTCAAGGACGATGTCATATCTGCTCTTGAAAAGTACATGAAGGGTTATAATGACTCCAATAGTATTACGCTCATAGACATTTCCGAGCATTTCAAGAAAGAAGTTCCCACAGTCAATATGGGTACAAGGTTTACGCCTTTCTGTATGCTAAGACTCTTCTCCGATGAAGTTCCCGAAATTCCAGATAAGATAATGTATCTTGACAACGACGTTGTTTGTCATCTGGACCCGGGCGAGTTTTATAATCAGGATATGACCGATTACGAGATTGCCGGTGTTCTCGACTACTACGGCGGATGGTTCTTCAGAAACAATCCATTCAAGCGGGATTATCTCAATTCCGGCGTTCTCCTCATGAATATGTCTAAGATAAGGGAAACCGGTCTTTTCAGGAATTGCCGCAAGCGTTGCTGTGAAAAAGAGATGTTCATGCCCGACCAGTCGGCAATAAACAAGCTCGCTATATCGAAGAAAATCTGCCCACGCAGATTCAACGAGCAAAGAAAGCTCAAGCCGGACACAGTTATGCAACATTTCACAACCAGCTTTCGCTTCTTCCCGTACATAAGAACAGTAACCGTAAAGCCGTGGGATATTTCCAGGCTTCACGAGGTTTTAAAGCTACATGAATACGACGATTTGCTCTCTGAGTATACAGTATTCTATGAGTCAATCGTTAAAAACAGACAATGAAAGGAAAATCAATATGTCACTAATTCCGATATTTTTCTCGGTCGACGAGGGCTACGCTCCCTACCTCGACTGTGCAATTCGTTCAATGGTTGATAACGCATCCAAAGATAACGAGTACATTATTCACGTGCTCCATCAGGATTTGACCGATGAGTCTATAGAAAAGATAAAGACCGGTGTCAAAGCTCCGTTTTCGATTGAATTTACAAAAATGGAAGATGAGTTCCACGGCATCGTTGCAAGAGAAGAAAACAAGTTAAGATGCGATTATTTCACGCTTACTATTTATTTCAGAATTTTCATCGCAGATATGTTCCCGCAGTATGATAAAGGCGTATATATCGATAGCGACATAATCGTCCCGGGTGACATTTCTGAGCTATATAATACTGACCTTGAAGGCAATATCATCGGCGCTTGCTGTGACCGTTCAATTCAGGGCGTCCCGGATTTAGTCTTTTATACCGAAAACGCTGTTGGTACAGCTTCGGATGATTACATTAATTCGGGAATTCTTCTGATGGATTTGAAGATGATGCGTGACAGACACTTCAGCGAGCATTTCTTAAATCTCATGAATGAGTATCACTTCGACACCGTTGCACCCGATCAGGACTATATCAACGCTATGTGCAACGGCAATATCAAATATCTATCCGATGACTGGGATACGATGCCTCCTCAGGGCGGCGAGGTCAAGCTTAATCCTAATCCTAAGCTGATACATTTTAACCTCTTCCAGAAGCCTTGGTGCTATGATAACATCCCTTATGAGGAATATTTCTGGAAATATGCCGAGATGTCGCCGTTCAAGAACGATATTCTCGACTTCAAGGCAAATTATGACGAATCCAAGCAAAAAGCCGACAGTGATACGCTGATGAAGCTTATTTCCAAGGCATCTGTTCTGGATAAAAATGAAGTAACATTCAAGAAAATGCATGATAACGGAGTAAAGATTCGTATATGATTATAGGAAGCCACAAGGACGAAGTAATTAAGAATATCGAAGAGAAGGTAGCAGAGCAGGATTTCAACAGTAAGGTTGAAGTTGACGACGCCTCGCTTTCCCGTGACGAAAAGAATGCGCTTGTCGATGAGTTTATCGCCAATAGCAAGACTCTGAAGAAGCGTGTAGACACTCTCTGTGCAAGAGCAATCACCGATTCTGTTTCCAGAATGGTAAATCGCAAGACTCGGGTTGAAGGCGCAAAGAATATCATTGGAATTACGTCTGGTGCTATTATAACAAGCAACCACTTCAATCCTCTTGACTCGACGATAGTCCGTACTGCCATGCGCAAAACCGGTCACAAGCACATGCGTATTGTCAGTCAGGAAACCAACCTTGCAATGGGTGGTTTACTCGGCTACATCATGAAGAATGCCGACACGATTCCGCTTCCGAGCCAGAAGGAACGCCGTTCCGAGTTTTTTGCCGAAAAGATAAGGCAGGAGCTCAAGAAAAATTCGGTTATTCTGATTTATCCCGAACAGGAAATGTGGTTCAACTATCGCAAGCCTCGTCCTCCCAAGCGTGGTGCCTACTATTACGCCGCCGAGAATAATGTCCCGATAATTTCTTGCTTTGTCGAAATTCGTGACACTGACGAGATGGATAACGGCGAGTTTTACAAGACCGAGTACGTCATCCACATATTGAAGCCAATTTATCCCGACCCGAATAAATCTGCCCGTGAAAACAGCTTTATCATGATGGAGACCGACTATCAGCAGAAGATTGAGGCATACGAGAAAGCTTATTCAAAGAAGCTTGTCTATGACTTTGAGGATTCAGATATCGCCGGCTGGATAGGTCGCAATGCTTCTATGGCTAAATCAACGACTTTAGCGCCTATGTCTGTCGTCGAAGAGCACAAACGCAAGAGCGCCGAAAGAAAAGTAAGGCGTAGCGAAAGACGTGAGTGTAAGAAAGTCAAGCGCAAGACCAGGATTTCAAGAATATTCCGCAAAAGAAGATAAACTAAAGAGGACACCGGTGTAAGGCGTCCTCTTCTAATTATAGCTCTCGCTTCATATATTCGTTTCCGTTAATATCCTTCCATATGATTGTGCTGTCTTCTAGGACAATATAGCTGTGCGGACTGTCTTCTTTTGGAATCGAGACAGACCCGGGATTGACGTAGATATATCCATCATATTCCTGACACTTCGGCACATGCGTGTGTCCGCACATGAGAATTGTGCCTTTTGTAATCGGCGGAGGATTGGTTTCGCCATAGTTGTGCCCATGCGTAAGGTAAAATTCACGTCCTTCAAAATAGATAAGTGCGCTGTCAGAAAGAATAGGGAAGTGTAGCATCATCTGGTCTACTTCCGAATCACAGTTTCCTCTGATTGCAAGTATGCTATCTTTGATTTCGTTCAGCATCTCCGCAACCTCAGCAGGATTATACTCCTTCGGAAGAGCATTTCTCGGACCGTGGTACAATATATCGCCAAGCAGTATGAGCTTTTCTGGACCCTCAGATTCAAATCTTTCAAGTAGCTTCTTGCAATAATACGCAGAGCCATGTATGTCCGATGCAATCATCAATTTCATATAAATTCACCTCATTGTAGCAATCGCAAAAATTAAAAAAGTTTTCAACCGGTATTGATAAAAGCGTGTGAATAAAACAAATTGTCTGAAAAAGTCGACTAGTCTTATTGACTGAAATCCACATTGGTATTATAATATGTGCTTGGAGAAAAGTCAACAGCTTTTGTGCTTTATATAGATGGAGGAAATTTATGAATAGAGATTTAACAACGTCCGACCCTACGAAGGTGCTTCTGAAATTCTGCATCCCACTATTCGGAAGCATCATATTTCAGCAGCTTTACAATATAGCCGACAGCCTTGTCGCCGGAAAGTTTATCGGCAATGACGCATTGGCGGCAGTGGGGAACAGCTACGAAATAACACTTATATTCATAGCTTTTGCATTCGGTTGCAATATCGGTTGTTCAGTAATCTCGGCTCAGCTGTTCGGTGCGAAGAAGTACAAAGAGCTCAAAACAGCCGTCTATTCAGCACTGATTGTAAGCGCAGTTCTATGCGCAGTCCTGATGATTTTCGGATTGATATTCTGTGGAACACTTTTAAGACTCATAAATACCCCCGATGATGTCTTCGCAGATTCAAAGCTATATCTTGATATCTACATATGCGGTCTTCCGTTCATGTTCTTCTATAATATTGCCACCGGCATCTTCTCAGCTCTCGGCGATTCAAAAACTCCGTTCTTCTTCCTGATGTGCTCGTCCGTTGCGAATATCGGCGTCGATATTCTCTTTGTAGCTGTTTTCGATATGGGTGTAGCCGGCGTAGCTCTTGCAACTCTTATCTGTCAGGGAATAAGCTGTATTCTTGCGGTTGCAGTAGTATTCGTGAGATTCTCGAAAATAAAAACCGATGGCAAGGTTCAGATATTCTCGTGGGATTGCGTCAAACAGTTTGCAGTGGTTGCAATCCCAAGCATCCTTCAGCAGAGCTTCATATCCGTTGGAAACATTATAATCCAGAGTGTTATCAACAGCTTCGGAACAGCCGCAATGGCTGGATATTCAGCCGCAGTTAAGCTCAATAATATGGTAGTAACGTCCCTCACGACTCTTGGTAACGGTATTTCAAGCTTCACAGCCCAGAATTTAGGAGCGAAGAAGTATTCAAGAATCAACCTCGGCTGGAAGGCGGGACTCAAAATCGTGTTTGTACTCTGTGTACCTATAGTTCTTGTTTACTGGGCATTTTCAAGCGGAATTCTCTATCTGTTCCTTGAAAGCCCGACAGGGGAGTCGGTAGACGTTGGTGTTTCGTTCCTCAGAATTATATCGCCGTTCTACTTTGTAGTTGCCGCAAAGCTCGTAACCGATGGAGTGCTTAGAGGAGCCGGACTTATGAACAAGTTTATGGCGGCGACGTTCACGGATTTGATTATAAGAGTTGTACTTGCGCTTGTCTTGTCAAAGACTTCGCTTGGCATAACCGGAATCTGGTGCGCTTGGCCTGTAGGCTGGTGCATTTCAACTGTAATGTCAATCACATTCTTCAAGACGACAAAGTGGGGAACTAAGGATTCCATAGAGACTGAAAATGCAGAAATCGAAGGCTGAAAAAATAAATGTGAAAAAAGACTTGACTTTTGCCCCGACTACCGCTATAATAGTATAGTCGCTTGCCGAGATAGGCAAGAAACTACAGTCACCTGGAGAAATACCCAAGTGGTGAAGGGGCTCCCCTGCTAAGGGAGTAGGTCGGGTTACCGGCGCGAGGGTTCAAATCCCTCTTTCTCCGCCACGAAAATAGCACCCGAAGGGTGCTATTTTCGTGCAAAAAATAAGCATCCGAAGACTCGCCTCGGATGCTTTGATTTTTATCAGTCAAGCTCCTTCTTGCCGGTATACAGTTCGTAGTACCTGCCTTTGAGCTTCAGGAGGTCGTCGTGGTTGCCACGCTCGATAATTTCGCCGTTTTCAAGAACCATGATGGCTTCCGCATTTCGTACAGTCGAAAGTCTGTGGGCGATGACGAATGTCGTTCTGCCCTTCATGAGTCTGTCGAGACCGTGCTCGATGTGTCGCTCGGTTCTTGTATCAACTGAGGATGTAGCCTCATCGAGAACAAGTATCGGAGCCTTCGAGAGAGCCGCTCTGGCGATGTTCAGAAGCTGTCTCTGACCTTGCGACAGGTTTGCTCCATCGCTTTCAAGAACGGTGTTGTAGCCGTCTTCAAGCCTCATTATGAAGGAGTGAGCGCTTGCGGTCTTAGCGGCGGCGATAACTTCGTCGTCCGTCGCATCAAGCCTGCCGTAGCGGATATTCTCCATAACAGTTCCGGTGAACAGGTGAGTGTCCTGCAAAACCATCGCAATGTTCTGTCGCAAGTATTCGCGGTTGTATTCCTTGACCTCATGACCGTCAATAAGGATTTCACCTTCGTTGATGTCATAGAAGCGGTTGAGAAGGTTCGTAACTGTAGTCTTGCCGGCACCGGTAGAACCTACAAACGCAATCTTCTGTCCCTGATGAGCCCAGAGGCTGATGTGCTTCAGAACTACCTTGTCGGGAACATAGCCGAAGGTTACATCTTTAAGAATAATCTCGCCTTGAATCGGAGTTGTAAGAGCATTTTCGCAATCCGCAACTTCCGGTTCGGAATCCATGACCTCAAAGACTCTCTCAGCTCCGGCAAGTGCCGCAAAGATGGTTGACATCTGCTGGGACATCTGGTTTATTGGGCGTGAGAACTCTTTGGAGTAGTTAGAGAATACTGTCAGAGCACCGGTTGAAAGATTGCCGGTGAGCATCAGAATACCGCCGACACCGATTGTAACGCCATAAGCAATCTGAGATGTGTTGCCCATGATAGGACCCATTACAGAGCCCCAGAACTGTGCTCTGAATTGCTTGTCACGCATATCGTCGTTAAGCTGGCTGAATTCCTCAACCGCAGTTTCCTCATGGTTGAAGACCTTTACAACCTTCTGACCGGTGATGGTCTCTTCAACATAACCGTTGACAGCTCCAAGAGCCGCCTGCTGACCGGTATAGTACTTTGAAGAACGCTTTGCGATAGCCGAACCGCCAAAAGCGAATATCGGGATAAACACGATTGTAACAATAGTCAGAACCCAGTTGGTTGTAATCATGAAGATAAACGTGCCCACAAGGGTGATGACACTTGATATAAGCGAAGTTAGAGTATTGTTTATCATGGTATCGATGTTATCGATATCGTTTGTAAACCTCGACATTATTTCGCCTGTCGGATGAGAGTCGAAGTAACGAACCGGAAGCTTCTGAAGCTTCTCGAACAGGTCGTTTCTTATCTTCTCAATCGCATTGTGCGAAATCGTTACCATGATACGGGATTGCAGGTAGTTCGTGACAATGCCCACGAGATAGATACAGAGAAGAACCAATACGACTCTTACTATGTATTCCATTATCTCGCAATCACCTGTAATGCTTTTCAGGATGTTGTCCGCAAACTTCTCCATCGTACTCATTTCCTGCTCTTTGCCTGTTACCGCAAGTGTAAGCTTGTTTATAATCGGTGCCAACAGATATGAGCAGAATAGGGAAGTGACCGTGGTAATAAGCATACAAAGAAGTACCAGAAGCAGTCTGAACTTATACTGAGCGATATATCCAACCAGTCTTCTGATTACCTTACCGGTGTCCTTGGGTCTTCCGCCGTCTCCACGTCCGCCTCTTGGACCGCGTCCAGGACCTCCGCCTGGTCCGCCTCTTTGGTCGGCGGCTTTCTTGTTATACTGCTTTTGAAGCGCTGTTAAGTCTCTTGCCATACTCACACCGCCTTCTTTTCAGAGTCATTCTGGGAGTAGTAAATCTCCTGATATGCCTCGTTATTTTCGAGAAGCTCGTCATGCGTTCCGATTCCAGAAATCCTGCCTTCATTCATGACGATTATCATGTCGGCGTCCTTGACGGAGCTAATTCTCTGAGCAATAATAATCTTTGTGGAGTCAGCAAGTTCATTTCTGAACGCAACCCTTATCTGAGCTTCGGTAGCAGTATCAACTGCACTTGTCGAGTCGTCAAGAATAAGAACCTTCGGATTTTTAAGAAGTGCTCTTGCTATGCAGAGTCTCTGCTTCTGTCCGCCTGAGACGTTCGTACCGCCCTGGTCGATAGCTGTCTGGTATCCATCCTTGAAGGAGGAGACAAATTTGTCTGCCTGAGCACTCTGTGCCGCAGTTCTTATCTCTTCCTCAGTTGCATTCTCGTTGCCCCAACGAAGGTTCTCTTCAATGGTTCCTGAGAACAGGGTGTTGTTCTGAAGCACCATTCCTATTCCTTCACGGAGATTGTAAAGAGAATAGTCCTTGACGTTCACGCCGTCAACCAGAACCTCGCCTTCGTCTGTATCGTAGAGTCTCGCAATCATAGAAACGAGAGTCGTCTTACCGCAACCAGTCGAGCCGACTATTCCGACAGTCGAATGTGCTGGGATTTTCAGATTAATATCTGTAAGTACGCTGTCCTCAGAGTTTTTGTAGTAACGGAAGGTGACATTTTTGAACTCGATTTCACCGTTCTGAACAGTGAGCTCTTTGTGAGCGGCATTGTCGTCGTTGATGTCAGGCTCTTCGTCAAGAACCTGGGATATTCTTCTTGCACTAACAAGCGCTCTCGAAGAGGTCATCAGAAGCATAGAAACCATCATGAGTGAAGAGAGAATCTGAGCCGCATATGTGATGAACGCAGTCAGATTACCGACCTCCATGCCGTTATCAAGAACAATCTGTCCTCCAAAGTAAATGATGCAAATGGTCGTCACATTCATTATAAGAGTCATCACAGGACCTATGAAAATCATAATTTTCACAGCACTCAAAGATGCTGACTTGTAGTCGCCATTTGCCTTGCTGAATTTGTCGATTTCCTTGTCTTCTCTTACAAAGCTCTTGACAACTCTTACGTTTGTTACGTTTTCACGTACAGTTGCATTCAGACCATCGAGTTTCTTCTGAACGGTCTGGAACCTTGAGAAGCCTTTGAAGATAATGAGACCAACACTGCATAGCAGTACGGGAATTGCTACAGCGAAAACCGCTGAGAGGGAAGGACTAATGCTTATAGCCATAATCAACGCCATAATCATCATTCCAGGTGCACGGAATGCCATTCTCAGAAGCTGATTAACAAAGTTCTGCATCTGAGTAATATCGTTTGTGAGTCTCGTGACAAGCGAGCTTGTTGAGAATCGGTCGATATTTGCAAAAGAGAAGGTCTGCACCTTCTCAAAGACATCCTGCCTCAAATCGCAGGCAAAATTGACCGATGCCTTGGCTCCGAAGTAGGAGCCACCGGCACCGCCCGCCATCATAACGATAGCACAAAAAACAATTCCGAGCATAACGAGTATACAGGTTGAGAGAGTCAGCGTCCCGGCATTCTGCTGATTGATGATAATCGCCATCAGCCTTGGAATTATGACCTCGCCGAAAACCTCAACGAGCATACAAATAGGAGTGATGATGAAAAGTGGCAGATATGGTTTGATATATTTATACCAGCGTTTCACCCTTTAGCTCCTTTCAATTTTCAGCATTTGCGTAAGCTTTGAGATTCTCAATGAGTCTCTTCATGTAACCGCTGAAATTAGCGATTTCTTCATCGGAGAAGCCCTCAAAAGCAGTCTCGTCAATCAGGCTATAGAAGTCATTTGTCTTCTTGACAATGTTTTTGCCCTTGGAGGTGATTGCAATATTGTTGACTCTTGAATCGTCGGAGGAGGGAGTTCTTTCAATATAGCCCTGAGTCTCTAACTTCTTGAGAGTAACGGTTACCGCAGCAGGAGAAATCTCCATCTTTTCAGCCAAATCCTTCTGGCAGAGCTTCGAATCACGGCTAGCTTCGATAAGCATTGAGTGCTGGCTTCCTCTTAATCCAAGAGTGTCAACATACTTGTCGATAAGCTGACGACGAAGACGGTCAAATCTTGCGAACTGGTTGATGCATTTTTCGTATTGTTCTTTTCTTGTGTTTGCCATTAATAACACTATCCTTTCAATGAAGTTTTGATAAAAACTATTTAACGTCAGAATTATAACATGGTTCCGTAATTTTGTCAAGCATTTAGTGTGAAAATGTGAAGAAATTTAACGCTTATCTTTTTCATTGAACTACCTTGTTTGCAGAATGAATTTTTAAAAACTCCATTTCGGGCAAAAAAAGTGGTTGTAATTATCGCAAAAATATGATACACTAAGTATTGATAAGCCATATGCTCAATTTGAGGTGTTGATATGATTAAGACTCGTACTGAAATAAAGAACTTTAAAATCTGGATGATATGCTTGACGCTGTTTTTATGGGCTCTTCTCATTGCGGCTCCGTTTCTGGGATTGCTCGATGATTCTCTTCTCTACAGCATCTTTCCGTTTCTGAACTTCGGTCTTATGATTGAAGGAACGATAGCCGGAAACGAAATTCCTCAGTTTGTCAAGGACAACTTCAGCTTTGGGGTAAGCGTGGCGTGTGTCATGATTGCAATAGCTCTTATAGTCCTTATTGTATACCTGATTGTCAGATGTGTTCTCGCTTCACAGCGTTCCAAAGCCAGAAAGGTACTTAGAAAGACCGGCTATTCCGCCGAGTACTTTGCACTCTTGGAGAAAAAGAAGAAGCACCTTAAAGGCAGTTACCTTGAAGCGGTCAACGACCTGTGCCTTGCCAAAGAGTACGGCGATGGCAGACGCTATGACACAGCGCTTGAACTCCTGAGAAACGTCGATATCGACAAGTTCAAAGTCAAGGACGCCGCAAGGTACTACTCTCTGTATGCATACATATTTATTCTCACCGGCAACCTGGAAAATGCGGGATTCGCCATCGATTTGGGAGTGCCGTTTGCCGAGAAGACAAAAGATAAATCACAGATGGAATTTGTCAGCGCCCTTCTTCAGTATGCACAGAAGGATTACGAAGGCGCTGAAAGCGGATTCAAGGCTCTTTTGAAATGCCATAATAACGAAATCAGAGTCTGGTCGGGAATGTACCTGGGACTCATCTTCCTTCGCCAGCATAAAAATGACAACGCAAGAAAGACAGTTGTGGCTCTCAGTAAGTTCAAGAAAACTCCTCGCCAGAGCGAGGATATCCTGAAGTTACTGAAGAAGATTGAAACCGCCTATGCGCTCGAAGAAGAAGAGCGCAAGGAGGAACAAGCCGCTAACAAAGCTCAACTTGCCTGAATTCCAGCATAACTGCTGATTTGCCCTCATAGTATGGACAAGGAGGCGGTATGAATGAGAAGCGATACAAAGGAAACTCTGCTTATTGTCGCATTGGTGCTTGGAATTGCTGTCGGTGCACTGATTGGAATCAATCTTTCCGAAAGCGACATCTCGAATCTGATTGAGACAAGCTTTCTTACATACAGAGAAAACATGGTTGAGTCGTTTCTTTCGTTCTTTGTAAGCTCGGCAATTCTGGTTGTAATAGTGTTTCTTATGGGATTCTCAGCTGTGTTTCAACCGCTGGAAGTGATGCTGGTTGCACTCAAAGGTCTTGGACTTGGACTTATCGCAAGATGTGTATACGCTTGCGATGACGTTTTGCCAAAGCTTCTTGTCTTTCTGCCGTTTTCGGTTATTTCGTCCGGAATACTGATTTTCCAGGCGAGAGACGCTGTTTCAATGTCGATGGGATACTTTTCAATTTCGATAACAACTGAAAATCGCCTCGGAATGGCAAACGAATTCAGAGAGTACATTTTCAGATTTTTCATATATCTTCTCTCCTGTGCCGCAGTCAGCGCACTTGGCTGTCTTACGTTAAGTGTGATGAATACGCACGGACTGTTTTAGCGAACCGAAAGGATGTTTAATCATGGGTCTTTTTTCAAAATACGAGGAGCCGGGCAAGGGTGTCCCCAAAAATCCGGATCAGAAGCTCCCGTTCTTCAGGTTTTTTGAGCTCTATTTCGGACATTTCTCAAAGCTGATTCTTCTCAATTTCATCTACATTGTCTGCTTCCTGCCAATGTTTGCGGGAATTATAGTGATGCAGATGTTTATCAGCGAGGATTCAAATCTTTACTATCTTGCTTTCTACCTGATAGTAGTGCTTTGTGGAGTTATCATCGGTCCCGCCACCTGCTCTGTGGCTAAACTGACGAGGAACATGTCCATAGAAAAACCGACATTCCTGTGGCATGATTTCTGGGACACGTTCAAGACGAACTTCAAGCAGGGCGCAATCATGGGCGTCATCGATATGTTATTTATTTCGGCTGTCTCTGTTTCATTCCCAATGTACTATAACATGGCTGAGAGCAATAGCACCTTCTATATTCCGTTCGCAGTCTGCCTCATCTGCTCGGTTCTGTTCTTGATGATGCACTTCTACATCTACTTCCTGATAGTGACGACCGATTTAGGACTCTGGAAGATTCTCAAAAACTCATTCCTGCTGACTGCAATCGACATCAAGAGCTCAGTTATCAATCTTGTTGCCACTGCAATAGTCCTGATTCTTGTTGTAATCTTCTTCCCGTACACAGCTATACTGATTATCATAATCCCTACATTTATGTTGTTCCTATACGCCTTCAACTGTTACCCGGTTATCAGGAAATATGTTATTCAGCCATACTACGATGAAAGAGGCGAGCGCAATCCCGAACTTGATTATGTCGACGAGGACGGAGAAACTGTATTCGTTGACGCTCCTGAGCTCGAAGAAGCGCCTCCGAGGGAGAAGGGCGGACTTCGTAAGAAGAAGGAAACAAGCGGAAATACTGCGCCGAGGTCATCCGGCTCAGGCAGAAAGAAAAAGACCATCAGGTAAAATATGTAACCTCCGGAGCAATACTGCTTCGGAGGTTTTCTTCAAGAGAACATGCACCCTAGCCCTTCAAGCATTGAGCTTACAGAGCGGACTGCCTTCATTGCGTTCGACTTAACCATTCTCTTGTTTGACTTTGTTGCGTTTGTAACCGCATAAACCGCCGCACCGGTCACTACGCCAACAGCTATTCCTTTGCAGAGTGAAGGAATGTTCATGTTCATTATAATCTCTCCTTTTCGGCTTGGTAATTGTAGTTTGCGCTGTTTTCAAAAAAATACTCATAAAAGATTGTTTTGCGGAGGCAAAAGTGATATAATCGTAAAAGTTCAGAATGAAATTGAAGGGGATATCAAAATGAACGAACAACACAGAGTAGCGGCGATTCACGACCTTTCCGGCGTCGGCAGATGCTCGCTTTCGGTTATACTTCCGACTTTGTCGGTTATGGGAATACAAGTCTGTGCCGTCCCGACGGCTCTCATGAGCTCGCATACAAGTGGCTTCGGAGAAGTAGTTATGGAAGACATGACTGCATATATTCCACAAGCTCTGAAACACTACCAGACAGCAGGTGTAAGCTTTGACTGCATATATTCGGGGTTCTTGGCGTCCGGCGGGCAGGTCGATTGCTGTCTTGATTTCTTTAAGGCTTACCCCGATGCCCTCAAAGTCGTTGACCCTGTAATGGGCGACCAGGGCAAGAGATACCGCACCTACACCGACGAGCTTTGCAATAGAATGGCTGAGCTTGTTTCGGTCGCAGACGTAATAACTCCGAACCTGACTGAGGCTTCAATACTTCTGGGGATTCCATATCCCGTTTCACGCCTCACAATAAGCGAAATCAGAAGTATGCTTGTCAAGCTTTCCGGAAAAGGTCCCGACACTGTCGTTATAACCAGTGTCCCGATGATGGACGGCAGTGCCTGCAACGTCGGCTATGACCGAAAGAACAATTCATTCTGGCGTGTTCCATACGAGATTATCCCTAAGCACTATCCCGGAACCGGCGATTTATTTGCGAGTGTTTTGACAGGAGGACTCATCTCCGGCGACAGCCTTCCGATTGCCATGTGCAGGGCAACATCTTTCTTAGAGTATGCCATCAAGACAACTTATGGCTATGGCACCAATCCCCGGGAAGGCGTCATGCTTGAAAAATGCCTGCCTGAGCTTATCAATCGCACAAGCTTCACCGACTACTCGGCACTTTAAGGAGGCAATATGAACCTAAATATCGTTCTTGTCGAGCCTCAGATCCCGCAGAACACAGGCAATATTTCTAGAACCTGTGCTGTGACGGGTGCCAGGCTTCATCTTGTCAAACCACTCGGCTTTGAAACCGATGACAAGCACCTCAAACGTGCCGGTCTCGACTATTGGGACAAGCTCGACATAACCTACTACGATAATCTCCAGGACTTCTTTGAGAAGACCAAAGGCGGCAAGTATTACTACTTCACGACCAAAGGCAGACATGTCCACAGCGACGTCAGCTATGAAGATAACTGCTATATTCTTTTCGGCAGGGAAGACAAAGGACTTCCAGAGGAGCTTCTCCACGATAATCCCGACACCTGCGTCAGAATCCCAATGAGACCAGACCTCCGAAGCCTTAATCTCTCAAACAGCGTGGCAATAGCGACCTACGAAATCCTCCGCCAGTGGGACTATCCCGACCTGACGAGGGAAGGCAAGCTCACAAGATTTGAATGGTAACGATGATTTCAAAAGCCCGAGCAAAATCGGGCTTTTTTTATTGAGCTGTTACTCATCTGCAAATTCTGATAATTTTTGTCAAAATAGCTTGACAAATCGGCAAAAGTGTGGTATAGTACTCTTATCTTTTAATTGATTGTAAGAGAAAGGAGAAATAAATATGTTTAAAACAATGCTTGGGCTTGCGGCAGAGGGATTATGGCGGAAGAGAAAACAGACGCTTCTTGTCGTTGCAATTCTTGCGATTTCTTTCACACTCGCTGTTATGCTTTTAAGCTATACTTCGAGTATTTCTGCGACCAACTCTGCCTACAGAGATTCAATTTACGGTTCATGGTACGGCTACATAAGAGGCGGACAGGATGGCGACGAGGAATTCTTCTCAGAAACCGAATGGCTTGACAGCCTCGGCTCAACAGTAAATTGTGGTACCGTTTCCGGATATGGAATCGGAACTGTCGATGATAACTTCGCCGGAATGGGACTGATCCTCGATGAAGGACGCCTTCCGGAATCAAGCGGCGAGATTGCGATGGAAGAAAGCCTGCTGAGCTCTTTGGGATTAGGATATGAACTGGGGCAGAAAGTCTCATTCATGATTGAAGTACAGGTTGGTGCAGAGTCGACTCTTGTGGTGAAATCGTATACTCTTGTTGGTATAATCAGAACCTATACCAATCTCTGGAATGTCTCCGGTATTACCCTCAACAGTGCTATTGTCACCGCCGAAGACGCTGAAGACATATGGTCAACTGCAACAAGGACTTTGGGCGGAAGTAGCTACGAACCGGAAACCGCCTACTTCTTCACAGTCAAATCCGGCTATGATGGAGACAGTGCGGTTGCAGAAGTCAACAACTATCTCCAGGAAACCAGAACCACATCCACTACAAGCTACATTAAGGTAACCGTTAATTCGGCGGCAAATTCAAAGAGCCAGTCCGAATCGGACACAATGTCAGTCTACGTAATCGTTATATTTGTCGTCACGATTCTTGCGGTTGTTATCATCAACATCCTGACAATGCAACCTGAAGTCAATAAGACAGTCAGGCTTCGGAGCCTCGGCGCAACACGTTCTCAGCTGTTGCTTCTGACGGTGATTGAATCAGCCTTTATGGCAATCCCTGCTCTGATTATGGGAATTGTTTTCGGAAGCGTCGGCACCTGGCTTCTTCTTAAGATCAGTATGTTCTCCGGTTCCGTTTCCATAATCGTCAGTATTCCATTTAAAAAGCTTATAACAGCCATAGTATTGTGGATTTTCGGGACAATTGCAGTAAAATTAATGACTTTCGCAGTTGCACTCAGCACGCCTCTGACTGGAAGAATGGCAATGTCGATAAGAAAGAGGAAGTTCTACACAAGGTTCCAGAAGACTCTGATTGTAGTTATGTCAATAGTTCTTTGTTTCTCTGTTTTATATGTAGGTCTGAATGTGCAGGAACCACTATTCCATTATCGCTATTTCTCTTCTGAAGCTTCGTACTATATCAATGTCAGTGATGCAGGGGCGAGTGACGGAAAAGAATATATTTCCGACGAAGATATTGCAACTCTTTCCGAAGTTCCCGGAGTCTCAAAGATTCTCGGCTCAACGCAGGCATACGTGAACCTGACGATGGAAGGCGTTGATACAAAATGGGTTGAGATGTACACAGTTGACAGCACAGCCGACTGGTCAGCTCTCGATTTCTCGGGAGTAGACCTTGAAGCGTTTGAAAACGGCGATGTAGTCATGCTTGTCTTCTCAAATTCAACCGAATTGCCGTCAACTCTTCCGAAAAGCGGTGACTCAGTCACTCTCTCAGTTTCTCGTTCAAGCGTAAGTATCGAAACAACCGTTGCAAAGAGCATGGTTTACAAAGCAACCGGCGGAGTTGGAATTAACGATGGACTAGACATCTTTGACGCTTCCTACTATGTCGTCTGTTCAAGAGCTTTCCTGCAGAAGATGGTGGATATGCTTCCCGAAGGCTTCACATGGAAAGACTATATCACCCTTCCGTTCCAGAAAGGCGATACTGTCGGATTTACGAGTGTAGCGGCATTTACTGACGGCACAGCAAGCTATCTTTCAACAGATAAGACCATGACAAGAGTTGCTTCAAGACTCGGTCTCAACTTATACCATAACCTAAGAGCGAAGTATGCTTCATTGTCTCAGGACTATCTCCAGACTCTTATTCTACTGATTGTCAGCGGTGCCTGCATCGCAATCGTCGTTCTCATAATCCTTTCAAGTAGCATTAAACTTGAAACTCAGCGAGAGAAGAAGCGCTATGGCATCCTTCAGGCTCTCGGAATGTCCCGCAGGCAAAGAAACCGTGAACTTATGCGGACAGCTCTTGTAAGGTCCGTTGTTGCGGTGACAGTCGGCTGGGGAGGGTATCTCGTTTCGATAGTCATAAAGAATTTCGACTCAATCAGAGAAGAAGGAGCAACAGTCTTTGGAGTCATTTCGAGATATATGTCCAACTTCACAACACTGTTCATTCCGGGATGGGGAATAGCTCTTATGACTATAGTGATGTTTGTTGTAGTCCTGATGATTTGCTACGTTTCAAAGCTCGGACTCAACAAATATACCCTTATGGAAATGCTCCGTGAGGATAGATAGACACACCTTATATTCCGCCTTTAGGATTACTTTTACGCAAAAAGTGCCCTTCGGCGGAATTTTTCTTGGAAAAATTCGGGGTTACCTATTGCTATTTTCGGAGAAATTTTATATAATATCTATGGTCGCTTATTGCGACGTTGAATAGTATTATTAAAAGCAAAGGAGATATATTCAATGGCAGGATTAAACAAGGTCAGTATTGACGACATCAGTGTTAAGGGCAAGAAGGTTCTCGTAAGAGTCGACTTCAACGTTCCGCTTAAAGACGGCGTTATCACCAACGACAACAGAATCACAGCGGCACTTCCCACTATCAAGAAGTTAGTTGCGGACGGTGGCAAGGTTGTACTTTGCTCTCACCTCGGCAAGCCGAAGAACGGTCCCGAGGACAAGTTCTCTTTAGCTCCGGCAGCTGCAAGACTTGCTGAACTTATGGAAGGCACAAAGGTTACTTTTGCTAAGGATGACGTAGTAGTAGGCGAGAACGCAAAGAAGGCAGTAGCTGAAATGAATGAGGGCGAAATCGTCGTTCTCGAGAACACAAGATTCCGCGGCAATGAGGAGACCAAGAATGGCGAAGGCTTCTCAAAAGAGCTCGCAGATTTGGTTGACGACGAAGTATTCGTAATGGATGCATTCGGTTCTGCTCACAGAGCTCATGCTTCCACCGCAGGCGTCACCAAGTTTGTTAAAGAGACTGCTGTTGGATACCTCATGCAGAAGGAAATCACATATCTCGGCAACGCAGTTGAGAACCCTGTAAGACCTTTCGTTGCTATTCTCGGCGGTGCAAAGGTTGCAGACAAGCTCAATGTTATCTCTAACCTCCTCGAAAAGTGTGATACACTCATCATCGGTGGCGGTATGGCTTATACCTTCCTTAAAGCTGAAGGTTATGAAATCGGCACTTCTCTCGTAGACGACGAAAAGCTTTCCTACTGCAAGGAAATGCTCGACAAGGCTAACGCTATGGGCAAGAAGCTTCTTCTCCCGATTGATACTGTTGTTGCAAAGTCCTTCCCTGATCCTATTGACGGCGAGATTGAGACCTGCGTCGTAGATTCTCACAACATCCCCGCTGATTGCATGGGTCTTGATATCGGACCGAAGACCGCTGAACTCTTCGCTAACGAAGTTCACACTGCAAAGACTGTTGTCTGGAACGGACCTATGGGCGTATTCGAGAACCCGACTCTTGCAAAGGGAACGCTCTCTGTTGCAAAGGCTCTGGCTGAGACCGACGCTACAACCGTAATCGGTGGTGGCGACTCTGCGGCAGCTGTCATTAACTTAGGTTTTGCCGACAAGATGACCCACATCTCTACCGGCGGCGGAGCTTCTCTTGAATATCTCGAAGGCAAGGTTCTCCCCGGAATCGACGTTATCGCCGACAAGTAATTGAAACTCTTTATGGAGCGGAGCGTCAAGTTCCGCTCCGTCTGTAATACTTTTTGAAAGGATAGTTTTCATGAAAAAAGATATTCGCCGTGCGGTTATCGCCGGCAACTGGAAGATGAATAAGATTCGTCCCGAGGCTGAAGCTCTTATTACCGACTTGAAGCCTTTGGCTGAGAATGCAGGCTGTGAAGTCGTAGTTTGCGTTCCGTTCACAAACCTTGAAACCGCAGTAAGACTTACTGCCGGAACCAACATCAAAGTTGGAGCTCAGAACTGCCACTTCGCCAAGTCCGGAGCATACACCGGAGAAATCAGTGCAGATATGCTTAAAGAAGTCGGAGTAGAGTATGTCGTACTCGGACACAGCGAGCGCAGACAGTATTTCGGTGAAACCGACGAAACTGTAAACAAGAGAACAAAAGCGGCTCTCGAAGCAGGTTTAAAGCCTATCGTTTGCGTCGGTGAGCTTCTCTGGGAGAGAGAATCAAACATCACCGAGGAAGTTATTTCCCGTCAGATTAAGCTTGACTTCGCAGGAATTTCTGCTGATGAGCTTATGAACTGCATCATCGCTTACGAGCCTGTATGGGCAATCGGAACCGGCAAGACCGCAACCGCCGACCAGGCAGAGGAAGTCTGCGATTTCATCAGAAATGTTCTGGCAGGTCTCTATGGCGCAGATGTTGCTGAGAAGATTACCATCCAGTATGGCGGCTCCATGAACGCAGGCAATGCGGCTGAGCTTCTTTCAAAAACCAATGTCGACGGCGGACTTATCGGTGGCGCATCTCTCAAAGCTCCCGACTTTGCGACAATCATTAACGCCGCAACCAACGGTTGAAAGGAGCATGGCGAATGAAACCTGTTTTACTAATAGTTATGGACGGTGTTGGCTTCTCAAAGACCGGTCTCGGAGATGCCGTAACACTTGCAAATACGCCGAACTTAGATAAGCTCCTCAAAGAGCGTCCCAATACCAGGCTCAAAGCTCACGGAACCGCTGTCGGACTTCCTTCCGACGACGACATGGGTAACTCCGAAGTCGGACACAACGCTCTCGGTTGCGGTCAGATTTACTCTCAGGGCGCAAAGCTCGTAAACGAGTCCATCGAATCCGGCAAGATGTTTGAGTCTGATACATGGAACGAGCTTGTTTCTAACTGCAAATCTCATCATTCAACTCTTCACTTCCTGGGACTTCTGTCTGACGGCAACGTCCACTCAAACATCTCCCATCTGAAGCAGATGATTATCAAGGCAAAGGAGTGCGGAGTTGAGCATGTAAGATGCCACATACTTCTCGACGGAAGAGATGTTCCCGCAACCTCAGCTCTCGTCTATGTCGATGAGCTCGAAACTTTGCTTGCTTCTCTCAACAATTCCACTTTCGATGCTAAGATTGCATCCGGCGGCGGAAGAATGAAGATAACAATGGACAGATATCAGGCTAACTGGGGAATGGTTGAAGCCGGATGGAATACCCACGTTCATGGTCAGGGAAGACAGTTCCCGTCAGCCAAAGAGGCTATTGAGACTTATAGAAGCGAAATCAATGGCGTAATCGACCAGGATTTGCCCGCATTCGTTATTGCCGAGAACGGCGAGCCGGTCGGAAAGATTCAGGACGGCGATTCTGTTATCCTCTACAACTTCAGAGGCGACCGTGCCCTCGAAATCTCGATGGCGTTCGACAACAAGGACTTCACCGCATTCGACAGGGGAGAGAAGTCGGATGTTGTCTATGCCGGTATGCTCCAGTATGACGGAGATTTGAAGCTTCCTGAGAAGTACCTTGTAAATCCTCCGGAAATCAAGAATACTCTTTCCGAGCTTCTGGTTGCAAATGGTTTGAGACAGTATGCCGTTTCCGAAACCCAGAAGTACGGTCACGTAACTTATTTCTGGAACGGCAACAAGTCGGAAAAGTTCTCCGAAGAGCTTGAAACCTTCAAGGAAATTCCTTCCGACAACGTATCCTTCGATGAGCGCCCATGGATGAAGTCCGCCGAAATCACCGACGACATCATTGCCGCTATGCGCAGTGGAAAGTATGACTTCATCCGTTGCAACTATCCTAACGGCGACATGGTCGGTCACACCGGCAACCTCGATGCCACCATCACCGGCGTTGAGTCAGTAGACCTCGGAATTGCAAGAGTTCTGAAGGTTGCAGACGAGCTCGGAGTTATCGTTCTCATCACTGCAGACCACGGCAATGCCGATGAAATGCTCGAAAAGAACAAGAAGGGTCAGATTCAGGTCAGAACTGCACACTCCTTGAACCCAGTGCCGTTCATCATTTATGATAACGACCACGACTGGAGAATCAAGGACGGCAATTTCGGTCTTGCAAACGTTGCCCCGACAGTTGCAACCCTCTTCGGTCTCACTCCTCCCGATTGCTGGGAAGAAAGCATGATTTAATTCGTACATCTCAAATAAGAAAAGCCCGAGCAAAATCGGGCTTTTTTGTTTTAGGAGTTACCACCGTAAAAAATGAAAATTCCTGTCAAAACTTCGGTTGACAAACTGGCAATTATATGGTATAATTTATTTCGGTGCTTAAAAGTGCAGGAAAGGAAAAACAAAAATATGGACAAAATCAAAGTATTATTTATTCAGGAGAAGAAGATCAAGAAGGGAGCGATAAGCTTAGCAGACCTTATCGAGAACGAAGTGCCAGACACATATGAGTTTGAGCATGTAAATGCGAAAGAGAATATTATGGGCAAAGTAGCGGAGTTCCATCCGCAGATTGTTTTTATCTCTAACAGTAAGGCTTATGACATCTTTGAACTGGTACAGAAAATAAAAGAGCTTGACTCTGAAACGGTCATTCTGGCACTCGTGTTCACCGATTTCGGCTCCGAGCGTGAGATGATGGACAAGCTTACTAAGATGGGAGTTTACAAATGCTATACATCTCAGCTTTCGGTAGATTCGCTGATTCACGATATGTTTGTATCTCTTAATATGGAATAAGCGAGGTAGGATATGAAAGAGAAAAGACGAGTACAGTTAGATGACATGATAAGCTCGTTCCGGGAAATATGGAAGTATGATAAAAGGTTGTTTCTCATACTGCTTGTTACAGTCTTTATCAATGCTTTAAGACCGTTTCCGAATATCATATTGTCGGGACTGATTATAGACAGCATTTCTCAGAAAGAGCCTTATTCACAGATTGTCTTCTATGTTCTTCTGATGTTCGGGTCGATATTTGTCCTCGAAGCCGTCAGCATCTACTTAGGGAAAATAAAAGAGTATCTTTTTTTGAAGTTTACCAACAGGCTTAACAACGACATCAGCCAGAAGTGCCTGAACATGGATTATGAGCAGTTCAACGATACTTCTTTTCAGGACAGCATACAGCTCACTAATCAGATTGCTCAGGGCAACAATTACTTTACCAGTATCACAACAGTGTTTGATACACTGTCGAATATCATCTCGCTTATAGGTATAGTTGCCATCATGACAATGCTGAACAAGTGGCTATTTCTGATTGCAGTGGTTCTGATTGGGTTGCAGTCGGTTTTGCAAATCGTAAGGCAAAAGTATAGTCTGCAATTTCAGAATGACTCCTCAAGAGAACAGCGAAGGCTCGGCTATGTGTCTCAGATTCCGAAAAACATTCCTGCGAAGAAAGACATTGATATGTTCGACCTTCGGAGTTATGTTTTCAGTAAAATTGAGCATTTTCAGAAGAATATACTCCGCCTTAACCTTCGTCGGATTAAGAAAGACGGTGTGATAAACTTAGCAACCTTCCTTTTCACCACGATATTCCAGATTTCTGCTTATCTGCTGATTGGTATAGATGCGCTGAAAGGCACAATCTCAGTCGGTGAGTTCACGATGGGTGTAGCGTCGCTTATCAGCTTCATGTCTGCATTCTCATATGTGGCGACAAACATGCTGAATTTCAACAACAGTCTGAGCTATATCCATATGTATAAATCTTTCCTTACATATGAAAGCAAGTTTGATGATGACAAGGGACTGACACTAAAAGACCTCAACCTTGACGATATTGAAATCGAGTTTAAGAATGTGTCGTTCCGCTATCCGAACAGCACTTCCTATGTTTTAAAGAATATCAATCTGAAACTTAGCAGTAAGGAAAAGTTAGCCGTTGTCGGCTACAACGGAGCAGGAAAAACGACTTTTACGTTACTCCTTACCAGAATGTATGAACCGACAGAGGGCGAAATTCTCCTCAACGGAATCAACATCCAGAAGATAAACTACCGGGATTATCTTAAAATTTTCTCGGCAGTAAATCAGGATTTCTTCCTGTTCCCATTCACTATTCTTGAAAACGTCGCCGGAAAGAGCGAGGTCACGGACGAGGAAAAAGAAAAGCTCATGGAGCTGTGTGGGAGTGTTGGGATGGAAGAAAGAATCGGGAGGATGTATCGTGGCTTAGACACGCCCATCACAAAGGAACTGTTTGCCGCAGGAATAGACTTGTCGGGCGGAGAAAGGCAGAAGATTGCGATTTTGCGTTCACTCTATAAAGACTCTCCTGTCCTCATCCTTGACGAACCGACAGCCGCTCTCGACCCGATTGCAGAATGTGAGATATATCGCAACTTTGCCGACATATCTGATGGTAAGCTCACGGTGTACATCTCCCACAGAATCAACAGCACTCGCTTCTGCGACAAGATAGCCGTGTTCGACCACGGTATGATTAAAGAGTACGGCACATTTGAAGAACTGATGAATCTGCACGGATTGTATTACACCTTCTTTGAGACGCAGGCAGAGATGTATGTCAGAGGAAACGAGTAAGTGAAAATAAAAAATCCGGCTGTCAATCGGCAGTCGGATTAATTATTTCTCCGTAAAGGCAGTTATCTATACAGGATGTAACTTTGACGTCCCTTATTTCTCTCCATAGGGTGTCCTGAATCTTTGGAACTCTCACTATGAGATAGTCCTTAGTGTGTCCCTGATGGAAATCGTCGTCCTTTTCATGCTCGAAAAGTACGCTGACTGTCTTGCCAATGTGTGCTTCTCGGAAGGCTTCTTCGCCGATTTTTGCGGCATCAGACATTATCTCCGCACGGCGATATCTTTCAGCCTTCGGAACACTTCCGGGCATTTTTGCGGCAACAGTTCCCTCACGTTCGGAGTATGGGAATACGTGAACTCCTGCAAAGGCGATTTCCTTTACAAATTCCACAGACTGTTCAAAATCTTCTTCAGTCTCACCCGGAAATCCTACCATAACATCGGTTGTAACGGCACAATCGGGGAAATATTTTCTGAGAAGCTGTATCAGCTTACGATATTCATCAGTATTGTACCGTCTTCTCATGTTCGCAAGTGTCTTGTCGCACCCTGATTGCAGGGAAAGATGGAAGTGTGGGCAAAGCTTTTCTTCCTGCGATAACCGCCTGATTATGCTTTCTGTCAGCATTTCCGGCTCAATTGACCCCAGCCTGATTCTGTCAGCGTCCGACTGACAAGCCACATGAACCGCATCCGCAAGGTCGACTTCTCCCAAGTCTTCACCGTAGCAGGAAAGGTTGATTCCCACTAAGATAAGCTCTCTGTGACCTTGTAAAGCAAGTTCGCTTGCCTCCGCCCGAATCTCCTCAATCGGCTTCGAACGTGAACGACCACGGGCGTAGGGGATAATGCAATATGAACAGAACCGGTCGCAACCGTCCTGAATTTTGATAATTGCCCTGGTTTTGTCGGCACGTTTGGTAAGACTCATCCGTTCCAGCTTTTCGCCTTTCTGGTGGGGAAGAATCTCGCAAAGTTGTTCCTTCTTCGTAAGAAAATCCGAAATATGTTCCGGAATTTTGGTCTTGTTAGCCTCGCCGACGATTATATCTGCCTCACTTACGAGCTCGGTTGCCCCGTGCGCCTGAGGATAGCACCCGGCAACCACCGTGATTGCCTCTGGATTCTGCCTTTTTATCCGACGAAGAAGCTGTCCCAGCTTCACATCCGCCGCCTGCGTAACGGTGCAGGAATTTATAATAACCACATCCGCCGCCATCGGTTCGTCAAGCGTCACAAACCCATTCCGTTCCATCAGCTCCGCAATGCAGTCAGTCTCATATTGATTCACCTTGCAACCGAAGGTGTAGTAAGATACGGTCACCAGCTCATCTCCTGATTAAACATTTGAACATTGTCAATCATAACTCTATTTTCCCTCCCTGTCAACCTAGCAATCTTCACTTTTTCTCAAAAATCTCCCCAAATACCCTCTTGACAAGCCGAAAATTTCTGTTATACTGAAAGTAGCCTTTGGGAAACTTAGCAAAAATATAAACAGGGAATTACACTCAAAAGAACACCAAAGGAACCCATCAAATCGGAGGTAACGCAAAATGCAAACAGTAAAAATTAAACTTGAAACAATCAACGACGTCAAGGAGTTCGTCAGCATTGTCACTCTTTGTGACTACGACATCGACCTTGTTTCCGGTAGGTATTCTATCGACGCAAAGTCTATCATGGGCATTTTCAGCCTTGATTTGGAAAAGCCCGTTGAGCTCCAGGCTCACACCGAGAACTGTGACGACCTCCTGAAGCAGATTGACAAGTTCATTGTGAAGTAAAAAAAGAGACCGGCTTCAAGTCGGTCTTTTTTGTGAATAGTTTTCACAGCTCGTCTCATAGTATTGACTATCAAATGTATTGGAGACTTGCTATGAAAATCTTTCTGAAATTCTTTCAAAGAATCATCACCGTTCTGGTAGCTTTTTATTTTATCTTATGGGAGACTGTCCCCGCATTTGCTACGGATAGTGGAGAGACCTCGGTACCATATTCTTATGTCCTGATGGAAGGGACTACAGGAACTCTTCTCTATTCCGATAACGGCAATGCGAAGTTTCCTGCGTTCCATTCGGCAAAACTGATGACTCTTCTTTTGCTGATGGAGGCAATAGGTGAGGGAAAACTCAGCTTCGACACAGTCGTGAAAGCTTCTGCCAACGCCAATGCCCAGCAGGGAACTCAAATCTGGCTCAACACAGGCGAAGAAATAACGATTGACGAGCTTGTCAAGGCAATTACCGTCGGCAACGCCAACGATGCCGCAGTGGCAATTGCCGAAGCTGTTTCGGGAAACACAGACGACTTCATTGTGCTTATGAATCAGAGAGCCGTAGAGCTCGGAATGTTATCGACAACATATGTCGACCCGACGGGGACGATTGACGGCAATATATCTACTGCTTGCGATATTGCTACGCTTGCTTCAGAGCTGTCCCACTATGATGAGCTTGTTCCGTACTTCACGACTTGGATGACTACAGTCCGTGACGGCAAAACCGAACTCGTCTCGACGAACCGCATGATTCTCAGCTACAACGGCATAACCGGAATGAAAGCCTACTACAGCGAAGATTGCCTGAACTGCCTGATAGCAACCGCCGAGCGAAACGGACTCACAATGATTTGCGTAATCTTAGGTGAGCCGGACGAGTATGCACGCTTCACTACAGCACGTGAAAAGATGAATATCGGCTTCGCCGCCTATACTCTTTACACTCCAAGGAAAACTGATATCTATGTGGAGCCGGTTTCCGTGAGTGGCGGTGTCAGTTCTGAAGTGAACGCTGATATCGGAGAACTAGGAAGCTTCGTCGTAAGAAACAGCGAGCTCGAATCGGTCGAAATGAAGATTGAATACTTCGATGATGTTATCGCACCGGTGAGTATCGGTGATAAAGTCGGCAGGGTAGTGTATCTTGTAGATGATGAAGAAAGGTATGCAATTTCAATCGTTGCAACGGAAAATATCGATAGAATGAATATTTTGTCCGCAGTATTTAAGCTTTTGAGAAGTATGTTAGCAGGGTAGAGAAACATTTTGCCGAATTTGCACAATATTTTTCGCTGAAATTCCTTGCATTATTGACCGTTTCGTGTTAGAATATAGACAAAGACAAATGAGAGGGATGACAGCTATGTCTATTAAATTAGTAACAAAGTACGCTGAAAAGTTTGTGAATCCTCACGAACTTGATGCAATTCGTCCTCAGATAACCGCCGCTTATAACACACTTGCAACACGCAGTGGCTTGGGCAACGACTTCCTCGGTTGGGTTGACCTTCCGGTTGACTACGACAAGGAAGAGTTTGCGAGAATCAAAGCCGCCGCGGCAAGAATCAAGGAAAAGGCAGACATCCTTATCGTAATCGGTATTGGCGGCTCCTACTTGGGTGCGAGAGCGGCTATCGAACTTTTAACAAGCCCGTATTACAACAACCTCAAGAAAGACACGCCAGACATCTATTTTGTCGGCAACAACATCAGCTCTACTTATCTCAACGAGATTCTCTCCATCTGTGAGGGCAAGGATGTCTGCGTAAATGTAATCTCCAAGTCGGGAACAACTACCGAGCCTGCACTTGCTTTCAGAATCTTCAAGAAGCTTCTCGAAGACAAGTATGGCAAGGAAGAAGCAAAGACCAGAATCTTTGCGACCACTGACAAGGCTAGAGGAACTCTTAAAGAGCTTTCTGATTCCGAAGGATATGAGACATTTGTAATCGCTGACGATGTCGGAGGCAGATATTCTGTACTTACTGCTGTAGGACTTCTTCCGATAGCTGTTGCAGGATGCGATATCGACAAGATTATGGAAGGTGCCGCCGCCGCAAGAGAAGCATATCTTGAAGACAATATGAACGATTGCGAAAAGTATGCCGCACTGAGAAATATTCTCTACCGTAAGGGTAAGTCGGTCGAAATGCTCGTGTCTTATGAGCCCCGCTTCGCTATGATGAATGAGTGGTTCAAACAGCTCTTCGGCGAAAGCGAAGGCAAGGACAACAAGGGAATTTATCCTTCAAGCGCAATCTTTTCAACCGATCTCCACTCTATGGGACAGTTCGTTCAGGACGGTTCAAGAATAATGTTCGAGACTGTTGTCGACGTAAAGAATCCGAAGAAGGATTTGTTCCTTGAAAACGACGCTGAAAATCTCGATGGTTTGAACTTCCTTACCAACCAGAATATGTCCGTCGTAAACCACAAGGCAATGGAAGGAACAGTTCTTGCTCACACTGAAGGCGGAGTTCCGAATCTCATAATTGAGGTAGATAAGCTCGACGAATATAACTTCGGCGAGATGGTTTACTTCTTCGAGAAGGCTTGCGCACTTTCCGGCTATATGCTCGGGGTAAATCCGTTCAATCAGCCCGGTGTTGAGAGCTACAAGAAGAACATGTTTGCACTTTTAGGCAAGCCCGGTTATGAAGACCGCAAGTCAGAGCTTGAAGAAAAGCTCAAAGCTGAATAATTACAACCTGATTCAACCGACTTTGGTCGTTGGATAAAGCAATAACAGCCCGAAAGGGCGGAAACGGAGTGTTACTATGATTAAACTGATCACCGGCAAAAAGGGATCCGGCAAAACCAAGATACTGCTTGATCTTATCAAGGACGCAGTAGCTAACACAAAGGGAAATATCGTCTGCATCGAGAAGAGCATGCAGCTTACCTATGACATACCCTACAGTGTCAGACTCGTTGATGTCGATGGCTACAAGATTGACAGTTACGACAAGTTCTACGGCTTCATCACTGGAACTATTGCCGCAAACTATGATATATCCGAGATTTTTGTTGACGGAATTCTAAAGATTGGCGGAAGAAACTATGACGAGCTCGAACAGCTCTTCGAGAGAATAGAAGCTGTTGCTCCCGACATTCTAATCGTCTTCACTGTCTCCGAGGACAAGGAGAATCTTCCTGAGAGCATCCTGAAGCGTGTCGAGCACTAAAATTCTGTTGTAAGTATGCTTTTCCGCCGTAGACAAGAAATTTTACGGCGGAGATGAAATCTGTTTTCGAGCGATGGAAGCAAAATTTTTCAAAAGTATTGACATTCTCCGCTCGCTAAAGTATAATATTTGTGATATTCTGAGGTGTAATGTGCTGCTGAAGCTGAAGCCGCTTTTTGACGGGGAGGATGGCGAACATCCTGTCGAAGTCTATATCCCCGTGAGCGAAATGGACAAGTATAAAGGCGTGGGAGAGTTTATAACTCCCGTTTGCCTAAGAGGAAAGACTACAAGTCGTGCAAGTGTTGTGACGCTGAGTTATAACCTCGACTACACTGTTTCCCATATCTGCGACCGATGCTCGGCTGAATTCACCCGTCGGTATAATCAGGACTTTGCTCACATTCTCGTAAGAGGCGATGAAGATAACGAAGATCTGCCCGACGATGAAGAGTATGTCTATTGTTCCGGCGAAACTCTCGATTTAAACGAGTTAGCTATCTCAGATTTGCTGCTTTCAATGCCGACGAAGATTCTTTGCTATGAAGATTGTAAGGGTATCTGCCCTGTTTGCGGCAAGAATCTTAACGACGGTGATTGCGGTTGTGATAGTGATGAATAATCACTATTTTGTCGCAAAGTAGCTATGTCATAATTTGTCAAGGAGGAGGTGCTGAAAATGGCAGTACCGAAGAGAAAAGTCTCCAAAGCAAGAAGAGACAAAAGACGTTCAAGCGTATGGAAGCTTGACGCTCCCGCACTTTCAAGGTGTTCCAATTGCGGTGCTTTAACCTCACCGCATAAGGTTTGCAGTAACTGCGGCTACTATAAGGGTACCATGGTTATCGAGAAGGAAGCATAGTCTTTAAACGAAGCTTTGTCTTCTTCAAAATCAGAGAAGGAGCATTTCCTTCTCTGATTTTTTAATACCATCACCATTATTCTGAATTTAAGGAGGCGGAGCATGGCTTTGCCGATTGTCGCCGTTGTGGGGCGACCCAATGTAGGAAAATCCACACTTTTCAATAAACTCATAGGCAAGAGACTTTCGATAGTTGACGACACCCCGGGCGTCACAAGAGACAGAATTTACTCCAAATGTGAATGGCGTGCACGGGAATTTATGCTGGTAGACACCGGAGGAATCGAGCCTAAAACCAATGATACTATTCTCGTCCAGATGAGACGTCAGGCTCAGATTGCTATTGATAAAGCTTCTGTAATCATTTTGGTAACCGATATTCGTTCCGGGGTAACGGCAAACGACTATGAAGTTGCTTCGATGCTCCAGAAGTCCGGAAAACCGATTGTTCTCTGTGTCAATAAATGCGATAGATTGGGACCACCTGAACCGGAATTCTATGAATTCTATAATCTCGGACTCGGAGACCCAGTGGAGGTTTCCTCCGTTCATGGCTATGGCACCGGCGATTTATTAGACCGGGTTTTGGAGAATCTCCCTGAAAGTGAAGGAAACGAGGACAAGGACAGTATTCGTGTTGCCGTAATCGGCAAACCGAATGTCGGCAAGTCTTCTATCATAAATCGTATAGTTGGAGAAGAGAGAACCATCGTCTCCAACATTGCCGGAACCACCAGAGACGCAACTGATGCCGAAGTTGAAAACGAATGGGGAAAATACACCTTCGTCGATACTGCCGGAATCCGGAAGAAATCAAAAGTCTACGAAAATATCGAGCACTACAGTGTTCTCAGAGCTTATATGGCAGTTGATGAAGCTGACGTCGCAGTTATAGTCATTGACGCATCAGTGGGCTTCACCGAGCAGGATTCCAAAGTTGCCGGCTATGCACACGAGCAGGGAAAAGCCTGTATAGTTGCCGTCAACAAGTGGGACGTAATCGATAAAGACACAAACACCATGAAGGAATTTTCGGACAATCTCCGGGAAAAGCTCAGCTTCATGGACTATGTTCCGTTCGTCTTCATCTCTGCAAAAACCGGACAGCGTGTTGAAAAGCTCTTCGAGCTTATTAACCGTGTCTACGCAAACAATTCAATGAGAATATCCACAGGCAAGCTCAACGACATTCTGGCTTATTCCGTCAACAGAGTTCAGCCACCGTCCGATAAGGGCAAGCGCCTGAAAATATACTATATGACTCAGCCTTCGACCAATCCTCCGACTTTTGTAATGTTTGTAAACTCGGCAGAGCTGTTCCACTTCTCGTATCGAAGATACTTGGAGAATCAGATAAGGGACACCTTCGGAGGACTTGAAGGAACACCAATCCGCATCATTGTCCGTGAAAGAGATAATCAGGACACAAAATAACAGGAGCTGACAAATTGTACTATCTAGCTTTACTTGTAGTTGCGGTTGCTTCTTACCTGATAGGTAGCCTCAATTCTGCAATTATTTCCGTCCGCCTTATCAAAAGGCAGGACATAAGGGATTTTGGAAGCCATAACGCAGGACTTACAAATGTATACCGTACATTCGGAGGAACTTGTGCAGCTCTGACACTGATTATAGATCTTCTCAAAGGTATAGTTGTCGTTTTCGGAACAAGGGCTGTGCTATTCTCATCCGGATTATTCTCGACAGATGACTACAATGCCGTAACTGCCTGTATGGTAGCTTCGATGTTCGCTGTAATGGGACACTGTTTTCCGATTTTCTACGGCTTCAAAGGCGGAAAGGGAATACTGATTGCGGCTGTTTGTACTGTATGCATAAATCCATTGGCATTTCTTCTGGCACTGATAGCATTTGTTGTAGTATTTATAGCAACAAGATATGTATCTTTAAGTTCAATCACATGCTGTGTTGTTTACCCGATATGCTATGTTCTGGCTGACCTTATAATGTTTGGCGAGGTGAATCTTTACACTCTGGCTCACTTCTTTATTGCGCTTGCAATGGGAGTATTCTGCTTCGTAAGACATATGCCGAATATTCAGCGGCTCAGAACCCACACAGAATCAAAATTCACATTCAGAAAGCGAGGAGATAGCAAGTGACTAGTATCACAATCTTAGGTTCAGGCGGATGGGGGCTTGCGCTTGCTTGCACTTCCTCACGTCTCGGTCACGATGTAACCGTCTGGAGTGCATTCAAAGATGAGCTCGATACAATCAGAAGAACCGGTGAGCTTCGTGCAAAGCTTCCGGGCGTTCAGATTCCGAAGTCTGTGAGTCTCTGTGAAGATATTTCCTGCGCAACTGGCAGAGATATTGTTGTAGTCGGAATCCCGTCGAAATTTGTCCGTTCCGTCTGTGAACAGGCGAAGCCCTATGTTGATAAGGACGCAATAATTGTCAGCAGTGCAAAAGGTCTTGAAGACGGCTCTTTAAAGCGAATGAGCGAAGTCATAAGAGAAGTCTTCCCGGATAACAAGATTGCTGTCCTGTCAGGACCATCTCATGCAGAAGAACTCGGCAGAGGAATGCCCACAGCTGTAGCAGTTGCTTCTGAGGATGAAGAAGCCGCACGTCTTATTCAGTCAAGCTTCTCTGACGATGTTCTGAGACTCTATGTCAATTCTGATGTAATCGGATGTGAAATCGGTGGAGCCGTAAAAAATGTAATTGCACTCTGTTCGGGAGTCATTGGTGGACTTGGTTACGGAGACAACACAAAAGCCGCACTTATGACAAGAGGTCTGAGTGAGATTACACGTCTGGGAGTCGCAATGGGTGCCAGGCAGGACACCTTCAGCGGTCTTGCCGGACTTGGCGACCTGGTTGTAACCTGCACAAGTATGCATTCCCGCAACTATCGTGCCGGACTTTTGATTGGTCAGGGAGTAGAGCCCGAGGAAGCCGTCCGAAGAATAGGAACTGTTGAGGGCTATGCCTGCGCCAAAGCTACTTTGGAGCTTGCGAAGAAATACGGCGTTGATATGCCGATAACCACCGAAGTAAACAGAGTGCTGTTCGAGGGCAAGTCTCCTAGAGTTGCAATCAATGAGCTTATGCTGAGACCGGTTAGAACCGAATAAAATTTATTCATGAGATTTGTGTGAAAGCTATTTACTTTGGAGCGATTTTAGGGTAAAATTAGATAAAGGCAAAGCAGTAGTGCTTTGTTGAAGGAAAATCAAATATTAGTAATGGAGAGTGCTGTTTATGGAGCCGAAGTACAAACGAGTTCTTTTGAAGCTGAGCGGAGAAGCTCTTGCAGGCGATAAAAAGACCGGACTTGATTTTGACACTATCGGGAACATTTGCCGTAGTGTTAAGAGGTGCTATGATGCCGGAGTTCAGATTGGAATAGTCGTCGGAGGCGGCAATTTCTGGCGTGGACGTTCAAGCGGCGCAATGGACAGAACAAGAGCCGACCATATCGGAATGTTAGCCACAGCAATGAATGCTTTGGCAGTCGCCGACAGTCTCGAAGCTTTGGGCGCAGAGGTAAGAGTTCAGACAGCTATCGAAATGCGTCAGATTGCAGAGCCCTATATAAGAAACAAGGCGGTAAGACATCTCGAAAAAGGAAGAATTGTCATCTTCGGTTGCGGAACAGGAAGTCCGTTCTTCTCAACCGACACCGCATCATCACTTCGTGCGGCTGAAATCGAAGCAGACGTCATGCTTAAAGCCACTATGGTTGACGGCGTATACGACAAAGACCCGCACAAATATCCCGATGCTGTCAAATATGACACTTTAGACCTTGACGATGTTATTTCAAAACACTTGGGAGTGATGGACGCAACAGCCGCCGCAATGTGCAAGGAAAACGATATCCCTGTAATTGTATTTAATCTTGAAAATCCCGACAATATTTTTGATGCCGTTATGGGCGAAAATATTGGAACTATACTACACTGACACCGAAAGGAAGGAATCACAATGAAAGATACTTTGAACAACGCTAAGGACAAAATGGAGAAAACCCTGAAGGTTTTGGCTTCCGATTTTGCGGCAATCAGAGCCGGCAGAGCTAATCCTGCGGTTCTCGACAGAATAACCGTCGACTACTACGGCACCCAGACTCCCATCAATCAGATGGCTGCTATCTCTGTTCAGGACGCAAGAGTCCTGGTCATCCAGCCGTGGGACAAGTCTTCTCTCAAAGCCATTGAAAAAGCCATCCAGGCAAGCGATTTGGGAATCAATCCTCAGAACGATGGTGCTGTTATCCGCCTTACATTCCCACAGTTGAGCGAAGAGCGCCGTAAAGACCTTTCAAAGGACATAAGAAAGCTCGGCGAGGATTCAAAGGTTGCTGTCCGTTCGATAAGACGCGACGCCAACGAGAAAATCAAAACCATGAAGAAGAACGGCGATATCACCGAGGATGATGTTAAGCTGTTCGACAAGGATATCCAGAAGCTAACCGACAAGTACATCGCTCTTGTCGACGAGCAGGTTGCAGTCAAAGAGAAAGAGATTCTTTCCGTTTGATTTAACGATGATATTTCAGACAGTTTCACCCTTCGGGGTGAGACTGTTTGCTTGAAAGAAAGATAAAATCTGGGTGGGATAAACTTGGCAAACGAGAATACTAATCTTAAAATTCCGACGCATGTTGCTTTCATAATGGACGGTAACGGCAGATGGGCAAAAAAGCGTCTCATGCCCAGAAATTACGGTCACCGTGAGGGCGCAAAGGCTCTCAAAACCATTATAAGAGCCTGCAAGGATCTTGGAATCAGATATGCCACTTTCTATGCCTTCTCCACCGAAAACTGGAGCCGTCCAGACGACGAAGTAAAAGGTCTTATGGACTTGTTCGACGAACAGCTCGACACCCTGAAACAGTATACAGATGAAAATGCTCGGCTTATTTTTATCGGCGACAGAACAAAACTGAGCGAGAGCCTTCAAAAGAAGATGGCTGAGAATGAAGAGGGCTCCAAAGATAACACCGGTTTGACGGTTCTTATCGCCGTCAACTATGGCAGTCATGATGAGATTACACGAGCAGTAAAGAAGATTTCAGCCCTAACAAAAGAAGGAGATATTTCAGAAGACCAGATTACTCCCGAGCTTGTAAACTCATTTTTGGATACAGGTAATATTCCTCCGGTTGACCTGCTTATAAGGACCGGTGGGGAAGAGAGAATTTCAAACTTTTTGTTATGGCAGTGCGCTTATGCAGAATTCTATTTTTGCGACACATTGTGGCCCGACTTCGGAAAAAACGAGCTTATTGAAGCTCTTAAAAATTATACATCCAGAGACAGACGCTTCGGCGGAGTTATGAACTAAAAATGGGGGACTATAATTGAAAACAAGAATAATAACGGCAATAGTTGCACTCGTCCTGTTGGCAGTAGTTTTGTGCTTTCACAGTACGATAGTTTTGAATATAGCTGTTGTTGCACTTACAGCTATCATGATGTTTGAGCTTTTCCGTGCAAATAAGCTTCTGAAGAGTGCGCTTTTTGTAGGAAGCCTGTGCCTGTCTGTCTTTTTCCCACTTGCAGTGAGATTTTTGTCTCTAGAAAACTGCGTGTACATATATTTGGCTGTAATTTTTGCATATATCGTATTGTACGCACTGGACGTCTTCATCGGCTATGAAAAGACTGACGTTGGAGTCTACTCGACAGTCGCACTTTATTCTCTGCTTATATCGATTTCTATGTCCAGCCTATGCGTCATCGAATCATCAAGCAAGCAATTTGGACTTCTCGCACTTATCCTAACATTCTGCGGAGCATGGCTCGACGATACGGGTGCTTACTTTGCCGGAACATTCTTAGGCAAACACAAGCTCTGCCCGAAAATAAGCCCGAAGAAAACTGTCGAAGGCTTTATCGGCGGAATCCTGACTGATGTTATACTGTTCTTAGTTTTCGGATTGGTTGTAGACCTGACAATGGCAGAAGCACAGGTAAATTACATACTGATGGCACTCTTGGGTGCTGGTTGTGCACTTTTAGGAGTAGCAGGCGACCTCTTTGCGTCGGTAATCAAGCGCCACTGCGACGTCAAGGATTACGGAAATCTCTTCCCGGGACACGGCGGAGCTCTCGACAGATTCGACAGCGTCGTATTCGTAGCTCCGTTTATGGCGCTCTGTGCTTCAGGAATTGGAATCTTCTGATAGGTGGAATATAAATGAAGAAAGTATCTCTTTTGGGCTCAACCGGTTCAATAGGTGTTCAATCTCTCGATGTTATAAAACGTCATTGGCTTTCTGTAACTGCGCTTTCGGCAAAGTCAAACTGGAAAAAGCTTGCCGAGCAAGCCCTTGAATTCAAGCCGAAGCTCGTCTGCATCTATGACAAAGAATACGTCGAGCCGCTCAAAGATGAATTGAAGGGAACCGGAATAACTGTATTATCCGGCATGGATGGACTCTGCGAAGCGGCTTGCGAGCCTGATTGTGATATTGTACTCAATTCTGTAGTCGGAATGGTCGGGCTTGAACCGACACTTGCGGCAATAAACGCAGGAAAAGACATAGCTCTTGCCAACAAAGAGACACTGGTAGCCGGCGGAATGTTAGTCACCGAAGCAATCAGGCAAAAGGGAGTTAAACTCTATCCCGTCGACAGCGAACATTCGGCTATTTTCCAGTCTTTAGAAGCAGGAAATCGCAAGGATTTGCATAAAATAATACTCACAGCATCCGGTGGACCATTCTTCGGAAAGACATTGGAAGAGCTCGAAAACGTAACCGCCGCAGACGCCTTGAAGCACCCAAACTGGAACATGGGTGCAAAGATAACAATCGATTCATCAACCCTTATGAACAAGGGATTTGAGTTTTTGGAGGCAATGTGGTTATTTGACGTCAAGCCTTCTCAGATTGAAGTGGTCGTTCACAGAGAAAGCGTCGTCCACTCGGCAGTTGAATTCAATGACGGCTCGATAATAGCTCAGCTTGGCGTTCCCGACATGAGAATCCCGATTCAGTATGCATTGCTCTATCCAAACAGACCGGAATCAGACGTGAAGAGATTGTCTCTAACAGATTACGGAACATTAAGCTTCCTGAAGCCGGATATCGGGACATTCAAGTGCCTCGGTCTTTGCATAAAAGCCGCAGAAATCGCCGATACTACAGCACCGGCAATTGTAAACGCCGCCAATGAAATAGCAGTTGCAAGCTTTTTGAATGGCGAAATCGGCTTCAACGACATAGCAAGACTGGCAGAAGGTGCGTTTGATAATATCGAGCATCATACGGTTCAAAGCCTTGATGATGTTCTCACAGCAGACAAGTCGGCAAGAGAATTTGTTACCGGTAAGATTGGAAAGGATTGATACCTTGACAATAGTTTATATCTTAGTAGCTATTTTAATTTTTGGGGTCATAATCATCATTCACGAGCTCGGGCACTTTGCAATGGCAAAGGCTATGGGAATCCGTGTCAACGAGTTTTCAATCGGAATGGGTCCAAAAATAGTTTCGTGGGGCAAAAAAGAGACTGCCTATTCGCTTCGTTGCCTTCCAATCGGAGGATTTGTAGCAATGGAGGGTGAAGATGAGTCGAGCGAAGACCCGAGAGCCTTCCGGAACAAGCCGGTCTGGAGAAGACTTTTAGTTGTCCTTGCCGGACCGATTATGAATATCGTTCTCGGTTTCGTGATACTCGTGATAGTCACAGCGTCTTCTGACGCAATAGTTTCTACCACTGTGGCGCAATTCTACACCGAGGACGCTTCATCTCACATTACTGGACTCGAAGTCGGCGACAAGATAGTCGAAGTAAACGGTCGTAAAATATTCACTGATACAGATATTTCCTACGAATTCCAGATTGACGAGGACGCAGTTTTTGATATGGTTGTAGTTCGTGACGGTGAAAAAGTATCTCTTTCGGGCGTTACATTTGAATCAGCGGTTTCTGAAGATGGCTCCTCAACACTCTATATCGATTTTATGGTTGTAGGCGAAAAAGTAACGCCAGTATCAGTAGTGAGCTATTCTGCAAGAAAAACCGTTTCAGTTTCAAGGATGATATGGCTTTCGTTTGCCGACCTGCTGAAGGGCAAGTATTCCATCAATGATTTGTCCGGACCTGTAGGAATAGTCGACGCAATAGGTGAGGTTGTAAGCACAACTTCTCAGGGCGTTGCGTTTGCCGAAATGCTCGAAACCCTCATGACATTTGTTGTGTATATTACCATCAATGTCGGCATATTCAACCTTCTCCCGATTCCTGCACTTGACGGTTCAAGAGCAATTTTCCTCATAATCGAGGGAATAAGGAGGAAGCCTGTCAAGCCGGAGCATGAAGGAATGGTTCACTTCATCGGTATGGCGGCAATGCTTCTTCTGATGCTGGTTGTCACTGTGAACGATATAATAAAGCTGTTTTAAAGGACGGTGCCAATTATGGCTGTCAGAAAAGTTAAAATAGGAAATCTTACTTTGGGAGACGGCAGAATCTATGTCCAGTCGATGCTGAACACCAGAGCCGACGATATCGAGGGAAGCGTTAAACAGGCTGTAGCTCTTGAAAAAGCCGGCTGTGAAATTATAAGGGCATCCATCCCCAATGAAGAAGCACTCGACCTGATTCCTGCCATAAAGAATGAAGTCAGCGTTCCTTTGGTTGCGGACATTCACTTCAACTACCGCCTTGCGATTGCCGCCTGTGAAAGAGGAATTGACAAGATAAGAATCAATCCCGGAAACATCGGCTCAATGGACAGAGTAAAGGCAGTAGCTGACTGTTGCAGAAGCCACAACGTCCCGATAAGAATCGGCGTCAATTCCGGCTCTTTGGAAAAGGAAATCCTCGAAAAATACGGTTCTCCGACTCCGGAAGCGCTTTGCGAAAGCGCAATGAAGCATATTGAACTACTTGAAAGATTTGATTTCAACGACATAGTCGTCTCTATAAAATCATCCGATGTCAAGCGTAATATAGCCGCTTATCGCCTTATGAGGCAGATGACTGACTATCCGCTACACTTGGGAGTAACCGAAGCCGGTACATATAACATGGGACTCGTCAAGTCCTCAATCGGAATAGGCTCACTTCTGGCTGACGGAATAGGGGAGACAATAAGAGTTTCTCTCACTGACGACCCGGTAAAGGAAGTCGAAGCCGGAATATCTATCTTAAAAGCTCTGAATCTTCGTGGTGGAGTAAAGTTCGTATCCTGCCCGACATGCGGAAGAACGAAAATCGATTTGATTTCTCTTGCAAACAAAGTCGAAAAAGCTCTTTCTAATGTTGATAAGGATATCACAGTTGCCGTAATGGGCTGTATAGTAAACGGTCCCGGCGAAGCAAGAGAAGCGGATATCGGCTTAGCCGGGGGAGATGGCTCGGTAGTCATCTTCAAGAAAGATAAAATACTGGGAAAGTACTCTGAGGAGGATGCATTTACGGCTCTTCTCAGTGAAATAGACAAGCTTTGAACGAGCAAAAGGAAAGGTGCAGGATGGCATATAAAACGGTAGGCGACTTTTTCAGCGCATACGGAAATATAATACCCGAGTCGATTAAATCAGGAGAGATTCAAAGGCTCGGCTTCTCAAAAGACCACACAAAGGTTGCTGTTGTGGTCAAATTTTCGTGTGCGGTGACATCTGCTGAGCTTGAAGCGTTTGAGTACGGACTGAAGCGTGCTCTCGGTATTAACGAGGTCTATATAAGCCCACGCTTTGAGCCTCGGATGTTCACTTCCGATATGATGCCAACCGTTATTTCCGAACTCAAAAAACGTCTTCCGGTAAATGGCTTCTTTGATGGAGCGGATTATAGCCTTGACGGCGATGTTCTTAAAATACATCTGAAGAATTCCGGCGAGACCTTCATAAAAAATGCCGGTGTCACCGAAGCATTGCCAAAAATTATAAATTCCTGGTTCAATCGTAACGTTACCGTGGAGATTACCGGAGATTCCGAGCCTATGATACCGGTTGCACCTGCGGGAGATGACAGACCTGTCCCTGAGTATGTCCCTCCGTCCCGTGAAGCTGAGCTTGACAAGCTTGTAAGCGAGAGAATGGTTGCCACTCCTACTCAAAAGAAAGACAAATCCCACGCAATGCCAGCCGATACATACAAAATCGAACCGCCTTCTGACGATATTTTACCGGAAGCCTCTGTAATTATGGGCAAACGCATAACCGGCAAGATTGAACCTATGCCGATTCCAGAAGTCTATAATGCCGCTGTCAACACTAAGACTACCATTTTAGGAGACATTTTCGATATCGATTCGAGAAACAGCAAGGACAACAAACGAATCATAATCACAATCAAGGTCACCGATTACAAGAGTTCAATCGTCTTGAAGATTATCGAGCTTGCTCCTAAGGGAGAAGCTATCCTTGACATGCTCAAAAATGGAATGACAATTGTTGTTAATGGAGATGTCCAGTTCGACTCCTATGATAATGAGACAAATATCCGACCACGGGATATAAGTTCGGTCAAAAGAGTCAAGAGAACGGATAATGCGCCCGTCAAGCGTGTCGAGCTCCATTGCCACTCGAATATGTCCATAATGGATGGCATTGCACCTTCAAATGAGATTGTAAGGCGAGCCTATGACTGGGGTATGCCTGCGATTGCAATCACTGATTACGGCGTAGTTCAGGGATTCCCGGACGCCATGTACGAGGTCGACAAGATTCGCAAGGAAGGCGGCAATCTCAAGGTTATCTATGGTGTCGAAGCCTATCAGGTAAACGACGAAACGAATATCTACTTCGGTCACGATGAAAGAAAGCTCACCGATGAATTTATCGTCTTCGACCTTGAAACAACCGGACTTTCCGCCGTAACTGAAAAAATAATTGAAATCGGTGCTGTCAGAGTCAAGGGCTTGCAGGTAGTTGAGAGAATGGACACATTCGTCAATCCCGGAAGGCATATTCCGTCTCGAATCACCGAACTTACAAGTATAAATGACAGCATGGTCGCAGATGCTCCGTATGAAGATGAAGCTCTCAACCAGTTTATGAAGTTCTGCGGAGATAATCCGGTTCTGATTGCGCATAACGCATCATTTGATACGTCATTTATCAAGACTGCTGTCAAGCGTTGTGGAAAGAAATTCGATTTTTCATACTTAGATACCGTTGCCATGTCAAGAGCAATGCTCCCGAATTTGGGCAAATTTACACTTGACTATGTAGCGAAAAATCTTGGCTTGGGCGATTTCCATCACCACAGAGCCTGCGACGATGCCGAAATCAACGCCGGAATCTTCATGAAGCTTTCCGAACGCCTAAGGGAGAAGGACAAGAACCTTACCATTTCCGGAGTAAATGCCGCAGTAGCCAAAACAGATACTTCAAAGCTTCCGACATTTCATCAGACCATTATTGCCAAAGATAAGGTTGGACTTAAGAATCTCTACATACTGATATCCGACTCAAACCTTAAATACTATCACAAGACACCGAGAATCCCGAAATCGGAGCTAATAGCACACCGTGAAGGACTGATAGTGGGCTCTGCATGCGAAGGAGGAGAGCTTTTCAGGGCGGTATTCCAGGGTAAGCCTTGGGACGAGCTCTGCGAGATTGCACGTTTTTACGACTATCTCGAAATCCAACCGATTGAGAATAACGCTTTCATGCTGAACGACGGCAGTGTCACAAGCGAAGAACAGCTCGAAAACTTCAACCGCACCATCGTCAAGCTCGGCGAAGAGCTTTCGATACCGGTTGTAGCAACTGGCGACGTCCACTTTTTGGATGCTTCCGACGCAATTTACCGTTCGATTTTAACGGGAGTCACACATCCTGCTTCTCCTGTTCCGTCGCCACTATACTTGAAAACCACCGAGGAAATGCTTGCTGATTTTGCATACCTGGGCGAGGAAAAGGCATACGAAGTAGTCGTCACCAACTCAAACCTCATCGCCGATATGACCGACCCCGATTTGAGGGCCTTCCCTAAGGGCACATTTACGCCCCATATCGACGGTGCGGATGAAGAGCTCGTTGAAATCTGCCAGAGAAGAGCCCGTGAAATCTACGGCGACCCACTTCCCGAAATCGTCTCGAAAAGACTTGATAAAGAGCTCGACTCTATCATCAAGCACGGATTCGCAGTTTTGTATGTCATTGCAAAAAGACTCGTTGCGAACTCGGTTGAGCATGGCTATCAGGTCGGCTCCCGTGGTTCGGTTGGTTCATCTTTTGTTGCATCAATGGCAGGAATCTCCGAGGTAAATCCGCTGGTTCCGCACTATGTCTGCCCGAATTGCAAGCACTCCGAATTCTTTACAAACGGCGAAATCGGTTCCGGATTCGATCTTCCCGAAAAGAATTGCCCAGAATGTGGCGCCCTGATGCATCGTGACGGACACGATATCCCGTTCGAGACCTTCTTAGGCTTCAACGGTGATAAGTCTCCCGATATCGACCTTAACTTCTCTGGCGACTATCAGGCAAGTGCTCATAAATATACCGAAGAGCTTTTCGGTTCCGATAAAGTTTTCAAAGCAGGCACTATTTCCACAGTTGCAGACAAAACTGCCTATGGCTACGTCATGCGATATATGGAGAACAAGGGCTTGAAACTTCCGACAGCTGAAATTGAAAGGCTTGCAAAGGGTTGTACCGGTACCAAACGTACGACCGGACAGCACCCGGGCGGCATGGTTGTAATCCCAAGTGAATACGATGTTTACGACTTCACCCCAGTTCAGCATCCTGCTGAAAAAGCCGATTCGGATATCGTAACAACGCATTTCGACTTCAACTCACTTCACGACACAATCCTGAAGCTCGACGAGCTTGGACACGATGTACCGACACTCTATAAGTATCTTGAAGATATGACCGGCACAGTCATAACCGAAACCCCGATGAGCGACCCGCTTGTTTATTCGCTCTTCACTTCTCCCGAAGCTTTGGGAGTAAACGAAGAGGAGATTTTCTGCAATACGGGAACTCTCGGAATCCCCGAAATGGGCACTGGCTTTGTCCGCGGAATGCTTAAAGAATGTAAGCCAAAGACGTTTTCCGACCTTCTTCAGATATCGGGACTTTCTCACGGCACCGACGTATGGCTCGGCAATGCCTCTGAGCTTATCCGAAACGGCACCTGTACCATCGACCAGGTTATAGGAACTCGTGACAGTATAATGACCTATCTCATCTACCACGGTATGGACCCGAGCCTTTCGTTCAAGATAATGGAGATTGTCAGAAAGGGCAATGCTCCGAAGCTTCTGACAGACGAGATGAAGCAGACGATGAGAGACCACGACGTTCCCGAATGGTACATTGACAGCTGTATGAAGATAAAATACATGTTCCCGAAGGCTCACGCCGCCGCATATGTTACAGCTGCCATCCGTCTTAGCTGGTACAAGGTTCACTATCCTCTGGAATTCTATGCCGCAATCTTCACTGTCCGTGGTGAAGACTTTGATGCTGAAACAGCAGTCAGAGGAAAGCGTGCCGCCAAGAATAAGATTGAGGAGTACCGCCAGAAGGGCGACAGAACCGACAAAGAAGATGGCGTTCTTGATACTCTTATGATTATCAACGAAGCTCTTTGCAGGGGAATCGAGTTCCTGCCGGTTGACATACATAAGTCACACTACAAAATCTATCAGATAGAGGACGGAAAGATTCGTCTGCCATTCGTATCTGTCAGTGGAGTAGGAGAGAGTGCTGCACTCGCCATCTATGAGTGCGCACAGAACAGTAACTTCATCACCGTTGAGGAGTTCAGAAGTCAGGCAGGCGTTTCAAAGACCACCATAGATTCTTTGGTAGCCTTGGGCGCCTTCGGAGATATGCCTCTTGAATCGCAGATGACATTGTTTTAAGCTAATAAGTACAGGACGAAAGCGTATAGGTTCTCGTCCTGTACTTTTTTGCGCCCAAATTACCTGTCACTAAACCATGTATAACCGAATAATATGTAGAGAAGTTTCATAACTTTAATACTTAATAGGAGGATATACAATGGCTGATTTCGGATCTAACCCATATGGCTTCAAGGAAGCGGTAACCATTGAAGCTCAGAGGATATTCGACAGTTGCTCCGACAGAGATTGCTTAGAGGATTTGGAAGTCACATTTCAGGATTTCGAGTCGATTAAGCTTGTGAACGAGGCAAACTATGCAAAGGCAAGATGCGCCGAGGTGACAAGCGTATACTTCTCGGTTGAGCCGATACCGTTCAACAAGGGCTTCTACTCGGTTGACATTACTTACACCTTCAATGTTGAAATCGACCTTGCGGCTTCGGCATCTTCACTGGCTGAAACCGTGACGGGAACTGCAACATTCACAAAGAAGGTAATTCTCTACGGAAGCGATGGAGGTACGAAATACTTTACTTCGAGCGACAATGGAGCAGTAACCACCACCGGCTGTAGCTACAGTAATCCACCGAAGGCGACACTTGCCGTTGCCGACCCGATTGTTCTCGGCATCCGTCTCGTCGCAATACCATCTCCGGCATGTATCATGGACACGGCTACCGAAAATGCCGTACTCTCGGCTTCAAGAAAGGCAATCTATGTAACCCTCGGTGTCTTCTCGATTGTTTCCCTTGCAAGAACCGTTCCAATCATGGTGCCGTCTTACGACTACTCAGTCCCGAGCAAGGAATGTGTTTCCAACACGGAGAGTCCCTGCGAACTGTTCGAGAAAATCAGTTTCCCGTCAAACGAATTCTTCCCGAAGAGTCTTGAAGACGCCACCTGCGGCTGTCAGACCTCGGCATCCAATTCGTAACCGGAAATCAGGAATACTAAATCGCCCGCCTCAGTCATATTATTTGACTGAGGTGAGTTTTTATGAAATGCACATTGACTGAACTTAAACGCAAGGAGCTTATAGAGACCAAAACCGGCACCATGCTCGGTAAAATCAGTGATATAGAAATAGACACCGACAACGCTTCAATCGCTTCCGTAATAGTCTATGGGAGACCCCGGCTTTTCGGCATCTTAGGCAGAGACAGCGACATGATTATAAGATACAGTGATATCGATTTGATAGGACGTGATACAGTTTTAATCTCATCCGAAGATAAACTTTCCTGGCGAGACCAACAACCCCGCCTCAGCTTCATAGGAAAGCAGGCGCCCGAAAACGAATCCCAGACAACTTTTGCATAACTAATAAGACCGGGCAGGATATTCGCTCGGTCTTATTTTAAGAGTTTTCTTTCTGCTTGTATTGACAATTTGAGATGCTAAGTTTATAATTAGTTCATAATGTTCGGAAAGGTAAATGATGATGAACGAGCTTGCACAAAAAGAAGACAATATACTTCAAACAATGGCATCAGGTGAAATAACACCGATAACATATGATAGCGGAACTCTGACGCAAACGTATTGTAAAATGCCTTTATCACAAATCAGTGCCCTTGGCGTTGGCTTTGAACCCATGGCTAATGCAATACAGCAAATTGCTAACGGAGAACAAGCTGTGAGCGGACTCTATAGAGTAACCATTCCGGCAGGCACTCATTTAGCACAATTCAGTGGAAGCTCTGATTTTTTGGGAACGGCGTTGTCTGACAGCACAAATACTCTTGCTAATCAGGCACACTTATCGCCGATAGCATTTAATCCTACAACGATGTTTGCCGCCGCAACACTCGCGAATATCAACAAAAAGCTTGATAGTATTCAAGAAACACAGCAAGAGATGATGAATTATATTGTTCAAAAAGAAAAATCATCTATAAAAGGCGATTTAGATTTTCTCGTTGATGTGTTCAACAACTACAAGCATAATTGGAATAGTGACAAATACAAGACTGCGAATCATATCAAGGCGTTGGATATTCGCCAAGAAAGTAATAAGCGAATTGATTTCTACAGAGAGCAGATAAAGAAGCATATTGATAAGAAAGACATAATCCATAGTGACCAAAATGTAAAAAAGCAACTACAACAGGTTCAGGATGAATTTAAAGATTACCAACTGTCACTATATCTCTTTAGCTTTGCATATTTTCTTGAAGTGCTTTTACAAGAGAACTATGACAGCTCATATCTCAGCTCAATATCAAATAAAATTGATGGGCTCGCCATTGAATATCGTGAGTTGTATTCTGATGCCTACTCAGTATTGGAAGATAGAACTAAAACATCTTTGCAATCGAAGGTGATTAAAGGATTATCAGGAGCGAGCAAATTTGTTGGAAAAACAGTCGCTTCTATTCCACGCATCAGAGATTCCCAACTTGACGAGAATCTCATCGAAGCAGGAGAAAGGCTAAGTGATTTTAGCGGCAGAAGAGAGCAAGAGACATTGCAACAACTCGTCGACAGACAAAGCAGTTGTGTGCGCCCATTTATCGAGCAAATTGACACTATCAATGCTATGTATAACAAGGATATGACTGTTCTTTTTGACAAAGAAACGTTATACCTTGGCATGATTGAGGAATAGAGAGTTGACCATGTTCAACTGGAGTTCAGATCAATACTTAAAATTCAAAGCTCAAAGGACCCAACCGGCGATAGACTTGGCTAAAAGAATAGAGGATAGAAATCCTCAGACAGTTCTTGACATCGGTTGCGGTCCCGGGAATAGTACTGCGGTGCTGAAATCTGTTTTTCCAGATGCTCAGATTTTGGGTATAGACACATCACCAGACATGATAAATAAGGCAAATATGACATATCCCGATATTGAGTTTAGATTGGGCGATGCCAGAAATATTTACGATAAGTACGACTTAATTTTTTCAAATGCTTGCTTGCAGTGGATTCCTAACCATAAAGATCTTATTCCATATCTCATGAGCAAACTTAATGATGGCGGTATGCTTGCCGTACAGATTCCGATGAACGGAGAAGAGCCGCTGTTCAGGATTATAAGAGAAGTTGTTTCGGAATTTAAGCTGAATAGCATTTCAAAGCAATGGACGCTTGAGCCGGAAGAATATTACGAGATTCTTTCCGGCTGTTCAAGTAGCTTTCAAACTTGGGAGACAATTTACTATCACGATCTGCCAAATCATGAATCGATGCTCGAATGGGTCAAAGGCACTCATATACGCCCGTATCTGGCACTTCTTAGCGAAGAGGACGGATTGGAATTTGAAAATGAAATTCTCGATAGAGTTAAGAAAACTTATCCCGTTATGGGTGACGGTAAAGTAATCTTGCGATTCAGAAGATTTTTCTTCACTGCCCGTTAATGACTCTAGCCGATGAGTTTTTTGCAGAATAAATAGAATGCTGTACCAAACGGCACAGCCTTTAACTTCTATTTCGATCTTACAGTCCTATTAATCCTCTTATACTCAAACCCTCTGTCAGGCTTAATCGGCGCTTCAAAGATTTCAAAGTACACAACTGCATTTGGAGTGAGGTTCAGCTCGATATCAAGCTTGCTATCTTTAACAATTACCCTCTGGGATTTAACAAGCGGATAAGCCGCTGAACGAAGCAAATCGTTCTGTTCTGGTGTGGGATTTGCGGGTTCACCTATGTCGTGCCAGAGCTTGCGGGAGTTGCAGACTTCTTCGTCGACGGTCTTTGTAACCATACAGTATTCACCGTCGGGAAGATTGATTGATGCTGAGATTTTCATATTTTCAAGTGGCTCGTCGTTGATGACGGAGTTCCAGGCGACGCCGTGAATTTTGCCGTTATCCTCAGTGACAATAAGCTCTTTTGAGCGATGAATACATCTGCCGGTGAGATTCTTGAAGAAGGCAAAGGTGTGGAATGTAGGCTTCGGAATACAGCCGTTCGCAACAAGTCCGAATCCGCCGTGAAAAGGCGTGAAAGGAACGCCGTGCTCCTCAAAAACATCTCCGAATGTCCAATAGGAGTAGGAAGCATGTATGTCTCCAAGCTCAGCCAACATACCGGCAAGGTACGCCGCATTCATATTGGTGTCGTGAAGTGGAGTGATAGGGGAATATGACGTGTTGAACTCGGTGAGATGGATGTCGAAGCCACGGTATTTCTCGAAGCTGTCGACAATCTTCCGGGTATTTTTGACGGTGATATCCGCACTCTCCCTGTCAATCATGTCGGGATACTGATAGTGACCGACAGTTTCCGGAACGTGAATCGTGTAGTGATGCCTGGTGATGAAGTCAAGTGGGATGTTATTTTCACTGGTGTACGTGAGAAATTCGTTCATCCATCTTTCGTCGTCAACTCCGCAGATAGCTGGACCGCCAACACGCAAGTCGGGGCTTACAGCCTTGATTGCCGAGACAGTATGCTTATATAGCTCGCAGTATTTCTCTAAATCTGCGTCTTTCCAGAAGCCTCCGAGATTCGGCTCATTCCAGATTTCAAAGTACCAGGTCTTGACCTCATCCAAGCCATATCTGTCCGCAAGATGGCTGATGGTCGCAGTTACAAGTTCGCACCATCTCTCATAGGATTTTGGCGGAGTGACGTTAGCCCTCCACCAGAAACCGACTTCTTCACCTGATGAAGCAAGCTTTTTCGGCATAAAGCCAATCTCTAAGAATGGCTTAAGTCCGAGCTCCTTGTACATGTCCATAACCACATCGAGATATGTGAAGTTGTACTCAGCGTGAGTCTCGCCTTTCTCGTCGGTGTACTCGTTGTAAATGCTTAAATCCTCATAGAAAAGCCCGTGCCCACGGATGTACTTGAATCCGATTTTCTCCTGAACAAGCTTCAGTTGCTCATAGTATTGCCTTTGAAGTGCAAGTCCCATCCGTCCGGTACCAATGCAGAAATCAACCTGATTGTTGAATGGCACATTGGCGCTCATATCAATTTTACAATCAACAGTTTTCATAATAACCCTCCTGAAATATTCCAAGTGAATTCAGTATATCACGAATAGGGCTACTGTGTCAAATAATTTATGCAAGATGTCTTTACAAGAAAGCTCACGAATGTTATAATTGACGTTGATTTATACCGAATGGAGGACACTGATATGACAAAAGCTATGGAAATTCTGAAAAGTCTCACACTTGAAGAAAAGGCGTCCCTGACGTCCGGCAAGGACTGCTGGAGAACGGTTGATGTTGAGGGAAAGCTCGAAAGTATCATGATGAGCGATGGACCTCACGGTCTCAGAAAAGAGGAGGACGGCAGAACCGTTCCCGCAACCTGTTTTCCGTCAAGCTCAACAGTTGCAAACAGCTGGGACGAAAATTTGATTTATAAGATTGGCGAAGCTCTCGGTGAAGAGTGTCTTGCAAACAACGTCCAGGTCATTCTGGGACCCGGAGTTAATATCAAGAGATCTCCTCTTTGCGGGAGAAACTTTGAATACTTTTCGGAAGACCCACTCCTCGCCACCAAAATGGCTTCCGGTCACATAAGAGGAGTGCAGTCAAAGGGCGTTGGCGCCTGCATCAAGCACTTTGCCGCCAACAATCAGGAAACCGACAGATTCTCCGTTAATGCAGTTATCGACGAGAGAACTCTCCGGGAGATTTACCTTTCAAGCTTTGAAGAGGCAGTAAAAGAAGCAAAACCGTGGATGATAATGTCCGCATACAACAAGCTTAACGGCGACTATTGCTCCGAAAACAAGTATCTCCTCACCGATGTTCTCCGTGATAATTGGGGATATGAAGGCGTAGTAGTCTCCGATTGGGGAGCCGCAAACGAACCTGTCAATGGAGTAAAAGCCGGTCTCGATATCCGTATGCCCGGACCCGTTCCGTCGGCGGATGCCGCAATTGTCGAAGCTGTAAAGTCAGGAAAACTCTCTATGGAAGAGCTAGACAAAAACGTTCTCCGAATTATAGAGCTTGTAGAAAAGGGCGTCAAGGGCAGAATTGAAAACTACAAAACAGATATGTCTGCCCATAATGAGCTAGCCATGAAAGCCGCCGAAGAAAGCGCAGTTCTGCTTAAGAACAACAATAACTTCCTGCCTCTTGGCAAGTCCGACAAGATAGCCCTCATTGGAGCTTTTGCCGAGGAAATCCGCTATCAGGGCGGCGGCAGTAGCTGTGTCAATGCAACCGAGGTCTCGAATCTGTTGCAGGCTTTTGACGACAAGAATATCGACTATACATATGCCAGAGGCTTCAAAACGGAAGACGACTCAATCGACGACAACCTAGTTTTAGAAGCCATCGCAATCGCCGAAAAGTCTGACAAAATCATAATGTGCATGGGTCTGCCGTTCAGAATGGAGAGCGAAGGCTTTGACAGATGGACGATGTCACTTCCCCAGAACCAGATTGAGCTTTTCAGTAAGCTTGCAAAACTCGGCAAGCCAATTGTAATTGTTCTCTTCCAGGGTTCGCCAGTAGAAATGGAATGGAGCGAAAATGCGGATTCAATTCTTGCTATGTACACCGGTGGACAGTCAGTCGCAAAGGCTTGCGTAAATCTCCTGTTCGGCGATGCAGTTCCTTGCGGAAAGTTATCCGAGACATGGGCGTTGAAGCTCGAAAACAACCCGATAGCACTAAGCTTCCCCGAAAAGGGAACAGCAACCTACTCAGAAGGCGTATATGTCGGCTACAGATACTACGACAAGAAAAAGCTTGATGTGATGTATCCGTTTGGTTATGGCTTAAGCTATACTACTTTCGAGTACAGCGATATAAAGCTCTCGGCAAGCGAAATCTCTGAATGTGACTCTCTCGAAGTTAGCTTCAAAGTAAAAAATACCGGCAGTGTCGCAGGAAAAGAGATATGCGAACTTTATGTCGAGCCTACATATCCGTCTGTTTCAAGACCCGTAAGGGAGCTTAAAGGCTTCAAAAAGATTTCTCTCGATCCGGGAGAAGAGAAGACCATCACCATGACCCTTAACAAGCGTAGTTTCGCTTTCTACGACGTAGAAACCCACGACTGGCAGGTCGACACCACCGTCTACAAGATTCTAGTCGGTGCGTCATCAAGAGACTTGCCACTGATGGCTTCCGTCAAAGTAAACAGCTCCCGCACTAACAAGACTTTCTTCACAACCGATTCAAGAGTCTATGAGCTCAACGCTAATCCTATCTCAAAAGAAGCCTTGAATAAGCTTCTCACTGAGGATTTGAAGCTCGATATATCAGCGCTTTCGATAGATTTACCGCTTTCAAAGCTGGTTGGTTTCAGCGGAGGAATACTCAGCGTAGATATGCTCGACAGGTTTGTATCGGAGCTTAACAAGAAAATACAGTAATATTTCAAAAACGAGGCAGGAGAACCTACCTCGTTTTTCTTATTTCTTATCGCTTATGGCGCTGTCAATACTATCCCCAAACACAAAGAACCTGTCATAAAGAAATTCCAGCACAAAGTTCAGTATCATCGACACAGCGAGAACTATGTATTCATTGACTCCTATGTTTTCAAGAGCATTTCCTCCGATAGTCGAAATGGGAGTGAATACAAGATAGAAAATTGCTACTTTTGCCATTGCAATCGGGATGTTATTTGCTGAGCGGAAGGTGAATTTTCGATTGAAAGTGAAGTTCCATAGTACCGATGCCACAAGTGCTATGAGATAACAAACCCAGTAATTCAGCTTAAAGCCCTCATTCAGAATCGTAAACACAATAATCTGAATTACACCGGCGCTGATTGAGAACAGTACAAATTTCGACGCCCGGATTATTTCTTCTTTGGTTTTCATAAATTCTCGCCTCTCTTAAAATATCGTCACTTTTGATTCAAGTGTAGCATTCAATCAATATTTTGTCAAGTGTTACTTAATGACATTGCTGAATTTTCTCTAGCCATTTTCAAAAAAGTGTGTACAGTTCCCGCCTTGACAAAAGCATTTAAATCCTGTATCATTACTGTATCACATATTGCGATTCCGGAAGGTGATTCAGAAGTAGTGAAAGGGCTGAATAAATGAACCCTAAAATAAGAGAAAAAACGATGGAAGCGTTTGCTTCCGTCTTACCTATAACAGTAATTGTACTCGTGCTGAGCATTGTCTTAGTTCCTGTAGAGCTCGGGACGTTTGTAATGTTCCTGGCTGGCGCCGTCATGTTAATTGTCGGCATGGGCTTCTTCCAACTCGGTGCCGAAATGGCTATGACTCCTTTGGGCGAGGGCATAGGCATAATGATTTCAAATTCCAGCAAGACCGTCATTGCACTTCTGACGAGCTTCATTATGGGCACTATTATAACTCTTGCTGAGCCTGACTTGCAGGTTCTCGCAAATCAGGTTCCATCAATTCCTAACAGGGTTCTCATCTGGGCGGTTGCAGTAGGAATGGGAAGCTTATTCTCAGTGGCAGTAGTAAGAATCGGCAAGCGAGTCAAGCTTTCAAATCTTTTGTTAATTCTCTATGCAATAGTCATAGTCCTTTCATTCTTTGTACCGTCTGAATTTTTGGCGGTATCATTCGACGCCGGCGGAGTCACAACAGGTCCGATAACGGTCCCGTTCATAATGGCAATGGGCGTTGGTATGGCATCAGTAAGAAGCGACAAGAATGCCTCAGACGACAGCTTTGGTCTTGTTGCAATATCAAGTGTAGGACCGATTATTGCGGTTCTTATTCTGGGTATTTTCTATCAGCCTACAGGCGCCGAATACTCCTCCACTGAGCTTTCAACAGCCGTCACAACTCAGGACGCCGCAAAGGAGTTTCTGTTTGCGATTCCTGAATACATAAGAGAAGTTCTGATTTCGATACTTCCGATTCTAGGTATGTTCGTAATATTCCAGCTTATAAGCCGCCATTTCCGTCAAAGACAGATTAAGAGGATTCTGGTCGGTTTTGTGTACACGTTCATCGGATTGGTGCTTTTCCTGACAGGTGTCAACGTCGGCTTCTCTCAGGTGGGAACTGTTCTGGGAAGAGATTTGGCGTCGTCGAACATGAAGTGGCTTCTCGTACCGGTAGGAATGTTGATAGGTTACTACATAGTCAAAGCTGAGCCTGCAATCCAGATTCTTAACAAACAGGTTTCGGATGTCACAAACGGCGTTATTTCAGCCAAGCAAATGAACACCTGCATGTCAGTTGGCGTGTCAGTTTCAGTTGGACTTTCAATGCTGAGGGTAATTTTAGGCATACCGATTCAGTATATACTGATACCCGGCTACCTCATAGCGATAATTCTTTCGAGATTTGTGCCTGATATATTTGTTGGTATCGATTCGACTCCGGCGGAGTTGCCAGTGGACCGATGACAAGCACGTTTCTTTTGCCGCTCAGCATAGGAGCATGCGAAGCTCTCGGCGGAAATATAATGACCGATGCGTTCGGCGTGGTCGCACTTGTTGCTCTGACACCTCTTATAGCGGTTCAGCTTATGGGACTTTCATATAAGCTGAAGCAGAAGAAGGCAGAAAAGGCGGCTATTGCGATTACAGAACCGGATATTATCGAAGACTTTGACGAGATTTTAGATTTTGAGGAGGTAGGAAAGGATGGAGAATGACCGACTGGCTTTCAGAATGTTGTTTGTGATATCGAATCCGAAGCTTGCGGATAAGGCAAATTTGCTTCTAAAACAGAGTGGGATTCCTCTTTACTATCGCTTCCACGGTAAAGGAACAGCAACGAGTGAGCTGAAGGAGATACTGGGTCTTGGAAATATCGACAAGATGATTCTTATCAGTATTCTCCCGAAGCCGATGTCTGACAGGATGTTACAAAAGCTGAACAAAGAGCTGATTCTGAATTCTCCGAACAGCGGAATTGCATTCAGCACGGTTTTGTCTGGCGGAAGCGGAGTACTCCTGAACAGACTCAAAAAGCTCAATTCGCAATACTCTGAAGAAACAGAAAAGCCTATAGGCAAAGAAAGGAATGTGTACGAAATGCCCGAACCAAGACATGCTCTCATAATGGCAATAGTTAATCAAGGCTACTCAGAAGATGTAATGGACGCCGCAAGAGCCGCCGGTGCCACCGGTGGAACCGTTTTGCACGCCAGGGAAGCCGTAAACGAAGATGCCTATGAATTCTGGGGAGTCCCTGTCCAGCCGGAACGAGAGATTATTATGATAATTTCGTCGCAGGAGGACAAGCTTCCTATCATGAAGGCAATCGGCGAGAGTTGCGGATTAAATTCTCCGGCGAAAGGACTTGTTGTTTCGATGCCCGTCGATAACGTAGCCGGAATAGCATGAAATATATTTGCGAGGCGACTCTGCCTCGCTTTTTTATGCCATAAATCTTGACAAGACCCACCAGTATGCGCTATAATGTCTAAAGTCTATTTTTTTTATAGGTTTTTCGTTTTGTAAAGGAGAGTAGCCATGAGTGAAAAACTGAAGTATACAAGAAACGAAGCATGGGAGCTTCTGAACGAATTTAACAAAGAACCGTTCCACATTCGTCACGCTGTAACTGTCGAAGGCGTAATGAGATACTTTGCCGATTCCTTGGGATACGGAGATGAAGTCGACCTTTGGGGAATCGTAGGACTTCTTCACGACCTTGATTTTGAAATGTATCCCGACCAGCACTGCATCAAAAGTCAGGAGATAATGAGAGAGCGTGGCTTGGATGAAAGAATAATTCACGGAACAGCCAGCCACGGCTATGGTCTTACAGTTGACATAATGCCCGAGCACGAGATGGAGAAAGTTCTCTATGCCACAGATGAGCTTACCGGTTTAATCGGAGCTGTCGCCATAATGAGACCTTCAAAGAGTGTTCAGGATCTGGAGCTTAAATCTGTCAAAAAGAAGTTCAAGACCGCTAATTTTGCCGCAGGTTGCTCCCGTGAAGTAATTAATAATGGCGCTGAAATGCTTGGCTGGACTCTTGACGAACTTATCGAAAAGACCATTCTAGCAATGAGAAGCTGTGAGAGCGAGTATGAGAAATACTGATATAATTTTTCGGAGTGTGGAGCCGATGGAGCTTGACAGAAATGGAGTTCTGATAGCCATGAGTGGCGGAGTTGACAGCTCAGTTGCGGCATTTCTTATGCTGGAAAAAGGCTATAACTGCCTTGGCACAACAATGCGGCTCTATCAGAATAATGATTCAGCCACAAACAATCTTCACACCTGCTGTACCGAAAAAGATGTTGAAGATGCAGAAGAATGTGCTTCAAAACTTGGAATTCCTTTTGAAGTCGCAAACTTCACTTCCGATTTCAAAGAGAAAATTATCGAAAAGTTTATATGTACTTATGAAGCCGGCGGAACTCCAAATCCTTGCATTGACTGCAACCGATATATGAAGTTTGGCAAACTCATCGAATTAGCTGAAAGAAGAGGACTTTTCTATATCTGCACCGGTCACTACGCCAGAATTGAAGAGCGTAACGGAAGATTTCTCTTGAAGAAGGCAGTAGACCAGGCAAAAGACCAGAGCTATGTTCTGTACTCTTTAACCCAGAATCAGCTAGAACATATAAAATTTCCGCTTGGAGAAATGACAAAGACTGAAGTCCGTGCTCTGGCGGAACGTGAAGGCTTCCTGAATGCCCACAAGCATGACAGTCAGGATATATGCTTCGTCCCCGATGGCAACTATGAAGCTTTTATGGAGAAGTTTACGGGTAAAAGCTATCCGGAAGGAGATTTTAAGTTTCCTGACGGCAAAGTCGCAGGCAAGCACCACGGCGCAGTCGGCTACACTATAGGACAGAGAAGAGGCTTGGGCATCTCATACAGCGAACCAGTTTATGTTTACGATAAAGACATGGAAAACAATGTTGTATATGTCGGAACGGAAAATATGCTTTACAGCACCGGTCTCATAGCAGACGACGTGAACTGGATTCTGTTCGATAAGCTGACAGACAGCCTTAAAGTAACCGCCAAAACGAGATACCGTCAAAAAGAATTTCCGGCGACAGTAGAACCGCTGGAAGACGACAAATTCAAGCTTATATTTGACGAACCCCAAAGAGCCGTAACAAAGGGACAGGCAGTAGTTTTGTACCAGGGCGACTATGTTGTCGGCGGTGGAACCATAACCCAGTCAATAGGAGAGATGAGATAATGGCTAAAAGCCTTGAACCGTATCAGGAAATAGAACGTAGCATCCAGACCAAATTTTCAAGCGATATCTGGACGCCTTTCATGACCGCTGTCAGGGATTATAAGCTCATAGAGTCTGGTGACAAGATTGCCGCCTGTATGTCCGGGGGCAAGGATTCAATGCTGATGGCGAAGCTTCTGCAAATCCTACAGCGTCACAGTGAGGTTCCGTTTGAACTTATCTTTCTCGTGATGGACCCCGGCTATAACGAACTCAATCGCCGTAAAATCATCGAAAACGCAGAGCTTCTGAATATTCCGATAACGATTTTCGAGACAAACATCTTCCAGGTTGCGAATAACACATATCGCAATCCATGCTATCTCTGTGCCAGAATGAGAAGAGGGCATCTCTACAACAAGGCAAAAGAGCTCGGTTGCAACAAGATTGCTCTCGGACACCACTTCAACGACGTCGTAGAAACGACTGTCATGAGCATGTTTTACAGCTCCCAGCTTCAGGCAATGCCGCCGAAGGTTCACTCGAAGAACTTTGAGGGAATGGAGCTTATAAGACCGCTCTATTGCGTACATGAGGATGATATAATCGCGTGGAAGGAATACAACAATCTAGAATTTATCCAATGCGCTTGTCGTTTCACCGAGAACTGCAAGGAATGTGAAAGCAACTCCAAGAGGCAGGAAGTCAAAAATCTTCTGAAACAGCTTCAGAAGGACAATCCGAGAGTCTGCAAGAGTGTCTTCAACAGCATCCACAACGTCTGCCTCGACACGATGGTCGGCTATAAAACAAAGGGCAAGCTCTACGACTTCAATGAGATTTATGAAAATAAGGTTGACGACCGGCAAAATAAAAGCTATAATACACAGTAAGAGATTGTCAACATAAAAGGAGAGAATAGAATGTCAAAGAAAAATGGAACATCAAAATCTATAGCTGGAACTATAGCGATAATAGTCATCATACTCGTAGTGCTTATTGTAGCAGTACTGTGGATTCTCGACCTCGGCGGAAATGAGTCGGAAGGAATCATAAATTCGGGTGACGTATCATCTGTTGATGAAGAAACCGATGGCACCGGCACCTATAAGGAACTTCTTAACGAAAATTCACTTACAGATGCTACCCAGGCAGTCCAGACTACATCAGAAAGTGGAGATACAGTAATTACTCTTTCAGGTTCAACCGTAAGCGTATCAGGTGATGAATCCGGCGTTACACTTGAAGATAAGGATATCGTCATAACCCGTGAAGGCACCTATGAGTTCACTGGAACTCTCGACGACGGCAGAATAATTGTAAACGCCGTCAACCAGAATGTTGTTCTTATACTTAATGGCGCCAACATCACCTGTTCAAACGGCTCGGCAATCTATGTCTATAAAGCCGGAACATGCACAATTCTTCTGAATGGAGATACTGAGAATACAATTACAGATGGCTCAAATTACGATTTCTCGCTGTCATTCTGTGATTCAGCTTCCGAAGAGCCTAATGCCGCAATATTTGCAAAAGATGACTTAATCATCCGTGGCACCGGCTCACTTATCGTAAACGGCAACTATGCCGCCGGAATCATTGGAAAAGACACTTTGAAGATAATAAACACGAATGTCACTGTTAATGCAACCGGAAATGGCATAAACGGCAAGGATAGCCTGACTATTCAGAATTCTACAGTCAACGTAACTGCCGGAAAAGATGCACTCAGATCTACTAACGATACCGACGCAACTTTAGGCTACGCCACATTTAGCGATTCAAATATCACTCTGGTAGCCGGAAACGACGGTGTTCAAGCTGAAACCGGAATCACAGTCTCCAACTGCTCAATCAGTATCGTCACAGCCGGCGGTGCCTATGAGACCACATCTGACAGCGCAAAGGGTCTTAAATGCGTCCAGGGCGAAATCACCGTCGACGGCGGAAGCATTATCATAGACAGCGCAGATGATTCGATTCATGCGGCAGGAGAAATCACAATTTCGGATGGCGTATTGAATCTCTCATCAGGTGACGATGCTATCCACAGCGACAGCTCAGTAACCGTTACCGGCGGAACCACAGTTATCTCCACATCAAGCGAAGGCTTGGAGGGCGAAAACGTCCTTATTAGCGACGGCACTGTCTATATAAATGCCAAATCCAATGCAATCAACGCTTCCAATGAAGACGCCACCGACGGCAACGTCAACATTACAGGCGGCTACGTCTACATCAGCTCGAATGATGATACCATCGACTCAAAGGGCGATATCACAATAAGCGGCGGCACAGTCATTGTAAATGGCAACTCTGACGGAGGATTGAAATATGAAGGCAACTTCGCTGTTGATGGCGGAACAGTTCTTATGCTTGGCTACGCTTCAACTGCAAAGAATCCGAGCGAAGCCAATCAGAACACCATTTCCGTATCGTTTGCAAGTGCGGTTTCAACCGGTTCTTATATCAGGATTTCCTGCGGAACCGAGGAATTCGTCTTCAAGACCACAAAGCCGGTCGAGAATGTTCTCTTCTCGTCTTCAATGCTAGTGACCGGCGAAACGGTTACAATTAACTACGGCGGAAGCTATAAGAAGGGCGAAAGCATCGACAACATCTGCACCGGCGGCACTTATTCCGGAGGAAATGAGCTCACACTCACCGTTTCCGATGGTCTTACAATCTACGGTTAAACAAAACACATATATGGAGGAATTATCATGGCAGAATCAAGCGAAGCAACAAACGCTACTAAGAAAGTAATATTCAGTGGAATACAGCCCACAGGCGTATTCACTCTCGGAAATTATCTCGGGGCAATAAAGAACTGGGAACCACTTCAGGACGAATACAACTGCATCTACTCAATCGTAGATGAGCACGCTTTGACAGTCAAAAGAGACCCGGCAACATTCAGAAAGCAGACAATAGAGTGCTATGCATTGCTTCTTGCTTGCGGACTCGACCCGGAAAAATCGATAGTATTTATCCAGAGCCATAATCCGAACCATGCTCAGCTCAGCTGGATTCTCTCCTGTTGCACTCAGTTCGGCGAGCTTACCCGTATGACCCAGTTCAAAGATAAGTCGCAGAAGCATCCTGACGACGTCAATGCAGGACTTTTCACATATCCGGTACTTATGGCGGCTGATATTCTCGTCTACAATGCAGACCTGGTTCCGATTGGTGAAGACCAGAAACAGCATTTGGAGCTTGCAAGAAACATCGCAGTCCGCTTCAATCAGCGCTATGGCGACATGTTCACCGTTCCGGAAGCATATATTCCTAAGACCGGCGCCAGAATCAAGAGTCTTCAGGACCCGACAAAGAAGATGTCGAAGTCTGACGATAATCCTAACGCCTGCATTTTGATCTTAGACGATAAGGACACCATCATCCGCAAGTTCAAGCGTGCAGTCACCGACAGCGACACTGAAGTGAGGTACGCCGAGGGCAAGGATGGAATCAACAACCTGATGACTATCTATTCCTGCGTTACCGGTAAGAATATGGATGAAATCGAAAGCGAATTCTCAGGTAAAGGCTACGGCGATTTCAAGCTTGCTGTTGGCGAAGCGGTTGCCGACAGCCTGGAACCGGTAAGAACCGAATACGCTAAGCTCATTGCAGATAAGGCATATTTGAAACAATGCTACACCGACGGCGCACAGCGTGCATTCAGACTTTCAAACAAGATTCTTACCAAAGCTTCCCGCAAGGTCGGCTTCGTTGACTACAGATAACAAAGGCAGGTAAATTTAAACATGAAATTAGGCATGGTAGGACTTCCTAACGTAGGAAAGAGTACACTTTTCAATGCGCTTACAAACGCAGGTGCAGAGTCGGCAAACTATCCCTTTTGCACAATAGAGCCGAATGTCGGTGTCGTCAGCGTTCCCGACGAAAGGCTTGACAAGCTTGCAAAGATGTACAACCCCACAAAGTTTACTCCGGCAACTCTCGAATTTGTAGATATCGCCGGGCTTGTAAAGGGAGCATCGAAGGGTGAAGGACTAGGAAACAAGTTCTTAGCAAATATCCGTGAGTGTGATGCAATTATCCATGTTGTCAGATGCTTCGAGTCGGACGACATCATCCATGTTGAAGGTTCTGTTGATCCGAAACGAGATATTGAGACTATAGATTTGGAGCTAATATTTGCCGATATCGAAGTTCTAGAACGCCGTCTTGACAAGGCAAAGAAGATGGTCAAGGGTGACAAGAAGTATCAGGCGGATATCGAACTGACTGAAGGGCTACTTGCTCACCTTACTGATGGTAAGCCTGCAAGAAGCTATCCGTTTACCGATGATGAGAAAGAGATGATTCGTTCAACTCCGCTTCTATCCCAGAAACCGGTCATCTACGCCGCAAATCTTTCGGAAGACGATTTCAGAGCGGACATTAACACCTCGAAGCATTATCTCACAGTTAAAGAGATTGCAGAAGCCGAGCATTCCGCAGTTCTTCCGATTTGTGCCGAAATTGAAGCCGAGCTTTCCGATATGTCCGAAGAGGACAAACAGCTCTTCCTTGAAGATTTGGGCTTGGAAGTCTCCGGACTTGACAGGGTAATCAAAGAAGGCTATTCGCTTTTAGGGCTCATTTCATTCCTTACAGCCGGAAAGGACGAATGTCGAGCTTGGACAATCAAGAAGGGCACAAAAGCACCTCAGGCGGCAGGCAGGATTCACACCGACTTTGAACGTGGCTTCATAAGAGCTGAAGTAATATCATTCAGCGACCTCGAAGCGTGCGGCAGTATGGTCGCCGCAAAGGAAAAGGGACTTATCCGTTCCGAAGGCAAAGAATACGTTATGCAGGATGGCGATGTCGTGCTGTTTAGATTCAACGTGTAAGCTTCAATATTAAATAACAAAACCGCCGAGGTTACAACTTCGGCGGCTTTACTTTGTGGCGTTCCCGAGGTGATTCGAACACCCGACCTACCACTTAGGAGGCGGTCGCTCTATCCAGCTGAGCTACGGAAACATTATGTTTTAAGCACCTTGCCATTATACATCATGAGCCGGAAAAAATCAATACTTCAAGCCAAATATTTTCAAGTCCACGCTTCGACAATATGTCCGTTCACCAGGTGCTATTCTTTAAGTATCAAGTTAGAAAGGCTGATAGACATGAAAAATGTGCTCAGGGGACTTATATTTGTAACAATAGCTCTAGTTGCTTTTCCTGTGATAACTGTCCTCATTTCGCAAGGCTCTGCGTATTTATTCCAAAGTGAAGAGGAAACACTGCCTGCACTCTCGCAGAATACAGAGCCCGAAGCTTATCCTCTGATTGAAGAAGTATACGTTTATGACATCACCACAGAATCAGTAACGACGCTGTCTATAGAAGACTACCTGACGTACTCAGTGCTTGGAACGCTTCAGATGGACGCTGAACCCGAACTAGTCAAAGTACAGGCTGTGCTCATGTATACATATATTTTGGGAAGACGCCTTGAAGAGGAAGATTCACCGACTACAGAGCTTTTTGGATGTGACATCAGCACAGATACGAACAAATATGTCCGACTTGTCTATGACTCAGATTATATGGAAATAGTCCGCAATGCCGTCAATATAGTGATAGGGGAGTACGTCACCTATAACGGAAACATCATAGCGCCTGCCTACTGCGTCTCCAACGGTGGAGTCAGCGAAAGTGCTCTGACAGTCTTAGGTGAAGATGTCCCGTATCTACAAAGCGTCACAAGTGAATATGACAGCGATTATATAACCAAACTGAGCTATACTTCTGACGAAATTTTTGCTAGAATTACAACCCAGAGCGATAGCATTACACTTCTGGGAGACCCGGCAGATTGGATATCACTGACCGCTACAACCAATACAGGTTACGTTACGCAAATAACACTTGATGGCGAAACCATCATCTCCGGCAAACAACTTGCTTCGTGGCTCAATCTCCCGTCGGCAAGATTCACTGTTTCTTATTCAAGTGTGTTCGACAAGTTCACTTTCAGCGTTTCTGGAAGCGGACATCTTGTAGGACTTTCCCAATACGGTGGAAATAAGATGGCAAAAGCCGGTTACAGCTATTCTGAAATCATCTGCTTCTACTTCACAGATGTAGAAATTAATTCTTCAAAATAAAAAAGCTGTAGGATAAACCCACAGCTTTTAAAATAAATTTCATCAGAGATTGCCGCTTATAATTTCACTTACCTGAAGCGATGAAATACTGTAACTGAGTCCTGAGCCTGTGACTGTGCATGTCATAATCTTTTCGGGAGAGGCGTCGGTGGAAGTCCAGTTATTAATGGGCATATAGTAGGCAATCTGAATTGTGTAACCGTCATCTGTTGCCTCAATATCCTGAACGACAGCATAGTATGCCATCGAACGTGGACTTACCGGAATTGAGTACATCCCGGTGCTTTCGTCATACTCAAAACTAAGCTCTTCATCGCCGACGGTTCCGTGAGTATAACTGAGACCCGAGCCGAAAAGCTTTATAATCCTCGAATCAATCTCGAAATAGGAAATCGAGTAGTAGCCGTTTTCGGAAGTGTAGGTCGAAGACGGATTCAGTATAACATCCCAGCAAGCCGCAGTGATGATGACATCCTGATTCAGAAGAGAAGTGTTCTCAAACGAAGGAACATCAGCCGCAGAAAGCGGAAGGACAAGCCTTTCAAGAGAATTAATCAGGGCAGAATTGTCGTTTCTCGATTCGACATACGCCCGATAGTCTATCACTGCCGTGACAATTCCAAATATAGCAAATCCAAGAACCACGAGCCCAAAAACTGCGGTGAGAATCTGAGAAAGACTTATATTGACGCTGGGAGTCTCTTCCGTGTCCTCAGAAACTCCGAGGCTTTCAGAGTCCTCGTCCAAAGCGTCGTCAAGGATTTCCATGACCTCCTTGCGCTCTTTTTCTGTATTCTCTGAAATCTCTTTAAGCTTCTTCTTTCTCTTGGATTTCTTTGTGTCTTCAGCCGACTGTTCAGGCTCTTCCACTGGCTCAGCAGGCTTTTCCTCGGGGATAGCCTCAATAATGCCAGCGGCGTCTGCAAGACTCGTCAGGTCGTCGGAAACTATTTGAGAATCTACGTTCTCAATAATCTCTTCTTTTTTGTTTTCGTTATCTGTACCCATATCTAACCTCAGTTACTATCTTATCTGTCCATTACCTGTTATGATATACTTGTAAGTCGTCATCTCCCGAAGTCCCATAGGTCCTCTTGCGTGGAGCTTCTGAGTGGAGATTCCAATTTCCGCTCCCAGACCGAATTCGTAGCCGTCGGTAAATCTCGTTGAAGCGTTGACATAAACTGCGGCGGCGTCGATTCTTTTCTGGAATTCCTCGGCGGCGGAAACGCTTTCGGTCACAATGCACTCTGAATGTCCGGAAGAATACTTCTGTATATGCTCAATTGCTTCATAGATATTGTCTACGACTTTGACAGCCAAAATGTAGTCCAAAAACTCTTTTTCGTAGTCTTCCTCGGTTGCCGGAACGACAGACTTTCCAAGAATCATCTTCGTCAATTCGCAACCTCTCAGTTCAACATGTGACTTGTCAAGCCTCTTTTTAAGAGCAGGAAGGAAATCCTCGGCGATATCCTTGTGGACAAGAAGAGTCTCGGCGGCGTTGCAGACGGAAGGTCTCGAAGTTTTCGCATTGTCGACGATATCAACCGCCATAGGTATGCTTGCAGAAGAATCAACATAAATGTGGCAGTTTCCGGTGCCTGTCTGGATAACCGGAACGGTTGCGTTCTGAACGACGGCATTTATGAGTCCGGCACCGCCTCTGGGAATAAGCAGGTCTATAATTCCGTTCGCCTTCATCATCTGCTCTGTCGATTGCCTTGTGACATCCTCAACAAGTTGGACTGAATCTTTGGGAAGACCGGCTTCGGCTACAGCATCACGCATAATCATCGCTAAGATTGTATTTGTGTAGATAGCTTCCTTTCCGCCTCTGAGAATTACGGCATTTCCGCTTTTCAGGCAGAGAACCCCGGCGTCGACCGTTACGTTCGGTCTCGACTCGTATATGATTCCGATGACACCCATCGGAACACTGATTTTCGTGATTTTAAGTCCATTAGGTCTTATCTCTCCACCTTCAACGATTCCAACAGGGTCGGGGAGTGCGGCAACCTTTCGTACACCGTCGGCAATATCAAGGATTCTCTTTTCGTTCAGATAAAGTCTGTCGGTCATGGTGTCGCTCATGCCAGCCTTCTCAGCCGACTTTACATCAATTCTGTTTTGCTCTAGAATATCACGCTTGTGCTTTTCAAGTGAATCTGCAATCAACATAAGCGCCGAATTTCTGAGGTCTACAGACGAGCAGGAGAGCTCTTTTTTAGCTTCAACTGCGTTCCTGCCGATGGTTTCAAAATCAGTCATAATCTCACTCCTTATCAGTCGTGAATAGCGTTCCAATTTGCTTGCCGTCAAATACGTCGTACAAATTAGTCGGTCGCTTGCCGTTTATAATCATCATATCTATATTTTCACTGAGTGCAATTTTGGCCGCTTTTAGCTTTGTCGCCATTCCGCCGGTTCCAAGTCCTGAAGCAGAGCCGCCGGCAATTTTCAGCAAATCATCCGAAACCTCAGTGATTTTAGAAATCAGTTTCGCATCACTGTTTACCTTCGGATCACATTCATAGAGTCCGTCGATGTCCGACATTATGATGAGTGTATCTGCTTTCGTCAGTACTGCAACAATTGCGGCGAGAGTATCATTTTCTCCGACTTCAAGCTCCAGCTCATCTATAGCCACAACGTCATTTTCGTTGACAATAGGTATAGCTCCCAATTCAAGAACTTTACCCAGCGAGTTGATGACGTTCTCTTTTCTTTCATCAGTCAGAACAAACTTCGTAAGTAATACCTGTGCGGCAATGATACCGTATTCGTTAAAATACTTCTCATAGATATTCATCAGCTCGCATTGACCTACAGCGGCACAAGCCTGTTTAGTAGGAGTGTCCTTAGGTCTTTCCTTCATTCCAAGTCTTGCGGCACCCAGCCCGATAGCTCCGGAAGTGACTAAAACTATCTCAACTCCCGAGTTCTTGATATCCGAAATAACCTTGACAAGCTCCTCAACATGTCGGATGTTGAGTTGTCCGGAAGGATGAGTGAGGGTGGAGGTGCCGACTTTTATAACTACTCGTTTGAGTTTGTCTTTCATATATATCAAACCTTTTCTGTATTTTATCCCGCTACGTTATTAGTTGGGCTTCCATCAAGATATGCCTTGATGTTGTCCCTGACAAGCCCTATGAGCCTTACTCTTGTCTCAATAGGTGCCCATGCTACATGAGGAGTAATCACGCAATTCGGAAGTCCAAGCAAAGGACACTCCGGCGATATAGGCTCCTCTGTCAGAACGTCAACTGCGGCAAAAGCAATCGTTCCATTATTCAGAGCTTCGGCAAGGTCTCTCTCATTTATAACTCCGCCTCGTGAAGTATTCACAAGCATGGCAGTAGGCTTCATCATTGAAAGCGTTTCAGCATTAATCAGCTCTCTAGTGCCTTCATTCAGAGGGCAATGAAGAGTAACAATATCTGAGCCTTTCAAAACCTCTTCCAAGGTATTACTCGGACCCGTTCTTGTGTACACCAGAACATCCATATTGAACGCCTTAGCAATCTTCGCAACCGATTTTCCGATAGCACCGTAGCCGATAATTCCGATAGTTTTGCCGGAAATCTCATTAAGTGGTATTTCAAAGTGCGTAAACAGCTTCGATTTGCCCCAGCTTCCACTCTGAACATAGTTGTTGTATTCATGAATCTTTGAGAAGTGATTGAGAATAAGGGCAAAAGTGTGCTGGGCTACTGCGTCGGAAGAGTATCCGGGAACATTCGCAACAACACAACCGTGCTTCCTGGCGGCATCAATCTCGATGTTGTTGTACCCGGTTGCAAAAAGCCCTATAAATTTAAGATTCGGGCACTTCAGGAAAACCTCTTCAGTGATTCTGCATTTGTTCGTGAGAACTATCTCGGCGTCGCCGATATTAGTTGCAATCTCATCAGGTGCAGTGAATCCGAAAACGGTAGTATCTACAAGGGAAGTAAGCGGTTCAAGTGATACGTCTCCGCTTGTGACAGTGTCAGCATCCAGAATAACAGCTCTTGACATAGAAAACCCTCCATCAAGGATTGTAACCGTCAAATGCCTGATTGATTACATTGTCGTCGGCATCATTTCCGGCAAGCTTTGAGCGCTCAACCTTTACTGCCTGTTCGACATCCTTCAAATCATCAACATCTCCGCCTTCAGAACCGGATTCATCATTAGGCTGATTTTTAGAATTCTTCCTATCCTGAAGCCAGAAGACGAAGATTGCGACCAGAAGTATGACTTCGCATACGCCAACAACAGCCGCAGTAGTGGAATCTCCATAGAACTGCAAAATTAGAGGCAAATCGCAGACCAAAAGCCAAAGTAAGTCGACTATCTTGCGTTTCTTCAAGTAAAGAACCAAAAAGACAACAGTTGCAATTATGCAAAAAATAATGTGCATATTCTTGGGAAGCGGAGCAAACCTCGATTGAAGAGTCGATGCCAAAACAAAATTCATAACGATATAATCACCTTTCCAAATCAGATAAGAGTATTGCGCATTTATAATATTATAGCATGAAGACGGCGAAATTGCAATACAAGAAGTGAGTTTGTGGCAATAATGAACAATTTTAAAATCGCTGTTGCGTGAAAATTCTATTTCAAATTATTTTTAAAATCGTCCCCAATCTGTTGACATTTGCCATTCTATCGTGTACTATATATTGTGTGATGAATTTGTGACTATAAGTGATTAATTCGTCAACATCAGCGGACGAAATTCTGAAATTTCTTCTGCAAAACCGAAAGGATTGATAAACATGGAAAAACTTTTTAAGCTTAAGGAGAACGGCACAACAGTTAAAACCGAAATCCTTGCCGGCTTGACCACGTTCATGACAATGGCATATATCATTGCTTTGAACCCAAATCTGCTGACAAATTTTGGTGCTGAAGGTTCCGGGCTCTGGAACGGCGTATTCATGGCAACCTGTATTGCCTCAGGCGTAGGTACCATCTGCATGGCGTTCCTTGCAAACAAACCCTTTGCTATGGCTCCTGGTATGGGTCTCAACAGTTTCTTTGCTATAGTTGTTGCAAATATCGCAACACTTGCAAGCTGTTCCTACCTTCAGGCGTATCAGGCAGGTCTCTGTATAATCCTGATTGAGGGCGTTATTTTCTTCTTCCTCTCCATCTTCAATATCAGAGATAAAATTGTTCAAGCTATTCCCATTGGAATCAGAACTGCTATTGCTCCCGCAATCGGTCTCATGCTCTTAAACATCGGCTTTGGCTCAAACGTAGGTGTTTATGACGATGCTGGAAACTGCTACTATGTATTCAGCAACTTCTTTGGTTCACTCACTCCCTCTGTTCTCAAAGACACGATGGTAGGTGATACCGCTTACCCGACAATGGTACTGACCGTCGTCACAATCTTCATCGGTCTCTTTGCAATGATTATTCTTAAGCACTACAATGTCAAGGCTAACGTGCTTTTGGGTATGCTTATCGGTTCGGTTGTTTACTGGGCAGGGGAAGCAATTTTCCTGGGCGTAAATCCGTTTGCAAGCCTTGCAGGTGCATCCTTCCTTCCACACTTCGGCGACATGGCAGAGACAACTCTCTTCAAGTTCGACTTCGCTACACTCTTTGATATCGGCTGGTTCACTGTCATCACGCTTGTCATCACCTTCTGCATGATTGATATGTTCGACACCATCGGAACTCTTGTCGGAACAGCCACAAGAGCCGGTATGGTAGATGAAAACGGCAACATGCCCCAGATGAAGGAAGCACTCCTTTCCGACTCAGTAGGTACTCTCGTCGGTTCAGTTACGGGTACTTCCACAGTTACCACCTTCGTCGAGTCTGCTTCCGGTGTTGAGGCAGGAGGAAGAACAGGTCTTACAGCACTTACAACCGGTATTCTCTTCTTAGCCTGCATGTTCCTGGCTCCGATTGCCGCTATCATTCCTGCTGCGGCTACTTCGTCAGCTCTTATCTATGTCGGAATTCTCATGCTCTCCGGACTTAAGAATCTTGACTTCAGCGATTTCTCACAGCTTGCTCCTGCGGCAATCATGCTTATCGGTATGCCGGTAACCGGTTCCATCGGACACGCAATCGGCTTGGGTCTCATCACCTACACCGTAATCAAGCTCTGCACCGGCAAGTTCAAGGAAGTTTCCTGGCTGACAATCGTCATCTCGATTATCTTCCTTATCAAGTTCTTTGTTGTAGCATAACCCCCACCTACTTATATTTTTCCTGAAAAAGTCGCTGGCATTTTGTCGGCGATTTTTTCTTATCTTAGGATAAGTCAATAATCTTCTTATTTTTGTCAATTGACATGAGTTGCTCGCTTATGTTATCATAATAATATGTAAAAACAGTTGGGAGGTTACTGTATGAAAAAATTATTCAGGCTTCTGTCTCTTACTTTGGTGCTGATTTTCACTGTATCTGCACTTGGTGTTGAAGCTTTTGCAGAAACTACAGTCAGTATAGATATGGACACAACGTATCAGACGATTGATGGGTTTGGTGCTTCATACACATGGTACAGCGACTGGCTCGTAAACAACGTAAATGCTGAGACTGCATACGACTGGATTTTTAATGATGCCGAATTCAACATTCTGAGATTCAGAGACCTAAATCACGTCGGAGACGAATATCAAAGCGCCTTGGATGGCTATCAGACATATTACGCTTTCTATTCTGCAGCTTTGGAGCGTGGAATTGAGCCGATTGTTCTTGTAACCAGCTGGGGACAATATGACAGAGATCTCGACTTCGTAGCTTTCACTGAGCTTGACGACAACGGCTATACCTATTACACTCTTGCAAAAGACGAAAACGGCGAGTATATGTATGATGAGCTCGCTCAGTTCTGTGTCGAGTCTGTCCAGCTCTTCTTCGATGCCGGAATACCGGTTGACTATTTCTCAATTTCCAACGAGACTGAGCTTCAAGGCTTCCAGATAGACGAAAACGGCAATGCCCGTAATGAAGCCGGGTTCTTCTTCGGAGCAGAGGAGGACGAATACCACTGTTGCTACTGGAAGGCTCACTTAGCGGTTTATGAGGCGTTCCAGGAAGCCTTCGGCGAGTATGCTCCCAGCATAACAGGTGCTGAGGTAATGGCAGATACTGCTTCCTGGCTGGAGGCATATCTTACACCTCTTATTGAAAACGGTGGTGCTGACACTTTCGAAGTAATTGCCCATCACCTTTACGGCAGTCAGAACACTCCCACAACGTATTCTGAAGTTGCTGACCTCTACTATGGTGACTACACCCTTTGGCAAACCGAATGGTACTACAACGAATATATAAACCATGCCGAAAAGATGGCAAACGAGTTCATCTACGAGGGCATCAGTGCTTATCTCTACTGGAACGGTGTCTGGCCGTTTGACAGTGGAAACTGTCTTATTGAATTAAGCAGTTCAAGCAGTGATGCTGATATCACGAGAATGGGAAATCACTATATAATGATGCACTTTTCCAAGTACGTCAAGAGCGGCTATGAGCGTGTTGAGGTCGAAAATGACTCAAGCTCAACAATAGTCGCATTCAAGGCTCCCAATGACTCCAGACTTGTTATCGTTGCTGTAAATAATACAGATGAAGATGACGAAATCACTTTTGACATTGGTGACGCAGAAATAACCGATTCCTTCGGCTATCAGACGATAGGAAACGAAAACCGGTATAAGTATTCCTACTGGAACGAAGTCTCCTATTCGGAGACGAGGAACTATCTCCCGGCACAGAGTGTAACCACATTCGTAATCGACATGCCGACTAACCCCGACTATGTCGAAGTAGTCTCAGAGAAGACAGTAAATCCGCTTGTGAAAACTCCATCAAGCGGAGTAGAAACCTGGCAGATTGCCATTGCAGTTGTTGCTGTAGTACTGGTAGTAGTGATTGCAGTTGTGATTGTTGTCATTACAAAGAAAAAGAAACCCTCAACGGCAGAACCAACTCCTGAAGATAATAACTCAGATGAATAACTCATGGATTTTCCCAAATCAGTCGCCCAAAAAAGGCGGCTGATTTTTTCAAAAAATTTTTCCTGTGGGTGCAATAATCGGAGGGTTTGATGTGTATTAGTAATTGGAAAGATGTGAGGACATTAGAAACGGCATAATTATTAAGATTTGATTAAGATTTGCCCGTCTGTATTGCAATGGATTGGAAAATATCCTATAATATAAATATCACAGGAAGAAAGGATGGCACAATGGATGAATGATGAAACCGTTATCCTTCCAGAGGATAATAATATAAATATTAGTCCGGATGATTTCAACTTCAATCTGCGTGAAGTGTCTTCAACTACGCCTGATAAGGTTGCAGAAACGGCAATCAAACAGTCTCAGGCTGAAGAGCCCAAGCCGGATAAAGAAAAGAAACCGGCAATCATAATAGATAATCTGTCAAAGGTCTTCGTAATCGGAAAAGAAAAAGTGAGAGCTTTATATAACGTAAACCTGACTATCTATGAAGATGAGATTGTCTGCCTCTTAGGAACATCCGGCTCAGGCAAATCTACGCTTTTAAACCTGATGGCAGGGCTTGAAAAACCGACAAAAGGCTCTGTCACAATCTTCGGCGAGCGAGTGGACAAGATGAGTGAAAGAAAGCTCGCTGTGTTCCGGCAAAAGAATATGGGCTTCGTGTTCCAGTCGTATAATCTTCTCCCGACTCAGAATGCTATCGATAACGTGAGTATGCCTCTAGCGTTCGCAGGAGTCAAACGAAAAGACCGGACAAAGCGATCAAAAGAAATGCTGAAGCTGGTAGGTCTCGGAAAGCGAATGAAGCACAAACCCACCCAGATGTCCGGCGGTCAGCAACAACGTGTCGGAATTGCAAGGGCATTCGTTGCGAAGCCAAAAATTGTTTTCGCCGACGAACCCACAGGAAACCTCGACACAAGAACTACAATCGAAGTCATGGAAATGATGGTCTCGATTTCAAGAGAGAATCACCAGACATTGGTTATCGTTACCCACGACGTAGAGATTGCGGCATATGCCGATAAGATTTACCACATTACCGACGGAGTAATATCCGCCGTAGAAGACAACCGTTCAAAACAAATTGCAGTAGGTTCCACGGAAGCCTCAGATATAATCAAGGCTGCCGAGTCAGTATAAGTAAGCAAAGAAAGGACATTACATCATGAAAAAGATATTAAGCATCATGCTCAGCCTTTTACTCGTAATGAGTATTCTTCCGCTTGGAGTTTTTGCAGAGGAAGACGGCGAAGACAACACCACAGTCAACAACACTCCCACAATCACCACTACATACGGCGTCAATATCCAGAATCCAACAGTAAGCAGTCAGTCGATAAACGCTGGCGAAACCTTCACAATCGGCTTCACGCTTTCAAGTAACGCCACCATGAACTATCAGTACACCTATGGTTCATACAGCTATGCTACATGGGATTCAACCGCCCAGACTACAGCATCTATTTCGGGAACCGGCTTCAGTTTCTCCGGGTATCTTGCCGAGCAGGAGCTTCACAGCGGCTACAACTCAGTAACCGTTCTTTCCGACAGCTCTCTCGAAACCGGAAGATATCAGGTTACTCTGACGGTTACCTGCACTTCTTCAACCGGCTCGACGGTATCAGATACCAGAACCTTCAATATCGACGTTGAAGCTTCCGAAGTAACCCTTGATGAAGAGAACGACACTCCGAGCTTCACATTGACCGGGGCGTCAATTCCGGAGGGTAAAGGCAAGTCGAATCTGTCAACAAATCTTACTTTGAGCTTTAAGAACAACACTGGTTATACAGCAAATAACGTCAAGGTCGTTCTTTCTAGTCTCGGTGGCTTAGTTCTCAATACCTATACAGACACGGTTGACTGCGGTACGGTCAGCGGCGGAAGCACAATAACCGCATCTTTCCCTGTTGTATTCCCAGAATATCCGTCAGCACAGCATACGCTACAGGCAACTGTAACATATACCGACAATTCAGGAAATCAGCACTCTGAGACATATAACATCTACCTCAGAGCTACTGAGAAATCGGAAACAACAGAATCCTCAACCGAAAAGTCCCTTGAACCGAAGGTTATCGTTTCCGGCTATACTCTTGATGTCGACACAGTAGAATCTGGCGAAGAGTTCACCCTCACTTTCACTCTAAGAAACACCAGCCACGACAAGGCTATCAAGAATATGACGGTCGACGTCGAGACTGCAAGCAGTAGCAATTCTACCACAAGCACAAATATCTTCTCAGCTATAGACGGCACAACTTCCTTCTACACGGAAGAAATCCCGACCGACGGCGAGATGGAGTATTCAATCGCTTTGAAAACCAGTGCCACAGCAGGTGCAGGTACATATCCGATTACAATCAGATATGATTTCGAGTATGACAACGGCACAAGCTACTCTGCGAGCAGTAACTCGATTACAATCAATTTACAAGTCTCTCAGGCTATCAAGTTTGAGCTTATGGAATGGGAGCCCCCAACGGAGTGCTATGGTTCTCAGGGCTGCAGTATCTACTTCCAGTTCTTCAATAAGTCGAAGACCGCTATGTCCAGCCTCACAATCGGTGTCGGCGGTGATTTCTACATGGCTACTGAATACTATGGAACACTCAGTGCATCGAGCTATGACTATTTCAGCGGAATGATTTACGCTAACGACCCCAGCGCAGTGGGGGAGACCAAGACAGCAATTCTCACGTTCTCGTTTGAAGACGAATCAGGCGCAGAACACACCCTTGAATACGAATTTGATGTTTTAATCTGCGAAGAGCAGGAGACAACCTATTTCGATGAAAGCGAATACTGGGGCGATGACTACTACTTCGACGACGACTTCTCTGTAGATACAAGTGGAGGAAGCGTCACTGATGGCACAGGTTTAAGCACTACCGCAAAAATTGCAATCGGTGTCGGTGCAGGCGTTGTAGTAATCGTGATTATAGTTATAGTTGTTGCAGTTATCAATAACAAGAAAAAGAAGGCTCTTCTTGACGGTCTTGATGATGACGATGACGAATAAAACTCCGCTTTTCCCTATAAGGAGGGATGACTGATTATGAGAAAAACGGATATCGTAAGATTTGCCCTTTCCAACTTTCTAAGACGTAAAGCCAGAAGTATGCTCACCGTCCTCGGAGTTGTAATCGGCACGGCGGCAGTCGTTATAATGCTTTCGATAGGCATCGGTATGAACAAGGGCTTCGAAGACCAGATAAGCTCCTATTCAAACCTTAAACAGATAACAATCTATTCCTATGGCGGTTCGTACCAATACGACGAAGACAGCGGTACATATGTCTATACGGAATCGAATACGGTCCTTGACAACATCGCCATTGAGGAAATAAGCGAAATGGACCATGTTCAAGCAGTTTCACCTTATCTCTATTACTGGGGATACCTGATAATGGACAATACAGAAAAATGCTCTTCAATGTCTATCATAGGCATCGATGCCGCATCAATGTCAGACATGGGCTATGAGCTTCTCTATGGCAGGCTTCTTGATGAGAGCGATATAGGAACAACCAACTTCGTGATGACATATTCTTTACCGTTCTATTTCTACACGATGCGTGAGGAAGACGAAATCTGGTGGAAGACAATCACTGAAGATGATGAATTGCCGTTCAACCCTGTAGGACAGAACCATACCTATCAATTTACCTGGTACTGGTCTTACGGAGAAAGCGCTGTAGATACTTCGAGACCGAGGATTGAACTAGAAGACGGCAACTGCGTCGGTATACTTGCATACAACGAAAGCGGCAACTACGAGACGTATGTCTATATGGATGTAAACGGCGTGTTTGCTCTTGAAGATGTCTTTGGAGAAAACCAAGCCAAGTACTACGGATACGATTATACTCCCGAAAACAGAGAAAGCACTGAAGATAATCGTCAGAATATCTACGACCAGGCAATCGTTCTGGTTGAAGATTCAAAGTATGTTCAGAGCATAGAAGCCAAGCTCAACGAGATGGGCTATGATACCTATTCTTCAATGGAATATCTTACCCAATTACAGGATCAGACAAAGTTCTTGCGAGCTATCTTGGGAGCAATTGGCGTTGTCGCATTTATTGTAGCGGCTATCAGTATAGCCAACACGATGGTAATGTCCATCTACGAAAGAACCAGAGAAATCGGAATTATGAAAGTACTCGGGTGCAAGCTTTCTGACATCAGAAGCATGTTCCTGATTGAAGCGGGAATCATCGGCGCTGTCGGAGGAGTGTTAGGCGTCGGAGTCAGCTATGGAGCATCATTTGCCGTGAACTATCTTGCGAGTGCAGGAGGAATGTCCATGCTTGGAATCGACGCTTCAACCTCTGCGCTTTCCGTAATTCCACCGTGGCTTGACGGAGTTGCAGTGCTCCTGGCAATTGCTGTAGGTATAGTCTCAGGACTTTATCCCGCAATCAGGGCGACAAGACTTTCAGCACTCGAAGCCATCAAGAACGAATAATTTTTGCCAGTTAGGTCAGTACCTCTATCCATATATGTTTGCCGCACGGAATTATCCACTCCGTGCGGCAATCTATTTGTCTTGAATTTTTCAGAAAAAGCGATTGAAAACCTACTGAATATATGTTATTATTAGAGTATCGAAAATACAGGTGGTACTGACTATGAAAATATCAACAAAAGGCAGATATGCTCTCCGGATGCTTGTGGATCTCGCCGAGAATCAGGGCGACGGCTACGTTTCGCTTAAAGACATCGCCGAAAGGCAGGATATCTCGAAAAAATATCTTGAACAGATTGTCCCATCCTTTAACGGCTCGGATATTTTAAGGACAAACCGAGGCTATCAGGGCGGCTACCGGCTCTCCAGAACTCCCGACAAATACACGGTGGGGGAGATTCTCAGGCTTACCGAAGGAAGCCTTGCACCGGTATCCTGTCTTGAATGTAACCCGATAGAGTGCAGTCGCAAAGATATCTGTCCGACGCTTCCGGTCTGGCAAGGGCTATATAAAACTATAACCGACTATCTTGATGGCATAACACTTCAGGATATTATGAATAACGAAAACCGCCTGCCGTAATCCAGCAGACGGTTTTAATCTTATTCAGAGAACATCGGCGTCGACAGATATCTGTCACCTGTGTCGGGGAGAAGTGCAACTATTGTCTTGCCTTCGTTTTCAGGACGCTTCGCCAGTATTGAAGCGGCATAAACTGCGGCTCCCGAGGTGATTCCGACAAGGATTCCTTCAGACTTTGCAAGCTTTCTTCCGGCTTCATACGCTTCATCCTCGGTGATGGTGATAATCTCATCGTAGATACTTGTATCGAGAGTGTCCGGCACGAACCCAGCGCCGATTCCCTGAAGCCCATGCTTACCTGCAATTCCTTTTGACAGAACGGGTGAGCCAGCCGGCTCAACTGCGACTATTTTAACGTCCGGATTCCTGCTCTTAAGATACTTTCCTACACCGCTGATTGTTCCGCCTGTGCCGACACCAGCGACGAAAATATCAACCTTGCCGTCGGTATCGTTCCAGATTTCGGGACCTGTAGTCTCAAAGTGAGCTGTCGGATTTGCGGGATTGACAAATTGCCCGGGAATAAAGCTGTTCGGAATTGACTTTGCAAGCTCGTCAGCCTTTTCGATAGCACCTTTCATGCCCTTGGAGCCTTCTGTCAACACGAGCTCTGCACCGTAAGCTTTCAAGAGATTTCTTCTCTCAACGCTCATTGTCTCAGGCATAGTAAGAATGATTCTGTAGCCTTTGGATGCCGCAATCGCCGCCAGACCGATTCCGGTGTTGCCGCTGGTTGGCTCGATGATGACTGAACCTTCTTTCAAATCGCCAGTAGCTTCTGCATTATCAATCATTGCTTTTGCAATTCTGTCCTTGACGCTTCCGGCAGGATTCAGATATTCGAGCTTTGCAAGAATGTCGGCGCAGTAATTGTCTGCCTTCAAAAAGTTATTGAGCCTTAGCAGGGGAGTTCCACCTATAAGGTCGGTTATGCTGTTATATACTGTCATCAAATTGTCCTCCTTTGGAGTTTTTACTGAGTTAAAACCTATCAGTATTGTAGGTATTATATCACATGATACTGTCTATGTCAATAGGGAATTCAAAATATTTTATTTCGACAGTCTGGGGCAAAGTGTATTAATTCTATTACCTATTTCATCACCCTCACACAATACATTCATGAAAGATAAATCAAAATACGTTATAATATCGTTGAAAGAATTATGAGGAGTGATATAGTGAACTCGTTTATTGAATTTGACAAGGTAACAAAAACATATAAAACCGGCGATGTGGAAGTAAAAGCACTGTCGGAAACGAGCTTTACGATTGAAAAGGGCGAAGTCTGCGTGATTGTCGGAGAATCAGGAGCAGGGAAGACAACACTTCTGAATATCCTCGGCGGAATGGACGCCCTTACAAGCGGAAAGGTAATCATGGATGGCGTCGATGTCAGCGGTCTTCAGAAAGACAAGCTGGTAGATTATCGCCGCCACGATATCGGCTTTGTATTTCAGTTCTATAACCTGATTCCTAACCTGACGGCTCTTGAAAATGTAGAAATTGCATCCCAGCTCTGTAAGAATCCTATTCCGGCTAAGGATGCTCTTACTGCTGTTGGTCTTTCCCACCGGCTGGATAACTTCCCGGCACAGCTTTCAGGCGGAGAACAGCAGAGAGTTTCGATTGCACGTGCACTTGCAAAGAGACCGAAGCTCTTACTCTGTGATGAGCCCACAGGCGCTCTCGACTATGAAACCGGAAAATCAATCTTAAAGCTCTTGCAGGACTGCTGTCGCAACGACGGCATGACTGTAGTTATCATCACGCACAATTCCGCACTGTCAGCAATGGCAGACAGAATCATCCGCGTCAAAAGCGGAACCATTCATTCGGTCAAGATGAACGACCATATCGTTCCCGTTGAGAATATTGAGTGGTGAAGCTACTATGAAAAAAGCTTACAGTAAAAACATCAGAAGAAGCATAACCGGAAGTATGGGCAGGTTTGTCGCAATACTTCTTATCATCATGCTCGGAGTTGCTTTCTTTGCGGGGCTCAGGCAAACCCGCTCCGTTATGCTTGCAGTCGAGTTTGACTACCTCGAAGAAACCAAACTTTACGATTTAAGACTTATCTCGACAATAGGCTTTGAGGATGAAGATATTGCTGAAATTTCAGAAATAGATGGAGTTGAAATCGCAGTCGGCTCAATAAATGCCGACTTCATCACCGAAAAAAACGGCGAGGAAATCGTCTATCACGCAATGATGCTGACTGAAGGCGTAAATGAGCCGGAGCTGATATCGGGGCGTATGCCAGAATCCGCAAATGAATGTATTGTTGATTCGCATGTGTTTTCCGAAGACGATATCGGAACCACCATAGTCATCTCCGACAGCAATAGTGAAGACACACTTGACACCTTTGCATATACCGAGTATACCATAGTTGGCATCTGCCGTTCTCCTATGTATCTTGACATCTCACGAGGAACGACATCTTTGGGAAGCGGAAGCATTACCGGCTTCGTAATAATCCCGGAGGAAGGCTTTGACAGCGAGTACTACACGGAAGTATATGTCACGAGTACCGAGAAATACGATCCGTATACAGACGAATATAACGACATGATTGATTCGTTCTCAGATCTTATGGAGAACGAAGCCGGTATAATTATAAACACCAGATTCTCCGAAACAGTCGCTGACGCCGAAGCGGAAATTGCCGACGCCGAAAACGAGCTTGAAGAAAATCGTGCAGAAGCCCAGCAGGAGCTTGACGACGCTAAAGCACAGCTTGATGAAGCATTTGCGCTTCTCGAACAATATGAAGCCTTAGGAATCAATGTCGACGACTATTGGACTCAGTACTACGACGGCGTGGCTGAATATGAGGAAGCACTTGATGAGTTCAACTCAGAAATCGCCGATGCTGAGGCTGAAATAGCTGATGCAAGAGCCGAGCTTGACGACCTGGAAGAACCTACTCTTTACGTCTTCACAAGAAGCATTAATTCCGGCTATGTTACTTTCGAGAGCGACTCGCTGATTGTTAGCAACGTCGCAAGATTCCTGCCGATATTCTTCTTCCTGATTGCGGCACTCGTTTGCTCAACAACCATGACAAGAATGATTGATGACGAGAGAACTCAGATTGGAATTCTCAGCGCTCTTGGCTACAGTAAGGGAGCAATACTTGCAAAGTATGTTATCTACTCCGGTGGAGCCGCTATAATCGGCTCTGTTGCGGGATATTTCCTGGGAAGCTTCCTGTTCCCATTCGTAATTCTAAAAGCATATACAATGCTTTACAATATAGAGGGCTTTATCTACATATTCAGCCCTGCTTACTTCCTGGTTTCACTTGCAATTTCGCTTGTGTGCTCAGTCGGTACTACTGTTATATCATGTCGGAGCGCACTCAAATGTCAGCCGGCGGACCTTATTCGACCAAAGGCTCCAGCCGCCGGAAAGAGAATCTGGCTCGAAAGAATAACTCCAATCTGGTCTCGACTGAAGTTTATGCATAAGGTTACGCTTCGCAATATCTTCAGATTCAAAAAGCGTATGGTAATGATGCTTATGGGTGTTGCAGGATGCACTGCACTCCTACTCACGGGATTTGGAATTAATGATTCGGTTGCAAATCTTGGAAACTTCCAGTTTGATGACATATTGACCTATGATATATCGGTAACATTCTCGGATGAAATTACCGAAGATGATATCTCGAATATTTCTGACGAATTATCTGATGTAATCGAAGCGCAGGCAATCTCAATGTCATATTCCACCGATGTAAGCGCCAACGACGTCTACAAGACAGCTTACTATATTGTTTCTGATGATGAAAATTTCAGCGATGTGATAAGCCTTCATCTTGACGATGAAGAGGTATTGCTTCCGACAGATGGTGGAGTGCTTATATCCGAAAAGCTCGCTTCGATGCTTGATGTCGACGTAGGGGACAGCATTACCGTATATACAACCGACGGCGAAATGGCAGAAGCCACCGTCTCCGGACTCGTAGATAACTATGTACAGCACTATATCTACATGACCGGTGAAGCCTATGAAGACATTTTCGGAGAAGAATACGAGCCTGAAACACTCATGCTGAGTCTTACCGATGATGCTGACCATTACAGCGTTTCAGCGGCTCTTCTGAATATGGACGGAATTTCGGCTGTAACCGTTGTCAACGACACAAGACAGATGATTGACAATATGATGCAAAGCCTCAATTACGTTGTCGCACTCATTCTCTTCTGTGCCGCCGCACTTGCATTCATAGTAATGTTTAACCTCGGAAACATCAATATTTCTGAACGTGCAAGAGAAATCGCCATAATCAAAGTCATTGGTTTCAGAAAGAGTGAAACTGACGATTATGTCTTCCGTGAAAACATAGTCCTGACTCTCATGGGAATAGTAATAGGGCTACCTTTGGGAGTACTACTGCACGCATTTGTAATGTCGCAGATAAAGGTTGATATGGTATCCTTTAAAGTCGTAATCAGCCCTCTGAGCTTTGTGTTTACGGTTGTACTTGTAGTACTGTTCGCAATCATAACAGACCTGATACTGCGAAAAAAGATATCTGCTATAGACATGGCAGAATCTCTGAAATCGGTTGAGTAAGGATTATACTATAGAAAAAATATCGGAGCCGTAGTGATACGACTCCGATATTTTGCGGTTTGGGTACCGCCTAAGGAAAGAATATGATTGAAGTGGTGCTGGCAGAATTATAGTTGTGATTCAGCTATCTGAATTTGCTTCTGCCTTTTTACTCTGAACTTCATCCCATAGCTTGTCAGCTGTCGGAGTCCATTTTTCGGCATAGCTTTCGCACTTATCGCAAAGATGATCCGCACTCTCGTAGCTTTCGTAATCGGTGTTCCTTGCTTTTGTTTCCTTAACCATCGCTCTCAGCTTTTCTGGATTTTCAAGCATCGGGCAAGGTCTGAACATGTTATCGTTAAACGGCTGGTTGTCGTGATACGCCTGGAACAGAGGGCTCCTGAGCGCATCAAGAAGCGTGCAGTCGTGGATGTTGACGTTTGAATAGTGGATGAATACGCAGGGCTCAACATCGCCCTTTGCATTGATGTGGAGATACTTTCTGCCACCGGCAATGCAACCACCTATGTACTGAGCGTCGTTCTGGAAGTCGATGCTGAAGATAGCCTTCGAGTGACGGTACTCTCTGATTCTTCTGCAAACCTTTTCTCTCTGTTCAGGTGAGGGAAGAAGCTCGGTTACAGCCGCATTTCCAACGGGCATATAGTGGAAGAACCAGATAAATAGTGCTCCTGCTTCGATAATCATATCAAAGAATTCTTCGCTTGTGATATCATCGCAGTTATGAGAAGTGTAACAGACAGAGATTCCGAACGGGAGCTTATGCTCTTTAAGAAGTTTCATAACATTTTGAACCTTATCGAAAACGCCTTCGCCACGTCTTGAATCGTTTGCATACTCAAAGCCTTCGAGACTGATTGCGGGAACGAAATTCTTGACTCTGAGCATTTCTTTGCAGAAGTTTTCGTCAATAAGCGTACCATTGGTAAAAGCAAGGAACTCACAATCCGGGTTCATCTCACAGATTTTGATTAAGTCGTTCTTTCTTACCATCGGTTCGCCGCCGGTGTAGATGTACATGTAACAGCCGAGCTCTTTGCCCTGCTTCACGATAGAATCTATAGTTTCAAGACTCAGGTTAAGCTTATTTCCATACTCAGCCGCCCAACAGCCGGTGCAATGTAAGTTGCAAGCAGACGTAGGGTCGAGAAGAATCGCCCACGGAATATTGCAGTTATACTTCTTCGACATCTCCTGCTGATAAACATATCCGTTTATGCTGTCATTAAGAAGTAGGTTCTCAAATACCGTCTCCCGAACGCCCGGGTCGAGGTCATACAGCTCTTGCGCAGAGTATTTCTCCGCTTTCTTGATTGTATTCTAAATCAAATAGCGAAATTTGTCATCGGACACGAAAGCGCAAAGTGTGGTAAAATCGGACCCCACAAAAAAGTGTTACCTTTCTGGACAAAACAGTTTATTTGTCCGTGTTTAAAAAATCGACAGCAGTTTATAATTGTTACGTCTGAATTTTGTTTGAAAGAGGGTTTCTTATGGAACAGAAGGCAACTCAAAACAACGCAAAATCTATTATCGAAGCATACGTAGGCAAGAAGCTGGAAGCAATGCGTGACAATCCCGACAGGGAATCAAGAAATCTCGTCGATTTGGCGCTTGGTCTTTCTGCTGGAAGGTTTCAGAAGCATTTTTTAAGTATAGCTCATTCCATGCTTGAAGACGAGAACAGCCCTTACTACGCACTTATCCATGACGCAATCAAAAATGTGGGAACGGCAAATATCCTTAAATTCGGAATGAACATCGGCTACAACAGCTTCACAGCCGGAGCAAAAACAATAAGAAATCTTGAAAAAGAACGTGGATACAACATTCCGTGGATTATAACTTTCTATGTTGATAGCGAGTCTTTCTCAAAAGATGCGTACTCGAAAGTCATCAAGCAAGGAGTAAGGCTCGGAATCTACACATATGTCTTCTTCTGCTCAGAAATTCCGGAAAAACTGACCGAAATATTTGACGAAGAATCGGAATGTGCCTTTATTCTTTTCTCAGATGCCGAGAATATCGAAATCGGATTGTTGGAGCAGGCTTCTGAAATCAAGAATCTGATGCTCTGCGTCAGATATTCGGATTCAGCTATCGAAGCGTGTGAACGTCTGAGAATAAGCAAAGCACTTTACTCAATCTGGTATGAATACAGCTCCGAAAGTAGTCTTATGTACGATGAGCTTCTCAATACAGCGGACGAGCTTCATCCCGTACTGACATTCTTTGTAAACGCCGAAAAGAATTACTCTGGTTATAATGATGTTTATAACGATATATACAAGCTCAGAGATTCAAGAACAACTGCAAGCGCTCCTATGGAATTTACAGGAACATGCATAATGGTCGATGAAATAATTTCGGATGACTCTTGTCTCGCTGTATTCAATGAATCCGGAAAGCTTATATCGGTCGACGATTCAGAGAACGAGTGTAATTTCAGAAATCAGACTCTTGCAGAAATCTTTGAAAAGTGCTATCCTAAAGTAGCAAAGTGAAACTGAAAGAGGGAATCAATATGAAAACAGGGATTGTTGACGTCGGCGGCGGTATGAGAGGAATTTATGCCTGCGGTATAATGGACTATTGCCTTGAACACGGCATAACTTTTGATTTGGGAATCGGTGTTTCTGCCGGTGCCGCTAATATCTGCACATTTCTTGCCGGTCAGAAGGGAAGAAACTACAAGTTCTATACTGATTACAATCATCGTAAAGAATCAATGAGCCTTACTAATTTTGTTAAGAAAGGCTCATACATAGATATGGATTACATCTATGGTACACTCAGTAACAAAGGCGGTGAATGTCCGTTTGACTTTGAAGCTTTGCTGAACAACCCAACAGAACTCCTTGTTGTAGCGGAGAATTCGATTACCGGCGAAACAAAATACTTCACGAAGGATTATGTCAAGCAGGACAACCTTGATATTGTCAAAGCTTCCTGCTCAATTCCGTATGTATGCAAGCCATATTTTGTAGACGGTGAACCTTATTATGACGGCGCACTCGGTGACCCAGTGCCTGTTGAGAAGGCGCTATCAATGGGCTGTGATAAAGTAGTTCTTATCCTCAGTAAGCCACGTGACGTTATGCGGCTTCCAAAGCGTGATATTTCCGTTGCGAAGAGAATCAGAAGGGAATATCCAATATCCGCAGAGAAAATAAGCGGCAGGGCAGACCACTACAATTCACAGCTCGAAACTGCAAAACGGCTCGAAGCCGAGGGCAAGGTTCTCATTCTTGCGCCCGACGATACCTGCGGAGTGGATACTCTCACAAAAGAAAAAGAACCTCTGGATAAGCTTTATCAGATGGGAATCAAAGATGCAGAAAAAATCCCGTCGTTTTTAAACTAAACGGCGGGAATAATCAATTCTCAGGAGGGAGAACTTTATCAGATATCTTCGAAAAAGAACGTGCACAGGACGCAATCTTCTTAAGAAAATCCTCAGGTGCGTCGCATTTCTTTGAAGTCAGCCATCGTTCGATAATGCACACAAGAGCATCTGCATAGAAGTTAAGTTGAAAGTCCTCATATTCATCCATAAGTCCGCTGAAGCTTGAACGAAGTGTCACTCTGAGCATCTCTCTGAAGTGGTCGGAAAATGAGTTCTGACCTTCAATCTGAAGAGCCGGCTTATAGAATCTTCGATTATCATAAAGATAACGGCAGAGAACATCAAAAAGCTCCCAGCTGGTCTTGGCTGAATTGTCTTTGACTAGTAGCAAAAACTCAGAATCGAAAATCCAGTTTACAAGGTCATACTTGTCCTTGAAATGATAATAGAAGCTTTTTCTGTTCATACCGCATCGTTCGCAGATGTCGGTTACGCTGATTTTTGAAAAAGGCTCTTCAGTCATCAATTCTTTCAGCGCAGATGCAAGCGCACGCTTTGTGATATTTGAGTCTGCCACTCTCATTCCTCCCTTCGTTGCAATATTATCATTGTATAAAAAAATCGACAAAATTTCAAGTGTTAGACTTATAAAGAATCACGGACAATCTGCCTTGTTTGTCCAAACAGTAAAGGAGAAACTGTATGAAACTCGACTGGAAAACCTGCTTCAAAGCTGTTGTAAGTGTAGCAATACTTTTTTTATTCATCCACTTTGTCGACAGTATATTTGCGGCTCTGGGAATTGCTATGAACGCATTGGTTCCTCTTATTGCAGGGCTTGTGATTGCTTACGTGGTAAACATACCGATGAGCTTTTACGAACGAAACTACTTCCCGAACAGTGCAAAAAGCGCCGTTGCAAAGAGCCGGAGACCAGTCTGTATGCTTTTAGGCTACCTGACAATAATACTTGTAATTTTTCTGGTACTTCTTCTTGTAATACCGCAGTTTGTATCCTGTATAAAGACATTTATCAACCAACTCCCGTCGCTGGTTCTTCAGATACTTGAAAACAAAACGATTGTCGGACTGCTTCCCGAAAGTGTTATAAACTGGCTTGAAGGAATTGACTGGAATGAGATTGCTTCCAATGTAAGCAGTATTATCGGTATAATTTCACTGCTTTCGACAAGCATAACTGACGTAATAAGCGACATTCGTGGAACTGTAGATACAGTTACAAGTGTCGCTCCGACTGTAATATCCGTTTTCTCGACCGTAATTGTCGGAGTTGTATTCTCAGTTTACTTCTTATCTGCCAAAGACAAAATTCTCGGACAGATAAGGAAGCTTTCAACCACATATTTAAAACCCAAATGGCACGAGAAAATCTACTATGTCCTGGGAACCTTCAACGAAAGCTATCACGGCTACATCGTGGTCCAGTGTACAGAGGCTGTTCTTTTGGGAACCCTCTGCACAATCGGAATGTCGATATTACAGCTTCCTTATTCCACAATGATTGGTGCACTCATCGGACTCACAGCGCTGATTCCTATAGTTGGTGCGTGGATAGGAACTATAATCGGTGCATTCATGATTCTTACCGTCAGTCCCATTCAAGCGCTGATATTCGTCCTCTTCATTCTTGTTCTTCAGTTTGTCGACAACTACTTCATCTACCCGAAGATAGTCGGCAGGTCAATAGGTCTTCCCTCAGTATGGGTTCTGATGGCGGTCAGTGTCGGCGGAGGAGTATTCGGTATTCCAGGAATGTTAATCTGCGTTCCGCTTTTCTCGGCAATCTATAAGCTCATCAAAACTGATGTTGCAAAGAGAAATTCGGAGAGTAGTAGGGAAGAGGAGAATGATCCAGCTCCAACAGAGACTATTGACACATTGCCGGAAGCCTCAGAAACCTGAAAAATCAAATCAACGAGAAAAAAATCGTGAAAATGTCTTGACAAATGGCGCATTTAGCGATAAAATAATTCTCGTTGATTCGGGCTCGTGGCTTAGTTGGTAAAGCGCCGCGTTCGCAACGCGGAGAGCGTGGGTTCAAGTCCCATCGGGTCCACCAAATATGAAAAAGGCTCTGCCAACCCGGCAAAGCCTTTTTTGATTCAAGTTATTCCTTATCTTCGTCCTCGTCTTCTGTCTCTTCAGGAAGAAGCTTCTTGACTATTGCGTAGTCAATCATGTGGTCCTGTACATTCTTGACATCAATAAGAAGCCCACAGGATTCACACTGGAAGCTTTCGCCCTCCTCGGGAACCCTGCTTATAATCTCGCAGATAAAGCCGCTGAAGGTGTCAAACGTATCGGTGGGGAGGGTAACTCCAAGAGCCTCTTCAACCTCATCAAGCTCGGCACAGCCCTGGATGCACCAAGTGTCTTCGTCAAGCTCTGCGATATCGTCCGGTTTCGGAGGAGCTTCTTCCTCTTCAAGCTCGCCGACGAGCTCTTCGATAAGGTCGTGAAGTGTAACGATACCAGACATTCCTCCGTACTCATCCAGAACAACAGCGAAATAATTTCTCGACTTCTTCATCTCGGCGAACAGTGCGTTTGCACGCATTTCTTCCGGAACAAAGTATGGCTTGTTGACGGCGTGTTCCATCATGTAATCGATGCTTCTGTCATCAGAACGGAAATAATCCTTTGTGTCGAGAATACCAACAACATTATCGGGCGAGTCCTGACATACAGGGTAGTATGTATGCCGACTTTCCATAATCGTCTTAGCCCACGCCTCTTCGCCATCTTCAATGTAGAGGAAAATAACATCTCTTCTTCTGGTGCTGACCTGCTCGGCAGTCATGTCGGTGAAATCGAACACGTTGTTTATAAGCTCGCTCTCTTCCTCCATGATTGTACCTTGCTCGTTGCCTTCGGCAAGCATCATCTTGATTTCTTCCTCGGTGACTATCTCGTCGTTGCTGTCCGGGTCGATTCCAAGAATCTTCAGTACAGCATTAGTTGATTTTGTCAGTAACCAGACTAACGGCGCACAAAGCTTCGACATGAAATACAGGAATCCGGAAAGTCCTAAAGCTATTTGCTCGGTCTTTTTCATCGCAACTCTTTTCGGAACAAGCTCGCCGAAAACTATGCTGAAGTATGTCACAAGAAGCGTCACAATTACAAGGATAACCGGGTAGAGAATAGCTCTCGTAACTGGAATACCAACACTTATGAGAAGCTCTGTAAGAGGGTCTGCGAAGTTATCGGCGGCGATAGCGCCTCCGAGTAAGCTTGCCAGAGTTATAGCTACCTGAATTGTCGCTAAGAACTTCGACGGCTGCTCGGTAAGGGCAAGAAGCTTTTTCGCTCTTTTGTCTCCATCCTGAGCCATGTATTTGAGCTTCGTGTCGCTCATCGAAATAACGGCTATCTCGGCACAGGAGAATATGGAATTGAACGCTATAAGTAAAATTTGCAATATAATTGCCTGGACCATAATTAGTATAAAATCCTTTCGTAAAAACAGTAAGAAACACAAAAAGGCACAGCCTTTCGCTACGTTGTGAAGACCATACCTACTCAATCATTCTGTTTAAAACGACACAAGATGCTACTATATGCTCAGTAATGTGGTCACAATCCCCATCGGAACTGTCATCCATCAAGTCTCACACTCCTAATAAATACTCACCGAAATATATCGGTTGTGATAAATATACCACTTTTCTGATTCTTTGTCAATAGCTATTTGTGGACAAATAAGGCAAATCGAGAAAAGTTATAAAAAATAACCTCCGAAAAATATCGGAGGTTGGCGCGCCCGGGGGGATTCGAACCCACGACCTACCGGTTCGTAGCCGGGCACTCTATCCACTGAGCTACGGGCGCATTCTGCAAGCGGTATTCCGCTCACAGTTAGATATAATATCACACCTCCTTAAATTTGTCAAGGCTTTTTTCTTGAATTTCTCTACCAAAACTCAACCGTACAACTGTCACATTTTGTACCTCTATTTACTATTGCAAACAGGACAGCTTTTTGCTATAATAGGACAAGCAGTGATATTTCCGTATAAGCTACGGGACATATTGCTTCTGAATATTTATGAAATACTACTTGCGTTTGCGCAACTTCGGCGCATCGCATCTTTATCGATAAGGAGAAAGATAATGGCACTTACAAGAAATACTCAGATGAGTTTGCCGTGTGTTCCGACGAGAGATTTTATCGTCATGCCGCACATGACATTGAAGTTTGACGTGTTGAGACCTAAGTCGGTAGCCGCCTTCAGGGAAGCAATGCTCGGCGAAAGACTCGTTTTCATGACAGCCCAGCGCGACATAAATGTCTCAGACCCTGCCGAGAATGACGTATACACAGTTGGCACCGTATGCGAGATAAAACAGATTATAAATCTCAGCGAAGGCGCATCGAGAGTCAGGGTTGAGGGACTCTACAGAGCAAAGCTTTTAGAATACTCTGACGACGGAACCACGGTTCATGCTGTAGTAAAGCCTATGAAAAACTACAGCAGGGACAGAGTCACTGATGAAGAGCTTGACGCCTTCTGCCGTGTTGTAAAGGCGGCTTTTGAAGCATATTCTTCGGTTGTACCCAGAATGCCTAACGAACTGAAGCAAGCTGTAATGACATCCGAAGACCCGAAAGTTCTCTATGAGAATATAGTATTCAACATCCCTATGCTCACTGAAGACCGTCAGCAACTCCTGGAAGCAAATACTCTCAGCGAAAGGCTCTCGATATTACTGGCACTTCTCACGAGAGAGACTCAGGTGTTGTCGATTGAGAACGACATACATACAAAAGTAAGCGAAGCTATAGACAAAGGTCAGAGGGAATATTACCTCAGAGAAGAGCTCCGCATCATCAAGGACGAACTCGGTGAAACCGACGACCTCGACGAAGAAGCGGAGGAGTATGCAGAGAAGATATACAACCTCAAACTCAATGAAGAGTGCACCGAAAAGCTGATTTCCGAAGCCGAAAGGCTGATGAAAATGCCCTATGGCTCCCAGGAAGCGGCTGTTATAAGAAGCTACCTTGATACTGTTCTGGAGCTTCCGTGGAATGTCGAGACCGAGGATAACCTTGATATTGAGAAAGTCTCAGCTCAGCTTGACAAAGACCACTATGGCATGAAGAAGGTCAAGGAAAGGATTTTGGAACTTCTTTCCGTCCGGGCTCTCAACAGCGATGTAAAGGGTCAGATTATCTGCCTCGTAGGACCTCCAGGTGTCGGTAAGACTTCCATAGGAAAGTCCATTGCAAATGCCCTCGGAAGAAAGTATGTCAGAGTTTCTCTGGGCGGTGTCAAGGACGAAGCGGACATCCGCGGTCACAGAAAGACCTACATAGGCTCAATGCCCGGCAGAATCATAACAGCAGTCAAGCAGGCAGGCTCCAGCAATCCATTGATTCTTCTCGACGAAATTGACAAGATGGCAAACGATTTCAGAGGAGACCCTGCAAGCGCAATGCTCGAAGTTCTCGACAGCGAACAGAACAAGGAGTTCAGAGACCACTATATCGAATTGCCGTTTGACTTGTCCCATGCTCTCTTTGTAACCACTGCTAACAATATAGATACTATCGCACCTCCGCTCCTCGACAGAATGGATGTAATCGAGCTCCCAAGCTATACACGTGAAGAAAAGTTTGAGATTGCAAAACGCCATCTCGTGCCGAAGCAGGTAAAGCAAAACGGTCTCAACGGCAACAAAATTCGCTTCACCGATGCGGCACTCTATGAGCTTATCGATTACTACACGAGAGAAGCCGGCGTAAGAAGCCTTGAAAGACTTTTGGCAACAATCTGTCGTAAGGCGGCAAAAGAAATCGTTACAGGTGAATCCCACCGGGTTACCGTTTCTCCTGAAACAGTCGAGAAATATCTCGGTGTCAGAAAATACCTGGGCGATTTGAAGTCTGACAGACCTCAGGTTGGCGAAGTAAACGGTCTAGCGTGGACATCCGTCGGCGGAACTCTTATGCCTCTTGAAGTACTTTCCGTTCCCGGAAAGGGTGCAATCGAGCTGACAGGTTCTTTGGGAGATGTAATGAAGGAAAGCGCAAAGATTGCCGTAACCTACACGAGAAGCGTTGCTGATAAGTACGGAATCGACAGCGATTTCTATCAGAAACGTGATATCCATATCCATGCTCCCGAGGGAGCAGTCCCTAAGGACGGACCTTCGGCTGGCGTCACGCTCGCTACAGGCATTATTTCCGAGCTTTCAGGGCTCAAAGTGCGCTCCGATGTCGCTATGACAGGTGAAATCACCTTAAGAGGCAAAGTTCTTGCAATAGGCGGTCTCAGAGAAAAAACAATGGCGGCATACAAAGCTGGAATCAAGACTGTTATAATTCCAGCCGCAAACAAGCCGGATTTGGAAGAAGTTGACGACAAGGTCAGACAGGGCTTGGACTTCGTTTTTGCCGAAACTATAGAAGATGTGCTTGATGTCGCATTGATTCACGAGCAGAGCGAACAGAGACTTCAGATAAATCCTGCGGCTTTCAAGCAGATTGATAAAACTCCCGTGGGGGTGCGACTTGATGCAACCCGATAAACACAGGTTCGACAATGCAGAATTTTTCGGAGCATATGGCACATTCGAGCAACTTCCTGAGCCACAAAAACCTGAAATTGTCTTTGTGGGGCGGTCAAACGTCGGAAAGTCATCACTCATAAATAAGATTTTTGCGAGAAAATCTTTGGCAAGAGTCAGCTCTGAACCGGGAAAAACCAGAACTATTAACTTCTACCGACTCGGAGAAGTCTACTTTGTAGACCTTCCCGGGTACGGATATGCAAAAGTTTCAAAATCCGAGAAGGAGAGATGGAACAAGCTCATTTCCGGATACCTTTCCGACCCGGAACGTGACATCGCCATAGTTTTCTCACTTATTGACATGCGCCATCCGCCAACGCGGGACGACATTACGATGATAAATTTCCTCATCGACACTGAACTGCCATTTTGCGTTGTCCTTACTAAGTCAGATAAGCTCAATAAATCCGAAAGAACTGCACGGCTTGAAGCACTGAAAGACGAAATACCTTGCTTCTCACAGATAACAGTAATCCCATTTTCAGCATTGACTGGCGAAGGTACAGATGACATCAGGGAAGTTATTGAAGAGGTTGTGGGAGAATAAGGCTTAAATTTCGTCAATCTTTCACAAATATTTCGATAGAGGTCTTTACATTTTACCTTCAGTATGTTAAAATGTATTTGTACGGAATACAAATGCAAAATATTGAACAAGATATCGAAAAGGTGATAACATGAATCCAAAATCAAATCAGAAGCATATTGACGACCTCTACTCAGCTATTCTTACGCTGAAGACAAAAGAAGAATGTGCTGAATTCTTTGCAGATTTGTGCACTGCAATCGAGGTTGACACTCTCGCACAGCGCTTTGAAGTTGCCAAGATGCTCAGAGAAGGGCATATCTATGCTGACATCGTAGTTGCTACCGGAGCTTCCACTGCTACCATAAGCAGAGTTAATCGCTCAATCAACTATGGAGTGGGCGGATATGATATTGCGCTTTCAAGACTCAAGGAAAATGAAGCAGAGCAGAGTGACAACGAGTAGTTATCAGGTTTTTGCTGACTATTATGACCGGTTCACAAAAAATGTGAGCTATGTTTCTTACGCCAAAAGAATCGACGGAATCGTCATGCAAAGACACAAAAAACGTGGCTCAGTTGTAGACCTCGGCTGTGGGACGGGAACCCTTGGTTTGCTTTTAGCGAAGAAAGGGTACTCAGTGACAGGAGTCGACCGTTCTTCGGATATGCTCACTGTTGCAGATAAAAAACTGAGAGATGCAGATGTGAAAGCTACTTTCGTCCGACAGGATATGACAGGTTTCAGCCTGCCATGCAAAACGGACGTGGTTATATCAACTCTCGATGGTATCAATCACCTGAATTCTCAGGAAGATGTTTTAAAAACCTTCAGGAGAGTTTCAAGAAATCTCCGGCACGGTGGCATTTTTGTCTTTGACATGAATACAATTTACAAGCATAAGAATGTGCTTGCAAACAACTGCTTTATCTTTGATACCGACAACGTTTACCTCGGTTGGCAGAATGATTACAGCATTTCTGACAACAGCGTCCTAATCACTCTTGACTTTTTCGTAAACGGTAAAGACGGAGTCAGTCACTATACTGAATCTTTCAGAGAAAAAGCCTATCCGGTTATGAAGGTTTTTGGTATGCTCATAAAGTCTGGGCTTGTTCCTCTTGAAATCTACGACGGCATTAGCTATAAACCACCGAAGAAAACTTCTGAAAGAGTCATGATAGTAGCTGGTAAGCTTTAAACTAAGGAAGATATAAATGGGAAGAATAGTAAGAACAATATCAAAAGACGCATCAGTTGTCTGCTCCGCCATTGACGGAACAGACATCGTCTCTGAAATAGAGAAAATTCACGGGACATCGGCAGTTGTAACCGCCGCACTCGGCAGACTTGCGATGGGAACTTCGCTTGTCGGATTTGGATTAAAGGACGAAGGCGACAGCGTTACACTCCGCATAAATGGCGGAGGACCAATCGGTAGCATGACAGCTGTCTCCGATTACATGGGAAATGTAAAATGCTATTGCGACAACAACATAGTGGAGATTCCGTTAAGACCGGATGGCAAGCTTAATGTTGGCGGTGCTGTCGGAACCAACGGAACGCTGTCTGTCATCAAGGATTTGGGTCTAAAAGAGCCGTATATCGGTCAGACCGAACTTGTCAGCGGCGAAATCGCCGAGGACATTACAGAATATTTTGCCGAAAGCGAGCAGACCCCGACTGTCTGTGCTCTCGGAGTTCTAGTAAATCCGGATTTGTCTGTCAAGCGTGCAGGTGGATTTCTTTTGCAACTCCTTCCGTTTGCACCTGACGAGTCAATCGACGTTATCGAGAGAAACATCTCTAAGATTTCCAGTGTCACAAGACTTATGGAGCAGGGAATGAGTGCTGAGGACATTGCCCTCATGACACTCGAAGGTCTTGAACCGAATGTCCTTGACGACTTTGAAGTGAACTATCGCTGTGACTGTTCCAGAGAAAGAACCGAGAGAATTCTGAAGAGTTTGGGTGAAAAAGAGCTCAGAGAACTTGCAAATGACGAAGAAACAGAAGTGAAGTGTCATTTCTGCGGAAAAGCCTATAAATTCAGTTCGTCAGAAATTCTTTCTCTTATCGAAAAATAGGTCTTGACAAACCGAATCTTCTCGTGTATAATGTTTGAGTCGGTTGTGAAATAATGCAACCGATAAAGCGTGGTGTCATAGCCAAGTGGTAAGGCGTAGGACTGCAACTCCTTGACCCCCGGTTCAAATCCGGGTGACACCTCCAAAAAAATCCTCGGTCGATTGACTGAGGATTTTTGTTTTACCATTATTTCAGCTGTTCGCCTTTTCTGTAAGCCAGTGGAGAAGTGCCGGTAACCGTTTTGAACTGCCGACAGAAATGCTCGACATTCTGGTATCCGCAAAGCCTTGCGATTTTCTGCGAGTTGAAATCCGTTGTCACGAGATAATTCTTTGCCAGGTCTATTCTCATGTTGACGACGTCCTGCATACAGGAAACGCCAAACTGCTTTTTGTAGATATTCTGGAGATACCCGGTGCTTAGATGAAGCTTGTCTGCCATCAAATCTACTGTCCAGTGGTAGTAGGGCTTCAGCCTTATTTCGTATCTCAGATCTATCAAAGCTCTCTGCTGGTCGGTAATCTCGCTTTCCTGTGCCGACTCCTTGATTTTCCATAGAAGCATCCTGAGGAGCATAGAGATTGACATCGAAGAATAGTCGAATCTGAAGTAGTTTTCCATCGACAAGAGCTCAAAAAGCTTTTCAAAGCTTTCGGGAGAATTCAGCTGTACCAGCGTCTCTGTAGGAACATCGTCGTCCGTCACAAAGCTTTCATCCGTTCTGAACCTGACATAGTCATTTATATATTTGCCATTGTATGCCTGATAATAGGCAAAAGTGTTCGGAGGATACAGAATTGCACTATAAGGGTGGCATACGACATCTCCCGAAGGCAGATGAAACAGTGCTGGCGTCTTGACATAGAGAAGAAGCCAGAAGTCACTTTTTACACCGTAGACGAAATCCTCAGGGTGAGTGGCATTGAGTTGCATAAAGGATATATCAATCATAATGAGCCTCCGTTGAGAAAGAAATAATGCCCGTTTGCAATACAAGTATGAATCATTTTTACGAAAAAGTCAAGTGGCAATTTAACTTTTCTGATGAGAATCAATCAATCTTCGATGAAAATATATGCGACAGGACAAGCTATTTGCGACTTTGCTATTGCAAAAATATCCATGATGTGCTAAAATGTATGTATACAATACCGATGGTAAATCTGTGGATGGGGATGTACATGATGAACACTAAAAGAGTAATTTGCATTATATTGGCGACTGTGATGATGTCTCTGCTCGCTGTGAATGTCTTTGCAGTATCGACTGTAACTGCTTCAACAGCGGCTAGTGCCACTAAAGGCGAGGTAGTAACTGTATCGGTCTTTATTTCTGACACCTCAGGAATAGTCTCCGGAACGGTGCTTTTGTCATACAACACTGAACAACTTACCTATGTCTATTCGCAGGTAAACAGCACTTACGCTTCTACTCCCACTGTCATGAGTGGGCTAGTGCTCATAACAATCGATAACCAGACAGGAAGCACTGTCAATGGAACTCTGGCTACTCTTATGTTTACGACTGTTGCCGACGAGTACACTCAGTGCTACATAAGTGTGTCTGCAAGCAACTGTGTCGACGCCGATGGCAACGCTGTCACAGTTGACGGAAATACTACTGTTCTTGTAATCGCAGATGAAGATGGAAACCTCTACGATACTTCCACGGACGATGATGACGACAGCGAAGCCGATGTTGACTTGACGGATGAAGAGGACGAGGTTATCTTAGATGATGAAGAAGAAGTAACCGTTGCTACAACAACAGCCGCAACAACGCAAGCTACCACAACAACCACACGTTCTACAACAAAAGCAACAACAACTACAACCCGTGCAACCACTACAACCCAAGCCACTACAACTACAGCGGCAACCACAACAACCGTGGAAACAACCACAGAAGCCACAACCACAACTACCGAAGCAATAACTACGGAAGCTACAACCTCCGAGGAAATTGTCAGTTCCAATCTGGAAGTAACTCTCGTATCATCCGATGATACTGCTGTAATGGCTACTGTAGATGACTCCGAAGAAGACTCTGGCAAAGCATCCACACAAACTATAGCGATTGTTATAGTTGTTCTCGTTATTACAATTCTCGGCGTAACAGCACTTGAAGTTTTCAGAAGAAAGTAAGCTTCAAAGCATGATGAAAGGAGAAATATCATGCAACAGACACTCTCTAAAATTTTTAACAAAAAAGTAATCCTTCCCATTCTTATCGTAATAGTCGTAATTATCCTTCTGGCTAATTGCATCACAATTGTATCAGCAGGACATACCGGCGTTCTCGTAACCTTAGGAAAGGTAGAAGAAACCGTTTTTCAGGAGGGACTTCACTTCAAGGCTCCATTTATTCAGGAAGTCATAGAGATAGACAACCGAATCACCAAGCTTGAAGTATCGACCGAGGCGTTCTCAAAGGACCTTCAGACAGTTTCGACAACTCTCGCTATCAACTACAGAGTTGATACAAGTATGTCCTACAGCATCTACAAAAACGTCGGTAGTGATTACGAGATGGTTCTTATAACTCCTGCTGTCAACGAGGTCTTGAAAGCTACAGTAGCACAATACACAGCTGAAGAAAGCGTAACTAACCGTACTCTGATATCTGACGGTCTTCTTGAAGGACTCAATGAAAAGCTCAACGACAGCGGTCTGTATATCACCGACGTAAATATCATCGACTTCGACTTCTCCGAAGCGTATATTACCGCTATCGAAGAAAAACAGGTCGCTCAGCAACAACTTCTGAAAGCTGAAACTGAGAAGGAAACCACAATAACAAACGCCGAAGCAGAAGCAGAAGCAATGAAGATTCAGGCTGAAGCAGAAGCAGAGGCAAACAGAATTCTCTCAGAATCAATCTCTGATGAACTTGTTGAGTACTACAAGATTGAAAAGTGGGACGGCAAGCTCCCGACAATAACGGGAAGTAGCTCGATGATGCTTGACGTCAGCTCAATTCTTGATTCTTCTGACGAAAGCTCAGATTCGACGACCGTTTCTGAATCGACTGCCGAGTGAACGCTATGAATATCTTTAAAAGAGTACTCTCTGTAATACTAGCTGTAACGGTGGCAATGTGTCTTTGCAGTTGCTCACTTTTTGACACACTAACCGCCTATGGTCTTTATTCGAGAGCAGTTACCAAGCTTGCAAAAGCCGGTGGATATGATGCCGACTGCGTTATGACGATATCGTTCGACATTCTCGGCGAGACACTTTCCACCGACACGGTCATGAATATCAAGGAAAATTCGACCGGCACCCAGATTGTCACAGAGATGGACGGGGAAGAAATCACCAGCACCTACATCGACGATAAAGTTTATGTTGAATACGGCGATACGCTGGTTTACTACACTGTCACTGACAGCGACGCCACCGAATCGATAGGCGATGCCAATCTCCCCGAGCTTGCGAAGGAGATTTTCGAGAATATTAATGTAGTCAAAAACGACGACGGCACGAAGCAAATCGCCATAGTTCTGGAAAGTGAAGATGCTGGAAGCATACTGAGTTCTTTTGTAACAGACCTCGATGATTTAACCTTCGACGACATAATCTACATCATGATTTTCGACAAGAATAACGATTTGTATATGATGTCGCTCAACTGTAGTGCCTCAATTGACGTTCTCGGCTACACAATGACCGGATATGTCACCGCTGAATATACCTTCAACGACTTCGGAACAGCGCCCGAATTTGAACTTGGACATGACGAAAGCGAATTTGAGTACGGTGGGGAATACAGCGGATGAGATTCTGCATGACAAAAAAATCTGAAATCAACTATTGACAATCGAGTTTCAATGTGGTATCATATTGGAGCTGTGAATTTCACGGCTCCATAATTTTGGAGAGGTATCGAAGCGGTCATAACGAGGCGGTCTTGAAAACCGTTTGGTCAAAAGCCACAAGGGTTCGAATCCCTTCCTCTCCGCCAATCGCCAAACGACGCATTTACGCCGTTTGGCGTCATTTTTTGTTTCTAAACTCTATCAAGTAATCTTCTTGATTTCTAACACTTTTCTAACACTTTCAGAATGTCAACAGTTCGGAAATCTCATTAGCTACCATCTTTTTTCTTGTATCATCAAGATGACCGTACACATTGGCAGTCATTGAGATGTCGCTATGTCCTAACCACTCCTGCACATCTTTCAGTTGCATTCCTGCCGACAACATAATACTTGCACATGAATGTCTGAGGTCGTGAAGTCTTACAATAGGCAAGTCGTATTTTCTAAGAAGCTCCTGAAACTTCACAGTTACATAGTCTGGAACTATCCAGTGCCCGTCTTCCCAAGTGAATACCTGATTAGATTCAATATAGGCTTTTCCGAAGAACCTTCGATTTTTCTCCTGTTCGTCCTTGATTCTCAGAAGCTCTTGCTTGATTATAGGGAGTAGGGGATAGGTTCTGTGACTGCTCGCTGTCTTAGTACTGTTCTTGATGATGAGAGTTTTCTGCTTCACCATTGTGCGCTTGACCGTCAATGTGTTATTCACAAAGTCAATAGCATCCCATTGCAAGCCGCAGATTTCGCTTCTTCTCATGCCGTAGCAAGTTGCTATAAGCAATATAGGATATAATCGTTCTCCCTTAACAGCGGACAACATGGCACTTGCTTGCTCGTTCGTGAGAAACTTCGCCTCATATTGTCGGCTTTTGGCAGTTCAACATATTGACAAGGGTTTGAGGGAATATAGCCCTCTTTCGCAGCGCACTTGAGAACTTGACTAAGGACATTCTTGTGCTTTTTCAGCGTTGAAGCGGATAACCCTGTATTGTCCTTTTTGCGACCGTACTTTGATTTGTAATCGAAGTAGTCTTGGACTGTCTTAACATTGACATCATTAAGCTTGATTTTGCTTTCCTTGAAGTATGGACAAATATCGCTGTCAAGGAGTTTTTCATAGCTCTCATATGTCACGATGTCAATTTTTCCTTTTCGAGATTCAAGCCAATACCTCGCATAATCGCACAGCAGGGTATCAGACTGAACAGTACCGGAGATAGCTTCATAATGCGATATTTCATCTCTCAGAAACTTCTCTGCTCTTGTCTTATTGCCCTTAACTGCAAGCCCAGTGTCAATCCACTTCTGCTTGCGGTTTCCGTTCTGGTATATATTTATGACGGCATAATATTTGCCGTTTTTCTTTTGTAGGCTTCCTGTCATTGTTGCTCCTTTCTCGTGTAGAAACCTACCGTGTTAATTAGAAGTATACCGTACCGACTCTAAAAAGTCAATCACGGACTTCTTCGGAATGAGATAGTTTCTTCCAACTCTACGGGAAGATATTTCACCATTTTGTAGTAGCTCATACACTTTGTTCTTACCAAGTTTTAAAACTTCGCAAACTTCTTTGACGGTCATAACGTCATCATAATCTTTAAGCAAAAATATCACCAACTTCTTCGCCGAGGATTTCTTCAAAATCATCTGGCAATACAACATCCGATTCAGGCTTTTCTTCTACAAGGACACCGCCGTCGGTCATTTCGTATATATGGGAGAAACGCCTTTTGAAAGCTTCCCACTGCTCTGGCTTCTCGCTCTGAATGTTCTTGTATTGACTTGTAAATGGGAAATTAGAAACAATATAAACTTTTGTGAAACAAGCCATTTTGTCAGCATACCTTGCAGGGAGAGGACATGGATAACCGTCTAAATATTGAAGCAAATCTGAAATCATAATTTGCCCGTTGAACTCGTCAAACAGAATCACGTCCTGACCGTTGTAATTGTCAAAAGGATGGGCGTAGTTAGTAATCTTGCAGACATTGTTATAGCCGTATTTATCCATTACGTATCTTGTTTTTCCGACGCCAGTCTTTCCCCAGATGTAATTCACTTCGACATCACGCCAGTTGTTATTCTTAGCTTTCAAATATTCTTGTCTGTATCTGTCCATATAAGCTTGTTTCGTGATAGCAGTCGGATAAGCTTCAATTATTTCTGCGTTGGTGTAATCGTCTTTAATCATTTCGATTATTGCTTCAGATTGTGAGATTTTAGGGCTTCTCTCATCAGGCATTTCGCCCCATTCTTCAAAGGTCTCGGAAATGTTAGTCTCTTTCTTATCGCTGTCGGCATATTTGCCCTCTTTGCGAATGTAGTTGCGATTTTCTTCGCAAGTGCCTTTAGCGTTGTCAATGTGAGCAGCTTTGAACTTGTGCTTGATTGTTGAGAACGCAATCGGATTCTTGGCATGGATAAACAGGTGGGTGTGGTACGTCTCTCCCTTTTCGTCGCACATGCACCAGTAGTCTACACCCGTAAACTCAGACAGATTCTTTTTTATCTGCTCATGAGTCAGACCATTCTCGACAGGATTGTTAATAGTCAAAAGCCATTTTCGACTTCTGCGATTGTAAGAATCGTTCATAAGGATTCTCCTTTCAAAATTAAGTTTTCTTTTCAATCTATTTGTAACACAAAACACACAAATTGCTAAAGGGTAATACTAACCTTTAGCAATGTCCGCCGCAGGCGGCTCACGCTCGCGTGCGGCGAACTATTTGCTTCGCCTTACGATTTGTAATTATACACTATAAGTTACAAGTTGTCAATAGGTACAGAAAAATATTTTTATGAAAAATTCCGTGTTACAAAATGTATTGACATTCTGACGGTTATGTGATAGAATATCTCTGAAAGGAAGGCGGCATCCATGACAAAAGAATTTCAGGAATACGGCAATATGTACACGCCACAGGAGCGTAAGGAGCTTATAGCCATCAATCTTAAAGCGTTACGAGAAGGGAACAACCTATCCAGAAAAGAAGTAGCAGAGGCGATAGGAATCAACACCCAGACATACGCTACCTATGAGAGAGGCAGGAACGAACCACCTATTGAGATACTGCTTCGGCTTGCAATGTATCACGGTATACCACTTGATGAACTTGTGCTAAGAGACAACAGGGCAAAAGATAGCTTGACTATGAGCAAACAGCTTGACGGAGCGAATCAGGAGCTATCAGAGCTTTCAAAGGCACTCGCAAGCAAGGAAATGGACGCAGAGCAAAAAGAACAGCTTGAAGACATGATAGAAAAGCTCTCAGGGCTTACAGACGTAATAAAGAAGCTTACTGGACAATAAAGGGAAGCTTTGAGCTTTATATCCTTACTTTGCGCTATGCACCACGTTTTAAGGCGGACAAGGGCGGCTGTATGTGCCATAGGGAAGCGACTGCCTCCGCAAAACTTTCTGCGGGTGCGGGGTTGTCGCCCTTTGAGCCGCGCGGCTTCGCCGCATTTAGGGCGAACAACGGGGCTCTGCCCCGTTACCCCGCAAGGGCTCTGAGAGCCCTTGACCCGCAGTTTTTGAGACACGACGCTCTGCTTCTCTCAGGGTTCGTGCAGATAACAACAGAGCAATAAAAGAACGCCCTCGCAGGACGTTCTCTTTTTTAACACGGTAAAGTTTCTAACACTTTTCTAACACTTTTTCTGGGTTGATGAATTTTTGGGGTTCTATTTGTTAAGCCGGTTTCCAAACTAAAAGCTCGACAAATCGTGTGACAAAGCGGGTTTAGATAACATCAGAAGTGATTACAAGAGATTAGAAGATGAATAGGTTGAAGAACTTGAAAACCGTTTGGTCAAAAGCCACAAGGGTTCGAATCCCTTCCTCTCCGCCAATCGCCAAACGACGTATTTGCGTTGTTTGGCGTTATTTTTTTTACTTCTAAAATGCTCAGCTTATCTCTGAAATCTTAATCAAATCTTAATCTTTGAAATATTGAACCCTCCATGCAATCTGTGATATAATATGTCCAAGACAAGAAGATTCTGAGGTGATAATATGTTAAAGACTTCGATTCCGTACAGCTTTGAATGGGTTATGGTTGAGATTGTGATTGCTATTGTTGCGTGCTGTGTGAGCTATCGCAAGCACAGATCAATAGTCCGATTTTTGTCGGTTTTCCTCGGAACATTCGGCATATGCGAATTCGTTTCTCTGATAATTCTGCCGTTCCCGATTTCTCTGACCTATCCAGATGGCTACAGCTACGATTTCATGAGTCAGTTTGCAGAGTTTGACATAGCGGCGATTACAACCTATTTCTGGGACTATGTTTCGAGCCGTTCAAGGTTCATAACTGCGCCGTTTCTCTTTACTTTCTTCGGGACGGTTCTTTTCAAACGTCTTCGCAAGCTACTTGTGTTCTTGGCTTCGCTTGTCGGTGCGCTAGTGGTCTATGTGCTTGTTAATGTCGCAATCAACACCGTCGTCCAGTACACCATGACGAGGATTTATCCCGTCAATCTCATACTAATCGTCATTGGCTATGCTCTCGGTTGGCTTCTTTCGATGCTGATTCTGCGGGCTTTCCCGTCGATTGATCGGAAACTAAAGCTATGAACCGGCACGCTTTCTATCTGAAAAGAGCATTCCGGCAGATGACTGCAAAGCCGGCAAACTTTGCGATAATCGTATTTGCGTTCACTGTCTGTGCCTTTTCGCTCTTTGTCCTGATTAACCAGCTTCTCTACTCAACAACGTTTTTCTTGCACCAAGGTGAGAGCCGCAGAACTTTCACGATAACGTCTGATGTTTCGGATAATTCTGAGTTTATAGAAGCACTTTCAGAAAGTGACATCATGCCTGAAATCTCGGAATTTGTCGGGCTGAGTGCCTACCCGAAAGGCGGGAGCAGTCAGTATATTCAGGCTGTCCTTTGCAGTGCCAACGACTCAAGAATCACTGGTGATGCGGATGCTGTATCCTGCAGAACATTCTCTGAAAGCGAGCTTAAGAACGGTGAAAATGTCATCATCTGGTGCAACAATGAAATCTACATAAACAGCGGATTGAGAGAGCATAAATCGGTAGGCGACATCGTTGCTATTGGCAACGGGGTTTACACTGTCATAGGAATCAGTGAGACGGATATTTATCTTCCGTTCTCGACTGCTCTGAAAACCGGAGATTTCGACATAAGGCTGAATGGCATAGTATTCTCGGAAATCCCCACGAAATCGGAGATTGAAATCCTCGAAGCCATTGCGACTACCAACGATTGCACTGTAAAATCGAGGTATCAGGCAGAGCTTAGCGACTTTTTAGAGAACGGTATGGAGTGTACTGTTATAATCATTGGGATAATACTCTGTGTCATCTGCATCGTGTCGTCGCTATTTGATTACATGGTCAGGAGCATGTCCTACGAGTACAGCATCTATAAGCTTCTGGGCATTTCCTGTGCCGGACTTTTCGAGCTACTTTACCTGCCTCTTTTCATCATGACAGCAGTATCGCTCGTAGCTGGATATGCTCTATTTTGCCTGTCAAAACCGCTCCAAAGGCTTCTCAACATGTATGGACAGGTTGACTTTGCAAGCGCAGTTGTGGTTTTTGCTATAATGCTAATCGTCATGCTCTCGGTGACTGTTCCGAAATACAACCGCCTTTTTTCGGGAGGTGTCAGACTATGAGGCTTATTATTCTCTCAAATCTCAAAGACAGATTTCCCGCCAACGTCAGAGTGACACTTATGCTGACGGTGATGATGTTCATCTTGTCATCACTTATGGGAGACTTACTTCCACTGATTCAGATAAGGCAAGCTTATTCTAGACTTGGGCTTGAAAATGCCGTCGCCATTACTGCTGATTCAGATATAAAGTCTGTGGTTGAAGACTTAGGCGGAAAGTATCTCGGTGTGAACTTCCGTGGGAAGTACACTTATGACAGCTTCGCTTATTTACAGCCGGTCGAAGCAGATTATTTCGAGAATCTCAACTATTCTTTCAAGAAACAGACTAGCTTTGAAGTTGTGGACGGTTATCCAGCCGTAGTGGTTTCAAGTCTTGGGAGCTACTATTCGCTCGGCGAGACCTACACTGAAATTCTTTCCGGCAAGGATAAAACCGAAGTCACATTCACGGTTGTTGGCATACTTAAAAACGACTTTGTCTATCTCACGCCTTCCGAAGACAGCCCGTCGTCAGTGGTCTCTAAGCAGAGCAACTATATTTTTCTCATAACCGACGAGGACGATGGCATTTTTACGAAAAAAGACGTTTATGGCGCACTTGCAAGCGGCGATATAACTGATTTTTGTAGTAATATTGTACGCACTGGGTTGGTGGAATCAGCTGTATCAACCGCCGACAGGTTCGCAGAATATTGCGCTCTGGAGCTTGAAATAATGGGAATGACGGTAATGCTTGCAATTATCTCTGTTCTTCTTTGCTTAGCCGGAGTTATTTCAAACTCGATTCTTTCAAGAACAGTGTTTGCGGAGAAATATCGTATAATTTGCACCTGTGGAGCAAGCCCGGCACAATGTCGGACAATCCAAATCATCACAGATTTAATCCCGATAATTGCCGCTGTCGCCTTTTTTGTGGTAATAAACGCTTTAAGAAATCTTTAGGAGGTGACAGCCATGTCGATAGTAATTAAGAACATTCACAAGACCTACAACGCCGGAAAAGGAAGCGAAGTCAAGGCGTTGAACGGCATCAGTCTTGAAATCAATGACGGTGAAATGCTTGCGATTATGGGAAAGTCAGGATCCGGCAAGTCAACGCTTCTTAAAATTCTGGGTTGTACCGACACCAACTTTGAGGGCGAGTATCTCCTGAATGGTGTCAATGTCAGAACTCTCTCACCGAATCAGCTTGCCAAAATCCGCAACAAAGAAATCGGCATAGTTCTGCAAAATTTCGGGCTAATTCCGAATATGTCGGTTTACGATAATATCCGTGTGCCTGTCTGCCTTGGTGGAAAGTATAACAAGAATGCCACCGACGAGCGAATCGCATGGCTTCTCAAAAGTCTTCAGATTGAGGACAAGCGTGACACCGACATCTCCGAGCTTTCAGGTGGACAGCAACAGCGAACCGCCATTGCCCGTGCGCTTGTGAATCAGCCGAAAATAATCCTTGCCGATGAACCGACAGGTGCACTTGACAAAGCCACTGCAAACGATATAATGGATGTGTTTGGGAAACTCAACGAACAGGGGATAACCATAGTAATTGTTACCCACGACAATGCAACAGCTCAGAAATGTAGCAGAGTTGTTTTGATAGAAGATGGAGAGATTAAGTAGTTACATAAGAAGCACTCAAAATAATGGGTGCTTTTTGTGCATGTATAATTGAAAACTGTCGTAGAAAACTACCCTAAGAAAAAAATTTCAAATACCTCTTGACAACCACCCGCAAATAGTGTATACTATTCTCAGTTAGCTGAGTCTAACTCTATTTTAAAACTAATAGTTAGCTGGTGCTAACTTATTTTCCGGAGGTGATACTATGCCAGAAGAGCTTTTGGTTCAGCACTGTGCTCCCACTATGGCTGGAATTAAAACAGCCGCTATGTTCAACTATCACTATGAAGATGATAAATCTCTTCACGAAAGCGTTTGCGCCTTCAATAAAATCATGGTTCCGAAAGGCATGTGTATGATAGTTTTGCGTCGCAGAAGCAACACGGCTCTCATCTATCTCTATCGCCCGAATATGCTTAAATCTGACCTGTCAGACAGCCTGGGAAAGAGTATTCTTGACGAACGTGGGTATCCTACCAGTAACGTAAACAAATGCCTCTGGAAGCTCAGAGACAGACTTTCGGAGTCTAGCGAATTCCCACACGAAATCGGGCTTTTTCTCGGTTATCCGCCGGAGGACGTAAAGGGCTTTATAGACAATAAAGCCGAGAGTGCAAAGTGCGTCGGCTTTTGGAAGGTCTACGGTGACGAGAAAGCCGCCGAAGAGAAATTTCGTCAATACAGACAGTGCATCGGCAGTTACTGCAAGCACTACAACAAATATCATTCACTCGACAGGCTTCTTGTAGCCACATGAATTCAGAAAGGAAGATAATTATGTCAAAAATCGCAGTAGTTTATTGGAGCGGTACGGGTAATACCGAGCAGATGGCAAACGCCGTTTTGGAAGGTATCAATAAAGCAAGTGGTGAGGGCGAACTCTTTACAGCCTCTGAATTTGATACTTCCACAGTGTCCACATACGACGCCATAGCTTTTGGCTGTTCCGCAATGGGCGACGAACAGCTTGAAGAAAGCGAATTCGAGCCGATGTTCCAAGCCTGTGAGCCGGCTTTAAACGGAAAGAAAATCGCCCTCTTTGGCTCTTACGGATGGGGCGATGGTGAATGGATGCGCTCGTGGGAAGGAACCTGTCGTAATGACGGCGCAATCCTTGCTTGTGAAAGCGTCATCTGTAACGACGCTCCCGATGAAGAAGCAATTACCGCCTGCCAGGCACTTGGTGCCGCATTGGTGTAAGCAATCATGATAGATGCGGTATCCACCGCAAAGAAATCCGAGTAGGGAAGCGCTCCTTACTCGGGTTTTCTTTATGCAGATAAAAAGTTCTTTACAAAATCGACCGTATATGCTATAATGATTGTGCCAAACAATCTAAATAATTATGCCCACCCATTGGGAAAGCTACCTTGGTAAAAGGTGTTTTCTCTCTTTCTCTTTTTCCCTTTGGGTGCATTTGAGATTGTTTGGCGACAATGAGGGACTCACTTTTTCGGTGCGTTCCTTGTGGGCGCACTTTTTTATTTGTGTCGAAAAATCTTTATTATAGTGGAGGAAGTACAATGGAAGAAAACAAAAATGAACAGAACAGCTTAGAAAGTACAACACAGGAATCAAACTCAACCAACGGCATGTTTTGTCCGTCATGCGGAAGCAGAATTTCTGAAGGAAGCAGTTTTTGCTCACATTGCGGAGCAAAGCTAAATTCTGACAAAGATTCGGGTATGAAAACAATTAGTGAAAAGAAAAAACACAGCTCTGGCATTGTCGCGTGGTTAATTACTCTTGCAGTCGTACTCATACTGCTCGTTCCAATTTGTTCTTTTCTTATTCCTCTTGTCTCTGTTTCAACAAGTGATGATTCAAACTCTTCGAGTACAAGCACCACTACTCAAGTTACAACAAGTGTACCTGAACTTACTACAATCACGAGAGGAACTACAAAAGAAACAACAGTAACGACTGTAACTGAAACAACAACTACACCAGCCACAACTATGACTACTGAAACAACTACAAAAGCTACAACTACTACGACTGTGCCTACTACAGAATCATCTCCCAAAATAACATTTGCAACATCTGTTCAAAATAAAACCGTAGAAATTACATTTAGGGATATTCCGTGGGGCACAAGTTACGCAGATGCTAAAGAACTATTGAGTGATTTAGACTTGTGGAAACTGGCTGGAGAAAGTTATAAGATCTACTCAGTTGAAGATATAACGCTTGGTGACTACAAAGAAATTTCGTTCGAAAAGAACGATATCAACATTATAGGTAATACATGGAATAGCCATATAGATGTAGCAGGTTATACAACCGAAGACATTACATTATTTTTTGCATATGTTCCCGTTGACGGTGTACTGACAAAGACAGAAGAAGATAGTGCTTTATATGGTGCAAGATATGAATTTAAACCTGAGAACTTATCAGAAGCTGCCGATGATTTGAAAGAGAAGCTTTCATCCCTTTACGGTGAACCCGATTCAACAAAGACAGATAGCGATATTTGGGGTAATAAATATACATATATTACTTGGACAGGAAAAAGAAACACTGAAGTTGTTATGAAAATATGTGATTCTTCGCAATGCTCTTTATCGTTCTATTACGATGAGATTTATATATCATACGTTTGGTTAAAAGGTGATGAGTTATTACAAACTGCTTGCGATACACTCATACAAAACGAAAAAGATGCAGAATCAAAAGTTTATGGTGATGGTTCCACTGGTGGACTTTAATACAAATCTAAAAAGCTCAGAAGCGAAAACTTCTGAGCTTTTTTCATTCCTCCGGACAAGTAATCTCCATTATCTTCTCAATAATCAGGTGCAACGACTGGCTTTGGATATTGTCGGCAGCTTTATAGTAGACTTCTTTGCCTTCACGGCGGCTGGTGATAAGACCGCTGGCTTTAAGGAGCTTCAGGTGGTGGGAAACTGCCGGGCTTGTCATGCCCATGAGGACAGAGATATTAGTTACGCACTCCTCACAGTGGCAGAGAAGCCAGAAAATCTGAACCCGGCTACAGTCACCAAGCTGTCGGAATACGTCGGCAACAGCCTGAAAATCAGTCTTTTCGAGGGTTTCTTTCAAAGATTCTATATCATATTCATCAGTGTGATGATGGGGGAGCAGTTTTTCGGGCATTATTTTTTCTCCTTGCATTATAATACTGAGTATATTATAACACAATAAAACCAGTTAGACAAGGCTTATTGACAGTCAAATTTGCGACATGTGTCGAATTTCAAAAAAATTTGAATTTGCTATTGACAAGATGACACATATAGCATATAATGTAGAAGGACGTTTAAACGACTGCTTAATCGTTTAATACTGCTAATCCAACGTTAAACATGGAAAGGTGATTCAAAATGAAGAAGACCTATAATATCGAAGTTGACTGTGCCAACTGTGCAAATCTCATGGAAAGTGCGACTAAAAAGACAGCCGGAGTTGCGAACGCTGTTGTAAACTTCATGACTCAAAAGATGATTGTCGAGTTTGAGGAAGACGTCGACCAGATGAAGGTCATGAAAGCCGTTCTCAAAGCTTGCAGAAAAGTCGAGCCCGATTGCGAAATAGAAATCTGAATTTACATGGGCAAAGGGAGAGATGGATATGACTAAAAAGCAGAAAAAAATGCTTGCGAGGATTCTTATAACTGCTGTTATGATGATTCTTCTGATGGTATTGCCGATTGCAGGGATACCGCAGTTCATCTTGTATCTGTTAGCGTACATAATCATCGGCTATGACATACTTCTCAAAGCTTTCAGAGGAATTCTGAACGGCAGAGTTTTCGATGAGAATTTTCTGATGGCGATAGCCACCATCGGAGCGTTTGCGCTAGCTATCTATGAACAAAGTGGGGAGTACAGCGAAGCGATTGCCGTTATGCTTTTCTACCAGATAGGTGAGCTGTTCCAGAGCTATGCCGTCGGGAAAAGTCGTCGCAGTATCAGCGACTTAATGGATATTCGTCCCGATTATGCCAATATCGAGATTGATGGCAAGCTGACTCAGGTTTCACCGGACGAAGTGGAAATAGGAAGCATTATCGTTGTTCAGCCGGGCGAGAAGATTCCCATTGACGGCATTATCGAAGAGGGAATCTCAACACTGAATACATCTGCACTGACCGGTGAGAGCCTTCCAAGAGATGTACACACAGGCGATGAAGTCATCAGCGGTTGCATCAACATGACAGGACTTCTGAGAATCAGAACAACAAAAGCCTTTGGCGAATCAACAGTATCGAAAATTCTTGATTTGGTCGAAAATGCAAGCTCTCGGAAATCAAAGTCTGAAGATTTCATCTCAAAATTTGCAAGAATCTATACGCCTGTTGTCTGCTTTTCAGCACTTGCATTGGCAATAATTCCGCCGGTAGTCAGACTTATTATGGGACTTCCCGCCGGATTCAGCGATTGGATTTACCGTGCGCTTACATTCCTTGTAATCAGTTGTCCATGCGCATTGGTTGTCAGCATTCCGTTAAGCTTCTTTGCAGGAATCGGCGGAGCAAGCAAGGAAGGCATCCTTATCAAGGGTTCAAATTATCTCGAAACTCTTTCCGAGACAAAATACATAGTCTTCGACAAAACAGGTACTCTCACCGAAGGCTCGTTTGAAGTAAACGCCATCCATCATGGCACTATCGATAATGATAAACTCATCGAGCTCGCCACACTCGCCGAAAGCGCATCATCTCACCCGATTAGCAAAAGCCTTCAACACGCATATGGCAAAGAACTCGACCGTAGCAGAGTATCAGATATTTCGGAAATCAGCGGGGAAGGCGTCACTGCAACTGTTGACGGACACAACGTAGCTGTCGGAAACAAGAAACTAATGCAAAGGGTAGGAAGTGAGTATATTTCTTGCCATTCTGTTGGCACAATTATTCACGTAGCAGTTGATGGGAGCTACTGCGGTCACATAGTGATTTCAGATGTCATAAAGCCTCATGCAATCGAAGCAATCAAATCTCTTAAACAAAGTGGAATTGAGAAGACAATAATGCTCAGTGGCGATTCAAAAGCTGTCGCTGAAAATGTAGCAAAAACGCTTGGAATCGATGAAGTCCACGGTGAACTGATGCCTGACGATAAAGTTACGAAGGTTGAGGAGCTTCTTGCGAAGAAGCAAAGCGGCAAGCTTGCATTCGTTGGCGACGGTATCAATGATGCGCCGGTTCTGTCAAGAGCAGATATAGGAATTGCTATGGGAGCTATGGGCTCTGACGCCGCAATAGAAGCGGCAGACGTTGTTCTCATGGACGACGATCCGCTGAAAATATCGAAGGCAATAAGGATATCGAAAAAGTGCCTCAGGATAGTGAGAGAAAATATCGTATTCGCAATTGGCATCAAGCTAATCTGCCTTGTGCTGGGTGCGCTCGGTATGGCAAGCATGTGGCTTGCGATATTCGCAGATGTCGGAGTAATGGTGTTGGCTGTTCTCAATGCTATCAGAGCATTGTTTGTTAAAAAATTGTGATTTTAAACCTGCCACAAACGCTTGGTGTTATGGCAGGTTTTTCATATCATCGCCCTAATTTCGCCCGATTCCGCCTTTAAAAGTTGCACTTTTTCTGGCATAACGCCGAAATTAATATTTGCTCTTGAAATAATCTTGCCAAATTGATATAGTAGAAGTGTGAAAATGTGATTTATGTAATGGGAATGTAAAAGAAAAGATGACGTCTTGAAAGGATAGTTATGGATCTAGCTCATATTATTTCTCTTATTGGCGGAGTGGCATTCTTCCTGTTTGGAATGGAAACTATGGGAAACGGACTTAAAAGTCTTGCCGGAAACAGAATGGAGGGAATTCTCTTCAGGCTTTCCTCGCCCGCAATCAAAGGCTTCTTCCTGGGAATATTGGTTACTGCCGTAATTCAGTCTTCCGGCGCTACAACAGTCATGGTTATAAGCTTCGTAAGTGCGGGAATGATGACACTTACTCAGGCTATTCCTATAGTTTTAGGCACGAATATCGGTACCACAATGACCGGCTGGATTCTTTCCATTTCCGGTTCTGAAAGCGTTGCGGGACAGCTTCTGTCAACCGAAGTTCTTATAGCTGTATTCGCTACAATCGGCGCACTTCTTTACATGTTCACAAATAAAAACTCGACCAAGAGCATCGGACTTGTCCTTCTGGGGCTCAGCACAATTCTTCTGTCGATGTCTCTTATAAGCGATTCTGTCGACCCTTTGAAAGAAAGCGTAGCGTTCCAGAATATACTTCTTCTCTTCAAAAATCCTGTATTGGGCGTTTTAGCCGGCATATTCGTAGCCGCAATAATTCAATCTTGTTCTGCCGGTGTCGGTATTTTGCAGGCACTCTGTACATCCGTTGTAATCCCATACAGCGTATGTCTTCCTTTGATTTTAGGTATTAAAATTGGTGCAAGCTCTCCCGTTCTTATTGCAATGGTAGGGAAGAATAAAAACTCCAAGCGAACGGCTTTGGTATATCTCATAGCGAATGTACTCACTGCCTTGCTTGTAGCTATTATTCTTATTCCTATAAATGCAATCGTTGGAGGGCTTTCATTTATGAATGAGAGTGCCACTACTACTGGTATTGCGTTTATGAACTCAATAATCAGTGTCTTCGGCATGATAGTTCTCCTTCCCATGAGCAAACTTATTGAGAAGATATGCTATATACTGATTAAACCCGACCCGTCAGAAAGCGAAGACCTGACCGAAATTGACTCCCTCGACGAGAACCTACTTGATTACGTTCCAGCCGCAATTGAAGTCAGCCGCAAAGCCGCCTTGAAGATGTGCGACATCGCAAGAAAAAATATATTCAGAGCCATCAGACTCATTACAGAATATGACAAATCGAAATACCAGAAGGTCGCCGAGAAGGAATCTCTCTGCGACAAATACGAGGACAAGCTTGGAAACTATCTAGTAAAGATAGGGAAGAACGTCATGGACGAGAAGCAACAGGCGATTTCAAGTGAACTGTTGAGCGTAATCGGCGATTTTGAAAGGATAAGCGACCATGCGGCAAATATTGCAGAAAATGCCGAGGAAATCCACGACAAAAAGATTGTATTTTCAGACGAAGCGGCAGAGGAGCTACAGCTTCTTACAGATGCCGTAAGCGAAATTATTAACCTTGCTTCTTCAGCGTTTGTCGAAAGAAGAAGAGACCTTGCAGTCAAAGTCGAGCCTCTCGAAGAGACAATCGACGAAATGTCAAAAGTAATCAAGAATAATCATATCGAGCGTGTACAATCGGGTGCGTGCACAATAGTAACCGGATTCGTCTACAGCGACCTGCTCACAAACTTTGAAAGAGTTGCCGACCACTGTTCAAATATTGCGCTTTCAGTTTTACATAGCTACGACCTGAACGCAGAAGGACACACATATGTCGCTCAGATTCCGGAATCTCCCGAATTCCGTCAGAATCTTGAAGACTACAGAGAGAAATATCTCTTTACAATCCCGAAAAACAAATAAAATTCAGATTTATTTATTGACACCACGGCTTTAAAATGTTATACTTTCATCAGCCTGTTTTCGTGACTGACGGTAATGTGAATCAACACAAGTGAAGCGAAAACATTAATGCCGACCGTCTGGGCAGAGCTATCTTACATAATCAGTAGGGTAGTCTGCCTTATTTTGTACATTCGCAAATCTAAAATAAATGCAAAGGAGCAATCATCATGTTTTTTGAGAGTCTTAAAAACTTTGACCCGGAGGTAGCCGCATCATGTGAGCGTGAACTCAATCGCCAGCGCCACAATATCGAGCTTATCGCTTCTGAGAATATCGTTTCCGAAGGAGTACTTCTTGCGGCAGGAAGTGTTCTCACAAACAAGTACGCCGAGGGATACCCTGCAAAGAGATACTACGGCGGATGCCAGTATGTAGATGAGGTAGAGGAGATAGCTAGAGAACGTGCCAAGAAGCTCTTTGGAGCAGATCACGCCAACGTCCAGCCTCATAGCGGCGCAAACGCAAATCTTGCTACTTTCTTTGCACTTCTGCAGCCGGGCGACACCGTCCTTTCGATGAGTCTCGCACACGGCGGACATCTTTCACACGGTTCACCTGTCAACATCTCCGGCAAGTATTTCCACATTGTTCCTTATGGAGTTTCCGACGAAACCCAAACAATTGATTACGACGAAGTCGAGCGTCTGGCTCTCGAATGTAAGCCAAAGCTAATCTTAGCTGGTGCTTCCGCATATCCGAGAATCATCGACTTCAAGCGGTTCAGAGAAATTGCAGACGAAGTGGGAGCGTATCTGATGGTGGACATGGCTCACATTGCCGGTCTTGTCGCCGCTGGACTTCATCCGAGCCCGATTCCTTATGCAGATGTTGTCACAACCACAACCCACAAAACTTTAAGAGGACCCAGAGGCGGACTTATTCTCTGCAAGGAACAATACGCAAAGGCAATAGACAAGGCAATCTTCCCCGGAACTCAGGGGGGACCGCTTATGCACATCATCGCCGCAAAGGCTGTAGCATTCGGCGAAGCACTTACACCTGAATTTAAGGACTACCAGAAGCAGATTATTGCAAATGCTCAGACGCTTGCAGACGAATTTACTGCTCACGGAATCAAGCTTGTTTCTGGAGGCACTGACAATCACCTCATGCTTCTTGATTTAAGAGGAACCGGCGTCACCGGCAAGGAGCTCGAACACCGCCTTGACGAAGTTCACATCACAGCAAACAAGAACGCAATCCCGAACGACCCTGAGAGTCCGTTTATTACAAGCGGCTTGAGAGTCGGCACTCCCGCCGTAACCACTAGAGGCTTCGGCGAAAGCGAGATGAAACTCATCGCTGGATGGATTTGCGACTGCATAAGCGATTTCGATGCAAATAAGGAAAGAGTTACAAATGAGGTTGTCTCGCTCTGCGAGAAATTCCCGATTTACGATAAGTAATCTCATAAGAGGTGAATATCATGAAAACAGATATTGAAATCGCCCAGGAATCCGTAATGCTTCCCATCACAAAGATAGCCGAGATTGCAGGAATTGATGAGGACTCGATAGAGCAATACGGAAAGTACAAGGCTAAAGTCGACCCGAAAATCATCAATGACAATTCGAGAAAGAATGGCAAGCTTATTCTTGTAACTGCAATCACTCCGACTCCTGCCGGTGAAGGCAAAACCACTACAACCATCGGTCTTGCAGATGGTCTCAGAAAAATAGGGAAGAACTCGGTTGTAGCCCTCAGAGAACCTTCTTTGGGTCCCGTTTTCGGAATCAAAGGCGGAGCCGCTGGCGGCGGATATGCTCAGGTGGTTCCGATGGAGGACATCAACCTTCATTTCACCGGTGACTTCCACGCAATAGGTGCCGCAAACAATCTTCTTGCCGCCATGATTGACAATCACATTCAGCAGGGAAATGCTCTTGGAATCGACCCTAGAAGAATCACCTGGAAGAGATGTGTCGACATGAACGACCGTCAGCTGAGATTCATAGTTGACGGCTTGGGAGGAAAGCCTAACGGCACTCCTCGTGAAGACGGCTTCGACATTACCGTTGCAAGCGAAATTATGGCTGTATTCTGTCTTGCAAACTCTATCGATGACCTGAAAGACAGACTCGGCAGAATAATTATTGGCTATACCTACTCGGGCGAGCCGGTTACTGCTTCTCAGCTTAAAGCAGTAGGAGCAATGGCGGCACTTCTGAAGGACGCCTTGAAACCGAATCTTGTACAGACTCTGGAACACACTCCGGCTTTAGTACATGGTGGACCTTTTGCAAATATCGCTCACGGTTGCAATTCCGTCCTGGCAACAAAGCTTGCAATGAAGCTCGGAGATTATGCCGTAACTGAAGCCGGCTTCGGCGCCGATTTGGGGGCAGAGAAGTTCCTAGATATCAAGTGCCGCATGGCAGGACTCACTCCTTCAGCAGTCGTAATAGTCGCAACTGTCAGAGCTTTAAAAATGCACGGCGGTCTTGCAAAAACCGAGCTCGGAAAAGAGGATTTGGATGCCTTGAAGAAAGGTCTGCCGAATCTCCTCAGGCACGTTTCTAACATAAAAAATGTCTATGGTCTGCCGTCTGTAGTAGCAGTAAACAGGTTCCCGACAGATACCGATGCGGAGATAAATCTCGTCATTGAAGAATGTCGGAAGCTTGGCGTCAACACCGTTCTCTCAGATGTCTGGGCAAAGGGCGGGGAAGGCGGAATCGAACTTGCCAACGAAGTAGTCAGTCTTTGTGAGGAAGAGACTTCTAACTTCACCTACAGCTGCTCTGATGACATGAGCCTTGAAGAGAAGATTAACGTAGTAGTCACTAAAGTTTATGGCGGAAACGGCGTAACCTACCTGCCGGCGGCAAAGAAAGAACTTGCAAGACTCACTGAACTCGGCTTCGGCAATCTTCCTGTCTGCATTGCAAAGACTCAGTATTCGTTCTCTGATGACCCGACAAAGCTCGGAGCACCTGAAGACTTCACCGTCACTGTAAAGAACGTCAAAGTCTCAGCTGGTGCCGGATTTGTAGTCGTCCTGACGGGGGACATAATGACTATGCCCGGTCTTCCAAAATCTCCTGCGGCTGAAAGAATAGATGTAAGCTCAGACGGAGTTATAACAGGGCTGTTTTAAGAAATAATAAGAACCGGCAGTGTGATTCTGCCGGTTTTCTTATCAAAAAAGTCGCCGCAACACTAATTGCGACGACTATGGTCGGGATGACAGGACTCGAACCTGCGGCATCCTGCTCCCAAAGCAGGCGCTCTACCAAACTGAGCCACATCCCGATTGAATTGACACCATGTATTATAGCCGCATTTTTCGATTCTGTCAATATCTTTTTTTGAACTTGTGAGTATAATTGTTCAGGATATAGCCATTTTTATAAGAAGTGGCGAAAATTCTTTTTGTCGTTCAAAAAAGTATTGACAGACGATTGTGCAAATGGTATAATGAGTACGGTTAAAAACCATATTATATTAGGAGGAAAATAACATGAAGAAAATTTTGGCAATTGTCATGGCAGTCGCAATGGTTATGGCTCTCTCTGTAACCGCTTTTGCTGCTGAGCTCGAAGCTACCCTTTCTTTGGATAACCTCGGCTACTACGGCGGAACCGATAACACCGGTGTAACCGAAGTTGATGGCGGACTTAACTGCAGTGGTGCACAGTTCGACGTTATGCTTCCTGTAACCGTTGAAGTTGGCGAGACCGTTACCATCCACATCAAGGGTTCTTCTGACGGCGATTTCAGAGTTTGGCTCATCGACAGCGCTAACACCGCTTCAAATCAGGTTTATTCTACTACTGATTTGGGTCTTTCTGGCGGAGAGTTCGACACCTATGTCACTCTTACCTGCTCTGACTACGACTCTAAGGGCGTAACCTCTGCAAGTGCTATCTCCTTCAAGGGCATTGCTTATGGCACCAACCTTGACAACTTCACTATCACCTACATTGGCGTAGTTACCGATGGCGAAGAAGTTGCTGAGACCACTGACGATGCTGATGCTACTGAAGAGACTGCTGATGCTTCCGAAGAGACCACTGAAGCTGCTGAGACAACAACCACTACTACCAATGCTGACACCGGCGTTGTTCTGGCTGTTCTCCCGATGGCTGTAGCTGCTGCTGCTGTTGTTGCTTCCAAGAGAAGATAATCTGACAGAAACAAAGTTGAACAAAGACAACTGAAAAGAAATGCCTCCTTTCGGGGGCATTCTTTTTGTGCTTATATTTGGAGTAGGGAAGTCATCCCCAAAGGGTATTTAGATATTCAACTCTGTTCCTTGTCCATCTGATTGTAGCGAGGGCACTCGACGTGCGGCTCTTGCCATCCTTATCAAAATCATCTGAGTACGTATTGACCGTGTCAGTGACCTCGTCAAGAGCTTCAAGGATGTATGAGTATCTTTCCTGCCATTTTTCGCTCACAAGCTCCTGGAACCAGTCGGCGGAGTAGAGAAGAATGAGCCACGGATTTGAACGGTCACCCCAGTTATTGACGAAATAATCGTCCTTGAACTTCGCCGCATAAAGTCCGCCGTCAGAATCGGAGCTATAGTCACCATATGCCCAACTGAAATCCCAGGGAGCAACACAGGTGAGCGTGGGATAAATTGAATTCTCGCTGAAATCGACCGCAAAGAAGAAGCTTCCGCCACCGACATCCTGGTCGTTCACAATCTCATAGGTGATGTACATATCTACAAACGACTCGATGTCCATAACCTGAGAGATGCAATCGTATGCCGACTCAAACTCCTCCTGTGCCAAAGTCAAAGTGAAATCATTGTCGACCCTGTCCACCCGGTAATACTCGCCATATTTGATTGCTCGCATTGCAACCTCATAGCAGACCTCAAAATATCTCTCGATAAAGTCAAGCTGTTCCTCAGAATACAGGTCGTTTCTCACCGTATAGTAATACTTCACGGGGACTCTCGAAGTTCCGTAAACATCGGTTATTGACTCTTTGTTGTAGTTCAGAAGAAATCTCCACGTCTCGCCACTTGAATAGTTATCAAGCTCTACGAGATAGCCTATATCCGTCCCGGTATAGCCTTCCTCGGCTTCGGTAATTGCCACTCTGTTCTCGTTTTCCTGAGTCTGTTCGCAGAGAAGATAGATTCCCATGTATTCTTCGTTGATGTATACCTGCACGAAGGTGGAATCGGAAACGTAATACATTCCGGCGTTTATAGCCGAAGCAAGGGTAAATGCAAGATGGTCTCTGACACCGTAGTTATATGTTTTCAGCAGTACCCACGACTTGCATTTTGCTCCGTCATTGAGCCCGAGAACCGACTGCTTCTTCGTAAACTTGATTCGGTAGGGTGCACCGTTGGCTCTTATCTGGTCGACATCGCCATAGTATGCGCTCGCATTCCCTCTGACCCTTATCTGAGCCTCGGTTGCATCCATAACGTACTCGGAATTGCAGTTCATAATCTCAACAATGCAATTCACATACTCGTCGAGTGAAAGAACTTCCTGTTCATCTTCAGTCGAGACGGAAATAATCGGGAGCTCACATTCTGAGCATATCTGAGAGTAGAAGCTACTTCGTTCGCTCCTCGAAAGCCCATACATCTCATACAAGTCATCAGGAGTCAGGTTGTCATAGTTGAAATCTTCGGTGTAGTCGTCCACAATCAAGCCGGAAGCATCAGTCACTGCTTCTTCCGTGGTATCAGGGCTTTCAGTCACAGCCTCAGTAGCGGTTGTCGAGTCAGATTGCGTGACTATATGCGAGGGCACATTATCCGAAACGGTCGTGACCTCTTCTGAAGATGAAACTGTTGTGGTTGCGTTTTCGGTTGTATCTTTTATTTCTGTCGAAGTACAGGCTGTCATACTGCTTGTGAGAACTGCCACGGCACATACAACGGCAATAAGCCTTTTTTTGTCATTCATTTTCTATACTTCCTTAATATAAATCGGACAAGCCGTTTATCTTTCATTCGTCCTACATTTTATCACACAGTGCGGCATATTTCAAGATACAATACGGTTACAAAATCATTAAGATTTGCGAGGGTAACAGTTGACAAAAACCGGCGAATAGAGTAAAATACACATGTAGAGAAAATTTCGAGGTACGATATGAAAAGCTACAAGATAAATCGCAACGATGCCGGTCAGCGTGTGGACAAGTTTATTACAAAAGCAGTTCCAAAGCTTCCGCAATCGCTTATGTACAAATATATCCGCATCAAAAGAATCAAGCTGAATCACGCTAGATGCGAAATATCAACACGGCTCAATGAAGGCGATATCTTGGAGCTTTATATCAACGATGAATTCTTCGAGGAACCTTCCGAAAACGATTTTCTTCTCGTCAGCAGTAAAATCGAGATTGTCTATGAGGACGAGAATTTACTGATAGTCGACAAACCCTGTGGGCTCGTGGTTCATGAGGACGATGAGAACACCATCGACACCCTCATCAACCGAATCAAGAAGTATCTCTACGAAAAAGGGGAGTATAACCCCGAAGAAGAAGCGAGCTTTGCTCCGTCACTCTGCAATCGCCTCGACAGAAATACCGAGGGACTCGTCATCTGCGCCAAGAACGCAGAAAGCCTGAGAATTCTGAATCTTGCCGTCAAAGAAAGGCGAATCAGAAAAAAGTATCTTTGCACTGTGATAGGGGAGCCTATGCCAACAGAAGCTACAATAAAGGCTTATCTTACTAAAAACGAAGCCGAGAACACTGTCAGAATTTACGATAAACCCGTAAACAGTGCTAAAGAGATTATAACCGGATACAGAGTTCTCTCAACAAACGGTGATTTGTCGCTCTGTGAAATTGACCTCATCACCGGCAGAACTCATCAGATACGAGCTCATATGGCACATATCGGACACCCGGTATTAGGTGATGGAAAGTATGGCATGGGCGACATCAATCGGAAATACTCTGTCAAAACTCAGGCATTGCAAGCGCACAGCCTGAAGTTCGAGCTCGGAGACATCAGCGGTAGTCTTGCGTATCTTGACGGCAAAGAATTCGTAGCAAAACCTGCGTGGTTCCAGGAAAAGTTCTTTCCTGACTATAAATAAAAAATTACAATTCGTATAAAAGTAAGGAGTAACAAAAATGACTTATACCTATCAGACAAAAGGCACCTGCTCACGGCAGATTAATTTCGAGGTTGAAAACGGCATTATCGGTGACGTTTCCTTCGTCGGAGGTTGCAATGGCAACCTAAAAGGCATTTCAAGCCTTGTAAAGGGCATGAAAGTAGAGGATGCAATTTCTAAGCTTGAAGGAATCAAGTGCGGAGCTAAGAACACTTCCTGCCCCGACCAGTTCGCTCAGGCTCTCAAAGCCGCACTTTGATTTTCAGACCCGGAACTTCATTCAAGAAAGAATCAGGAAATGCAAATTTGCGGCTCCTGATTTTTCCTTGTGATTACTATTATTAGTCGTTGACATTTCAGCGATTCTATGATATCATAACAACATACGTTCTTAATTTGGAGGTTGCTATGGACAAATTTGTACTTAAAAGTAAATACAAGCCCACCGGCGACCAGCCACAGGCAATCGAGAAGCTTTCAGAAGGCATCAACAGCGGTATGAAAAAGCAAACGCTTCTTGGCGTTACCGGCTCCGGAAAGACCTTCACGATGGCTAATGTCATTGCAAATGTCAATCGTCCTACTCTTGTTCTGGAGCCCAATAAGACGCTTGCGGCACAAATTTGCTCCGAGCTCCGTGAGTTTTTCCCGGATAGCGCTGTAGAATTCTTCGTCTCTTACTACGATTACTATCAACCTGAGGCTTATATCCCGGCAACTGATGTCTATATCGAAAAAGACTCAGATGTCAATGACGAAATCGACCGTTTAAGACACTCTGCAACAGCCGCCCTGACCGAAAGGCGAGACGTTGTAATCGTTGCGAGTGTTTCTTGCATCTATTCTTTAGGCGACCCGGAAGAGTACAAGAGTATGATTGTCTCTGTCCGTAAGGGCATGACCAAATCACGAGATGATTTGATTCATGAGCTTGTCTCAATCCAGTACGAGAGAAATGATATCGACTTCCAGAGAAACCGTTTCAGAGTAAGAGGGGATACTGTAGACGTATTTCCGACAAGTTACAATGAAACTGCAATAAGAATCGAGTTCTTTGGAGATGAGGTCGACAGAATTACCGAAGTAAACGTCGTCACCGGCGAAGCTGTACGGACACTTCTTCACGTTGCGATTTTCCCGGCATCTCACTATATCACCGGCAAGGAGAGACTCAATGCCGCAATCCACGACATTGAGGATGAAATGCACGAAAGGGTTGAGTTCTTCAAGTCTCAGGACAAGCTTATCGAGGCTCAGAGAATCGAACAACGTGTCAATTACGACATGGAAATGTTGCAGGAAGTCGGTTTTTGCAGTGGAATCGAGAACTATTCACGAGTCCTTGCAAGACGTGAACCTGGTGCGGTTCCGTTCACACTTTTAGACTTCTTCCCGGATGACTTTCTTCTCATTGTAGACGAGTCCCACGTTGCACTTCCTCAGGTCAGAGGAATGTTCGCAGGCGACAGGGCAAGAAAACAGACTTTGGTCGACTATGGCTTCCGTCTTCCATCGGCACTTGACAACCGACCGCTAACATTCGACGAATTTTATTCGAGGTGCGACCAAGCGGTCTTTGTGTCCGCCACTCCCGGAGACTTTGAACTTTCCGAATCGGAGCAGGTTGTCGAGCAGATTATCCGTCCCACCGGACTTTTGGACCCGTTGATTGAAGTTAAACCCACAGCTGGTCAGATTGACGACCTGGTTCTTGAAATCAACGAACGAGCCGAAAAGAAGGAGCGAGTTTTGGTAACAACTCTCACAGTCAAAATGGCTGAGGATTTAACAGGCTACCTTCAAAAACTCGGAGTAAGAGTAAGATACATGCACCATTCAATTGATACTATCGAGCGAATGGAAATTATAAGAGATTTAAGACTCGGTGAATTTGATGTTCTGGTCGGAATAAACCTTCTGAGAGAAGGTCTTGACCTGCCGGAGGTTTCTCTTGTAGCAATTCTGGATGCCGATAAGGAAGGCTTCCTGCGAAGCGAGCGCTCCCTTATCCAGACCATAGGCAGAGCCGCAAGAAACTCAGGCGGCAAAGTAATCATGTATGCAGACAGCGTAACTGATTCGATGGAAAAGGCTATCACTGAAACAGAACGACGTCGTGCCATTCAGGAGGAGTACAATACTCAACATGGTATAACGCCGAAAACTATCGTAAAAGAAGTCCACGACGTAATCGAAATATCATCAAAGAAAGATGTTAATAAGAAAGCCGTCCACTACACCAAGCGTGAGCGTATGGAACTTATCGACAAGCTTTCAAAGCAAATGAGGGAAGCCGCACGGCAACTCAACTTCGAGCAGGCGGCTTACCTGAGAGACAAGATAGCAGAGCTCAGAAAGGAAGGATGATTATATGGAAGCCGAAAATCAGACTGTCGGAAACAATCAGATAGTTATAAAAGGCGCAAGAGAGCACAATCTCAAAAATATAGATGTAACCATTCCAAGAGACAAATTCGTGGTCTTCACCGGTCTTTCCGGCTCAGGCAAATCGTCACTTGCTTTTGATACGATATTTGCCGACGGTCAGAGAAGGTATATCGAAAGCCTTTCTTCGTATGCGAGAATGTTCCTAGGACAGATGGACAAACCGGATGTCGACAGCATCGACGGGCTTTCTCCTGCAATCTCCATCGACCAGAAAACCACTTCAAACAATCCACGTTCAACCGTCGGAACTGTCACCGAAATATACGATTATTTAAGACTCCTCTATGCCAGAATTGGCATTCCTCACTGTCCGGTATGCGGAAGAGAAATCAAAAGGCAATCTGTCGACCAGATTGTCGACAGAATAATGGAGCTCCCAGAGGGTACCAAAATCCAGCTTCTTGCTCCTATTGTCAGGGGCAGAAAAGGCGAATATGTCAAAGAACTCGAACAGCTCAAAAAATCAGGCTATGTCCGTGTCAGAATCGACGGCATCATCTACGACCTAGCCGAAAAAATCAAGCTAGAAAAGAACAAGAAGCACACCATCGAGGTAGTAGTTGATAGATTAGTAATCAAGCCGGAAATTCGTTCGAGGCTTTCAGGAAGCATTGAGATTGTAACTTCTCTCTCAGGCGGACTGGCGGTCGTCGACGTAATCGATGGCGAAGAGATGATGTTCTCGCAGAATTATGCCTGCCCCGAGCATGGTGTTTCAATCGAAGAGCTGTCGCCGAGAATGTTCTCATTCAATAATCCCTACGGTGCTTGCCCCGACTGCACCGGTCTCGGAATGTTTCTACAAGTCGACCCGAAGAAGGTTATCCCGAACGACGAACTGACAATCAGGCAAGGCGGAATACGAGCCGACGGCTGGAATACCCTCAATGATGACTCTTTCACCATGATTTACTACAATGCCATCAGCGAAAAGTACGGAATTTCTCTCGACACGCCAATCAAGGATTTGCCAAAGGATGCAATAGATATATTCCTGTATGGAACCCAGGGACAAAAACTTTCGTTCAAGCGTCCCGAAGAATGGGGCGGAGGATACTGGATTCAGCCATTTGAGGGAGTCATAAATAATCTTGACAGACGTTATCGTTCATCCGAAAGTGACGCCACAAAGGCAAAAATTGAAGAATACATGAGTGAAGTCAAGTGCAAGACCTGCCACGGCGACCGACTGAAAAAAGAAGTTTTGGGAGTAACAGTAGGCGGATTGAATATTGCCGAACTCTGTAAGCTCTCGATAAGCGACACTATAGACTTCTTTGATAATCTACAGCTCACCGAGCGTGAGCTACTGATTGCTTCGCAGATTCTGAAAGAAATTAAATCCAGGCTGGGCTTCTTAAAGAATGTCGGTCTTGATTATCTTTCGTTATCGCGTTCAAGTTCAACACTTTCCGGCGGCGAAAGCCAGCGCATAAGACTTGCAACACAGATTGGCTCCTCACTTGTAGGTGTTCTCTATATCCTAGACGAGCCGAGCATCGGTCTTCACCAAAGGGACAATGCCAAGCTGATAGCTTCTCTAAAACGTCTTAGGGACTTGGGCAATACCCTTATTGTTGTTGAGCACGATGAGGAAACAATGCTTGCAGCTGACTATATCGTCGATGTCGGACCTGGTGCCGGAATTCATGGTGGCGAAATCGTCTGCGCAGGAACTCCACAGGACATCATGAACTGCGAACGCTCGATAACAGGCGCTTACCTGAGCGGCAGGAGAAAAATTCCGATTCCATCCGAACGCAGAAAGGGAAGCGGAGCCAAGCTAAGAGTAATAGGCGCCGCCGAAAACAATCTGCAAAAAATAAACGTAGATTTTCCTCTTGGCACTTTTACATGCGTAACCGGAGTTTCCGGAAGCGGCAAAAGCTCACTTGTAAACGAAATTCTCTATAAAGAGCTTGCCGTAAAGCTCAATCGGGCGAAGATTGTTCCTGGAACATTCAAAAAAATTGAGGGACTTGAAAACCTCGACAAGGTAATCAATATCGACCAGTCTCCAATAGGAAGAACGCCGAGGTCTAATCCAGCAACATACACCGGCGTATTCAACGATATCAGAGAGCTCTTTGCAATGACCAATGACGCAAAGATGCGTGGCTACACGCAAGGGCGATTCTCCTTTAATGTCAGAGGTGGCAGATGCGAAGCCTGCGAAGGCGACGGAATCATCAAGATTGAAATGCACTTCCTTCCGGATGTCTACGTTCCTTGCGAAGTCTGCCACGGCTCACGCTACAACAGAGAAACCCTCGAAGTCAAGTACAAGGGCAAGAGCATCGCAGACGTACTCGACATGACAATCGAAGAAGCCTGCTCGTTCTTTGAAAATATGCCGAAGATTTACCGAAAAATTAAAACTCTTCGTGACGTAGGCTTGGGCTATCTGAAGTTGGGACAGCCTTCAACAACCCTTTCAGGCGGTGAAGCCCAGCGAGTCAAGCTTGCAACTGAGCTTTCAAGAAAGGCAACCGGCAGAACAATATATATCCTCGACGAGCCCACAACAGGACTTCATACTGACGATGTCGCAAGACTCATTGACATGCTTGAACAGCTCTGCGACAACGGCAATACAGTGGTCGTAATCGAACACAACTTAGACGTCATCAAGTGTGCCGATTATATCATCGACCTGGGACCGGAAGGTGGTTCCGGTGGTGGAACAGTAATCGCAACCGGCACTCCCGAGGAAGTTGCTGAGAATCCGAATTCTTACACCGGGCAATACCTCAAAAAAGCTCTTGAATGGAGATAAAAATAATCCGTCGGTATCCTGCCGACGGATTTTTGTATACAGTAATTATCAGTGCCGTTCGTCCGAATCGAAGGTCTCACAGAATCTCGCCGCAAATGCAGGTTCTTCACCTGCGGCATACAAGTGTGAAGTGTCTCCAAACGCCGCCATTCTGAATGAAGCTATGCCTTTCTCGCGTTCCTCAGTGTAAAGAGTAGTGACCGAAGACGGAGCCGCACAGAAATTCTGTCCGAGAACAACGGGGGATATGCTCAGAAGATGCCCGAGTAGCTGGCACTCGATTCCGAAGTGACAGAAAAGAACGACAGTATCTCTGTTAGGCTCAATGGCATCATAATATCTTCCGTGACGCCTGTAACCGTGCTTCTCCAGAAGTTCATCCAAGCCATCTGTCACTGCCTTATAGAGAGCAGGGTAGTCGCCCTTCTCCATAAAGTCAACGTGCATGAATTTGTCCTTATCGTAGAGGTCATCGCACTCTGTAAAGAAGGAGGGCATAAAGTCCCATGTTATAACTGTTTCGCCATCTCTAAGGTACGGTGGCGTTACCTGACAATAATAGAATTCTTTGAGCCATTCGAGCGTTTCAGCTTCTCTACCCATTTTCTTTAGTGTAAGGGAAGCGGTGTCCTGAGCTCGTCCAAGAGGTGAACAGTAAAAAGCCTTTACATCAAGTTTTGAGAGCCTTTCACTCAGAAGCTCAGCCTCACGCCAACCTTTTTCGGTGAGTGAATCTATAGAATAATCGGGGTCTGCATGTCTTACAATCAAAAGCCGCATATTTATTCTCCTTTGAAATTTGTCAAAGAGATTGTATCACAATATCCGAAGAATTACAAGTAAAAAAGAGCCCCGAGAATTAATCTCAGGGCTATGGGGAAGTGAATCAGTAGTTTTCTTTTCTTACTTCAAAGAAGCTTCCGGGATGAGCGCAAACGGGGCATACAGCCGGAGCCTTCTTGCCGATGACGAGATGTCCGCAGTTGCGACACTCCCACATGGTCTCTTCGCTCTTCTCAAATACCTTCTGCATCTCGACATTGTCAAGAAGCTTTAAGTATCTCTCTTCGTGAGCTTTCTCAATTTCGCCGACCATTCTGAACTGAGCGGCAAGAACCTTGAAGCCTTCTTCTTCTGCTTCCTTGGCAAATGTAGCGTACATGTCAGTCCACTCATAATTTTCGCCCTCAGCGGCAGCCTTCAGGTTCTCGGGAGTAGAGCCGATTCCGTCAAGAGCCTTGAACCAAAGCTTTGCGTGCTCCTTCTCGTTCTCAGCAGTCTTGAGGAAAATCTCAGCAATCTGCTCATAGCCTTCCTTCTTCGCAACAGAAGCGAAGTATGTATACTTATTTCTTGCCTGAGACTCTCCGGCAAATGCAGTCATAAGATTCTGTTCAGTTTTTGTTCCTTTAAGTTCCATTTCGAGTTCTCCTTTGATTTTAGATTTTTATTTTATATTACACGGCAGTCTTACAAACTGTCGTCAGTAACCGGATTTTTCCGTCTGCAATCATCGCAGATGTAGTGAGCATTGACGTCATAATAGATAAGATTTACTCCGAGTCTCGAAGAAAGCTCTTCTCCAATATCGTCAATAGGGAAGTCGTCGACTTTGCCACAGGAATTGCAGATAAGATGCCCATGAGGCATAAAAGACTTATCGTAACAATCGGAAAATCCACGAAGGCTTATCAGCCTTATTTCTTTATCCTCACAGAGCTTGCCCAAGTTGCGATACACCGTTCCGAGTGCGATATTGGGCATACTCTTTCTCGCCTCGGTAAAGATTTCCTCGGCGGTGAGGTGGCGTTCGGAGTTATATATAATCTCCTTTATCAGTTTGCGCTGTTTTGTCATGCTCATCACCAAAATTAAGAATGATTCTTGATTTATAATAGCATAAGAAAGCATATCTGTCAAGTGCTTTTACGAATATTTTTGAGAAAATCTTTTCTCTAGTTAGCAGATATTGTCGACATAAAGCTCTTGTAATATTGCTCGGAAAATGTTATAATCGTATCTATCAACGTCAACTCGTCGATGTGCATGACTATTTCGGGAGGTTAAGATGAGAAAATCTGTACTGCTCTTCACACTCATTTTCACTGTTCTGACTCTCACATCCTGCACTCAAAGAGCTTCAGTTGAAGATACAGCAGGCTCTATAACTATTGAGACCTATGCATCTGTATCCACTCAGACTGCTACTTCTGAAAGTGAAACAGCGCCGGTATACTCAACAATTGAGCCTTCCGAATCAGCCGTTACTACTGCACCTGAAAGCACTTCTGAAACAACGGCGGTTGTCGAAACCGAAGTATCAGTGGACTATACCATAACTGATTACGAGGCTACAATGTATGCCATTAACTCGGTAAATGTAAGAGCGCTTCCTGACGCAGACAGTGATAGAATCGGTCATCTTGACAAAGGCGACAGCGTCAATGTTACCGGAATTGTCTCAAACGGCTGGTACAGAATCGAATTTAAGAATGGCGAATATTTCGTAAATGGCAGATATCTTTCAGATATCTATGAAGAAGATGAGGAAACAACCACGGTAGCCACAACAACCGCAACTACAGCCGCCACTACAATTACGACAACTATCTCAGAAATAACCACTACAGCCACAATCGATGAGGATGTAGACATTGCCGACGAAGTGGACGTCGACGAAATCGTTTCACAGCTTGGGACAAGCAGTTACACAGCGCTCAACTATTCCACAGTTAAAGCCGTTTGGTTTGCATATCTCGACATAGACACAATGCTTGCAGGAGCTACTGAGGCGGAGTTTACAAATTCCATCTCTGAGGCGTTCTCCTATGTAGCATCACTTGGTTTTAACACCGTTTACGTTCACGTCAGGGCATTCGGCGACGCATACTATTATTCCGATTACTATGCTTTCACATCTGCATATTCCGGAACAGTAGGGGACAAGCCGTCATATGACCCACTTGAAATAATGATTACGGAAGCCCATAAGCTCGGGCTTTCGTTCCATGCGTGGGTAAATCCCATGAGGACAACTACCAAGAAGAATCTCGAAGCTATGAGTTCTTCGTACACGTTGAAGCAGTGGTACTCTTCAAGCTCCACTAACGGAACATATCTCGTATATGACAGCGATACCGGCTACTACTGGCTGAGTCCGGCATATTCGGCAGTCAGAGAGCTCATCTGCGCCGGAATTGCGGAGATAGTATCAAACTACGATGTCGACGGAATACATATAGACGACTATTTCTATCCCACAACAGACGAATCTTTTGATAAACTAGCGTTTTCTGTTTCGGGTAGCAGTGATTTAGCCCAGTGGCGAAGAGACACCGTCAGCCAGCTCGTCAAAGAGATTTACTCTACGGTGAAATCCTGCAATTCAAGTGTTTTGTTTGGAGTTTCTCCACAGGGAAATCTCAGCAACAACTTAAACAAGCTCTATGCTGATGTTGAACTCTGGTGCTCAACAACAGGATATCTTGACTATATTGTCCCGCAAATTTATTACGGATATACAGGAAGCCTGCCGTTCGATACAACTGCCGTTCAGTGGGATTCTATCGTTACAAGCTCGTCTGTCAAGCTCATTTGCGGAATCGCCGCTTATAAGGTAGGAACAACAACCGAATGGAGCTCCGGCAGTATGCTTTCAAAACAGACAGATTATATTTCAACACTTTCCGGCTATTCCGGATGTGCTTACTATAGGTATAGATCATTAATTGCCGATTCGTCTGACACTCTCCTTGCAGGAGAAATCGCAAGCCTCATCAAGTCTCTCGCCGGACTGTAGTCCGGTTTACCTAAAGGTGAACTCATGAAAAAAACTCTTTCCGTTTTATTATCTCTGGTACTTCTATTTACAACAGTCTTTCCGTATAGCGGAACGGCTTTGATTGTGTTTGCCGACGACGAAATTTCTGAAGAAGAGACTGTAGAAACCACTGAAACCGCCGAGATAATCACAGCCGCAACTGCTGAGGACGTCTTTTCATTTCCTGACGATATGCGGGCTACTTACATAACCATCGGTTACGACTTCTTCACTGATATAGACCAGACGGCAGATGTCACTTCGGAAGAAATAAACGAAATTTTCTCGAATTTAGAGAGCTACGGCTTCAACACAATTATCATCAATACGAGCTATGAAGGCGTTATATACTATGAAATTGACGCAAAAGTTTATCTGAACGGCTCGCCACTGGACATGCTTATTGAGACGGCAAGAAGTCTCAATTACTACGTCTATATCACCTTTGATTTGGGAGACGCAATAGAGGCAAACGAACTCGAAACAGTTAGCGACAGAATCGATTATCTCTCGCAATGTGCCCACAAGCTCACAAATAAATATCTCATCGACGGAATTTTAATTGACGGTTACTACGCCGATATCGATGAAAACAGCTACGAGAATTATCTTAAATACGGTTCAGGAATAGGTTATGAAAACTGGCTTTTAGATAACAGCGAATACATATTCAAGCTCGTCAGCAACGCCATTCACTCTACCAGCAATACTGTAGCTGTAGGTTTAGCCGCTACAAACGCTTGGATGAACGATGGAAATAATCCCGAAGGCTCCGATACAAAGGACGATTTCGAGGCTCTGGCAGATGGATATTCCGACACAAGGGCTTATGTTCAAAATGGCTATGCCGATTTTGTTATTGTAACTTGCTACGGCGGGCTTCAATCGGTTGAACTCAACTTTACAAGCATTATCTCATGGTGGAATGAGCTTGCCGAAGCAAACGATATTCCGATGTTCATAAGCCATGCAAATGACAGAATAAGTACTTCTGATACCTCCTGGGCTTCCGACCAGATTCTGAAACAATTAGAAGAGTGTGCCGACTATTCGGCGTATCAGGGAAGTGTCTTCCGCTCTTATGAATCACTCGTTAAAAACGTCGGAAGCAGTACCGATGCACTTGTCAAGTACTATGACGGTCTCATCGACACTGATTCTCTCTATACACAATTAGAGATGGTTCTTCCCACGAAGACAAACTATACAACATACGAAACTACCGTCAAATTCCAAGGCACCTACGACTCCAACTTCGACGTATACTTCAACGGCGATATTATAACACTTAACGAAGCAGGCAACTTCTACTTTGAGGAAGAGCTTGAAGTCGGTGTGAACACATTTACCTTCCAGAATAAAGCCAACACCGTAACCTACAAGATTACCCGTAAAGTAGACGTTATCCAGTCGGTTGAGCCGGAAGAGGGAACAACCATGAACGTCGAAGGCTCGACGAAGATTTCGATTAGCGTAACCGCATACTCAGGTTCTACTGTTACGGCAACCCTGGATGGCAAGACTATCACCCTCACTGAGCAGACATCAGGTTCTGATGACCTCGACGAAAACTCCAGCTACGCTATATTCACCGGTTACCTCGAAGCGCCGGAAGGAATTGTTGGCGAAGAGCAGGATTTGGGCTACATCTATATCAGCGGCAACTACAGGGATCTCAGTTATGAAGATGTTACAGCGGCAAAAGTCATTGTTAATGCAATTTCTCCGACAGCCGAAGCTACTCAGCTTGTTGTTGTAAAGAATGATAATACTTTAGCTTATGACTACTACACGACCGATGCGGTCGCAGTTCCTACTTCTCCGAGACTCCCGGCAGGAACAATTGACGTGCTTGTAAACGAAGTCACATACAGCGTCACTTCTGAAGGCGTAAGCCAGACCGTCAAGTACTATCTGACCGGTTCGGGACTCCGACTGAAAGCTTCCGACTGCACACTTGTCGACGGCTATACAATCGTAAACAACTCGATAGCTTCAACGGCTTCGTACCAGAATAGCGATGGCGACACGGTTCTGACGTTCAATCTCGATTACCAGACACCATTTACTATTTCCTATTCGCCGCTGACGTTCGGAACTGGAGTAAGCGGAACATACTCAGTAAGCAGTTTCAGCGCAGACTATGTCATAATCACGTTTGACTACGTCACAAGCTATATAGGGCTTCCGACATTCAGTTCCGATTCACTGTTCAGCAGTGCCGAATGGCAGACGGTGACGGTAAACGGTGAGACAAAGATACAGTTGAAACTGAAGCTCAGAAAGAGTGGAGTATTCGCCGGATATTCAGCAGATTATGACGATGCTGGAAACCTGACATTCACATTCAACGGCTATAATTCAACCCTTGCCGGTGCCGTAATTGTTGTCGACCCGGGACATGGATACAATACTAGTTCTACTACTCTGGACCCGGGCGCAGTAGGACATGTTGTAGAAAGAGTAATAAACCTTGCAATCGCCAAGCTTCTTGTTTCAAAACTTCAAGCCGCAGGTGCAACCGTTTTCATGATTCCGAGTGACACGACATACATCAGTGTTTACGACCGCTCGGAATATGCCAGAAAATATGACCCCGACCTATATATCTCAATACACTGCAATAGCGTGACAAACGGAGAAGGAGTGCGAGGAGTTGAAGCCTACTACTTCACGCCATTCTCAGAGCCGATTGCCAGCCTTGTAGCGGAAAAAATGGCAGAATACTACGAGGATTATGTCTATAAAGACGGCAAGAGCCGGAACAGAGGAGCGAAATATAACTACTTTGCTGTAACTCTTGAACAGGAATTTCCGTCAATCTTAGTCGAGTGTGGCTTCGTCACAGACTATACAGAAGCTATGGCACTCAACGATTCTACAGTGCAAAGTGGACTTGCGGACGCTATTGTCGAAGCAATTGAAGAATACTTTGCCGCAAATCGATGAAAAATACTTGAAATCCTGCGATGTATGTTGTATAATAGCAGGTAATAAGGTTTCCAAAGGAGGACTAACCGTGTATAAAATTTTAGAAAAACGCGAGCTCAATGATTCAGTTACACTCATGGTGATAGACGCTCCGCTGATTGCCAAAAAGGTAAAAGCCGGACAGTTTATCATCTTCAGAACTGATGAGATGGGCGAAAGAATCCCGCTGACCGTAGCAGACTACGACCGCGAGAAGGGGACAATCACAATCATCTTCCAGAAGGTCGGAAAATCGACTTATCAGCTCGGCACAATGGAGCAGGGCGACAGCATCCTTGACGTAGTAGGACCGCTTGGCGTTGCTTCAGAGTTTGGCGAAAATGTCAAGCACGCCTGCGTTATTGGCGGCGGTGTTGGTTGCGCTATAGCATATCCTTCTGCAAAGGCACTTCATAACATGGGCGTTAAGGTTGACATTATCGCCGGTTTCAGAAGCAAGGACATCGTTATCCTTGAAGATGAGATGAAAGCTGTCTGCGACAATTATTACATCACAACTGACGACGGTACTTACGGCAAGAAGGGCTTTGTCACAAACCAGCTTCAGGAACTCATTGATAACGGCGAGCAGTATGACCTCGTTATCGCAATCGGTCCTGTTCCTATGATGAAGTTCGTCTGCGGCGTTACCCGTCCTTACAATATCAAGACTATGGTTTCCCTCAATCCTATCATGATTGACGGCACCGGAATGTGTGGCGGATGCAGAGTTACTGTTGGCGGCAAGACCAAGTATGCTTGCGTTGACGGTCCTGACTTCGACGGATTTGAAGTTGACTTCAACGAGCTTATGAGAAGAAACTCTGCTTACAGAGAGCAGGAAGCTCACGATAAAGAACACATTTGCAGATTAACAGGAGGAGTCAGACATGCCTAATATGCAAGCTCAGAAAACACCCATTACCGAGCAGGATCCTAAGGTAAGGGCAAGAAACTTTAAAGAAGTATGCTTGGGCTATACAGCCGAAGAAGCTATGAACGAGGCGGCAAGATGCCTTAACTGCAAGAACAGACCTTGCGTTAGCGGATGCCCCGTCAGCGTTAAGATTCCTGACTTTTTGGCTCAGGTCAAGGAAGGCAATTTTGAAGAAGCTTATAAGATTATTACCTCTACAAACGGTCTTCCCGCAGTAAGCGGTCGTGTATGCCCGCAGGAAAGCCAGTGCGAAGGCAAATGCGTAAGAGGAATCAAGGGTGAGCCTGTTGCAATCGGCAAGCTCGAAAGATTCTGCGCTGACTACATGGCTGACAAGAAGCTTGAACAGGAAAAGGCTGAGCCCAACGGCATCAAGGTTGCGGTTGTTGGTTCCGGACCCAGTGGTCTTACCTGTGCCGCTGACCTTGCAAAGCTTGGCTACAGCGTAACTATTTTCGAAGCATTCCACACTGCTGGTGGCGTTCTGATGTATGGTATTCCTGAATTCAGACTTCCTAAGGCTACCGTTCAGCACGAAGTTGACAACCTGAAGGCTCTCGGTGTTGAAATCAAGACCGACATGGTTATCGGTAAGATTCTTTCTATCGACGAAATCATGGAAATGGGCTACAAGGCTGTATTTGTAGGAACCGGTGCTGGTCTTCCTAACTTTATGAACATTCCCGGCGAGTCACTCGTAGGTGTATTCTCCGCTAACGAATATCTTACAAGAATCAACCTCATGAAAGGCTACCTCGAAGAATATGATACACCTGTCCGCAAGTACAACTCTGTTGCAGTTGTCGGTGGCGGTAATGTTGCTATGGATGCCGCACGTTGCGCTATGCGTCTCGGTGCTGAGCATGTTTACGTTATCTATCGTCGTTCTGAAGCAGAAATGCCTGCAAGAAAAGAAGAAGTACACCACGCCAAGGAAGAGGGAATCGAGTTCCTGTTCCTCAACAATCCTACCGAAATCCTCGGCGACGAGAACGGTGCCGTAAACGGAATCAAGTGCGTTAAGATGGAACTCGGCGAGCCGGATGCAGGCGGAAGACGTTCTGTAAAGGCTATTCCTGATTCCGAGTTTACAATTCCGATTGATGCTTGCATTATGGCTATTGGTACTTCTCCTAATCCGCTTATCCGTTCTACCACTACTGGTCTTGAAGCTAACAAGCACGGTTGCCTCGTTGTCAATGAGGACATGCTCACCACCAAGGAAGGCGTTTACGCCGGCGGCGATGCTGTAACAGGTGCTGCTACCGTTATCCTCGCTATGGGCGCTGGCAAGACTGCCGCTAAGGCAATGGACGAATACATCAAGTCACTTTGATTTTAGTATCAAGGACTGCGAATTAACCCTTAGAGGAGGATACAATGTCAACAGCACTATTAACACTTCTTACGTCCGATACATCGACAACAACTACTTCAGCCATGGGATGGTCATCAATCATCTGGATGGTAGTAATCCTCGTTGTATTCTACTTCATCCTTATAAGACCTCAGCGTAAAAAGGACAAGCAGGATGCAGAGATGAGAAAGAACCTTCAGCTTGGTGACGAGGTTGTCACTGCAGGAGGAATTGTAGGTATCATCTGCAAGATTGAAGAAGAGACCGTTGTTATTGAGACCGGTGGAGACAGAAGCAGACTCAGAGTAAGACGCTGGGCAATCTCACAGAATCTCGATGCAGAGAAGGAAGCGGCAGCTGCTAAGAACGCTAAGTCAGCTCCCGCAAAGGACAAGAAGAAAGACAAAAAGTCCGACAAGAAGGAAGATTCAAAGTCCGAGAGCACGGCTTCCGAGTCGGATTCAAAGAAGTAATAAACGACTTGTTTTGACTTCTAACTGAATATCCCTCCGAATACTGTTTACTATGCAGTGTTCGGAGGGTTTTCTTTATGCAATTTTATAAAAAAGGAGTAATCGCAGGGCTTTTGTCACTGCTTGGATTTGTGGTAACTTCAACAATACTCTTTGGAACTATAATGACACTCACAGATATCTCTGACGAAATAGTGAGAATTGCAGGAACTCTCATATTATCTGTGGGTTGTTTTATAGCGAGCTATGTCTCTACACAGATAATAAGAAACAATGGGATTCTACAAGGCTTGATTATCTGTGGAATAGTGTCGTCTGTACTACTCGTAATCAGTCTTATCGTCAACAGTACGCTCACTATAACCTGCTTTGAAAAAATAGTATGCTGTACGCTTTTATCTATGATTGGCGGAATCAAAGGCATCAATACCAGAAAGACTGGAAAATAATCCGCATATCAGAAGATTTACTCTCATAGAATTGGACAGGCAATGAAAAAGGAGAAGCTGAAAAATGAACGGATTTAAGAGCGCAACAGAGCTTCTTCAGCCAAAGCTCCGCACAAGCTTCGAGAAGCTGTCGATAGCAGATATTGACACTATAAACGAAATAAGGCTTAGACTCGGAAAGCACGTCTCCGTCTCTACTACAAATGGCAATCAATTCATAACAGAGACTGGTGAGCTAACTGACGATAGTACTTTTTCGCTTATGACCGAGTCGTCTGACATTGAATACGCTTTCAAAAATGCCTTTTCTTATTCACTTCACAGCTATTCAAAAGAACTTTCTATGGGCTATATAACAGTAGGAAACGGCAATAGGGTAGGGATTTGCGGAACTGCTGTAACAAACGCAAGCGACTTCAGAAATGTCGAAACCATCAAGTACATTTCGTCAATTAACATACGTATAGCAAGGGAAAAGCGAGGCTTTGCGGAGAAGCTCATAAACAGGTGTCAGGGACCAGTAGGAATTCTCATTATAGGAGCACCGGCAACCGGCAAAACGACGCTTCTTCGGGATGTTACAAGAATTTTAGGCTCCCGATGCAGAGTATCCCTCATAGACGAGCAAAACGAAATCTCGGCAACCCATAGGGACATAGCCCAGAATGACATAGGAGAGCTTACCGACGTATTCGTAGGATATCCAAAACATATAGGCATATCAACAGCCGTCAGAGTAATGTCACCGGATGTGTTAGTTGTTGATGAGATAGGCTCCGACAAAGAGCTGAAGGCTCTAGAATTCGCCTTACATTCAGGAGTTACGCTTATTACTGCCGTTCACTCGGAAAGCCTCGAAGAAGCCGTAATGAAGCGGATAGTGAGAGCTTTGCTTCGGGAAAACGCTTTTCAGTATGTGGCTGTGCTCAATAAAAATTATGAATATGAGATTGTGAAAATTGATTAGACTTCTTCTGAACTCAGCTATTGTGGTTTCATGCTTTCTGATATCACTTGAAAAACTCAACTCAGAAAGGCGGAAGATTCAGATTGCGAAAGAGCTTGAAAACGTAATTTTCCAGCTTGAAGCTCTTATAAAGTACGGTTCTTATGACGTATACCAGCTATGTGAACGCTGTTTTTCGGACGTCACGGCTTTTGACGCCGGAAGCTTTGTAGAAATCAAGGATAGTTTCTCCGAAAGCTTTTTAAAAGCCTGCGAAAAATCGCTTGAAACTGCTGACAAGAGCACAAAGTCGGCATTCATGAAAATAGCGGATTTTCTCGGAATGTTTGAATCAGATACGCAGATTGCCGGTCTTGAAAACGTGCTTGAAGAGATAAAAAGCAGAAGAATAGCTATGGAAAATGAGCTTGCGGCTAAGAGAAAAATCTATCTTTGCCTTGGGGCATTTTCGGGAATAGTTATATGTTTGGTTTTAATGTGAGGTAGCTTATGGATGTTGATTTGATATTCAAGATTGCGGGAGTAGGAATAATCGTGGCGGTTCTGAGTCAGCTTATGAAGCGTTCCGAACGTGACGAGCAGGCTCTGATGATTACAATTGCCGGTCTTGTCGTCGTCATGCTGATGCTTGTAAGTGAAATCGCCGAGCTATTCGACACCGTCAAGAGCACATTCGGATTTTAGATTAGAAATGGATTACGGACGTGGATATTCTTGCTATAGCGGCACTCTGCATAGTTACAGCCATAATCGCAAAGACAATTCAGCCTACAAATCAGGACATTGCGATTGTCATCACAATTGCCGGTGTAGCGGCAGTAGCCTTCTCGATTATCGGAACAATCTCCGACGTGCTCTACGAGGTTCAGAACCTGGCAGGCATTTCAGACATAAGTGGCTCGTATATCTCGATAGTTTTCCGCGTCCTGGGAATATGCTATGTATGTGAGATTTCATCATCGTGTTGCAGAGATTGCGGAGAAAGTGCGCTTGCAAGCATAATTGACATAGCCGGAAGAGTCGCAGTTTCCGTAATTTGTTTGCCGCTCATAAAAAGCTTCATACAGACCATCGAAAGCATATTGGAGTTAGGATAAAAATATGGGAAGAAAAATAATTCTGTTCGTATTAATGCTTATACTACTGACACTGAAGGTTTCCGCAATCGACTATGAAAGTGAACTCGGAATAGATTTTGAGAATTTGCAAGTCGGCGATGCAGAAGAATTCCTAGAAAACAACGAGGTCGACATATCTGATCCCGAAACCATACAAAATATTTCAGCAGGTTCAATCCTCAACTATTTCGTTTCGGCTTTCAAATCCGCACTTAAAAAGCCTGCGAGCGTCTTTATATGCGTGCTGGTCATCTCCCTTGTAAGCGAAGCGGTGATGTCAATATCTCAGCGTTCGGGGATCTACGGCGAGATATTCACTCTTATATGCTTCCTATGTATCACTCCGATGATAATCTCCTCGTTTTCTGATATGCTCAGTGTGATGAAGTCACAGGAAGCATTTATGGCTTCATACATACCAATATTTGCCACTATAACTGCCGCATCAGGAAACACTGCCGGCGCTGGAGCTTACAACGCACTTGTTCTTTATGCCTCCGAAGCGGTTTCGCTGATTGCAGGACAGGTTCTGAAGCCAATATTAGTGTGTATGCTGGTTATGTCCTGCACACAAGCAGTAAATCCCGATTTGCCAAATCTCACGGGCACTCTTAAAAGAGCTCTGACATATATTGTCGGCATCATCATGACGGTGTTCGTTGGAGTTATCGGACTTCAGACAACAGTTGGGAGAACAGGGAACAGCATTTTGCTAAGAGCCGGAAAATATCTTGTGTCAAGCTTTGTGCCACTGATTGGAATGTCGCTATCCGAATCCTATCAGGCTGTTAGCCAGAGCCTCGGGACTCTTCGATCGGCTGTCGGAGCTCTTGGAATAGTAATAATAGTCCTGATTCTAGCTGTTCCGATTATAACAATGTGCATTTACAGGACTACTTTTATAATTCTTGACTGGACTTGCAGTATTACAGGCTCATACAGACTGAGCGCACTTATGCGAGGAATCGGAGATGTCTACTCACTCGGAGTAACGCTTCTGATAATATACGCTCTGATGTTCCTGATTTCAACCGGGATGATAATGCTTATAGGCAGTGAGGCATACATATGACAGCTGTAAGGAATATCACCTTGACAGTCTGCATACTATCACTTGTATACATGGTTGTGATGATGCTGACACCGGATAGCTTCAAGCAGAAGATGAAGACTGTCATCTCGATACTCACAGCCCTCACAATTGCCGGAGCAATTCTTAATATCGATTTTTCTTTTGACGAAGAAATTGACGCAGATTTGCTCTATGAATCCGATTATATCTATAACGACTTGGTTATCTGCGAGCTTGAACAGCGCCTTGCCGACGGTATACTTCTCATATATGAGGAGAACGGCATACCGGTCGAAAAAATCTCGGTTGAAACTAATATCGACGACGAAAACAGCATATCTATTAGTAAAATAAGCCTGGCAATCAGAGGTGAATCTGAGGCTTACGAAAGTAAAATCCGCAAAGTAACCAGGGATAAAATCGGGGAAGTAGCTCTTGAAATGAGTTTTTCGGAGGACGTAGATGAATCTTGACAAACTTAAAGAGAAGTTCAGGCTTTCAAGCAAACAGATGATTTATCTTGGCGTTACGGTTCTTTCAGTTATTCTGATTCTCATGCTTAACAGCTTTGAAAGTGAAGATGAAGTTTCCGGAGATTCAGAGACAATTCCGGACGTAAGCTCAGAATATGCAGAAGAGCTCAAACTTCAGCTTGAAGAGATTATTTCAAAGATAGACGGCGTTGGTGACGTGACAGTCATGCTGACAATAGAGAGCTCGGCTTCTTATGTCTACACAACAGATATTGACAAAGACGAGCTTGAAACAAAAACAGAAACAGTTATCATCGGAAACAAGGAGGCATTGATAGAGAGAATAGATAATCCACAGGTAAGCGGTGTACTCGTAGTCTGTACAGGAGGCGATAGGGCAGTAATTCAGGAACAGGTCATAAAAGCGGTTTCGACCGTTTTGGATATACCATCAAATAAAGTTTATGTAGCAAAAAGCAACTAAGGAGAGATTTCAATGGCAACTGCAATGGCAAAAAGAAATACAAAGTTCAGATTCGACCCGAAGATTTCAAAAAGGCAGATAATCATCACATGTCTCGTATTGCTTCTGGGAATAGCCGTATATGCGAATTATGAGCTAACAAACTCTGACCTGAAAGCAACTGATGTTGTCACAAGCCTTGACATGAGTGACGTATACGGCGAGATAACATATGTAAACGGCACAGAGATAGTTGACTACTCATCTGACGACTACTTCGCACAGGCAAGGCTCGAAAAGCTTACATCAAGAGATGAGGCAGTCGAGACTCTTAAAATGATGCTCGACGGAGGAGATATCTCGGACGAAGAGCTTGCGACCTATACAGAAAATGCTGTAGCGCTTTCTTCACTGATAGAAAGTGAGACGATTGTCGAAAACCTTGTAATCGCTGCTGGCTTTGAAGACTGTGTCTGCTATCTTGACGGTGAAAATGCAAATATAGTTGTAAAGTCAGAAGGCTTGACAGCGTCACAGGCGGCACAAATCAAAGACATTTTGCTCTCGGAAGTGGATGTTGAGAATGAAAATATCAGAATTTTTGAGGTAAAGTAGTTGTTTCGGCGACCGATTTGTGCTATACTGTATTTGTATATTTATGTGAAGCAGACTTATCGTCTCTTCCATACCTTATGACGAATATAGGAGGACAAATAAATGGAAGTCACAGAAAAGAAAAGAAAGGGAACTCTCAGAGTATCCGAGAACGTCATAATCCAGATTGCAAAGAATGCGGCTTTGGAGGTCAGCGGCGTTTCAAAGATTTCGGTCCGCCCGTTTGATATACTCAAAATGTTTTCAAGCAAAATGGATAACACTGCAATAAGAGTTACCATGCTTGACGGCGTTGCAAAGATATCCATATCGATTATTGTGTACAGCGGCTATAATGTAGTCAATGTATGCACGCAGATTCAGGATAAGGTCAAGGGCGCTGTCCAGTCGATGACAGGCGTTACCGTGTCGAAGGTCAATGTTTCTGTCGTAGACGTTGATTTTTCCGAGAGCCAGTATAAGTAAAATGCGGATATAACCAAGCTGATAACACGGCTTGGTTTCCGTGCGTTAAAAAAGCTTTTAATAACAATAAGGCAGGAAGTTTAAATGGGCATTACAAGGCATGAAATAAGAGAATCGGAGTTTATATTCATCTTTGAAAAGGCATTTCGGGATGAATCGCCTGCGGAGCTTATAGAAATCTCCAAAGACAACGAAGCAGTAACCGTGAATGAAGAAGTTATCTCAACTGTCGAGGGCGTTTACGAGCACCTTGAAGAAATCGACGCCGTCATCTCTCAGTTCAGCACAAAAAGAAGCTTGGAAAGAATACCAAAACTTAATCTTGCGGCACTCAGGCTCGCAGTATACGAAATCAAATACCTTTCCGACAGAATCCCGATAAAGGTTTCTATAAATGAAGCCGTAGGGCTTGTCAATAAATACGCTCAGGAATCGGACGTTACATTTGTAAACGGCGTTCTTGGTGCATACTCGAGGAGCCTCGAGTCGGGAAGCCTCACATGATATACTTAGGCATCGACACCAGCAATTACACAACGTCTGCCGCAATATATGACTCTTCGGCTCATTCAGTTCGCCAGAATAAAAAACTATTAAGTGTCAAATCGGGCGAAGTAGGGCTTCGGCAATCAGAAGCTGTGTTCCAACATGTAAAACAACTTCCGGAAGTAATTGACGGACTTGTAAAAGCTGGCGAAAGCGTCACTGCAATCGGAGTTTCGTCACGTCCAAGAAACATTGAAGGCTCCTATATGCCCTGTTTCATGGTAGGGGAGACGGTCGCAAGCAGTATCTCGTCAGTAGGAAACATTCCGATTTACAAGACATCTCATCAGGTCGGGCACGTCTTAGCGGCGCTTTATTCCTGCTCAAGACTTGATTTACTCGAAAGCGACAATCCGTTCATAGCTTTTCACGTAAGCGGAGGGACAACCGATTGCCTGCTCATAAGAGCTGATAAGGAAGAAGTTATCACTGCAACAGAAATCTCATCATCACTTGATTTAAAGGCAGGACAACTCATCGACAGGGTAGGAGTTATGCTTGGACTGGGATTCCCTTGTGGGAAAGAATTAGAGAAGCTTGCAAGCGAATCAACAGCAAAATTCAAGCCAAGAGCTACCATCAAGGACGGCAGTTGTTGCCTTTCCGGAGTGGAGAATCAGTGCAGAGATATGTTCAATAAAGGCGCAGATAAATGTGATATAGCCTTGTTTGCACTTAAATCTGTTGAAACGGCGATTTACGAGATGACAGCAATCGCAATAGGCAAATTCGGCTCGCTTCCTGTCGTATATGCTGGAGGAGTCATGTCGGACAAGCTGATAAGAAACAGGCTGGAAAAAGATTTCGATTCCTATTTTGCAGAGCCGGCTTTCTCGCAGGACAATGCAGTCGGAGTAGCAATATTCTCAGCACTAAAGGATGGGTGTAGACTTTGGCTTTGAACTCAATACTTTCGGTTTCAGCACTCAATACTTATATTTCATTCAAGCTGAAGGGCGACCCCAAACTGAAGGGAATCGCCGTCAAAGGCGAGATTTCTGATATATCAATCAACCGTAATTCCGGACACATATATTTTACCCTTACAGACGGAAGCTCAAACATCCGGGCGATAATGTTCGCTCAGAATGCATCAAGGCTCAGCTTTTATCCGGAAGCCGGACAAGCTGTAATCGCATTCGGTGGAGTGGACGTCTACGAAAGAAATGGCGTTTATCAGCTCAATTGCACTCAGCTTGTTCCCGACGGCAAAGGTGCGGAATCCATAGCTTTAGCCCAGCTTAAAGAGCAACTATCAAAAGAAGGCGTATTTAATAAGCCAAAAAAGCCTCTTCCAAAGTATCCGAAACAGATTGCAGTTGTAACTTCGCCATCTGGTGCGGCTATACATGATGTCAGAAGCACGATTGCAAGAAGATATCCGCTAGCAGAAGTCAAGCTTTTTCCGGCGACAGTTCAGGGACTGGAAGCGCCAAATAGCATTTCAAATGCGCTCTCACTTGCGGATAAAAGCGATTCTGATATCATTATCCTTACACGTGGCGGTGGTTCGGACGACGATTTATCTTGCTTCAACACAAGGGCTGTTGTAATGGCTGTTTACGCCTGCAAAACTCCTGTTGTTTCTGCTGTGGGGCACGAAGTTGACCTCACTTTATCCGACCTCGTAGCTGATGTCAGAGCCGCAACTCCGACTGCCGCAGCAGAGCTTTGTACTCCTGATATAATGGCTATTTCCTCGGAAATATCAAGGCTAAAACAGGAGATTGCAAGACTTACAGACAGAAAGCTCTACGCTCTTTCAAGCACTGTGTCCAGCCTTAAATCGGTGATTGAAGCTCTTTCTCCGGAAAATAAGCTGATTAGAGCGGAGTACCAACTCAGCTCAATGCAGGAGTCAATGAGCGCTTCAATTTCACACAGATTGAAACTGTACGAAGCTCAGATTTCCGGATATAAAAACACATTATCCGCCGCCGACCCGATGAATATCCTAGGAAAAGGCTATGCCCTCATTTATAAGGATTCGCATCTTGTAACAGAGAGTTCAAAATTAAGCGGCAGAATCCAGATTGTTATGAAGGACGGACAAGCCGAGGCAGAAGTTTTAGAAGATAACGAGGAATGAATATGAACTTTGATGAATCTATAAAAAGATTGAAAGAGATATGCGCAAAGCTTAATGATGACAAGACATCTCTTGAAGAGACTGTTGCTCTTTATAAAGAAGGTATGACTCTCTCGGAAGAGTGCCTGAAGCGTATAAATGACATAAGAAGCGAACTTAAAGAAAACGACGGTGACAAGAATGAAGCCTGAGTTCCAAGCGATTTTTCAACAAGATGTGGAAGCAGTCGATAAATATCTTTACGATAACGGATATATTTCAAAGTCAGATAACGAGGAACAGAAGGTAACAGACGCCGAGTTCTATGCGCTGACAGCAGGAGGAAAACGGATAAGACCGGTCTTATGTATCGAGTTTTATAAGCTTTTCGGCGGCAAAGACGATATCACCGAAATCGCTTCTTGTCTCGAACTTATGCACACGTTTTCCCTTATTCACGATGACATGCCGGAGATGGACAACGACGATATGCGCAGAGGCAAGCCGTCAGTGCACTGCGCATACGGTGCCGATACTGCACTTTTAGCCGGCGATGGTCTCGCAATACTTCCGTTTGAGATTATCTCTGACAGTGCTCTTAAAGGCAATATATCCTCCGAAACTGCCATCAGGCTCATCAACTGTCTTTCAAAAGCGGCAGGGAATCAGGGAATGATTCTTGGGCAGAGACTCGACCTCATCTCGGAAAACAAGAAAGTTGATTTGGAATTCCTGAAAAGAATGTCGTCACTCAAAACCGGTTGTATACTCAGTGCGTCTGCACAGTTTGGAGCTATACTTGCAGGCGCAGATGATGAGTGTGTCAGAAAAGCCGCTAAGTATGCAGAAAATTTCGGGCTTGCATTTCAGATTATTGACGATATTTTAGACATCACAGGAACAGAAAAAGAACTCGGGAAGCCGATTGGAAGCGACGAGAAGCGAAGCAAGGACACCTATGCCACCATTATGGGCATAGATTCCGCATATAGCGAAGCAAAGCGCTATACCGAAGCCGCAGTAGCGGCAATATCAGGCATGAAAGATTCGGAGCTCTTGTGTGAGCTTGCATACGACCTGCTTGGCAGAAGACATTAACAAACGAAAAGAGCGATAGATTTGAACAGTAACCTACTCGAAAGCCTATCTCTTCCCGAAGATTTGAAGAATCTCGGTCTGGAAGAAGAAAAGGAACTTTGCGCTGAAATCAGGGAAAAGATAATCAATACAGTAGCCGAAAATGGCGGACATCTGTCGTCAAATTTAGGAGTCGTCGAGCTCACTGTAGCCATACATAAAGTTTTTGAATCGCCGAAGGACAAAATAATTTTTGATGTCGGACATCAGTGCTACACGCATAAGATTCTCACTGGAAGGCTTGATAAATTTGACACAATCCGTCAGAAGGATGGACTGTCCGGTTTTTCCGCTCCTGATGAGTCAATCCATGACCCGGTTATCAGCGGACACAGCTCTACATCGATTTCATCGGCTCTTGGAATTGCTCAGGCTATGAAGATTAAAGGTGACAATCACCACGCAGTCGCTGTCATTGGCGACGGTGCAATGACCGGTGGACTTTCATATGAAGGTCTCAATAATGCTGGCAGAAGCGGAGCTAATATAATCGTTATTCTCAACTATAACGAAATGTCCATCTCCAAAAACATAGGCGGCTTGGCGGAATATCTCTCTAAGCTCAGAATCAAAGATTCATATCGCACTCTGAAAAGTACCACAAGAGGAATCATCTCGGCAGTGCCGTTAGTGGGAAAACCGCTTTCCAACTTCTTAAGCGACTCAAAAGGCGTTGTCAGAGAAAAGATGCTTCACAGCACAATGTTTGAGGATTTAGGCTTTCAGTATGTCGGACCGGTTGATGGGCACGATTTAAGTTCCCTTGAAGATGCTCTGCAGTATGCGAAATCTCTCGGCGGACCGGTCCTGGTTCAGGTAAACACCCAAAAAGGCAAAGGCTACAAACCGGCAGAGAAGAACCCCGGAAACTATCACGGCGTTGCTGGATTTGACGCTAAAACAGGTCTTCTTCCGGAGCATAAATTTGACTTCACAGACGCATTCGGACAAGCACTCACTAAAATTGCCGATAGTGATGACAGGATATGTGCTATCACAGCTTCCATGAAATACGGAACGGGGCTTCAGTATTTCAAGAGAAAGCACCCGGAAAGGTATTTTGACGTCGGAATTGCCGAAGGTCATGCCATAACCTTTGCGGCAGGGCTTGCTGAAATGGGAATGATACCGGTATTCGCAGTATATTCCTCCTTCCTGCAAAGAAGCTACGACCAGCTGATTCACGACGCCGCAATTGGTAACGTCCACATTGTAATCGGTGTCGACCATGCCGGAATAGTCGGCTCTGACGGCAGAACTCATCAGGGAACATTTGACATTCCATTCCTGACAACAATTCCGAATGTCACCATCTATTCGCCATCAAACTATAAGGAACTCGAAAATTGTCTTAAAAAGGCGATATTTGATGACACAGGAATCGCCGTCGTGAGGTATCCGAAGTCAGGCGAAGCTTCAATTACTCTATGCGAGAGCGACTATGCGGTTACCGCTAGAAACAGCGACACTCTCATCATTTCATACGGCAGAGAAGCCGGAGAAGCTGAAAAAGCCGCTGAAAACCTCGGGTGTGACTTCATGAAACTTGTTAAGGTATTTCCGCTTACAAATGGCATCAGAAGCGTCATTTCTGGATACAGTAAAGCTTTTATTTTTGAAGAGAGCGAATACGAAGGCTCAATAGGGCAGAAGTTGAAATCTGAATGTCCGAATATTGAGGCACATGCGATAAACGGTTTTGTACCACACATGAAAGTATGTGAAGCATTAGAGCTTTACGGGCTTTCTGAACACCAGATAGAGCTTACTGTCAGGAAAGAGCAAACCGATGCCGAGGCTTGATTACTATCTCACATCAAACGGCTTCTTTTCCGGCCGTGAGCACGCCAAAGAAGCAATCAAAAACGGCGAAATCTCTGTAAACGGAACAGTTTGCCAGAAGCCTGCTCTTGATGTCTCAGACAACGACATAATCGATTTTCTGGGAACCAAGCTTAAATATGTCGGTCGAGGCGGATTGAAGCTTGAAGCGGCAATAAACGAATTCGGCATATGCCTCGACGGGCTTACATGTGCTGATTTGGGAGCTTCTACAGGCGGATTTACAGACTGTATGCTCCAGTATGGTGCTAATAAAGTCTACTCGATAGACGTTGGTCACGGTCAGCTTGCCGATAAACTTCTTCAAGATACGAGAGTTGTAAATATTGAAGGCATCAATGTCAAGGACGTTTCTATTGACACAACAGACGAAAAAGTGGATTTTGTCACCGCGGATTTATCTTTCATTTCGGTGAAATTCGCAATTTCAGCCGCTGGGAGAATTTTAAGCGAATGTGGAAAAGGCGTGTTCCTGATAAAACCACAGTTTGAAGCAGGGAAGTCTGCCATCAGCAAAGGCGGAATCGTCAAGGACAAGAAGGCTCATATAAGAGTTTTAGAAGATATCTACAGCTATTTGATTTCAAGCGATTTTAGCGTAGTTGGCATAATCCCATCGCCGATTAAAGGCGGGGATGGAAATATCGAATATCTCGCATACTGTACAAAAGATTCTGTAAAAGTCGGCACACCTGATTTCACCGGAATCGTCAGTAAAGCATTTTCAAAAGTATAAATCACATCAAAGGACGGCTAGAGTTATGACAGTCTTTATATATCCAAATCTTGAAAAAAACCATTCTGAGGAATGTACAGCTCAGGTTATTGAGATTCTAAAGTCTCTCGGCGTCTCAGTCTTGATGACTCCTGATACAAACAGCGTTTTCGGCAGGAAGGCTGAAGAGGCTTCAACGACAGATGAAGCTGTTTCTCAGTGTGACATTGTCATAACCATCGGCGGTGACGGAACGATTCTTAAAATAGCTTCTCTTGCGGCAAAGTACAAGAAAAAGCTTTTGGGAATCAACTGCGGAAGGCTTGGATTTATGGCTTCCCTCGAAAGAAGCGAGCTCGATTGTCTTAAAAACCTCTGCACAGGAAAATACAAAACCGAAAACAGAATGATGCTCGATGTAACTGTCAATTTCGGAAACGGCGAAAGCCGCACCGAAACCGTCCTTAACGACGTTGTCATTACGCACGACTTCAAAGAAAGCTTGAACGACTTTACGGTTCTCGCAGACGGAGTTGCTGTATCACACCTGAGAGCAGACGGAATCATCTTCTCAACTCCGACGGGCGCTTCTGCATATGCTCTTTCGGCAGGCGGACCACTTATTGAACCGTCTATGGATTGCATAGAGTTCACCCATATCTGCCCACATTCTCTTTCTGCAAGAGCCATGATTTTCGACCCGAACAAGATTATTGAAGTAAGAACGAAGGCTTCCGGACACATAGCATTGCGTTCGGATGGCGGAGAAACAATTTCGATTTCGTCTGATGATAGCATATACATCAAGAAATCTGCGCTTAGCCTTTCGGTAATCGACATTCACGGCGATAATTACTTTAAATCTATCTCTACAAAGCTCATGAACAACGCAAAGGAAGTCTATGAGGAGGAAGATGACGACAAATGAAAAATGACAGAAAGAAAGCCATCCTCGACATAGTCTCCACCTATGAAGTCGACACTCAGGAGACACTTCAGGCATTGCTCCTGGAAAGAGGCTTCAATGTAACTCAGGCTACAGTTTCAAGAGACATAAAGCAACTCGCACTCATGAAAACAATGAGTCCAAACGGAAGCTATAAATACACAATTCCTCCTAAACCGCAGGAAACAAGTGCAAGACTGTCTTTTAAATCACTTTATGCAGATTCGGTGGTCTCAATTGACAGAGCTATCAACATCGTTGTCATCAAATGCTATGCCGGTATGGCAAATGCCGTCTGCTCAAAGCTCGATGCAGCGGCTTATAGCGGAGTTGTCGGAACTCTGGCGGGAGACGATACTATATTCGTTCTCATGCGTGAAGAAAGTGACGCCATTGCTCTTATGGACGAACTCGGCGATATGCTTTGACAGGATAAAAATTCTCTTTGGAGGCGATAATCGGTGCTTTACGAACTTCATATTGAAAATCTCGCTGTAATCGAAAATGCAACGATTCGTTTTGGAGAGCATTTAAATGTCTTTACCGGCGAAACAGGTGCTGGTAAATCAATCCTCATCGGAGGAATCAACGCAATACTTGGTCAACGGGTCTATAAGGACATAATAAGAGAAGGAACCGACAAGGCTTATGTGAGTGCTGTGTTCACCGACTGTCCGAAACCGGTCACAGACAAACTAAGTGAACTTGGTCTGAATTGTGAAAACGAACTGATTATCTCACGTGAAATCAATACGGACGGCAGAAGCACCGCCAGGATAAATTCACGTCCGGTGACAATTTCCGCTCTTCACGAAATCGGAGACCTGCTCGTCAACATCCACGGACAGCATGACAGCCAGACCCTTTTGGACCAGACAAAGCATTTGGGTATTCTAGACAGCTATGCCTGCTCGGATGAACTGCTTTCAAGCTATCAAAAGTCCTTCAAAGAACTTCAGGCAACCGCACGGGAACTAGGCAAAATGAAATCCGAAAAGGCTCAGAATGCCAGACGCGAGGAGTACCTGGCAGAAATTATCGAAGATATCGGCTCGCTCGAAATTACGGTCGGCGAGGATGAAAAGATAGAAGAAAGATTCCGGCTTCTTGATAACGCTGTTTCGCTTAAAAATGCTCTTACAGCCGCTACAGCCTGCCTTTCGGAAACGGAATCGGATAACAGTGCCGGAGATCTGATTTCTCAGGCATACAGTGAACTGGAACCTAACGAGGACATCCTTCCAATGCTGAAGCCTATCAATGAAAGGATTTCAGCCATAGGAATTGAAATCGAAGACATCGCATCGGAGCTTTCAAGAATTCGTGACAGTCTGGAAATCGACGATAACGAGTACGCAACGCTGACACAGAGAAGAAACGATTTGAAGCGAATCAAGCGAAGATATGGCACGACACTTGACGAAGTAATAAAAGTCTATGAAGACGCATTGCAGGAATCTCAGGGACTTGCTTCGTTTGACGATAAGATTTCAGTGCTTGAAGAGAAGAAGTCCAGGCTTCTTATTGAAGTCACAAAAAAGGCTGAAGAGCTCTCAAAACACCGTGAGAAAGCCTCAGAAAGATTCTCAAAACAGGTTGCAGATGAACTTTCGTTCCTCAATATGCCAAATGTCCGACTGGAAGTCAGGAGGGAAAAGGGCAAGCTTACTCTTAATGGCATGGATTCAATTGAATTTCTGATTTCCGCCAACAAGGGCGAATCTCCCAAGCCTCTTGCAAAAATCGCTTCTGGCGGCGAACTTTCAAGAATTATGCTTGCCTTAAAAACGGTTCTTGCGGACAGGGACGCAATTCCTACTCTTATATTCGACGAAATCGATTCAGGTGTCAGCGGCAGAGCGGCACAGAAGATAGGAATCAAGCTTCGGGAAATATCGGCAAAGCATCAGGTCATATGCGTGACACACCTGGCACAGATTGCAATCATGGCGGACGACCACATGTTGATAGAGAAGCACGAATCGGACGACAGAACAGTGACAGATGTAACTCATCTTGATTTCGATGAGCGCAAATACGAAATTGCACGAATATTGGGCGGCGACAATATTACAGAAACAGTGCTGAAAGACGCCGAAGAACAACTGATTAATGCTACGAAAGGTGAATAACTATGATACTTTGTTTTCTTGCAGACGGTTTTGAAGAGGTTGAGGCTCTAACTCCGATTGATTGCCTCAGAAGATGCAGAAAGGAAGTCAGAACTATTGGTATTGGTGGTAAAACCCAGATACACGGTTCTCACGCAATAACCGTGAAAGCTGATATTGCGGATATTGATTACTATCTGTCCGACGATATCGAGATGATTATTCTTCCCGGAGGCAAAACCGGAACGGATAATCTTGAAAATAGCGTACTTGTTAAGCAGGCAATAGATATCTGCATGACAAAAAATCTTCCCATAGCTGCAATCTGCGCCGCTCCGTCTATTCTCGGACACAGAGGGATTCTTAAAGGCAAGAAAGCCGTTTGCTACAAAGGATTCGAGAAAGAACTCATCGGCGCCGAAGTCCTCGACACAGCCGTTGCCGTTGACGGAAATATCATCACCGGTTGCGGAATGGGTGCGGCACTTGAATTTTCCTATGCGATAGTTTCAAAGCTCATCTCCAAAGAAAAGGCTGACGAGCTTATGGACTCTCTCAATGTAAGACAGCGCAAGATTGATATTGATATTTAATCTGCCAGGATTCCGACACAAAGGTGAAATATGAGCGATAAAAATAACTACGAAAATATTGATGAGCTTCTCTCTTCAATACTGAATGAACCTCGTTCCACACAGGCGCAAAATACCACTTCAGAGCAGGCTGTTGATGTTTCAAAAACCTCGGTTATAAACACAGCGGTGCGCCTTGATGAAGAGATAGATTCTGACAGCGTCTCCGGTCAGACCAACGTGTTCAACTTTGGCACATTTCAGTCTCAGCACGGAAGAACCGGCTTGGTTCCCGATGAGGATGCATCAGAGAAGGCTTCTGTCAGAAATGCAGAAAAACCTCGCAAAAAGAAAAAGAAGCGCAAGAAAAGGAATTACACCGTTTACGGCGGCATAGTTCTGGCGACCCTTGTTTTGTGCGTCTCGATTCTAATTTCTCTTTTCATTATAGTTGTAATAAGAGATGTTCTCGGAATCGAAAGCAACGACAACGAATTTACCATCTATATTGAAGAAGGCTCTTCAACATGGGATATTGCCGACCAGCTTTATGATGAAGGCATTATCCAGTATAAAGAGGTATTCGTCGCATTTGCAAAGATTATGGGCGCAGATGGCAACATGTATCCCGGTGACCTCGACGTTGCCTACAACATGAGCTACGCTGACATTATAGACGACCTGATGGAAGCCAGAGAATCGAAAGAAACGGTTACTATTACGTTTATTGAAGGCATAACTCTTTACGAAGCCGCACAGTTACTTGAAAATAACGGCGTATGCGATGCAGACGAGTTTATCTACACCTTCAATTCGACGGTGTTTGGCTATGACTATGAACAGTATGTATCTTCAGAAAGTCTGAAGCTCTATAAGTATGAAGGCTTCCTGTTCCCGGACACATACGAATTCTACGTCGGAGATACGGCATACAACGTCGCCAAGAAGATAAGAGAAAGAACCGATGAAATTCTGACTTCCGAGGTTATCGCACGTGCAGAAGAGATTGGTTACTCTTTGGAAGACGTCGTGATTCTCGCATCGATTGTCCAGAAGGAAGCAGGAAGTACAGATGATATGCCTGCGGTTGCATCCGTATTCATAAACAGACTCAACAATCCGGAGCAGTATCCTCGGCTTCAGTCTGACGCAACTACGGCGTATATTGACAACATCATAACTCAGGTGATGACAGTTTCATCGCAAACTATGTGCGATGCCTACGATACGTATACCTGTCTTGGACTCCCTGTCGGAGCAATTTGCAATCCTGGAGCAGATGCCATAAATGCAGTTCTGTATGCAGACGATACCAACTACTATTACTTCTGCACCGACCCGGAAACAGGAATTGCATACTTCGCTTCGACTTATGACGAGCATATCGCCAACTGCGAGCTCTTGGGAATTATGTGAGGTGGATAACATGTCTCAGATTGAAATACTTTCTCCTGCCGGTGATGAAGAGCGGCTTGATGCCGCACTTCTCTTTGGAGCAGACGCCGTTTACCTCGCCGGAAAAAGCTATGGTATGCGTGGTGCACCGGCTAACTTTACACTGGAACAGTTAAAAAAGGCGTGTGACAAGGCGCATGCTCTTGGAAAAAAAGTCTATCTCACGGTAAATATTCTTCCGAATAACTCGGAAGCAGACCAGCTTGAAGGCTATATCAAGGATGCCTATGCCTGTGGAATTGATGCCGCAATAATAAGTGACATTGGCTCGTTTGCACTTATAAAAAAAGCTGTGCCCGATTTGGCACTTCACGTATCAACTCAGGCGGGGGTTGTGAATTACCTCACAGCACGTACTTTTTACGAGATGGGAGCCAAGAGAGTAGTCCTTGCAAGGGAGCTTTCGCTTGACGAAATTGCCGAAATAAGGGCTAAAACTCCAAGCGATTTGGAAATAGAATGCTTTGTTCACGGAGCGATGTGTGTTTCGTTTTCCGGAAGGTGCCTTCTGTCTCAGTATCTAACGGGCAGAAACGCTAACAGAGGCGAATGTGCTCAGCCTTGCCGCTGGAGCTACAGCCTCGTTGAAGAAACCAGACCGAATGAGTACTATTCGATTTCCGAAGATGAAAAGGGTAGCTACATCTTAAACGCAAAGGATCTCTGCATGATTGAGCATCTCGACAAGCTCGCAAAAGCAGGCGTCACAAGCTTTAAGATCGAGGGCAGAGCAAAGTCGGCTTATTACGTTTCGGTTGTGACAAACGCTTATAAAAAAGCTAAGGAGATTCTTCTTGAAAATCCCGACAATTACCAGCTTCCGGAATGGATTAAGGAAGAAGTCTTCAAGGTCTCGCATCGCAAGTATTGCACCGGATTCTACTTCGGGCACCCGAACGATTGCCAGTACTACCAAACAAGCGGATACGAAAGAATCTGTGACATTGTGGCGGTTGTTGAGAGCTATGACAACGGAATGCTTCGGTGCTCTCAGAGAAACAGATTCTTTGAGGGCGACCAGCTGGAACTTCTTATTCCAGACAGTGCGCCGATAAAGTTCACAGCAAACGAAATCTATGACGAGCTCGGCGAACGTGTCCAGAATGCCAACAAAGCGACTATGAAGCTTTCAATTCCTTTCCGATTTGAAGTCCCTGCCGGCTCAATCATAAGAAAAGAAATTACGGGTGAAAGAGCAGAAAAGATATAAAAACTATTAAAGGGTGTGTTATTTATGGCTGAATCCAATTTCTATCCACTTATACTCAAAGCTCCACTGAAGGACTACATCTGGGGAGGAACCAGACTAAAGACCGACTTTGGCTTTGAAAGTGAGCTTTCAAAGGTTGCAGAAGCCTGGGTTGTTTCCTGCCACAAGGACGGACCAAGCGTTGTATCAAACGGCTGTCTCACAGGTAAAACTCTTGAAGAGGCTATAGAGATTATGGGAAACGATGCTTTAGGTGAAGCCTGCAAGGACTTTGACAGATTCCCGATTTTAGTCAAGCTCATCGATGCCAAGAACAGACTGTCAATTCAGGTTCATCCGAGCGATGAGTACGCAAGAGCCAATGAAGGCGACAACGGCAAAACTGAGATGTGGTACGTCATCGACTGCGACGAGGGCGCACAGCTCGTCTATGGCTTCAAGAACAGCATTGACAGTGATGAATTCAGAGAAAGAATCGAGTCGAACACTCTTGACGATGTTCTCAACTACGTCGACGTTCATAAGGGCGACATTTTCTTCATTCCTTCCGGAACTGTTCACGCAATAGGGAAGGGAATACTCATTGCAGAGATTCAGCAGAATTCAAACGTGACGTATCGTGTATCCGACTACGGAAGGCTCGGAGCCGATGGCAAGCCGAGACAGCTCCACGTTGAAAAGGCAATTGCTGTTTCCAACACAAATCCGCCATCCAATCCATATGGAAATGTGGGAAAAGTACGAGTTTGCGGAGACTCAACGGTCCGTCACCTCGCAAAGTGCAAGTATTTCGATGCAAATCTTATCACCCTTGACGGTGGCTATGAAATCAGGAATGATACAAGCTTTGTGTCTTTGGTTGTTATAGACGGCGAGGTTGAACTGAAATCCGAACAGGGAAGCTTTAACCTCAAAAAAGGCGAGAGCGTATTTATTCCTTGCGGAATCAGCTTTACCTTGAAAGGCGCCGCCCAGATTCTCTCTGCATCCGTCTGAATTTAAAAACCAAAAAGTAACCCGAATAAGCTGTCTTCCATACTATGCTAAAAGTAAAAAGCAAATGGAGGCATAGCTTATATGGCTACTACTGAATGTAATATCGATTTCAAAAAGACGTACTTCATGGGCTATTCAACGCCCACTGGCTTCACTACTCACTTACGAGATGACATTGAGTCGGGAGAATTCACTACTTACATCATCAAAGGCGGTCCCGGAACGGGGAAGTCATCATTGATGAAGAAAATCGCTTCTGAAATTTCAGAGTTGGATGAGCCAGAGATTTACTACTGCTCATCCGACCCGAATTCTCTCGATGCGGTTTTGTTTGATAACCTGAAAGTTATAATAGCTGATGGAACAGCTCCGCATGTCATTGAACCGACATATCCCGGCGCAAGAGAAATCTTAGTCGACCTCGGCGAATGCTGGAACCTCGACTCGCTATCATCAAATAAAGATGGCATTATCGACGAAACAGACAGAAATCAGAAATACCATGCGCTTGCTAAGAAATACCTGAGTGCGATAATATCCGTCAACGAGGATATTATGTCCATCGGCGACTCTGCACTTGATAGCACAAAGCTGGATGCTTATCTCGAACGTCTTTCTGCAAGGCTCTTCCCAAAGAAAAGAGATTTTGAGAATAAGGGAAAAATCAGATTCAGGCAAATGACATCCTTCACGCCTGTAGGTGTTAAAACATTCACTAATCTCTTTGAACATCTGAATGTATACAAGATTGAGGATGAATGTTTTGCGGTGACAGATAATCTTCTTAAAAAGCTTGCAGAATATGCCTGCGATGCCGGCTATGATGTTCTGATAAGTAAAAACGTATTCCTGTCCGGAATCGTGTATCAGCATATGATTATCCCAGAAATAGAGACAGCATTTGTTTCCGGAGTTCCAGATGGAATCACCGGCGGCACCAAGATTAACTCGATGAGATTCTATGATAAGGATATTCTCAGAGATAAGCACAAGAGGCTTATGTTTGACGAAGGCATCGTAAAAGAACTTACAGGCGAAATGGTTTCCGCCCTGCAAACAGCAAAAGAAATTCATGATGAGCTTGAAAGCTACTATATCAGGGCTATGGATTTCAATAAAGTAAACCTGACTTGCGAAAGGTTGATAAAGCGAATCAGAGCTAATGCTGAAAATTGAAATACTCAAAAGTAGATATCTGTGCAAAATTACAGCAAATTATCCCACTTCTTTCACATTGCGCTACTTGATTTTTATTGGGTTTTAAGGTATAATAATATCAAGGCAGTTTGCCGGACTTGATTTAATTCAAGCACTATGTAAGAAAGGAGTGATCGGAATGCCCGGACCAGGTGGACCAGGAGGCGGTCGCGGACCCGGAGGACCCGGTGGTGGCTTCGGAGGCGGACCAAGAGGCGGAATGGGACCAAGAGGTGGCATGATGCCCCCGCCGAGAAGAAGACCTATGAGACGTGGCTGCGGCGGCTGTTGCATGCCTTATGTCATGAGCGTTGTCGGTGCGATTACCGCTCTTACGTTAGGCACGGCAGTTGGCGTAAAGTCAGCAGGGAAGAAGAAAGAGCAGAAGTAATACTGCTTTGACAACTAACCGAATAAAAAAATCCTCAAGCTTAAAAACTTGGGGATTTTTTATGCGTCACAATATACGTAGGTTAAATAATTAATTATTAGTAGGCGAGTTATCAGAATCATCCTGCTTCTCGGGAGGCTTTCCTGCATTTCCGTTTGCCTTCATATCTGCAAGAGGAGAGCTTTCGACGGCGGTTTTTCTGTCCTTATTCGATAAGTGAGTGTAGATTTCGGTTGTAGCCACGCTGACGTGTCCCAGAACGTCCTTCAAAACTATCGGATCAACGTCGCCGTATTCGTACATAAGCGTTGCCGCAGTATGCCTGAGTTTATGCGGAGAAATTCCAAGATTTCCGAGACCGGCATTTTTAAGCTGGTCTTCGACAATGCGCTGGATTCTGCGGGTTGACAAACGGCGATGGTCGCTTCTGTGCAACGATAAAAAGATGGCATCAGGGTCGGTCTTTGACTCTGGTCTCGTTTTCAAATATGCGTTTAGCGAAGCTATGCAGGCGTCATTGAGATATACAATCCGTTCCTTCTGACCTTTGCCGAAAACTCTTAGCGTTCTGGCGCTTTCACTGTAATCACCGATATCCAATCCCGCAAGCTCACTGAGCCGCAAGCCACAATTAAGGAATATCGTCAGTATGCAGTAATCCCTGAGATAATTCTCGCTCTTAACGTCGTCTAAAAGCTCCTTGCTTTGGTCGAGTTCGAGGTACTTTGGGAGTTGTTTTTCTGGCTTAGGGTGTTCAAGTTTTTCAAGAGGATTTGTTTCTAGCCTATATGGTTCTGGAGATCTATATGTCGATAAAAACTCATAAAACTTGCGAAGAGACGATGTCTTTCTTGCTCGCGTTTTGTTTGAATTCTGTCGTACATCTATAAGATAGTTCATATACTCGTAAGCGTCCATCATAGTAAAATCTCCGACATAAGAAAAAGGAACATCTTTAATATGTATTTTTTCAAAAGGTGTTTCTTCGAGATTGACATCACTATGCTTGACAGCAACCAGGTATCTTAAAAAAGTACGGATATCAACATAGTAAGCTTCAACAGTTCGATCGGTTCGACCTACTATAGAGCCAACATACGTAAGGTATCCACTTAGATACAACGGGCAGTCATTTCTGTATTCTTCACGCACAATAAACACCACACTTATAAAAACCGGCTCAAAAGCCGTATTTTCTGTCCCCTGATGTGCGTTAAATTTTTATTTAACGCACATCGCCATATATTTTATTCTGCACTTATCAAAATGCTTGGCTTCCGGAGTTCATACTAAACTCCGGGTAAAAACAGGCACTTCCCCGAAGCCTGCTGTTTTCTAGCGGAAGGCTTCAGGTACCTAGTCACTGACCACTGACAACTCACTTCAGCTCAACAACCGTAACTCCGTCTTCACCTTCGCCGTAGACACCTTTTCTTAAAGACTCAACCGAAGGATGCTTCCTCAGATGATTTCTGACGGCAGTCTTCAAAGCTCCGGTGCCTTTGCCATGGATTATCATAACGGTTTTGTTGCCACTCATTATAGCTTTGTCAATAAATGAGTCGAGCTCATATAGTCCCTCGTCTACCGTGTAACCACGGATATCAAGCTCAGTCTCGGCTTTTCTCGTAGCACGGCTCTCAGTAGAATTACTGACACTTCCCTGTTGCTTCTTCTTTATTGCTTTATTATTAAAAGTAACTTCTTTTTCTGCAAGCCTAAGTAGTGAGACATGAACCTTCGTCTTCATGATTCCCATCTGAACGACGCAGTTGCCGGAAGCATCCGGAAGCGACATAAGAATCCCCGTCTTATTTCCATCTCTTATGATTACATCGTCGCCCTTTTTGAAAGGTCTCGGAGGTACATAGTCCTCATCAGACAGCTCTCCAAGCTTTGAAGCCTCGTTGTACATGCTGTCGATTTCGGATTTATACTTTTCCCTTTCCTGCTGGACTTTTTGAGAAAAATCTTCCTTGTCCTTCGACTTTTTAATCTCTTCGAGCTCGTTCATAAGCCTGCGGGACTGCATGTTGACCCGCTCGACCAGTTCCCTAGCTTCTTTCTTAACCTTACTGAGTTCCTTATCCTTTTCAGACTGGTATTTTTCGTGCTCGGTTCTTAGCTCATCACGAAGAATCCGAACTTCGCCTTCGTACTTTTCTACAAGAGCCGCTTTTTCTTCGTATTCCTGACGGGCGGCTTCGAGACGTTCGATTGTATCTTCAAACTTCTGAGACTCTGCGGACATGAGTCCTTCGGCTCTTTGAATGATTCCGTCGTCAATTCCCAAACGCTTGGAAATCGCAAAAGCATTCGACTTTCCGGGTGAACCGATTATCAGTCTATAGGTCGGTTGCAAAGTCTTGATGTCAAATTCGCAGGAAGCATTCTCAACGCCTTCGGTTTCGAGAGCATACATCTTAAGCTCTTGGTAATGCGTGGTTGTAACAAGCTTCGCCCCGGTCATCTTGATTCTCTCAATAATTGCAACAGCAAGAGCCGCACCTTCAACCGGGTCAGTTCCCGAGCCAAGCTCGTCTATAAGTACCAGAGAACTGTAGCTGACTCTGTTCAGAATGTCGACAATATCTGTCATATGGGACGAGAAGGTTGAAAGGCTTTCCTCGATTGACTGCTTGTCGCCGATATCAACCAAGATGTCGCTGAAAACGGTTATCTTGCTTCCGTCGGAAACAGGAATCAGAAGCCCACACATCGTCATAAGTGTCAGAAGCCCTACTGTTTTTAAAATAACAGTCTTACCGCCGGTATTCGGACCCGTGATAATCAGTGTGTCATAACCGTTTCCGATAGAAAAGTCAATTGGAACAACTCTGTCCTTATCGATAAGCGGATGGCGTGCCTTTTTCAGAATAATCTCGCCGTCATCAGAAATAGCCGGCATTGAAGCTGACATCTTTGCACCCAAATTGGATTTCGCAAAGTACAAATCAAGCGTTACAGCGGCATTATAGTCGGAAATAAGCTGTTCCGCAAAAGCCGCACAGTCGCTCGAAAGCTCCGCAATGATTCTGTTAATCTCATCCTGCTCCTTGCCTTTGAGGATTCTGATTTCGTTGTTCGCTTCGACTACTGCCATCGGCTCGATAAAGTAGGTCTGCCCACTTGCAGATGTATCATGAACAAGTCCGGGAATACTATTTTTAGCCTCGGATTTAACCGGTAAAACGTATCTTCCGTCACGCATGGTTATGATGTTTTCCTGAAGATGTACCTGTGTATCGGAAGACTTAATCATCCTGTCAAGAGTATCTCTGATTTTAGAGCCGGCTGAAAGAATCTTTCTTCTTATCGAAGCAAGTTCGGGACTCGCAGTGTCTGCAATCTCTTCTTCACTGACAACCGCATTTGTAATTTTATAGTTGAGCTCTCTATTTGAGAATAAGCACTCAAAAAGATAGTCAAGACTGAGTTCTTCATCGGAAAACTGCTGTCTCCATGATAAAAGCATTTCAGTCTGGGACAACATTCTTGAAACGTCCAGAAGTTCTCTAAGCGAAAGCGTGGCTCCACTCTGGGCTCTCTTTGCGATAACTGAAATATCCGGAAAATTTATAAAACTGGGACTTCCGAATCTCACGGAAGCGTTAAAAGCATCGAAGGTCTTTTTTACCTCGGTTCTGACAACTTCCAAGTCTGTAGAGGGCTCAATTTCGAGTGCCATATCTTTAGAGGCGTCGTTTGAACATTCTTCCGACAGCATTTCGAGAATTTTATGTAATTCAAGTGTTTTGTATTCTTCTCTCATTATTTTTCACCCATATCGATTTTTTGAAGGGATTTGTAAAAGTCAAGCGTCTGAAAGCTGTGCCCAAGCTGAAGCTCGGCGTATCTCTCGGTTATGTTAGAGAGCACGGGCAGATACTCGTCAGGAATTCTGAAGCTGAAAATCCTTTCCTGCTCGGAAAGAGCTATATGCCTTATCGCATGAAGCGTTGTCATATCGACAATCTCGCAAACGCTTAAATCTCTTTTGCCGCAACAATTCTCGCAGTAGAGCTTACCCTCACTCAAATCGAACTGCATCTGAACATCGGAGTATTTATAGCACTTACAGCAACCAATTAAATTCGGAGTCAGTCCGATTTCGCAAAGAAGCCGTAGCTCAAATACGGATTTAATCAGCGTTTCGCTCTTCTCCCCTATCGACAGGAAATGCAGGGCATTCAACATGAGTCTCAGCACTTCCCCACTCGGCTGTTCACTGACGCATGTATAGAGAATCATCTCGCAAAAGTAGCTTGCAAGAGAAAATCTCGAAACATCCAGCCTGATATCATAAAAAAGCCTTATCGGTTCCGCAGAATTCAGGATATATCCGCCGTTCTTGCCTTCAGAAAAGCAAAAATTGGCATAGCAAAAGGTCTGTGAAACAGAAGCATTTTTGGCATTTTGCTTCTTCACGCCACGGGCATATACGTCGAGTAAACCGTTTGAGTCGGTAAGTATACTTAAGAACTTGTCATTATCTCCGTATGGTCGTTCCCTTATTACAAGACCTTTCACTGTCAACATTTTTATTTCCGCCTTGCATCAGTTTGTGTTTGTATATTAAGTAGTCGGCAATCTTGCCGCTAGAATAAAATATCTGCCAAAGCTTGTCCATTCAATCACCTGCCGCTTGTCTTATGATTGACAAGCGAATGGGGATTTATGAATGGTAAAATCAGTCGCCGAGACCGAAGTTTTTAATCAGAGCGTCTCTGTTGCGCCAATTTTCTTTGACCTTTACCCAGAGCTTTAAGTTAGTCTTTATCATGAAGAACCTCTCGATATCTTCTCTTGCAAGCTGTCCGACTTTCTTCAGCATTGCACCGTTTTTCCCGATTATAATGCCCTTATGCGACTCCTTCTCGCAGTATATAGTCGCAACTACATCCATAATTCCCTCACCCGAGCGTGTGTCTCTCTCCTGCAAGCTTTCAATGCTTACGGCGATTCCATGTGGGACTTCATCCGACAACAGTTCCAAAAGCTTCTCCCTTATCATTTCGGAGATTATAACCCGTTCCGGCTGGTCGGTAAACTTGTCATCAGGGAAATAGTGCGGTCCTTTGACTGTAAATTTTGATATTGCATCAAGGATGATGTCTAGCCCATCAGAATTGATAGCACTAATCGGAATAACCGAGTCGAAATCATAAAGCGCCGCATATTCAGCAATAACCGGTATCAGAGCTTCTTTATCCTCGAACAGGTCAACTTTATTCATGACGAGTATAACGGGTGTCCTGGAAGCCTGTAGCGACGCTAACAACGTCTTTTCAGCTTCTCCGGCTTTTTTTGTAGAGTCAGCAACCAGAAGCGCACAGTCAACAGAGCTCACGGAGCTATCAATAGCTTTCAGCATATACTCCGAGAGCTTGTCCCTTGAACGGTGCATACCAGGAGTGTCCATGAAGACGTACTGAATATCTCCTCTTGTGAGTACACCGGTAATCTTGGTTCTGGTTGTCTGAGGCTTTGAACTTACTGCTGCTATTTTTTCGCCGACAAGTGCATTTATCAGGGATGACTTCCCTGCATTCGGTCTTCCAACGATCGTTACAAATGAATTTTCTGTCACTTACTTTCTTCCTCCACTAATTTTATATCATCCTTTGAATGAACCGGATGCTTCAGTATCTCTCCGCTCTCATATCCAAGCGAATGCATGATTTCTTTTTCCTTTTTGCGCATTTCTTTCGTTTCCGGTCCATCCTCATCCGGATGGTCGTATCCCAAAAGATGAAGCATCGAATGGACAACCAAAAACGCTATTTCTCTTTCAGTAGAATTGTTGTTCTCGACAGCCTGTTCAGCCGCCTTTTCCGTGGAAATAATTATATCCCCGAGCATATAGCAGTCACTATCCGGATTCAAATCGAACTCGCAGTTGTCAGCAAGTGGAAATGAAAGAACATCGGTAGGTGCATCTATGTTGCGATACTGTGCATTGAGTTCCCTGATAACGTCATTTGTGACAAACGAAATACTTATCTCGCAGTTTTCATCGAACTCTGCACAATAAAGAGAGCACTTACAGCACGCACGCAAAAGCTTTCTAAATTCCTTTGTTATCGGTATATATTTTTGCTCGTTATTAAACGCAACTCTAAGTCTTCTCACGAGTTTTCTTCATCCTTTCTCTGTTGTACTGCTCATACGCCTTGACAATATCCTGAACAAGTTTATGTCTTACGACGTCTTTTTCAGAAAAGTAGATAATTCCTATATCAGGAACATTTTTTAAGACCTTTACCGCCTCGATTAAACCGGATTTTCTCGGGTCGGGCAGGTCAATCTGTGTGACATCACCAGTAATAACCATCTTACTGTTGAAGCCGAGACGAGTTAAAAACATCTTCATCTGCTCGGGAGACGTATTCTGCGCTTCATCGAGTATTACAAACGCTTCATCAAGGGTCCTTCCTCTCATATATGCAAGCGGAGCAACCTCAATATTCCCCCGTTCCTGATACTTTGCAAAGGATTCTGCGCCGAGCATTTCAAATAGAGCATCATAAAGAGGTCTCAAATATGGGTCTACCTTTGTCTGCAAATCTCCCGGCAAAAATCCGAGCTTCTCACCAGCCTCGACAGCAGGACGAGTCAGGATAATCTTGTTTATGCTGTGAGCCTTGAAGGCTCTTACTGCCATAGAGACTGCCAGATAGGTCTTTCCTGTTCCGGCTGGACCAACTCCAAACGTAATGGTATTTGAGTCTATCGCATCGATGTATTTCTTCTGACCGAGAGTTTTCGGCTTGATTGTCTTGCCGGTCGAAGTGACGCAGATTCCGCCATCCGAAAGCTTTGCGATTTCGTCGGCAGTTGCTTCTTCACCCATCGAAAGTACATATCTGACCTGCTGAGGCGAAATTTCATCTCCGTTCTCCAAAATCTTAATCAGAGCAATTACACACTTATAAGCTTTTTCGACTTCGCTATCAAGACCAATAATCTTGATGTTCCCGCCTCTGGTGACTATATTTACTCCAAGCTCATCCTGAATCAGGCGGATATTCTCATCCTGACTTCCGAAAAGCCCTTGTATAAGACCCAAGTTTGTAACTGCCAAAGATTTCTCCATAAACAGACGTCCTCCTTACTGTGCGATATGCTTATATGCATTTTCACATCTCTTTCCACCATTATTATACCAGATAAAGCGGGATATTTCAATATCCCGCCGGAAATATAAAGCAATTATTTCGCAAATATCGGGCTCTCCATGCCTATATCGCCCTGTAAAGTATAGACACATGTCAGGAAAACAGAGCTATCTGTTTTCTCAACTGAGACGTCTTTTCCGATTATCTCGTAGTCGCCTATCAGTTTTTCCTCGTAATTTGCAAGCTTATCGATTACTATCTCCTCCGCCTCATCCAAAGTGTAGATGTTGAGCTTATAGATCTGCTCGGTATATTCGGTTGTAGTGATACCAACAGGCAGTTCAATCCCGAGGAAGTTGAGATTTGAGGTGTATGTATTCGTAATATAGGCGCCATCAAGTACAGTAAAATTCGGAATCGGGATATCAATATCAAATATACTAAAGCTCTTAGAGTAATATGTTTCACCATCGACAACTATTCTGTCATAGATGCTCTGCTCAAAAGTAACAGTTCTCTCAAATATAGCGGTGATATTCGCTATGGAGTGATAATAGTATGTTCTGCCGTTTCCTCTTTCTACATATCCACTTACCAGCAAATCGCCCCTAGCAACTGCGTCACCTATCAGAATTTCCAAATGCCCGACAAGTACATTGATATCGACAATCTGTGCATCCTCAGTTGCAATAATGTTGCAAGGAATCCTGCCCTCATCTGTTTCTGCTTTCTCGATTACTGTCCTCAAATTAACTGTCACCACTGAACCACTGTTGCCGATTGATACCCAAGATATATCATCATCAATCTCAAAAAGCCGAGCTTGTAGCTTCAAAAAGTTCAAATTCGGTATAAAAGCTCCGGCTTTCAAGCCTTCCTCTTCTAAAATCTCCCTTACTTCATAAATAATTTGCTCATCATCAGTTCCGACTATCCGTATGCTGAAAACTATATTTGACAGGTAAAAGGTAAGTATAATTGAAGTAAGAATTCCGACGACCAAACCGTATCTCTTACGATACTTGCGAAGATGAAAGTATAGTCCCTTGCGAGAAGTTACTTCAAGAACACAGCTATTCCCTGCCGCAATTTCTTCAAGCTTCTTTTCGTAAAAGAAAGGCAAAATCGCATAGACAGTGTCACCTTTTGCGTTAAGCGATATCACTTTACATTCTTTTCTCAGTCGGTTTACAACTATGCCCATATCAAAGCCGTCAATCCTTATGGTAATAATCCCAATCAGTCTCATAAGAAACAAACTCATAGTATCTTTGCACCGCCTTTTGAGATTTCTACGGTTGAAATTTTGCCGGTAAGTGTAACTGAGCGGTCGGTATATGCAGACACCTTCAGATTTTCTCCCCAGACAACCACTTCATTTACTCCGGCTTTAACTCTAAGCATGATTTCATTGCACTCGAGAACATCGATAACATTTTCAATCAACACTTCATCATCTCCTGAAACGGTGACATAAGATTCATAGTAGGCATATTTTCTTGCCCGATTTTTGAGCTCAGGCAGTATAGCTTTAATATTCAATAGAATCACTCCCTTCAATTATACTGCCGAAAAGTCAAGCATAGAATTGTAATAGTGAAAAGGAGGCAAGCTTATTGAAAAACAAATTACATGGACTGGTTACGATTGTTGTGTTGGTGGTTCTGATATTTTCAATTATCCATATAGATGAAGTAAAAGAAGCCATCGTTAAATCTATAGAAAACTGTATAATAGGCATAGTACCATCATTATTTTTAAATAGCGTGCTTGCAAGCGTGCTGATAAAATGCTCTGAATCACTCATACCTAAGAGAATATCGCCTGTGAGATGTGAGATATTCCTTGTATTTCTTCTTGGAAATATCTGTGGTTACCCGATAGGAGCAAGGATGCTAAGTGAGCTCGTAAAGGAAAATTGCATTACATCAGAGCAGGCGGAAAGAGTGATTTGCTTTTCCTACGCTTCAGGTTCCGCCTATATTCTCGGAATAGTGAGTTCAGCAGTATTTCATGCAAAGCTTTTAGGCTTTACAGCATTCTTATCGATTTTCTTATCAAACACTATTTTATACATACTCTTCATAGTTAATTTCAAAGTCAAATCGACTGTTAATGTCAGCTGTAAAGGCGTTTCGCTTACAAATGCGGTTATGGATGCAATATCCTCTTCTGCTAATTCTATGATTTCGATATGCTCGACAATTGTCTTCTTTTCAGCTCTGCTCTCACTTTTGCCGTTGCAAATTCCCATCGTTTCTGCAATTTTCGAAATATCAAATATCACTTCACTTCAAGGAAATGGACTCATTTTCTTTGTTTTACTTACTGTTCTTTTATCATTTGGTGGTCTTTGCGTTCATATGCAGATTATATGTCTATCCGGTGGCAACTATAGCTTCAAATGGTTTTATATCACCAGACCGATTCAGCTTATCCTGACTGCCATTTTTTCTGCTGTTGGATATCTGATAGTTCAGAATCACATAAGCGTTGAAACTGGTGTGAGTAGCAGTATCGAGTTATCGAGCACAGGAAGCATTATACCATTCGTCTGTATTTCAGGAATGGTCCTCATTGCTCTTACATATAGAAAACAAAAAAGCGACCGCTGAACAGCAGTCGCTAATCTTTATTTTCAGTTAGTCATCAAGAAGCTTCAGAACAAGCTCTTTCATGACAGCAGGGTTTGCCTTGCCCTTGGAAGCCTTCATGCATTGACCTACAAGGTAGCCGAGAGCATTCGTCTTGCCGTTCTTGTAGTCGGCGACAGATTTCTCGTTCTGGGAGACTACCTCGGCGGCAATCTTTTCAAGAGACGAAACATCCGAAATCTGTGAAAGAGAATTCTTCTCGATGAATTCGTCGATGTCGGCATTGTCACTCATAACAGCGTCAAAGACCTTCTTGCCTGCAGCGGTGGAAATCTTGCTCGAGTCAATGTAGTTTACAATCTTCGCCAGCTTTTCGGGAGTGAGATTTGTGTTACTAATATCGGTTCCGTCGTTCATAAGCTTTGAAATCTCGCCTAAAATCCAGTTTGAAAGAAGCTTGCCCGACTTGCAACCGGCTTCGAGAGTTTTATCGAACAGCTCAGCCTTCTCGGGAACATCGACAATCATTGCGGCATCGTTATACGAAAGCCAGCAGGTATCAATATATCTCAGTATTCTCGCATTCGGAAGCTCTGGCAAAGTATCTTTCAAATACTGAACCTTCTCTTCTGAAACAACGATGGTTCCGAGGTCGGGCTCAGGGAAGTATCTGTAATCCTGCGCATCTTCCTTTGAACGCATAGAAACGCTCTCACCCTTGGCGTCGTCCCATCTTCTCGTTTCCTGGGTGATGGTGCCGCCGGCTTCCAGAATCTCAATCTGGCGGTTAGCCTCGTAGTCGATTCCATGAACGACTGCTGAAAAGCTGTTGACGTTCTTCATCTCGCATCTAGTGCCAAGAGGTTCTCCCGGCTTATGGACTGAGACGTTGACATCACATCTGATTGACCCCTCCTGCATTTTACAGTCGGATATATCGATATACCTGAGAATTGAGCGTATTGTTTCGAGATATGCCTTCGCTTCGTCTGAGCTTCTCATATCGGGTCTCGAAACAATCTCAATAAGCGGAACTCCGCAACGGTTGAAGTCTACAAGAGAACCGTCAAACTTATCCGAGTGAAGAAGCTTTCCTGCATCCTCTTCAATGTGAATACGCTCAACGCCGATTTTCTTCGTTTCGCCGTCAACGATAATGTCGAGGTAACCGTCGTGACAAAGCGGAATATCAGCCTGAGAAATCTGATAGGACTTAGGAAGATCGGGATAGAAATAGTTTTTTCTGTCCTGCTTGCAGATTCTGTTGATTCCGCAGTTAAGAGCATGACCCATTTTAATTGCGTACTCAACTACTTTCTCATTCAAAGTAGGAAGTGTTCCTGGCATACCGAGGCAAATCGGGCAAACCTGTGTGTTGACTTCAAGTCCGAAAGAGTTTTTACAGCTGCAATAAATCTTAGTTGCGGTGTTAAGCTCGGCATGAACCTCCAAGCCTACAACAACCTCATAGCCTTTTATCATAGCTCTACCTCCCCATTTGCAATTACAGGAGCCTTAAATCCTCCGAAATCAGTCTCATGAGCATATGCTGTATTGAGAATTGTTCTCTCATCAAAGCTTCTGCCGATTATCTGCATACCATAAGGCAAACCGGTTTCCGAATAACCGCAGGGAACGCTGACAGCAGGAAGACCTGCAATATTAACCGTGACAGTACAAATATCTGCCGAATACATCGCAAGCGGGTCGTCCATCTTGTCGCCGAATTTGAATGCCTCAAACGGAGAAGTAGGAGTAATTATGACATCAACGTCATTGAATGAGCTGTCAAACTCTGAGCGAATTCTCTTCTGCAGAAGCTTCGCCTTCTTGTAATAAGCATCATAGTAACCAGAGCTCAGTACGAATGTGCCGAGGATGATTCTTCTCTTAACTTCTCTTCCGAAGCCTTCGCTTCTTGTTCTCTCATACATATCCATGAGATTTTCGGGATTCTCGCAGCGATAGCCGTACTTGACTCCATCGAACCTTGCAAGATTGGATGAAGCTTCAGCACAGGCGATTATATAGTAGGCAGAAAGTGCATACTCTGTCGAAGGAAGAGAAATCTCTCTGACGGTCGCTCCTCTGCTTTCAAGAGCCTTGACCGAATTCATAACAGCTTCTTTTACTTCCGGCTTGATTCCGTCGCCGAAATATTCCTTAGGAATACCAATTCTGAGACCGCAAACATCGCCATCAAGAGTTCCGCTTATTGGGGAATATTCTCTTCTTGCGCTCGTAGCGTCCATCTGATCGTGACCGCAGATAGCGTCAAAAAGCATTGCCGAATCCTTGACGCTTCTTGTGATAGAACCAATCTGGTCCAAAGACGACGCAAAGGCAACAAGACCGTATCTCGAAACAGAGCCGTATGTAGGCTTTAGACCGACAACGCCACATAAAGAAGACGGCTGACGAATAGAACCGCCGGTATCAGACCCAAGAGCCATTACAGCTTCCATTGAAGCTACAGCCGCCGCAGAGCCTCCGGAAGAACCTCCGGGAACGCAGGAAGTGTCAAACGGGTTCTTAGTAGGCTGGAAGTAAGACGTTTCAGTGGATGAGCCCATTGCGAATTCGTCCATATTAAGCTTGCCGGTTATGATTGCACCGGCATTTTTAAGCTTTGTAATAACTGTTGCATCAAAAACGGGCGTATAGTTTTCCAACATTCTTGAAGCGCAGGTCGTCCTGATGCCGGAAGTTGAGATATTGTCTTTGATTCCTATCGGGATTCCTGCAAGCGGAGACAATTCCTCGCCGGATGCTCTTCTTTTGTCTATTTTCTCAGCCTCTGCAAGCGCCGACTCACAGTTAAGCGTAAGATATGCACCGATAGAAGGTTCAGTTTTTTCGATTTTGTCAAACACAGATTCAGTGAGTTCTTTTGACGATATCTCACCCTTGCCGAGCATTTCGCTCAGTTCGCTCGCTTTATATTCATAAAGTTCCAAATTGCTTCCTCCCTATTCAACAGTCTTTGGTACAACAACACAGCCGGCAACGACCTTCGGAGCATTCTTAAGAATTTCATCACGGGAAAGCTTGCTGTCAGAAAGCTTGTCCTCCCTTAAATCCATAACATTGCTCTCGTCGACTAGAAGCTCGTCGTCGATTTCTGGCATAGCTTCAACCATCTTGATGATATTATTCATTTCCTCTGAATATCTTGGAAGCTCATCGTCGGAAATCTTGATTCTTGCAAGCTTCGCAACGTGCTTGATATCTATATTCGGATTATTTGCCATTTCGTCTGCCTTTCTTTCGTCTTTAGTATTTCATTCGAGAAGTCCCATAAGACCGCTCTCATCTATAATCTTGATTCCAAGCTCCTGCGCCTTAGTAAGCTTTGAACCAGCTTCCTCACCAGCAAGAACGTAATCTGTTTTCTTGGAAACGGAGGACTTGACTGTTCCGCCGTTGTCCTCGATTAGCCTCTTAGCTTCGTCTCTTGTATATGTCGGAAGTGTTCCGGTTATCACAAAACTGAGTCCCATGAGCTTCTGTGACTGAGCAGATGTAGCATACTCAGTGACGCCATAGCTCTTCAAAAGCTCGATTGTAGCTCTCATATGAGGCTCTGAAAGCGTTTCATACACGGTCTCAGCAGTCAAAGTACCAAAACCGTCAATGGCTTCGATTTCATCTACAGTGGCTTCAAGAATTCTGTCGATACTCCCGAATCTCTCGCATAACAGCTTACACGATGCCGAGCCAACATTTCTTATTCCCAGTCCGCATAGAAGCCTGTCCAAAGAATTAGATTTCGACTTCTCAATCGCCGATATAAGCTTTTCAGCAGAACGCTCCTTAAAGCCTTCTAGAGTCAATATATCAAGAACAGTCAACGCATATATGTCCGGAATCCTCTTGACAAGACCGCTGTCCAGAAGTTGCTGTGCAACAGCAGGACCCAAACCATCAATATTCATCGCAGGCTTTGATGCAAAGTAGATAAGAGACCTAAGAAGCTGTGCCGGGCACTCGATATTCGGGCACCTGAGAACGCTCTTGTCGTCTTCTCTGATAGCTTTTGTTCCGCATACTGGACAGTATTCGGGAAGCTTGAAGCTTCCGCTACCGTGCTTTTCTGAAACACTCAGAACTTCCGGAATTATGTCACCGGCTTTTCTCACGACTATTTCGTCGCCAATTGAAATGCCACGGTCATCTATGAAGTCCTGATTGTGTAAAGTGGCTCTTGAGACGCTTGTCCCTGCCAGAGTGACCGGTTCAAAGACCGCAACCGGCGTAATTGCGCCTGTTCTGCCGACATTGACTTCGATATCAAGAAGCTTGGTCTTTTTCTCTTCCGGTGGGAACTTGTATGCAACCGCCCACTTGGGAACCTTTGAAGTATATCCAACCGTTTCCCTGTCTCTAAGGTTATCGAGCTTTATAACAACACCGTCTATGTCATATGAAAGCTTGTATCTTCTCTCGCCCAGTGAAATGATTGCGTTTTCTATATCGGAATACTCGCTAAAAAGCTTGTACTCCGGAATTATCTTAAATCCAAGCTCAGCTAAAGTGTCGAGCGACTGTTTATGAGAAGTGAACTCGATTCCTTCACACTGCTGAACATTGAATACGAATATGTCGAGCTTTCTTTTTGCCGCAATCTGAGGGTCCTTCTGCCTGAGCGAACCAGCAGCGGCGTTTCGAGGGTTCTTAAAAGGCTGTTCGCCCGAAAGCTCCATTTCCATCGAAAGCTTCTCAAAAGAAGAGTGAGGCATATAAACCTCGCCTCTGACCTCCAAAAAAGGAATATTTCTTGTGAGCTTCAACGGTATTGAGCGGATTGTTTTAAGGTTCGCTGTGACATCTTCTCCGACAAAGCCATCACCTCTTGTAGAACCTCTTACGAGCTCGCCGTCCCGATATTCAAGTGAAACGGACAAACCGTCTATCTTTGGCTCTACAGTAAAGCTTGGTTCAGAAATCTCAGACTTTATCCTGTCGACAAAGTCTTTCACTTGAGAATAGGAGAATACGTCCTGAAGGCTTCCCATCTGCACTGTATGGGGAACCTTCTCAAATCCCGATACAGGTGCACCGCCGACTCTTTGCGTCGGAGATGTGGGCTTAACTAGCTCCGGAAACTCTTTTTCGAGTGCGATAAGCTCTTCCATCAAAGCGTCGAACTCATAGTCCTCGATTTCCGGATTATCGTCAACATAATATTTTTTGCTATAATAATCGAGCAGGCGACTTAGCTCCTCTACACGCTTTTCAGCATCAGATTTATTCATCTTATCTGCCCTTTCTTTTATCCAATATCGGCGTATCCCGACGGAATATCGCCGACAATAATTGTCTGTGCTATTACAAAATCCTGTGTGAGAGTAAAGCTCACTCTTCTCGGAGGAAGATACGCTTCCGTCTCAACAGTGATTCTTATTATAATGCGGTGCAAAACGGTATTTATACCTTCACTTTCAAATGATGAAATTACTTCGATTACCGGCACCGACGACTGCATTATTCTGAGTCTTAAATTAAGTCCCCTGCCGCTTAAATAAGCGTTTCCGGTGACACTTCCAATTGGGACTTTTATTTTTGAAGCCCTGAGTTTTTCCAAACTTGAAACCAAGCTTCTACTCAGCAAAAGCTTGATTTTATTTATCTCGGCAGAATTATACTCGACTGCTGTCACAAACCCGGAATCGCTGAATGTAAGCCTGACTATATCCGAATAGCCGATATCTTCGTTTTCAAAAACTTTGCTGACGGCATCGTCGACAGTCTTAGCTACCGACATCTTTCCGTAAGACTCTGCCATATTCATGATAACAGGTTTCAGCGCCGAATTTATGAATATAAGAACTACAACCATTCCAATAACCAGCATCACAACCAGATATGAATTGCTGTTATCACACTTAGTTCTGTGTCTTCGTCTCTGCAAAATATCGCCTCCCGTCCCGATAAGACATACTATGCTTTCGGAACGGGAAACTGAATATTTCTTAAAAATTATTTGCTTCTCATAGCTTCCTTTACAGTAGCTACAATGTTCTCGGAGCAGAGTCCGAATTCCTTTAGAAGCTGTACTGCAGGACCTGAGTAGCCGAACACATCATTTACACCAATCTTTACAACCTTGGTCGGGCAATTGGCTGAGAGTGTATCGCACACAGCAGAACCTAAACCGCCGATAACGCTGTGCTCCTCGGCAGTGATAACAAGTCCTGTCTCACGAGCCGCCTTGACGATGATCTCTTCATCCAAAGGCTTGATGGTGTGGATGTTGATTACTCTTGCGCTGATACCGTCGTTCTTCAGCTGTTCTGCAGCAACGAGTGCCTCGTAAACGAGAAGTCCTGTTGCAACTATAGTTACATCGTTTCCTTCGGTGAGCTGAACGCCCTTACCGAGCTCGAACTTGTAGGTCTCCTTATCGTTAAAAACGGGAGTTGCAAGTCTGCCAAAACGCATGTAAACCGGTCCGACATACTGAATTGCCGCTTCGATAGCCGCTCTTGCTTCTACATCATCAGCAGGATTGATTACAGTCATTCCGGGGATAGTGCGCATAAGAGCAATGTCCTCGTTGCACTGGTGAGTCGCACCGTCTTCACCTACAGAAATACCGGCATGAGTGGCGCCAATCTTAACATTGAGGTGAGGATAACCGATAGAGTTTCTTACAATTTCAAAAGCTCTTCCGGCGGCAAACATTGCAAACGACGAAGCGAAAGGAATCTTTCCTGTTGCGGCAAGACCTGCGGCAACACCCATCATGTTTGCTTCCTGGATTCCACAGTCGATGTGTCTGTCAGGGAACTTCTTTTTGAATATACCTGTCTTGGTTGCGGCGGCAAGGTCGGCATCCAAAACGTAAAGGTTCTCATACTTATCACCGAGCTCAGCTAAAGTTTCACCATAGCTCTCTCTGGTAGCCTTTTTAATCAGTTCTGCCATTTCTTATTCCTCCTCCAACTCTTTGAGGTGAGCCTGAAGCTCACTCATAGCCTGTTCATACTGTTCCTTGTTAGGTGCAGTTCCGTGCCATGAAACCTGATTCTCCATGAACGAAACACCCTTGCCCTTGACGCTGGACATAACTATCATTACGGGCTGATTGACAACAGTTTCAGCTTCCTTGAATGCGGCATCGATGCTGTCAAAGTCGTGAGCATCCATAGCAATTACATGCCAGCCGAATGCAGAGAACTTATCGGTAATCGGATAAGGAGAGCAAACGTCGGAAATCTTGCCGTCAATCTGCAAGCCGTTGTTATCAACGATTGCAGTGAGGTTGTCAAGCTTCTGCTGAGCCGCAAACATAGCGGCTTCCCAGACCTGTCCTTCTTCGATTTCACCATCGCCCAAAACGCAGTATACGTGATAAGTGTCGTGTGTGAGCTTTGCAGAAAGTGCCATACCACAGGCGGCAGATATTCCCTGTCCCAAGGAACCGGAGGACATATCAACACCCGGAATGTGCTTCATGTCAGGGTGTCCCTGAAGCATGGAACCGATATGACGAAGACCTTTGAGCTCTTCAACATCAAAATATCCTCTGTTAGCCAGAACCGAATAAAGAGCAGGAGCTGTGTGTCCCTTTGAAAGAACAAAACGGTCTCTGTCAGGAAGGTCGGGCTTGTCGGGATATACATTCATCTTTGCGAAATAAAGATATGTTAGAAGGTCAGCAATAGATAAAGATCCCCCTGGGTGACCGCTTTTAGCGTTATAAACACCCTCGATAATGCCCATTCTTACCTTACAGGCAGTTATACTGAGCTGTTTCTTTAGTAATTCGTCCATAGAAAAACCTCCAAATTATAATGTTGCCAATATAGCGAGTGCTTCTGCCATGGTGTCCTCTGAGCAGGTGGATTTCAATACATAATCCGCCGCTTCCTTCACAGCAGGCTGTGAATCAGACGGGCAAAAGCTTATATCGGATGCTTTGAGCATCTCAATATCGTTGTCATAATCTCCAGCGGAGATAACAAATTTACAGTCAAACTTTGTAACTTGACACAGTTCTTTCAGAGCACTTCCCTTTGAAACATTCTCAGGAAGTAGCTCCAGAAAGTAGGGACAGCTTCTAACGAATCTTACTCCCATACCGTCAAACTTCGTGACGTACTTCATAAGCTTATCGATGACTTCGACGCTGTCTGCGAAAAGAAGCTTGCACCACGACTCGGTGACTTCATCACCGGAAGCCTTCTTTGTATAGCTGACCTGAAGTATCTCGTGATGCCACTTTTCGGCATCATTGAGGTTAAGGTAATACTGCCCTTCAAAAGTAAATATCTCAGGAGCAATTCCAGGAAAAGTAGAAAAAATATCTTTAAGAATATCCCTTGCGCAATCCGGAAGATAAGTCGCAGACAAAATCCTGTCAGCGTGATGGTCGTAGATGATGCACCCGTTGTAGAGAATCAGCGGTAAGTCAATATCCAAGATACTAAGATATTTTCTCATCGTGTGAATCGGTCTTCCGGTTGCGATTCCAAAAAGTCCTCCGGATTTTCTATATTCAGAAATTGCTTTAAGATTTCCTTCTGAAACCGACTTGTCGGGCGCCAGAAGTGTTCCGTCCATATCTGTAACAAAAATCGAATTGTCAAGTTTAATCATATGTTGTCTCTCATCTTCTCAAGGAGCTTGGAAAAGTATTCCGGGAGCTCACTTGTAAATTCAAGATATTTCCCGGTAACAGGATGAATAAATCCTATCTTTCTTGCGTGAAGGCATTGACCTTCACAGCCTTTATATGGCTTGCCATAAATGTCATCGCCTAAAATCGGATGACCGATGTACGCAGAATGTACTCTTATCTGGTGCGTCCTTCCGGTTTCCAATCTGAAATTCACATAGGAACATATCCCCAGCGAGCGCTCATGCAATTCATCTAAAACTGTGTAGTGGGTTATGGCAGGTCTCGAATTTTGTTCTGTCACACACATGCGCTTGCGATTATTCTTATCTCTACCGATTGGAGCGTTTATAGTTCCTGTAGTTTCTTTGAACCTTCCACTAGTGCAAATAGCTTCATACTCACGTGTAAAGCTATGTGCCTTTATTTGCTCGGCGAGTCCAAGATGCGCTTTATCCGTCTTTGCTACTATCAGAAGTCCGCTTGTGTTCTTGTCGATTCTATGAACAATCCCCGGACGAATAACTCCGTTGATTCCGGAAAGCTCGCCTTGACAATGCCATAGAAGTGCATTCACAAGTGTTCCCTGATAGTTACCAGCCGCCGGGTGAACAACCATGCCTTTCAGCTTATTGACAACCAGAAGGTCGCTGTCCTCATATACGATGTCAAGAGGAATGTTCTCCGGCTCAACTGACAGTCCAATTGGGTCGGGCATAGTCAGAGTAATTTCATCGCCGATATTCAGTTTCGTACTCTTTGAAGCAACTTTACCATTAACAAGGACATTGCCGTCTTCAATCAGCTTTGCCGCAAAAGAACGTGTTATATCGATCTCATCCTGCAACGCCAGCCAGCTGTCAAGCCTTTTACCTTCACATTCAACGTCTACGACCAAATCATATCTGGTCACCGGTCTTCACCTTGTGACTTATTTTCGCTTTCGCCGTTTTCTTTAGCTTCTTCAGCCTTCGCAAGCTTTTTGACTTTTGATTCCTTTGATTCCTGACAGATATAAATCAGACAAAGACCGATTCCGCCGACAACGACACACATATCTGCAAAGTTAAAAATCGGAAAATCGATAAAATCTACAGCGATATAGTCGACAACACCTGTAAAATCAGGGTCTATTAACATTCTGAATCTGTCAACAAGGTTTCCTACTCCACCACCGATAACAAGTGATAGCGCCAGATATTCAAGAGTGCCGATTTTCCTTCGCTTGAGAATCATGTATACGAGTATGGCTATCAAGACAATCGAAGTAAACGCAATCAGGAAGATTGTCCGACCTCCGAGAATACTCCAACCGGCTCCGTCGTTGCGGATGTGAGTAATGCTGAATACGTCGAAACTTCCAATTGAGAATGTCCAGTATCTGTGGATAACAGACGTACACAGCTCAAAATTCGTTGAAACATAAAGCTTCAGAAGCTGGTCAAGCACAATGAGCAGTCCAGCTAAGACTAAAGAAAGAACCAGCAAACAAACACATCCTTAACTACAATGACCGGCTACCGCTATCAGGCAGCAGCCGAGCAAGTTATTTCAATTATGCGTCAATTGACATCTGAGAAACAGTTTCAGCACAGCGTTTGCAAAGCGTGGGATGCTCGTGCGAACAGCCTACCTCGTCGGAATAAATCCAGCATCGCTCACACTTTTCGCCCTCAGACTTCCGAACAGTGAAGCCAAGACCGGTTGTCTCTCCGGTGAATTCAGGATTGCCTTCCTTCTCAACTTCAACCTTTGAAACGATGAGTACAGTAGGAAGAAGCTCCTTGACAGCCATCAGCTTATCATAGCTGTCACCTGCCGTTATCGTAATGCGAGCTTCAAGAGAAGAACCGATTACCTTCTCAGCTCTCTTCAATTCGAGAGCCTTCTTGGCATCTACTCTGAGATTATAGATATATTCCCACTTGGAAGTGAACTCTTCATCAAATGTAAGTCCTGATACCTTAGGCATATCGTTAAGGAAAACACTCTCGGGATTTTCGGACGAAGAGTGCTTCATGTAAGACCAGATTTCATCCGCAGTGAACGAAAGAATCGGAGCCAAAAGACGTGCCAAAGCAGAGAGAATCATGTACATCGCAGTTTGAGCAGAACGTCTTGCCTTAGAATCAACAGCCTCACAGTAAAGCCTGTCCTTGATGATATCGAGGTAGAAGTTACTCATATCGACAACGCAGAAGTTGTGGATGGAGTGAACAACGATATGGAAATCGAATGCATTATATGCCTCATCAACCTTGGTGATAAGATTGTCAAGCTTCATTATAGCCCACTTGTCAATCTCTTCGAGGTCTTCGAGCGCTACTGCCTGAGTATCATAGTCAAATCCGCCCTGATTAGAAAGATTGCCCAAGATAAATCTTGCAGTATTTCTTATCTTCTTATAGGAATCAGAAAGCTGTCCCAAGATTTCCTTCGAGATTCTTATATCTGCGTGATAGTCACTTGAAGCCGCCCAAAGTCTCAGAATATCGGCACCGTTCTTATCGTAAATCTCGTGAGGCTCGATGCCATTTCCGAGAGATTTATGCATCGCCTTGCCTTCGCCGTCAACAACCCAGCCGTGCGTGCAGACAGCCTTGTAAGGAGCCTTGCCATTTACAACAACGGAGGTAAGAAGCGAAGACTGGAACCAGCCTCTGTACTGGTCTGCGCCTTCAAGATACAAGTCAGCAGGAGAAGAAAGTCCTTCTCTCTGGTCGAGAACTGCTGTATGAGTTACACCCGAATCAAACCAGACATCCATGATATCGGTTTCCTTTGCGAATTCTCCGCATCCGCACTCGCATTTGACAGTTTCCGGGATAAACTCGTTAGCCTCGTGCTTATACCAGCCGTCAGAGCCTTCACGTCTGAACAAGTCAGAAATAGCCTTTATAGTTTCATCGTTGATAATCGGCTTGCCGCAATTCTTGCAGTATACAATCGGAATCGGAACACCCCATGTGCGCTGACGGGAAATGCACCAGTCGGAACGATCCATGACCATTCCCTTGATTCTATCTTCTCCCCACGCAGGAATCCACTGGACATCCTCAATAGCCTTTACAGTCTCTTCCTTGTAGTCTTCAACCGAGCAGAACCACTGCTCAGTAGCTCTGAAGAGAATCGGAGACTTGCATCTCCAGCAGTGAGGATACTGGTGCACAATCTTGCTTGACGCAAACATCGCGCCAGTTTCAATAAGGTGCTTTGAAATTACTTTGTTAGCTTCGTCTGTAGTGAGCCCTGCAAACTGTCCGGCTTTTTCAGTAAGAACGCCCTTGCCGTCAACAGCAACAATTATTCCGACTTCATCATACTTCTTTGCAATCTCGAAGTCATCAACGCCATAGCCAGGAGCTGTATGGACGCAACCGGTACCACTGTCAAGCGTTACATGGTCGCCGACAATAACAAGTGACAACCTGTCCATAAACGGGTGCTGAGCTGTACAATATTCGAGTTCCTTGCCGGTAAACGAACCGACAGTTGTGTATTCGGTAATTCCTGCCGCCGCAAGTGTGGGCTCGATAAGTTCACGAGCCATAACGTAGTTCTCGCCGTTTGCCTGAACGATTGTATATTCATACTCAGGACCCAGGCAGATAGCCAGGTTGCCAGGAAGAGTCCATGTAGTAGTTGTCCAGATCACGAAATAGGTATTATCAAGACTTAGCCCCAGAGATGTGAAGAGTCCCTTATCATCTACAACCTTGAATTTTACGTAGATAGAAAGGCACGGGTCGTCCTGATACTCGATTTCAGCCTCAGCAAGTGCTGTCTGGCACTCAGGGCACCAATAAACAGGCTTCAAGCCTTTGTAGATATAGCCCTTCTTAGCCATTTCGCCGAAGACCTCGACCTGTCTCGCCTCGAATTCGGGCTTCAACGTCAGATACGGGTCGTCAAAATCTCCGAGAACGCCGAGTCTCTTGAACTGGGTTCTCTGGGTGTCAACGTAGGTCATAGCGAACTCACGGCAATGCTTTCTTAATTCCAAAGGAGGAATAGCGCCATTTTCAACGCCGATTTTCTTCATAGCTTTAAGCTCAATCGGAAGCCCGTGTGTATCCCATCCGGGAACATAGTTAGCGCAATAGCCGCTCATATTCTTCTGCTTGACGATTATGTCTTTGAGAACCTTGTTGAGTGCGGTTCCCAGATGGATATCGCCGTTTGCATACGGAGGTCCATCGTGGAGAATGTACGAAGGACGTCCTTCGTTCTTTTTGAGTATCTTCTTGTATAAGCCTTCTTTGTCCCAATTTTCGACCATCGGTGGCTCTTTGGTAGCAAGGTTGCCACGCATGGGATAGTCGGTTTCGGGAAGATTCAAGGTCTTGTTATAGTCCATATCCTTTACCCCTTAGTAATGATTATTTCTTATTAGGTGAATTATGACCGAATTTCAATTCTTCGGACGTAAATTCCTGCTTTTTATACATGGATTCATCGAATCCAAAAGATGTGCGGCGCTTCTCAGCTACAGGCTTAGTCTGCTTGACAGTCTTCTCAGCAGATTCAGAAGCGACCGGTTCACTTACAACTGGCTTCTCCTCAGCAATCGGTGATGGTGTCTGTACTTCAGGTTTTACCTGTCCGGACACAATCTTTGAGATTTCTTCATCAGAAAGCTCGGGCAGATTTGAAACAACCCTGATTTGTTCGTTGAGAACGAGAAGAACCTTTTTCTTGAAGTCAGTGACCTCAGCTTTAAGCTTGTTAAGCTTGTCCGTTTGCATTTCGGTCTGGGTCTTGGAAGCTGCAACTACAGCATTGAGCTTGTCATTCTCTTCCTTGATTGCAACAGCAATCTTCTCAACTTCAGACCGTTTCAAAGCCTCACAGTCGTTGGAGATATCAGCCAAGAGCGCATCTCTCTGAGCCTGAGCGTCAGCAACTATTCTGTCGGCTTCCGCACGGGCATCCGCAATAATCTTGTTGCCCTGTTTCTGAGAAACCAAAATTGCATCTCGGATTGCGTCCTCATCGTTTCTGTATTCATTTATTCGCTCGACGAGCTTGACAATCTTTGCCTCGCTCTCTTCCTTTTCCTTGGTGGCATTTGAAAGAGCAATGGCAACATCCTTTAAATACTCGTCGACCTCTTCGGGCTTGTAGCCGAAGGTTGCTTTCTCAAATTTCTTTGTAGCAATGTCTTTGGCGTTCATATTGTCCTCCTTATTTGAACTTATATATTGTAACGAAAATTCTGTCTTTTTTAGACATACCACCGACGTGGTTAAGAATAAACTTTCCCTTTCCACGCAGTGAAAACACATCGCCCTCATTGACACTTTCACTGGGTTCAAATATCATCAGGTGATTCAGAAGTACTCCTTCAGAGCGTATCAAAGCCTGCGTCTTCTCACGTGAAAGTCCAATGGCATCGGACAAAACGGCATCAATTCTCAGTGACTTCACAGTAGCGTTTATGACATCGAACTTCTTTTCTGGGATATCATCTTCGGAAAAGTCATGACTGATAGTCACACCGACTCCTCCAACCTTAGATAGCTCCTCAACAAGCGGCAGAACACTGTTCATAACGAAAGCGACAGTGCGCTCCTCGCCTACAAGGATATCACCAATCATCTCACGCTTGATATTAAGCGACATAAGGGTGCCGAGAAAGTCACGGTGTGTCAGCTTTCCAACATCTCTTCCACTGAAAACAACCGGTGAAAACGGCACAGTATAGCCATAGCCAGAAAAGATAATCACCCGTCGTTCCGCTTCGTCATATCCACCCGAGAGCTCATAGTCCGGCAACTCACTATCTTTTGAGTGTCGTTCAAGAGACACGCAACAAAGTGCAAGTTGCCTTTCATCCAAAAAGCAACTGAACCTTGAACGTCCCGAAGTCATACTACTCCTGCCGAGGTCAATAATATGCCGAATGAGGACCTTCTCATCCTCACTTACGGACGATAAAAGCCTTTGTCTATGGCTATCGGAATCAGTTTTCAAAGCTATATCCGTTGTTTTCGAGCTCGCTCATCAAATCGATGCCGCTGAAGCCGACGTTCTTTGGCATGATGACAAACGTCTTTGTTGCAGTCATCTTGATTGTAGCACCATTAGCATATGCAACTCCCGAAAGGAAGTCCATAATGCGCTTTGCTTCTTCAGCCTTGACCTGTTCAAGGTTTAAGAGAACTGTCTTCTGATTGTTCAAATCGTCGCCGATGGACTTAACCTCAGAATAGTCAGTAGGACGAGAGAGGACAATCTGTACGGTAGCAGTTGTATTAATCTTAACCTCCCTGTTTCTTCTTTCCTGAGCAATATCGACTGTTTCCACTTCATTTCCATCATCGACAAGAGGCTCGTAATCTTCGGCTTCCTCTTCTCCAATCAAGAAGTTCTTAATAGAATCAAACACACTCATAATGTACCTCCGCATTTATTTATATAGCATTAAAAATCAAATATATCTATACCCTTCTATTATCATATATTTCGGCGCAAATGTCAAGACAAAATATGAAAAAATGATACGAATAGCTCGTTATTCACTGTTATCGTCTTCCTCAACGGTGTCTTCTTCCTCAGCTTCGCTGTCTTCAGATTCACTTTCTTCGTCAGTAGTACCGCTTTGTCCTTCCGTTGTCGATACTGGGTCCAGTAGAACGCTGTCGTACAGGCTGAGGTAACCATCTTCCGTTGTCACTGCTGACAAAACATAGTCATCGCCCTCATAGATTACATCTATATATCTGAATTCAGTCTGTCCGCCACTTACTACATACACGCCCTTCTGACCGTTCTGGAATCTGATGGCACTTCTCGAAACTTTGATTCCTGTATAAGTACCGAACTGGATTTCAACATCAACAACTCTTGACGCCGCAACAGTCTCATCCATCTGGTCGCAGGAAAGAACGATTATCGCTTCGTTGCCATTACCTGTGGCAGTTATTGATTCAACCGTTACGTTGTAGGTTTTTCCAACCGAAGTAAATGTCAGGTCGAAGCTCTCGTTTACAAAATATCTGTCGTCTGTATAAATGACTCCAACCATCTGCCACTTGTAGTCGGAAAACAGCTTTCCAATTACATTTGAGCTCATAGCGGTGTCCTTCTGTGGAGAAGCCACAATCGCATTTATATCGTCAACCGTCAAATCGGATATTCCGTCGGTGGTCAAATCGGATTCATACCCGTCTACGACTGACGTAAAATATCCAGAGGACGAAGCGCTGACAGTAGCAACTGCATTGACAAGTGAAACTTCAAGAGTGTTGAGCCTTTCGGTGAGAACACTGATTCTATCGGTATAATCGCTCTCAACGTTTGACGAGACGTTGAGGATGCACATGAGCTTCAGGAGCTCGACTCTTTCGGAATTCAAGTCCTCCAAATCCTGGGTTCTGATATCCGCAATAAGCTCCTTATACTGCTCGGAAATCTGGGTGGAGATGAACTCCGGCTGAACATAATCGGTAGTTCCGTTATCCTGAGCCTTTTCCAAAGCCTCAATCTCTTCTTCAAGTTTCTCAATTTCATGTCTGTTGTAAATCTGGGTATATGAATTGTATATCTTGGCTATTGATGAACCATTTGAAACACGGCTGCCATCGTCAATGTCATATGTAAGCACACCGCCGCCGAGATAGCTTGTGTATACCAGTGATTCGTCACGCACAATAACACCTGTGAAGTTGAGAGTTTTACTTGTTGTAAAAAGTGTAGCGTCCTCAGTATCAGAGTCTGCTGACATCGTAAGATATATCTGCGATATAACAATTGCGGATATGCAGACTATGATTATAAGATATATCAAAATGTCTCTCAGCCGCCTGAATCTCACCTGTAAATCCGCCTTTCAGTACCTAACAAACAATACCGTTCCCTCTGATTATTTCTTCTGCCAAAGACAACTCACTCTCGCCATCAGAAAGCTTATCCCTGTATATCCAATTAATCCTTTCGTCACGTCTGAACCATGTAAGCTGTCTTTTTGCGTATCTCCTGGAATCCTGCTTTATGCTCTCTACACACTCATCAAGAGATTTCTCACCGTCGAAATACGGCTTGAATTCTTTATAGCCAATAGCCTGTCCGGCTGTTGCCACGTTTTCTCGTGAAAGAACCATCTTTGCTTCTTCCAGAAGCCCCATTTCAAGCATCCTGTCGACTCTCTTGTTGACTCTGTCGTACAGAAACTCTCTGTCTGAAAAGTTGAGTCCAATCATAATCGGGTCATACGGGCTTTCCTTTTGCGACAGCTTGTTGGCTTCGGTCATTGTAACGCCTGAAATCTCGTAGACCTCGATAGCCCTTATAATGCGCATGAGATTGTTCGGATGAAGTCTCGCCGCTGATTCCGGGTCAAACTCTCTGAGAATTTCAAGCAGGTATTCCCCGCCCTTTTCTTCAGCAAGCTCAGACAGCTCTTCTCTCAGCTCTGTTGACGAGCAGGTTTCATCAAAACTGATTCCATTCACAAGCGAAGAAATATAAAGTCCTGTTCCGCCGCATACGATAGGTGTCTTTCCGCGGCTCGCAATATCCTTTATGCAATCGCTTGCCAATCTTACATAGTCGGCAACAGAAAACTCCTCGGACAAATCAAGAATGTCTATCATATGATGTTTAATTCCACGCATCTCTTCCGTGGTCGGCTTTGCTGTGGCAATGCTGATGTCCCGATAAATCTGCATCGAATCAGCCGAAACTATCTCTCCATCAAAAATCTCTGCCAAAGACACCGCAAGCTCGGTTTTTCCCGAAGCCGTAGGACCGCATACTACAATCAACTTCTGTTTCATGTTCTATACAATCCTTCGGAACATCTTTTCAATCTCTCGCTTGGAAAGCTTGACTAATATAGGTCTTCCGTGGGGGCAATAACGGATATCCTCTTCTGTTATAAGTTCCATAAGTCTTTCAAGCTCGATTACATTGGTATCGCTGTTTGCTTTTATTGCCGCCTTGCAGGCGAATGTATGATACAAATCATCAAAAATCTCTGAACCCTTATTCTTCTTGCCCTGATTGATGCTGTCGGCAATCTGAACGACCACGTCGATGGGGTCCATATCCTGCGCAATCATTGGAGAACCGTTTATCACAATCTCGGGAGCATCTTTGAAGTCAATGCTGACTCCAAGCCTGCGACATACATCCTGATTTTCGTAAAGAGCTTCATACTGCTCATATGTAAGGCTAATTCTGACGGGATTAAGAAGCATCTGTGAATCAAGCTCGGTGACATTACGTTTGAGTCCTTCATAGATAAGTCTTTCGTGAGCGGCGTGCTTGTCAACAAGGAGAATGTCCTCGCCACACTGTGCAACAATATACGTCTTGAACGCTTCCCCAATCACTCTGATTTCAAGCGGCTCGCTTCCGCTTTCAATAGCAGTTTCCGAAGAAACCGGCTTTTCAAGCGATTGTTCGTTTATATATGCAAAAATGCTTTCAGGTTCACTTTCTTCCTGGATATCAATCTCTTTCGATTCGGAAGCTACTATGTGTGTCTTATCAGAATTCTCATCTCTTATGTTAGGCGCCTTGTAGTCCTTCATAAAAGTTTTCATGAACTCACTGGTCGACATGCTGGTTCTCTGATAAGATGCGGTCGTTGAGCCAAATGACATCTGCTCATTCTTTTCGGAATTGCCGGAAATCAATGTGGCGCCCGAGTAGAGCTGTCTGTGGGTTACAGAGCTGTTGGCAGATGTTCTTGAACCATCGGCATTGATTTCCTCGGGAGAATCCGACTTTAAAAGCGCATCCTTTATTGCATAATACACTGCGCTGTATATGGTGTTATTATCCTGAAATCTGACTTCAAGCTTGGTGGGATGTGCATTGACGTCAACGCACTCAGCCGGCATAGAAATATCGATAACGCATCCGGGATGCTTACCAACCATCATCCGGTCGGTAAACGCCTCTTCAACAGCCGTCGCAAGGGTAACACTCTTAATGTATCTCGAATTCACAAAGAAGTTCTGAAAGACTCTCGTAGCTCTTGCGGCAAGAGGCTTGGTGACATAGCCCTTAACAGTGACGTACATGTACTTGTAATCAACCGAAATACAGCCGTCATAGAACTCTTTTCCAAGAATTGTGTATATTGCGGACAGAAGCTTGCCGTCACCTGATGTAACAAACTCAACCTTGTTATCCCTTATAAATTTAAATGATATTTCCGGATGAGAAAGCGCAATCTTCTGAACAACCGTTGCTGCAGAATTGCCCTCGGGAGTGTCTTTTTTCAAAAACTTCTGTCTTGCAGGTACATTATAAAACAAGTCTCTTACAATAATAGTAGTGCCGTCGGGACAACCGGCAGACTCAGCAGAAACTTCAACTCCTCCTTCTATCTCATACCTGAATCCAAGCTCATCTTCACGTCTTTTTGTCAGAAGCTGAACCTTTGAAACGGCACAGACAGACGCAAGAGCTTCACCTCTGAAGCCAAGAGTTTCTATAGAATCAAGGTCCTCTTTAGCCGAAATCTTGCTTGTTGCATGTCTCACAAATGCAAGTGGCACATCATCTGAAGCCATACCACAGCCATTGTCGGTGACTCTGAGGTAAGTTTTACCGCCGTTTTTAATTTCAACAACGATATTATCGGCACCAGCATCTATGGAGTTCTCAACAAGTTCCTTGACTGTAGAAGAAGGTCTGTCGACAACTTCTCCGGCGGCAATAAGCTCATATACCGATTTGTCCAAAAGATGTATTCTGTTCACTCTGCCGCCTCCTCGTATAAATTTTTATTCTGAATCAGATATATCTTACAATGTCCGAAATAAGCTCTCTTAGTTCCTTGTCTGACAGCTCGTCAATATTTGTCTTTCTGAGCATATTCAAAACAGCTTTCTCGTTTATTCCTTCAAATGAAACCTGGTCGTCTTCCTTTGGAGATTCTGCCACAGGCTTTACTTCCAGCTCCTTTAAGATTTCTCTCGAACGTCTCAAAATCGACTCGGGAAGCCCTGCGAGCTTAGCAACTTCCAGACCGTATGATTCATCAACTCCGCCACGGACTATTTTCCGAAGGAACCTGATACCGTCGGAGCCTTTCTTGACCGCCACGCTATAGTTCTTGATTCCGGGCTTCTCATTTTCAAGTGTTATTAGCTCATGATAGTGAGTCGCAAAAAGAGTTTTGCAACCAATTTTTCTTGGATTCGCTATATATTCTGCGACGCTCTTGGCAATGCTCAGTCCGTCATATGTTGAGGTTCCTCTTCCGACTTCATCCAGAATTACAAGGCTGTCACGTGTTGCGTTTTTGACTATATCTGCAACCTCGCTCATCTCAACCATGAATGTTGACTGACCGGCAGTGAGGTCGTCGGAAGCTCCGACACGGGTAAATATCTGGTCGCAGATTGAAATTTTTGCATAATCAGCCGGCACAAAGGAGCCTATCTGAGCCATCAGTGTAATCAATGCAACTTGTCTCATATATGTAGACTTGCCTGACATATTAGGACCCGTAATTATCGACATTCGGTTATCTGTCAAATCAAGATATGCATCGTTCGGGACGAAGAGCTCGTCCTTCAGCATAAGCTCGACAACCGGATGCCTGCCGTTTCTTATATCAATTATGCCGTCAATGGCGATTTCCGGCTTGGTATAGTTATTCTTGATAGCAACAGACGCAAACGACGCAAGGACATCAACCGTAGCAACAGCAACGGCTGTCTTCTGAACCTCAGAAAGCTTATTTGCAACGTACTCCCTTACCTCGTTGAATATCTCATTTTCAAGCGCCAAAATACGTTCAGATGCTCCTGAAATCATGTTTTCAGCATTTTTGAGCTCTTCGGTTATGTAACGCTCAGCATTTACGAGCGTTTGCTTTCTTATAAAGTAATCGGGCACCTGTTCAATGAATGAACGCGTGACTTCCATGTAATAGCCATAAACGTGGTTATATCCCGACTTCAGATTCTTGATGCCGGTTTTCTCACGTTCTTTTGCAACGATTTCTTCAATGACGCTTTTACCGTCTGATGCCATCTTTCTCAGATTGTCGAGCTCGTCGTTGAAGCCCTCTTTTATCATTCCGCCATTTTTGAATGTTGCCGGAAGGTCATCAGGAATTGCGTTATCAATAAGGTTAGCAATATCTTCAAGTGTGGAAATATCGTTGTTCAAATTCTTAATGAGGTCTGAGCCCAGCTCGTCTAAAATTCTCTTGATTTCCGGAAGTCTTGATGAAGTGCTGGCAAGAGCCTTTAAATCTCTTGGAGTCGCAGTTTTGTAAATGACTTTCGTCATAAGACGTTCCAAATCATAAACTCCGCCGAGTTCATCCTCCAGACATAGTAGTAAAGCAGAATTGCGATACATCGCTTCAACCGCATCAAGCCTTCTCATTATTCTGGTAGGATTACAAAGCGGTTGTTCAATCCATGACTTCAACATTCTCTTTCCCATTGAAGTCTTTGTCATGTCGAGAACCCACAGAAGTGAGCCCTTCTTCTCGCCGGTTCTGAGAGTCTTGGTAAGCTCCAGATTCGTTCTTGCGGTGTAGCCGAGTGCCATAATCTGCTCGTCGGTGTGTCTTTCGACTGATGAGAATCTTGCGACACTTCCTCTCTGAGTATCAGCAATATAGCAGAACAAAGCTGAAATAGCTTTTGCTTCCGCATCCTTTTCAGAAAGTTCAAGCTTCCGGAACGAGTCGTTCGAGAACTGGTCTAAAACAGTCTGCCGATTCTTTGAAAAATCAAATGCACCTTCGTCGAGTACTTTAAGTCCAGCTTTCAGCTTGTCCGAAATGAATTTTGCGACATCGCTGTCCATAGGAAATTTCGCCTGACAAAGGATTTCAACCGGCGAGTATCTTGAAAGCTTGTTGATTAAAAATGCCTGTAAATCGCCTTCGGAGGACTTGTAAATATGCGCCTCACCGGTTGACATATCCGCAAAGCAAACAGCCACAGTTCCAGCTTCAAAATAGATTGAAGCAAGCCAGTTATTGTTGCCCTCGTCGAGCATACTGCTGTCGGTAAGAGTTCCAGGCGTGACAATTCTTATGACGTCTCTCTTGACAATACCTTTGGCTGTTGCAGGGTCTTCAAGCTGTTCGCAGATAACTACACTATAACCCTTGTCTATAAGTCTTTTGATATATGCGTCGCAGGCATGATGAGGGACTCCGCACATAGGAGCACGTTCCGAAAGTCCACAATCCTTTGAAGTAAGCGCCAATTCAAGCTCTTTGGATGCAACAATGGCATCATCAAAGAACATCTCATAAAAGTCACCAAGCCTGAAGAAAAGGATGCTGTCCATATGCTGTAGCTTTATCTCAACATATTGTCTCATTCCCTTCGACAGAGAATTTATATCAACGTCTTTGAGTAAAAGCGGCATACTTATTCATCCTTTCTCGTATCTTATTAGTATAAATATCAGTGACAGCCGCCACAGGAAGCGCAGTTTCCTGTGCAACCGTAATTCATGTCGCAGGTTTCCGGGTCTTCGCCGTTAGCAGACATGTTGATTATGGTTGTAATCTGTCTTAAAAGCTCGTCCATTTCATTTTTAGCGTCGTTATAAGCGGACATATGCTCATTCTTCATAATACTAGAGTAAAGGTCTCCGACGCTCGTTTTGAGCTCTTCGATTTTATTCTCATCACGTTCGGCTTTTGAAACCTCATTGTTGAGAATAACTCTGCCGTGATTGAACTGTTCAATCATGCCCTGAAGTTCGGCATCATTATCGTTCGCAACACGAGCTCTTATATAGTTTGAATATCTCTCATCAGCCTGAATAGCCTTTCCGAGTTCCCTTGTAAGCTGAATAACATCCATTGTAGACTCTCCTTGTATATCATATCTTTTAATTTACCATATAGCAATGTGCATGAATCTGAATGCACCTAAATATTATATCACAAGACCTTGTAAAATACAAGTCGTATCATTCAATTTGTAGTATGCAGAAGGACGAAAAATTTTTCCGTAATCCTGAATTTATGACAAGAAAGCGCCCCGAATTTCGGGGCGCTTTCGTTACAGACTTCTCAAACAGAGATTAGTGCTTCTTGGAAGCAACAACACCAGCAGCAGCAACTACCATAGGAAGTACGCAAAGAGCAATACCTGTGGTCGGGTTGGAATCGGTGGTCTCCTCAGCATCACCAGTGTCTTCAACATTGATGGTTTCGTCATCTTCAGAACCAGAGTTGGTGTCCTCTGCGAAAGCAGCAACAGTCAACATGGAAAGAACCATAACGAGAGAGAGAAGAAGTGCAACAATTTTTTTCATAAAGAAAAACCTCCTTTTTGTTTAAGCAAACCGCTTAGCAGTTATATTATACATTATTTTCGCGGGATTTACTATTGCCAATTTATACAATCTTTTTTTCTCAAAAAGTCCCAAAATCGGCGTTATGCAAAAATCGCAAAAATATTGCATACCAAATGTAACTTTTTCGTGAACTTATTTACGGGAATTCGACCGAATAAATCACGATTCACCGATATCTTTAGTCGGATACAGGATATATATTCATAACAAGAGTCGTGATGGAATTTGCAGGAGACTCAATACTGTAGTACTTCAATGAACCTAGATACTGCATGTATTCGTTAAGCTCGGTTTCTTCTTCCTCATTGTCGGTATTGATAGTCGACCGATAGATTTTTCCGGACTTAATCTTGTAATCGCCAAGCTTCAAGCTGAGCTTTTCGTCATTATCAGTGCTGTTCACCAGGACAAGAACAAGTTTATCTCCCTCAGGTGATACAAATGCAGTAGCATTGGAATATGCCGCATTGAGAGTGGTGTCTACTCTGGTGTAGCCGGCTTTGATAAACTTCGAGAAGTGCATCATCACATAGTGATTTCCACGTCTCACAACGTCAGAATTTGAGCTCCAGCCATCTACTTGAATCAAGCAATTTCCATCATCTTCAACCCAGACGCCATTCCAATAAAGATAGGCATTGACGTTCTCATAGTTGAGCTCGTTGATGATTGTGTCGGCATGTCCTAACAAGTCGTTATTGTACCACTCAGTCTGCCAGATGGTGTAATCCGGGAAAGAATCCCTCACAGCCGAGAAGCTAAGCTTTGAATTGACACTGCCATAGAGGTGGTGCGCAATTGTTGTAAAGCTATCGGGAGCCTCTTCAATAAGCGGATTAAGATAATCTTCCATAAGGCTAGCGGTATCTGCCATAACTTCAGCACCCATGATTTCAGGTGCATCGTCACCGAATGCTTCCTGGAACGCTTCATAAACAGCTATGTGAGCCTTCCAGTATGCACAGTGGTATTCGTCCTCGTCTGCCCCGAAATAGAAGCCTGCGTTTGCTCTGGCATTTCCCTGTTCATCCTGCTGTTTTCCCTGAAGTTCGGTCTCGTTGGAGATTGAGAAGTAATCAACAGGAATTCCCGCATCAAGGAAAAGCTGAACCGACTCGACACAGAACTGTGCCAGCTCGTCGTACATATACTCGCCATTCTTATCCTTTGCGAGTGTATAGTATGAATAGCCATTATCGTCTTCCTTGACGAATTCAACAAAGTCGAGGTCTCTGTCATATTCGCCCCAACTCGTAACCATTACAATCGGGTCGATTCCACGCTCAATTGCGGCATTATAAAACGCATTGTAAGTTTTATAGCCGTCGAGTGCGTCCTGATATTCGTCTCCGACATGATTCAAATCTCTGAATCTGAGAATGTTGAATTCGCAGTCTTCAAAAATCCAGTCGTAAACTTCTTCCGAATGGATATTACGAACAAACCAGTCGGAATACCATGTGTACGACGCTCCCCAACCCTCAATTGTCTGGTAGGTTGTGTCGATATCAAAGGTTATCGACGGGCTTCCGCTCACCTTCCACTTGACGACAACTGAATAGATTGTGTTACCTTCTCCACCTATTCCGAAATTCATCAGGTTGTCAAGGCTTAATGCTTCTCCGGTTTCCGGATGAGTCTTTGCTGTGTAGGCACTTATCAGCTTCTCAGCTGAAAATGACGCTACCTTCTTGCCGTTGCTCGTTGTGGTTGTGTGGGAAGAATAACTTGCCCACGGGTACTGTCCTCCGCCGTAGTCTCCGCTCTGCAAAAGAAGCGAAATATCGGCTGTTCCTTTATATGTAACTTCAATCGTCGCATCCGAATGACTGATGGCGTCAATGAACCCACTCATCAGGTCAGAATCGATCCAACTCGTTATGAATGATGGATACCATCCTTCAATTTCTTCCTCACCAGAAAAAACGGTGAAGCTGAATTCGGTTGCGGCAAATGAGGTGACACTAAGGGACGTTACGAACAATACTGCACACACGAGTGTTCCAAGTACTTTCATTATGATGCTTGTTCTCTTCATAATAATGTTCACCTATTTGTTCCAAATATTTATTATCCCGAAGACTTCATCAGCCTCCGTTATAACCATAGGGATTATGACTCTGCCAGTTCCAGGAATCACGGCACATGTCGTCGATTCCATAGACAGCCTTCCAGTGGAGCTCCTTCTCTGCAAGAGTCGGGTCGGAATAGTTCTCATCAAGGTCTCCTGCACGTCTCGGACCGATTACGTAAGGAATTTCCTTGCCACAAGCCTTTTCGTAAGCCTTAACAACATCAAGAACCGAATAGCCGATTCCGGTGCCGAGGTTATAGATATAGACTCCGCCGTTCTTCGACTCGTCTATCTTTTCAAGAGCCTTGACGTGCCCGTCAGCAAGGTCACAAACATGGATGTAGTCGCGGACACCGGTACCATCATGGGTCTTGTAATCATCGCCCCAGACGTTGAGGTGCTCTCTTCTTCCGACAGCAACCTGCGCAATGTAAGGAACGAGATTATTCGGAATTCCCTGAGGGTCTTCACCAATAAGTCCTGACGGATGAGCACCAATCGGGTTGAAATATCTGAGTAAAACTACATTCCACTCATTATCGGCTGTGTGAATATCAGTGAGAATCTGCTCAATCATGCTCTTTGTCCAGCCGTAAGGATTTGTGCACGTACCCTTCGGGCAGTCCTCGGTTATCGGGACTCTTTCGGGAGCACCATATACGGTTGCGGAAGAACTGAATATGATATTCTTAACGCCGTGAGCCTTCATCGACTCAAGAAGTGTAAGGGTACCGCCAATATTGTTCTTATAGTATTCCAGCGGCTTCTGGACAGACTCACCTACTGCTTTGAGTCCGGCAAAGTGAATGAGAGCTGTAATATCAGGGTTCTCATCCATGATTTTATCCATTGCTGAACGGTCAAGCATATCCGCCTTATAGAATTTTACAGACTTCCCTGTTATCTTCTCTACCCTTTTTAATGATTCCTCGCTTGAATTTGCAAGATTATCGAATACAACAACATCATATCCCTTTTCCAGTAATGTCAATACAGTGTGCGAACCGATATATCCAGCTCCTCCTGATACTAAAATAGACATAGTAAAAAAGACCTCCCTACTCGTAATTATGCTTATATAATAGCACATTTAGAGCGGAAGGTCAATCATTATTCTTGAAAATTTTAGCTTTCTGATATTACAAACGTGGTTATGCTGTAGGAGTCTAAAACATATCCGAAGGTATTTTCGCTGTATGAGATATTGCCGGTTCTTGCAAGGCTCTGGGTTTTGGTTGTAGTATAGGCTTCGATATAACCAATATCGAACTCCATGTCATTGAGGTTGAACTGTTGTTCATAGTCGTTCTCGGAATTATTGATTACAACTATTACTACCTCGCCATCAGTCTTGAATGCAGAAACACTGATGCCTTCTGATGGCTCTTCTGTAGCATCAATTCTTACATATCCCGGACGGACATATTTTGAGAACTGAGCTATGCAGTAGCCACGCTTTGTGATGTCTCCTTCCTCGTCAATAGCAGCATAGAATCTGCGGATGTACCACCAGACATATGCCTGGAAGTTGCCCTCCGTCAGAGCGTCTGAAATATGCTCGGCAGTTTCCAGTGCTTCGGGCCACTTATCAGCAACGGAGGTTGAGTTCGGATATATCATCTCGGTTACCCAAAGTTCTTTGCCCTCACCAAGCTCTTCAAAGAGCGGATAGCTGAAATTGGATACCTTAGTGCCATACAAGTGAGTTGCGAAGATATCGATCTTTTCAAGAGCTTCTTCGTTATTAAGAATCTCGTCGTAATACTCTTTATCGTAGTTAAACGACTCGGGAGTCATCAGCTTACAATCAATGACATCGGAGTAGTTAAGGATGAAGTCCATAATCTCTTCCGTCGTCCACGAAACCCAGCCGGAGTTGGAGAGATCCGGCTCATTCTGGAAGGATATAGCGTAGATTTCGATTCCGTTCTCCTTCATGAAGGTGACATAGTTGTTGAGATGCTCGGCGTACTCAGCATATTTGTCGTGCTTGATTCGGATGGGATTGTCCTCGCCTGCTTTTTCGTAAGATTCCATCATATCATCGGGTGCAGTCCACGGAGAAGCCATTATAATTGCTCCGGCATCCTGTGCCACTTTCGCCGTTTCAAGGTCGTCTCCCCACTTTTCACTGTCAGGGTCAATATGGAGTCTCAGGATTGTGAATCCAAGTTCATCATCACCGTTGCCAAAGACGGTCTCACGCTGTTCCACTGTCAGGTCTCCGACCCATGTAGGAAAGTTAGTACCGCCAAAGCCGATGATAGTCTGATATTCTGTACTTGCTGAAACCTCGATGACCCCCGATTCAACCGTGTCGGTGTAGTCGGGAGTAAATAGTTCGTCGTCCCGAATCTTTGTAACTTCTTCCTCCGCAGTGCTTCCACAGGAAACAAGTGGCAGAAGCATAAGTACTGCAAGTACCAGGCAAAGTGTCTTTTTTAGAATTTGTACCATAATAATCCTCCGTCAAAAGTCAGTTTTCGGAAATCACGAATGTCGTAACGCTATATGGATTGAGAACATAGCTGAAGCTTGTGCCGCTATAGGATATGTTCTCCGATTTTTCAAGACTTACATCTTCATCGGTTGTATACGCCTCGATGTAGCCTATCTCAAAATCCAAATCATTCAGATTGAACTTCTGCTTATATTTCTCATCAGAATTATTGATAACGACTATAACAAGCTTGCCATCGGTCTTATAAGCAGAAACACTTACTCCCTCGGCTGGCTCTTCTGTAGCCTCTACTCTTATATATCCGGGGCGGACAAATTTGGAATACTGAGCCATGCAGTAGCCACGCTTTGTAATCTCGCCCTCCTCGCCTAATGGTCCATAATATCTCTTTATGTACCACCAGAGATATGTCTGGAAATTGCCCTTTGCAAGTGCATTATGCACACTTTCCGCCACTCCGATTGCATATTCCCAGTCGTTTGCGTCGTACTGGCTGCCATCGCTTGCTGTAGGCTCAATAAGCTCGGTCATCCAAAGCTCCTGACCCGTACTCTTAAGTTCAAACAGTGAAAAGCTGTAGTCGGACAGCGAAGTTCCATAGAGATGAGTTGCGAAAATATCAATCCTACTCAGAGCCTCGGAATCTTTAAGAATTGCATAATACAATTCTTTCTTATACTGGAACGACTCAGGAGTCATCAGCTTGCAGTCGATAGCGTCAGAATAATTCACGATAAAGTCGATTATCTCGTCCGTCGTCCACCAGACCCAGTCGTAGGCATAATCGGGCTCGTTCTGGAATGATACTGCATAGATTTCAATGCCTTGCTCGGTCATGTACTGGACAAAGTCGTTGATATACTCTGCATATTCAGCATACGACGAATACTTGACTCTCAAAGCGTCCGAATCTCCCGATTTCTCGAAGTTTTCTAGCATACTGTCGGGAGCATTCCAGGCAGAAGCGATAACAAGTGCCCCACTATCATAAGCTGCCTTCGCAGTTTCAATCTCCTGCGACCAGTTTTCCCGGACAGGGTCGATATGTATTCGCAGAATCGTGAAGCCCAAATCGTCCTCATCGTTTCCGAAAACGGTTTCTCTTTCCGATTCGGTAAGGTCACCGGCGGCATTCCATGCAGGATAATTCATACCGCCAAACCCGATGATTGTCTGATATTCAGTACTTGCAACTATCTCTACTGTTTCCGATTTTCCGGTACTTGTACATGAAACCATCGAAAGTAGCATCAAACCAGCAAGTATAAGGCACAAAGCTCTTTTAAGAATTTGAGTCATGATTTTCTCCCAGATATCAATACTCAGAAATCACGAATGTCGTAACACTATATGCTCCCAGAACATATCCGAAGCTATTGCCGTCATATGAGATATTGCCCGTTCTTTCAAGGCTTACGTTTTCATCCGTTGTATACGCTTCTATGTAGCCTATATCAAAGTCCAGACCATTTATATTGAACGTCTGCGCATACTTCTTGCTCGAATCGTTTATAGCCACAATAACCAGCTTTCCATCGTCCTTATAAGCCGATATACTCACCCCCGTAGCCGGCGTCTCCGTAGCCGCCACTCGAACATACCCCGGACGTACAAATTTTGAATACTGAGCCATGCAGTAACCACGCTTGGTTATCTCGCCATCTTCGCCTAACGGTCCATAGTATCTCTTGATATACCACCAAAGATAAGCCTGGAAATTTCCCTTTACAAGCGAATTATGCACACTCTCAGCAACTCCTATTGCATATTCCCAATCATTAGCATCATACTGGGTGTTGTTACTTCCAGAGGGCTCGATAACTTCAGTCATCCAAAGTTCTTTGCCGGTTCCTTTACTTTCAAAGAGTGAATAGCTATAATCAGATAGCGAAGTTCCATAGAGATGAGTTGCAAAGATATCAATTCTCTTCAAAGCCGCCGAATTATTGAGAATTGCATTGTAAAAGTCCTTCCTATATTGGAACGACTCAGGAGTCATAAGCTTGCAATCAATGGCATCAGAATAATTCACAATAAAGTCAATAATCTCGTCTGTTGTCCACCAAACCCATTCTGAGGCATAATCAGGTTCATTCTGGAAAGAAACAGCATATATTTCGACGCCATTATTCGCCATATATTCTACAAAGTCATTGATATATTCAGCATAATCTGCATAGCATGAATACTTAACTCTTAAAGCATCCGAATCTCCTGATTTAGTGAAGTTTTCAAGCATACTGCTCGGAGCACTCCATACAGATGCGATGACAAGAGCACCACTTTCATATGCCGCCTTGGCTGTAGCAACTTCCTTCGACCAATTACTTCTAACCGGGTCGATATGTATTCTTAGAATCGTGAAGCCCAAATCGTCTTCATCGTTTCCGAAAACAGTTTCACGTTCTGAAGCTGTAAGGTCACCTGCGGCGTTCCATGAAGGATAGTTCATTCCGCCAAACCCAATAATCGTCTGATACTCATTCCTAGCTGAAATAGTGACGGTTTTGGAAGAAGTGGTGCCGGAGTAGTTGGGGGTGAAGAGTTCATCGTCACGGATATCATCACTTGAAGTGGAGGCAGTAGTCGCTGCGGTAGTTGCCGCAGTTGTGGCGGCGGTGGTGGCGGCTGTAGTTGCCGCTGTAGTAGTTGTGGTGGTTGTAGCCGTAGTGGTAGTTGTCGTGGTAGCAGGTTTCTCGCTCACGAGATAGTTGTTACTGACAAAGCCTTCTCCGCCTTCAAAGCTGATACGATACCAGCCGGTAGATGCTTGCCCTGTGACGGTTACCTCTTCGCCTTCGTCAAGATGACCGATTCTGTCATAGTCGGTTGAAGGACCGGAACGGACGTTGACTGACGCCTTAACATACATTACCACACTCATATCTTCGACAGTGTAAGCCACAGTGGTTTCTTCTGTAGTAGCAACAGTTGCAGTAGTAGCTGTAGTGGCAGGCGCAGTTGTAGCCTCAGTTGTCGTTGTCACTTCAGCAGTAGTAACTTCCGTAGTGGTTGTAACCTCTTCGGTAGTCGTAGCCTCGGTAATCTCTTCTATCAATTCGGCATCAGATGTAACTGGCGGCTCTGTGACAGTGTCATTGCTTGCTGTGTTTGCGCATCCCGCAAACATTGTGACTGTCAAAACAAATGCCGTGAGCAAAGCCACAAAACGATTGTAAAATTTCATAATATAATCTCGTCCTTTCAATTGACTTATGTTTATTTTAACATATCCAAGCCTGAAAGTAAATAACTCTACTACTATTCATATATTTTTGACTATAGAATAATAAGAATTATCCTTTGAGAAAATATACACCTTGTGTGGTTGATTTCACCGGGAAAGAGTGATATAATAATTGTCATGAAATCTATTGTCGAATGAGGCGTAATAATGGCGGAAAAAGTATCTGTAAAACTCAATAATTCTAAATGGAAAAGATTTTTTTCCGTACCTTGCACGCTTGTCGACGATTACATAAGACTAGCGGATGAGTCAGCGCTGAAGCTTTTACTGTATCTCCTGTGTGATGAGTCTGGCGAAATTGATAAATCGGAGGTCTGCAAAAAGCTCGGAATCAAAGAAAGCGCCTTTGATGATGCGGTCATCTTCTGGAAAGATGTAGGTGTTATCGAATCAGAGAAAGTAACTACCAGTCATACGGAAGTAAAAGCTCCTGAGATTTCGACATCTTATGTTCAGGCGCCAACCAAAGTCAGATTGAACTATACCCCGAAAACCATTTCCGATATGATTGACACGGACGAATCTATAAGAGAGCTTTTCTCCGAAGCTGAAAGAACTATCGGAAGGCTGCTCAAACATACGGAACAGGAGCTTTTGATTAACCTTCGGGATTACTACGGATTTGATACTCAATCGATTATTCTGATTCTGGAGTATTGCAGAGATTGCGGAAGGACATCGGCAAAAGCTATCGAAAACTTCGCTTCGGAGCTTTTCCAGAACGGAATTACCAGTTTCTTCGAGATTGATGCCGAGATTAAGCGTCGCACAGAGTATAACACTTTTGAGAACGAAGTAAAGCGTGCACTGTTTCTCGAAACAAAGCCAACAGCAAAGCAATCGCAGTATATCTCGTCCTGGCAGGATATGGGCTTCAGTGTTGAGATGATTGGCGAAGCAAGAGAACGGTGCGTCAATCAGACGAACAAACTCTCCTTCCCGTACATAAATAAGATTTTACAGAACTGGGCTGAGAAAAGAATATTCACCCGTGAAATACTTGAAGCAGATGAAGCTAACAGATTAAAATCAGGTAGTTCTCAGAACGAAATAAAATCCGGCAACAGCTCGTTCGACTTAAACGAGTTCGACAGCTTCACTCTTTCGCAGTCCCACTCAAATAAATAGCGGAGGTTACCTTTTATGAAATATACTCAGGAAGCGGTAAACGCCGCATATTCCGTCATCGAAACAAGACGGCAGAATGCTCTGAACACTTATGACGCCCATGTTGCGAACATAAAAAAGAGTCATCCGGAGATTTACGATATATTCCTGGACATCTCAAAGACTTCTTCAAAGCTTGCCAAAGTCATTTTCTCGAAAAATCAGGACGGCAAGCCAGCTGTCAATGTAACTGAGGCTGTCGAAAAAATCAAGAATGAAAATTTAGAGAATCAGGAGAAACTGAAAAATGCTCTTCTGGCGTTCGGATATCCTGACGATTACCTCACTGTAAAGTACACCTGCCCTATCTGTGGAGATACCGGAATCCATCTTGGAAACAGGTGCAAGTGCGCTGAAGAGCTTATGACTTCGTTCACCATCTCAAAGCTTAATGAACAGTGCAAAATCAAGCTTCACAACTTCTCGGAGTTCGATCTGAGCTTCTATCCGACAACATATCAGTATAGTGGGACAACATATGATTGCAGAAACAAGATGGCTGAGATTCTCGATTTCTGCATTGGATATGCAAACAACTTTTCTGAAAGCTCGCAAAGCTTGTTTATGCTCGGGAAAACAGGTCTCGGAAAGACTTTCCTGTCATCCTGTATTGCAAATGAGCTTATAAGAAAAGGCGTAAATGTAGCGTTTGACTCAATTCAGAATTATCTCAGATACATAGAAAATGAGCATTTCGGGCGTGCTGAGGGCGATACCCTGGAGCTTCTCCTGAATGCAGAGCTGTTAATCTTAGACGACCTCGGGTGCGAATTCAAATCCTCGTTCAACTCTGCCACGATCTACAATCTCATCAATTCGAGATGCAATATGGGCAAGCCGACTATCGTCTCCTCGAATCTGTCCATCAATGAATTGTCCGAAAGATATGACGACAGGATTATTTCGCGGCTAATTGGAAACTATCATACCCTCAGATTTATCGGCGAAGATATCCGGCAGATTAAAAGGCGTGAAGGCATTTTTAATTGATTGTTTCCCACTTTTCATAAAATGTACATCAGGCATTAGACAAGCTTTCCGGTTTGTCTAATGCTTTTTTGATACTAATGTGCTATAATAAAAGCAACAAGCATAATGACATGCGTATTCATATCAACGGAGATGATATCATGAACAAGAGTACGAAAAGAAAAATTATAATAGGCGCATCGATTGTCACGGCATGTGCTCTGACAGCGGCATCGGCATATGTTATGCTTCAGATGGTCGCAGATGCGGCTTTGAAAAGAGAAAAGCCGAAACTACACAAGATTACTAAACGTCAGAAGGACGAGACTTTGGAACAATCGGTTTTCGACAAATTCGAGGAAGACAAAAAACTTGCCGCTGAGAAGCTGAATGAGAAAAGCCTCGAAGAGGTAAGCATTACGAGCCGGGATGATTTGAAGCTTGTCGGACACTGGTGGCTGTGCGAAAACGCAAAGAGAACCGTTATATGCTTCCATGGTTGGCATGTCACATGGGATTATGACTTTGGTCTTTCAGCAGATTTTTTGCATGATAACGACTGCAATATCCTTTTCGTAGAACAAAGAGCGCACGGAAACAGTGAGGGCGAATATACTGCTTTCGGACTTCTCGAAAGATATGACTGCCTCGACTGGATTTCATGGGTAAACGAAAGATGCGGAAGTGAGCTCCCCGTCTATCTTTATGGTCTTTCAATGGGAGCGGCAACCGTGCTGATGACTACAGGCTTGAGCCTTCCTGAGAATGTCAAGGGAGTTATCGCTGACAGTGGTTACTCATCCGCAAGAGAAGAATGGAAGCACGTTTTTGAAAACAACTCCAAAATCCCATATAACAGACTTGAAAATATCTTCAACTCGACTGCTGACCACAAACTTCACACCGACTCATCCTTCACTGTCACTGACGCTTTGAGAAGCTGCAACGTTCCGGTTCTGTTTATTCACGGAACCGAGGATGATATAGTTCCAATCGAAATGGCTTACGAGAACTATAACTCCTGCCCCGCTCCGAAAAGGCTATATGCCGTCGACGATGCAGGACACTGCATGAACTACTTCATGGATAAGACCGGCTATGAAGTAGAAATAAAGTCGTTCTGGGAACGCTGTGAATGACACTACACTAAAAAGCCGCCTCCGATTTACGGAGACGGCTATTATTGTGCCTGATTATTTCTTAACAAGCCTTACAACCTGCTTTTTGCCTCTCTTGAGAATTACTTCAGAAAAAAGGTCAACGTCAAGTGAAACATCAGTGACCTTCTCGTCATTGAGAGTAACTCCGCCTTGCTGGATGAGCCTTCTTGCCTCTCCTTTACTCGGCGCAAGCTTTGTCGCCACCATGGCATCGAGAATACCAATAAAATCAGTTTCAAACTCAAAAGTGGGCATGTTCTCATTGGAGCCAGAGCCACCAAACACCGCTCTCGCCGCGGCAAGAGCCTTGTCGGCTTCTTCCTCACCGTGAACAAGCTTTGTGAGCTCATATGCGAGAATCTCTTTTGCTTTGTTAAGCTCGCTTCCCTCCCACGAATCCATTACGTCGATTTGCTCAAGAGGCAGGAACGTAAGCATCCTTATGCACTTCATAACATCGGCATCGCCGACATTTCTCCAATACTGGAAGAAGTCATAAGGAGAGGTCTTGTTCGGGTCGAGCCATACTGCACCGCTCTGGGTCTTGCCCATCTTCTTGCCTTCAGAGTTAAGAAGAAGAGTTATGGTCATGGCATAGGCATCCTTGCCAAGCTTCTTTCTTATAAGCTCTGTACCGCCGAGCATATTCGACCACTGGTCGTCTCCGCCGAACTGCATATTGCAACTGTAATGCTGATACAGATAGTAGAAGTCATAAGACTGCATAATCATGTAGTTGAATTCAAGGAAGGAAAGCCCTTTTTCCATTCTCTGCTTGTAGCACTCAGCACGAAGCATATTGTTTACAGAAAAGCAAGGTCCGACTTCTCTTAAGAGCTCGATATAATTGAGATTCAAAAGCCAGTCGGCATTATTGACCATTATGGCCTTGTCGTCGCCGAACTCGATGAAACGCTCCATCTGCTTCTTAAAGCAATCGCAGTTGTGCTGAATAGTTTCAGCAGTCATCATCGAGCGCATATCGGTTCTGCCGGAAGGGTCGCCGATATAACCGGTACCTCCGCCGATAAGTACGACAGGGCGATTTCCTGCCATCTGGAGTCTCTTCATAAGGCAAAGAGCCATAAAGTGTCCTACATGCAAGGAATCTGCTGTCGGATCAAAACCGATATAGAACGTTGCCTTGCCGTTGTTGATAAGCTCTCTGATTTCTTCCTCATCGGTGACCTGAGCTATAAGCCCTCTTGCCTTGAGTTCTTCATAAATCTGCATTTAAATTTCCTCGTTTCATCTCTTGTAGTAGATAAACTATCTTAACACGGGAAATTAAAATTGTCAAGAGCTATACCTTAGATTTTATCCTCGACAATGCACTTTTTTCGACTCTTGATACCTGAGCCTGTGATATTCCAATTTCTTTTGCTACTTCGACCTGAGTTTTTCCTTGATAAAATCTCAGATAAAGTATATTTTTTTCTCTGTCCGAGAGCATTTTTATCGCTTCACGGAGCAATAATTCATCAATCCATCCTTCATCGCTGGAACTGTCGCCAAGCTGATCCAAAACATAAAGAGTGTCACCGGTACTCGAATAAACCGGTTCATATATCGAAACCGGGTCGCTTATCGATTCCAAAGCAAAGACTACTTCCGACTCTTTTACTCCAAGCTCCTTTGCAATGTCCCTTGCAGTCGGCTCATTGTCGCTTGAAGCGGTGAGACGTTCTTTAGCCTGCATAGCACGATATGCCAGATCTCTTGTCGAACGGGAAACCCTGATTGAGTTATCATCCCGAAGAAATCTCCGGAGCTCACCTGTTATCATTGGAACAGCATAGGTTGAGAACTTAACATCAAGATTTATGTTGAAGTTGTCTATAGCCTTTATAAGACCTACAACTCCGACTTGAAATAAATCGTCAGGAGGAGTTCCTCTTGACATGAACTTCTGAATTACGCTTAAAACAAGGCGAAGGTTTCCTTGTATCAGTTCGTCCCTCGCCTTTTTGTCACCTTGTTTTACTTTTGCTAGTAGTTCCATCTTCTTGTCTTCACTCAGTACTTTCAAGTCCCGGGTATTGACGCCGCTTATCTCAACCTTACTATATTGCATCATAAGTATACACTCCGAATAATGATTGATGCTTCCCGGATGGGAAATCTTATATCATTATTGCCGGAGTGTACGTTTGCTATTCAGGATAACACTGCGCCATTAAATGGAAAACAATTTTCAACAAATAGCCTCCAATTCTTTTTTGAGTTCTTTGAGTATTTTCTTTTCCAGTCTTGATATATAAGACTGAGAGATGCCTACAACATCAGCAACTTCTTTTTGCGTCATCTCCCTGCCACCGTTTAAGCCGAATCTCATCTGCATTATGAGCTTTTCCCTGCCACTAAGAGAATCCACTGCCTTAATCAGAAGCTGCACTTCTGTCTCGCCTTCAAGCTTCTGATATACCTCATCCGGCTCTGTTCCGATTACATCTGACAGAAGAAGCTCATTGCCGTCCCAGTCGATATTGAGCGGCTCGTCAATTGAGACTTCGTTTTTCTGCTGGTTGGTCTTCCTTAAATACATAAGTATCTCGTTTTCGATGCACCTTGAAGCATAGGTTGCGAGCTTTATATTCTTCTCAGGGTTGAAGGTGTTGACGGCTTTTATGAGTCCTATCGTCCCGATTGAGATTAAGTCTTCAATACCGATTCCTGTGGATTCAAACTTTTTCGATATGTAAACGACAAGCCGAAGATTATGCGTAATCAGAATTTCCCTTGCTTTTTTAGGATTAGTCGAAAGCATTTCAAAGACTCGCCGTTCTTCCTCCGCTTTCAAAGGCGGAGGTAGCGTGTCGGAGCCGTTGATATAATCAATAGGCGAAGCAAGACCTAACAATCTAAGAAATCTATTTTTGATTTCCTTTAATATTCTCGGCATTTTCATATCGCAAGTCCTTTCATTCATGTAAAATTGCAGGGTTGAATACCGCCCGGCGTTCTCCACTGTCGGTAAACGCTAAGAGAGCATTGACGGTTATCCTCCTACCGGTTTCATCCTCTATGTAAAGTTCGTCCGGTGAATAGGCATACAAAAGCCCTTCACCATCTATTGTTGAATATGGGACAGCCGAGAAGCGTTCAAGGCTTGGCTTCTCTCTTGAACCGGTGCAGATTATAACAGGCTTTCCGGTGAACAAATCGGTGACGGTATTTCCGGTATCGGCGACGCCATCAAAGCTATAGCTATTTCCACCGGAGGTAAACATAACCCGATATGCATGATTACTGTCTGCTTTTCTTTCAAGAAATCCAGAAATAATCACCGTCAAAACGTAAATAACAGCAGTGAAAAATATAAGCGTGCCGAGTGATATATCAAAATAGAAAGAAGCATTATTGATGTAGATGATATCACTGCCGATAAGTGATTGAAGAAGATAGACTGTTCCGCCGAAGACTATGTTCGCTCCAAAAAACTCGGCACAAATAATCAGGAATTTCGACTTACTCATGCCTTTTCTCAGGAAAACGGTTATTACTACCAGTACAAATGAAAGTATCTTCAGAAAAACAACGCCTATACCCGCAGGGATTATAATTATAAGAGCCGAGAATCCACCGATAAAGGCACCTATTGCCATTCTCACAGGGCTTGAATATTGGTGCGAAAGCTTTGAAGTAAGGCTCAGGGTAAGCCATGTTATGTATGCGTTTACGATTACGAGAGTGTCAAGATAAATACTCATGTCTGTCACCGACTATCATTTTATCCCTATGTAACCATACAATTTGTCGAACGATGTACAAGCAGATATAAAAATAAAGGCTCCGCCAACAAAGCGAAGCCTTTTGAAACTATGTAATCAGTTCTTGAAGAAAACTGCGAATCCTTTGTATGCCATATAGACATCAAGCTTTGCGGTAACTTCATAAGGAGAGTGCATCGAAAGTACAGGAACACCGACATCGACAACATCAATGCCGAGATTTGCAACATATGCCGCAACCGTTCCGCCGCCGCCGAGGTCAACTCTACCGAGCTCACAGGTCTGCCAGATAACATCATTTGAATCGAAGATATTTCTGACATACGAAACAAACTCAGCATGAGCATCGTTGCAACCACTCTTTCCACGGGAACCGGTGAACTTGCACATTGCAACACCGTAATTGCAATAGGATGCATTTCTCGGTTCATTTACCTCAGGGAATGTCGGGTCGAATGCCGCAGAAACATCCGCAGAAAGACAAGCTGAATGAGACAAAACTGTGGGAGCATCAGTGCCTGCATTCTTTGCGATGTGGAAGATGAAGTCTTCAAGATAATGGCTCTGAAGTCCGGTATTGCCCATGCTTCCGATTTCCTCTTTGTCGGTGAGAACGGTGACGCATGTGGTCTTCGGATTCTCGCAATCAAGGATTGCTTCGAGAGCTGTGTAAGCGCAGGATCTGTCGTCCTGTCCATAAGCGGCAATGAGTCCTCTGTCAAAACCAACGTCTCTCGCCTTGAAGGTAGGAACAATCTCAAGTTCTGCCGAGATGAAGTCGTCTTCAACAATTCCGTACTTCTCAAAGAGAATTGAAAGAACATTGAGCTTGACTTTCTCGGAAACTTCATCGTCGTTGAACGGACGAGAGCCGATTAAGACATTGAGTTCCTCACCTCTTATACCATCGCCGAGAGTTCTCTTCGACTGCTCCTGAGCAAGGTGCGGAAGAAGGTCAGTAATAATGAAGATAGGATCAGTTTCGTCCTCGCCGACTGTTACATCAACCTTTTCACCGTTTGCCTTGTAGATAACGCCGTGAAGAGCAAGCGGAATTGTGGGCCACTGATACTTTCTTATGCCACCATAATAGTGGGTTTTGAGAAGGCAAAGCTCGTTCGACTCATAAACGGGATGCTGTTTCAGGTCAAGTCTTGGGGAGTCGATATGGGCGGCGGCAATCTTGACGCCATTCTCCAAAGGCTCAGTCCCGAATACGCAGAGGACAATGCTCTTGCCGTGGTTGTTCCAGTAGACCTTCTCGCCTGCCGGATAAGACTTCTTCGGGTCGTACTCCTTGAAGCCCTTTTCTACTGCAAGCTTAATCGCAGTATCAACAGCCTCACGCTCGGTCTTGGAGCTGTCAAGAAAACTCTTGTAGCTTTCGCAGAAGCTATCAACAGTTTCCTTTTCCTGATCGCTTATTTTAAGCAATCCGTTCTTCTTCTGGGTAAAGAGCTTCTCCTGAAGCGCCTTACCGGCAGATTTTTCTTTTTCGTTTTTTACTTCTGACATGATAAAATCATCCTTTCTATAAAATCTCAGAATATCTTGTATATGCTTTCATTATCTTTCTGACATAGTGTCGGGTGTTGCTTCCTTTAAAGTCAGCTACATCGGGATTTTCTCGGGACACTATTCCGTCTTCAATCCAACCGTCTACTTCGCCTATTCCCGAGTGGTATGCCGCCGCGGCAAGCTCGTAACTTCCGTATCTGTCATACAGAAAGGCAAGCATATAGGAACCATACATTATGCTGTATTCGGGAGTAAACATGTCTTCATATATCAGTTCACTTTCGCCGAGCTTTGAACTCACCCAGTCGAAAGAGTCTTCTATAATCTGCATGAGTCCGATAGCTCCTGCATCGGAAACAGCATTTGAATCAAAATTAGATTCAGTCTTGATTACAGCAAAGACAAACGCTTCATCGATTCCGAATTCTTCGCTGTATTTCTCAACTATTTCCTGATAATCAGTCCGATAGTTCTCGCTTCCGAACCAATACGGCATATAGCCGAACATAAACGCACCTAAGCCACAGACAAACAGTATCAGTAGAATAAAAGCGCCTATTCTCTTAATTACATTCATCTGTATATAACCGCCTTAATTCTTCAATAACCGAGAGAGCTTTTTCTCTGAGGCTGTCAATATCCGAATTATTCACTATTGTGAACTGTGATTTGCTTATGAACATGTCGTCCGACTTCTGAGAACCGAGTCGGGATTTCACCATCTCAACAGGTATTCCATCACGCTCCAAAACTCTCTGTATTTTGAGTTCCATCGGAGCAATAACGCTCACAACCGATGAGCATATATCGTCAAGCCCACTCTCAAAAAGCGTTGGAGCATCGAGAAGCACAAGTCTCTCGCCTTTTTTTCTGCAATTTTCAATCTGCCGGAAAATCTCTCTTAATATGTATGGAAAGATTACATCGGTATAGGTTTTGAGCTTCTCACCATCACAGAATACAATTCCGGCAAGCTTTTGTCTGTCAAGACCTGAGTCTGTAACGCAATCTGGGAATAACTCAGATACTTCATCTAAAAAGCTTCTATTGGAAGACACTTTATGAGAAATTTCGTCGGCATCTATCGTCGGGAATCCTTCACTGGCAAAAATCCCACTGACGGTAGACTTTCCAGCTCCACTCTGACCGGTGAGTCCTATAACTCTTATGTTATCCGATTCAAATAGTCCCATCGGTTAGTCTCCCATCCTTAAAGTTTAATCAGATTGAATCCAGCTGAACGAAGGATTCTGTTGTAGACAGCAAGTCCTACCCCCGATTGCTCCGGGCACCTTGCATAGACACGTTCAGCACCCATTTCGTCGAACTGCCGGAGCCTTTCAAAAAGGTTGTGCGCCTGTTCTATAGAATCATCGCCATATGTAAGATATGGTACTCCTTCGACTGCTTCGCCTTCATCAAACAAAAGACAATAGGTGTTATCAGTCTTATTCTCGACTACATACCTTCTGAAGCTGTCAATATCGCTGTCAATAAGTATAACGTCGGCTTTCGGAGAGTAGTGCTTATATTTCATTCCCGGCGAACGTGCAACGGTTCCGCTTGGAAGCTTTGCCGACACTCCTTCGTCGATTATTACGTTATCACATACTCTCAGTAAATCCTCACGGGATATTCCGCCTGGGCGAAGGATTCTGATTCCGTCGTTCTCAAAAGTTATAACTGTAGATTCTACTCCGACGTCCGATTCGCCGCCGTCGACAATAGCTGAAATCCTGCCGGACATGTCTTCCATAACTCTTGCCGCATTCGTAGGACTCGGACTTCCAGAAAGATTCGCTGAAGGTGCCGCAAGCGGAAGACCGCATTTTTCGATTATCTTCTGCGCTGTCGGGTTTGACGGAAATCTTATGCCTACCGTATCAAGCCCTCCACTAGTAACTAGTGGTATGGTATCTTTCTTCGACATAATCATTGTTAGTGGTCCTGCCCAGAAAAGCTCTGCACACTTATAGGCAAGCTCAGGCACACTCTCAGCAATATCGTAGACCATATCGAAGTTACTGATATGGACAATCAGTGGATTATCACAAGGACGGTTCTTTGCCGCAAAGATTTTCTTAACAGCGTTTTCGTCAAAGGCGTTTGCCGCAAGACCGTAGACAGTTTCGGTCGGAATTGCAACAACCTCGCCGTTCTTTACCAGCTCAGCCGCTTTTGATATATCGCTATCTGTTGTTCCCAATAAAAGCGTTTCCATCATATTTCACCCGCCTGCTTGGCAAGCTTTGCCGCCTGATCGGCAGTTGCAAGCGAGTCTATCACCTCGTCTAAATCACCATTTAGTATAGAATCGAGCTTATACAAAGTCAGACCGATTCTGTGGTCGCTGACTCTGCCCTCGGGGAAATTATAGGTTCTGATTCTCTCTGAACGGTCACCCGTTCCTATCTGTGAACGGCGTTCGCCAGCAATGGCTTTGTCCTGCTCTTCCTGCTTCATTTCTAGAAGACGTGAGCACAAGACCTTCATTGCTCTGTCCTTATTCTTCTGCTGGCTTCGTTCATCCTGACATTCAACGACCATACCAGTCGGGATATGAGTAATTCTCACTGCTGATTCGGTCTTGTTTATGTGCTGACCGCCTGCGCCGGAGGCTCTGAACACGTCTATCTTCAAATCTTTATCGTCAATATTTAGCTCGACATTTTCAGCTTCCGGAAGAACTGCAACGGTAGCAGTCGAAGTCTGGATTCTTCCCTGAGATTCTGTCTCGGGAACTCTCTGAACACGGTGAACTCCGCTTTCATACTTGAAGCGTGAATATGCTCCCGCACCCTCGACTGAAAAAGAAACTTCCTTAAATCCTCCGAGCTCCGTTCTGTTTGCTCCCAAGACCTCTGTCTTCCATCTCTTGGTGTCGGAATACATGGTGTACATTCTGAAAAGGGAGCCAGCAAAGAGTGCGGCTTCCTCACCGCCTGCACCGGCACGGATTTCTATAATAACATTTCTTGAATCATTAGGGTCCTTCGGCAGCAGAAGAAGCTTCAGCTGTTCTGTGGTACTTGCAATTTCATCTTTTGCTTCTCTTAACTGCTCTTCCGCCATCAATTTAAAATCAGGGTCTGTTTCGTTTTTGATAAGCTCCTCTGCCTCGGATTTTGCTTCCTCGGCTTTCAGATATGCCTTGTACATATCAATTATTGGTGTAAGCTGGTTGTATTCCTTCATCAGGCTAGTGTAGAGCTCGCCGCTTCCCGCTGTTTCGGGCTGCATCAATCGCTCGTTAATTTCGTTATATCTGTCGAGCAGTGCGGCTAATTTTTCAAGCATTCATATCATCCTTTATTATTTTTCGGGTGTTTCTCTTTCATCTGTATTGATACTTTTAACGTTCTTTTCAGCTTTGGACCGCAAAATCATGAATTCATGCCCACAGCCTTCACATTTAAGCTTGAAGTCCATTCCGGACCTGAGAACACGCATTTTATTTGAGCCGCAGGGATGCGGTTTCTTCATTGTAAGCACGTCGCCTTTTCTTATATCCATATTCCAGCCTCCCGTGGCTTAATCTCAATCAAAATGTTATTATAGCACAGTATTCAGAACTTCGCAACAATGAACTTTCCCTCATAGGTCTATAAAATTCCCGATTGACATATTATTTAACAGTCGTAACACCGACAGGGAAAGGAAGGCACCGTAATGATTAAATTTCCGCCGGAGGGCTATCTGATAAGAAGGTCAGAAAATCTCGAATACCTGCAATCCACTGAAAATCTCAGAAAAGCGATGGAGCAAGAAATAATCCTTGAAGCAAAAGCCGATATGTGCACTGCTTCGCACGATTTGATAGTAAATCTCCCATGCATGAACGCAATTATTCCAAGAGAAGAATGTGCAATTGGAATCAGTGAAGGCAAGACCAAAGACATTGCAATAATTTCAAGAGTCGGAAGACCAGTCATGTTCAATGTAGTCGGTTTCACGGAGAATCAAGGCAAGACAACAGCTTTGCTTTCAAGAAGAAAAGCGCAGGAAACGTGCATTTCGGAATATCTTTCACTTCTTACAAGTGGTGAAGTCATAGATGCAAGAGTCACTCACATAGAGCAATTTGGTTGCTTTGTCGATATAGGCTGTGGTATTCCATCGATGATACCTATAGATGAGATTTCCGTTTCGAGAATTTCATCGCCTTCGGACAGATTCACAATCGGAGAAGGAATAAAAGTTGTCTATAAAGGCACCGACGGCGACAAGTTCTATATATCCCACAAGGAGCTGTTAGGCAGTTGGGAAGAAAACGCCGAGGAGTTCTCAGCGGGTGAGACTGTGAGAGGAATTGTCAGAAGTGTTGAAAGCTATGGGATATTCGTCGAGCTTGCACCAAATCTTGCGGGACTTGCCGAGCCTAAAGAAGGCGTCGAAGTCGGTCAGACAGCAAGCGTTTATATCAAGTCCATCAATTCAGAAAAGATGAAGATAAAACTCATAATCGTTGACGTTTCTGACACTCCACTCCGATTTGAAAACCGCTACTTCATAACAGATGGCATAATCGACCGCTGGCAGTATTCTCCCGAAAATTCATCCCGGCTCGTAGAAACAGTATTTCAGTAAGGCTTTTATTTTTTACCCTTAATCTTGTCCCAGTACTCTTTTGCCGCTTGCTCGGTTTTGTTTTCGCCATATGTGTAGTATTTCTTATCTTTAAGATTATCCGGAAGATACTGCTGTTCCACCCATGAATTCGGGTAAGAGTGAGGATACTTGTAGCCCTGAGCTTTGCCGAGTGCCGCTGAACCGGCATAATGACCGTCCTGCAAATACGCTGGAATATCTCCGGCATCTCCGGCTCTTATATCTGCAATCGCTTCATCAATTGCGCATATTCCGCTATTCGATTTGGGAGCGGTTGCGAGAAGTATAACAGCTTCAGCAAGCGGAAGTCTTGCCTCGGGAAGTCCCAACTGCATTGCACTGTCTACGCAGGCTTTGACAATTGAAATTGCCTGCGGATATGCTAGTCCCACATCCTCACAAGCTATTACAAGAAGTCTTCTTGAAAGCGAGATTATGTCCCCGGCTTCCATCAGCCTTGCGGCATAGTGAAGAGCCGCATTTTCGTCTGAACCACGAATCGACTTCTGAAGAGCAGACAGAATGTTATAGTGTTCGTCGCCGTCACGGTCGTAGCGCATGTTGCTCCTTTGAGTTAGAAGCTTGGCGTTTTCAAGGGTTACGGTGATGCAATCATCCTTCATGTCGGCTGATAGAATACACAGTTCAACTGTATTTATCGACTTTCTGACGTCTCCTCCACAACCGTGGGCAATATGCTCGATAACTCCGCCTTCAAGCCTTAGCTTCTTCCCCATTTCATCCGCACAAATCTGAAAAGCTCTCTTGATTGCAGGAGCAATCTCGTCGGGCGGAACCGGCAGAAATTCAAACACAGTCGAACGGCTGATAATGGCATTATAGACTGAAAAATAAGGATTTTCGGTTGTTGAAGATATAAGGGTTATCTTCCCATTTTCGATGTACTCAAGAAGTGACTGCTGTTGCTTTTTGTTGAGATACTGAATTTCATCCAGGTATAGAAGAATTCCGTTGTAGCCAAATAACGAATCTGCGTCGGCGATTATGTCCTTGATATCCTGAACTGAAGCGGATGTGCCGTTAAGCTTGTACATCCGCATCTTGGCGTTGTCGGCAATGATACTTGCAACAGTAGTCTTCCCTATGCCCGAAGGACCATAGAAAATCATGTTGGGGATATGTCCGCTGTCGATAATTCTTCTTAATGGCTTATTTTTTCCGAGAAGATGTGACTGACCGACAACATCATCAAGAGTCGTAGGTCTGATTTTGTCTGCAAGCGGTGAACTCAATTCCATATCCCCTTTCGTCTGAAATCAAAAACAAGGGCGCAACTTATCCCGATAGCCGTGAAAGTGCGCCCTTTCAATTTACTTCTTTTTGTCTGACGTAGACTTTCTCACTATTTCCGGATCTTTTCCTTCTGTTACACACTCAGGACCAATAACAATGCTCAAAATACTCGGGTCGGAGGGAGCCTCGAACATCGACTTCATGAGAATACCCTCTACAATCGAACGAAGTCCTCTCGCACCGGTTTTCTGCTCCAGAGCCTTCTTTGCAATCTCAACCTTTGCTTCATCGGTAATTTCAAGGTCTATATCGTCATAATCAAAGAGCTTTTTATACTGCTTTTCGAGAGAATTCTTCGGCTCCGAAAGGATGGAAACAAGTGCTTCCTCATCAAGCGGAGACAAAACAGTCACAACCGGCAATCTTCCGACAAGCTCGGGAATCATTCCGAACTTTACAAGGTCCTGAGGTATTACTTTTTTCAGGACGTCTTTCGTATCAAGCTTCTGGCTCTGATTCAAAGTACCACCAAAGCCGATTTTCGACGAGTCGGTTCTTCTGCGGATGATAGTTTCAAGACCGTCGAACGCACCACCACAAATAAACAGGATATTTTTGGTATCAATCTGTATAAACTCCTGTGTCGGATGCTTTCTTCCGCCCTGTGGAGGTACATTTGAAAGTGTACCTTCAACTATTTTAAGTAACGCCTGCTGAACGCCCTCGCCGCTGACATCTCTTGTTATGGATTTGTTCTCAGACTTTCTTGCTATCTTGTCTATCTCGTCGATGTAGATAATGCCGTGTTCTGCGGCGTGCACATCATAGTCAGCCGCCTGGAGAAGTCTGAGAAGTACATTCTCGACGTCGTCTCCGACATATCCAGCCTCGGTAAGAGTTGTTGCGTCAGCAATTGCAAACGGAACATTGAGAGTTTTAGCAAGCGTCTGTGCTAAAAGAGTCTTTCCAACACCGGTCGGTCCCAGAAGCAGAACATTCGACTTCTGGATTTCGACATCTCCGCCATTATCGTTTGAAATCACTCTCTTGTAGTGGTTATATACAGCTACTGACAGCGCAAGTTTTGCTTCATCCTGCCCGATAACGTACTTATCAAGCTCTTTCTTTATGTCAATCGGCTTAGTGAGAGTAATGTCGGAAGACTTACGCAAACTCTTGTCGACTAAATTTCTTTCTTCAAGTATGTCGTAGCAGAACATGACGCAATCGTCACAGATATGGACGTCCCCCGCCGAAAATAGGCTTTTTACCTGACTTTCCGGCTTTCCGCAGAAATTGCATCTTTTCATCCCGCCGCCATCGAATCCCGGCATCCAGGACTCCTCCTTCTCAAAAATATCCTGCCGAACCGCACAAGTCATTAAGCCTTAACGCTATGCGGTCCGGCAGTCTTACATCTTTTACTGTCTTACCATTATCTTATCGATAAGACCATACTCCAAAGCTTCCTCGGGAGTCATATAGTTGTCCCTTTCAGTATCTCTGGTTATCTCTTCAATCGGCTTGCCGGTGCACTCAGAGAGAATACGGTTGAGCTTTTCGCGAGTCTTGACCATGTGATCTGACTGAATCTTTATATCGGTGCACTGACCGGAAAGTCCGCCACCACCGATAAGAGGCTGATGGATGAGAATCTCGCTGTTCGGAAGAGCAATTCTCTTTCCCTTTGTTCCGCCTGCAAGAAGCACTGCTCCCATAGAAGCCGCCATTCCTACACAGATGGTGGAAACATCACACTTGACATACTGCATTGTGTCGTAAATAGCCATTCCTGCAGTGATGGAGCCTCCGGGACTGTTGATGTAAAGATAAATGTCCTTCTCCGCATCCTGTCCTTCAAGGAACAAAAGCTGTGCTACAACTATGCTTGCAGTAGCATCATCAACCTGGTCGGAAAGTACTATAATTCTGTCGTTCAAAAGGCGTGAAAAGATATCATAAAATCTTTCGCCGTGACTTGTCTGTTCAATTACGTTTGGTACAAGAGCCATTATATAACCTCCTTACTTCTTAAATGGTTCATTACGATTTGCTATTCGAGAATTTCTCAATGAGAAAGATGATTATGGATATGCTCGTCATCCTCGTCAGCCTCAGCTGTAACGGTTTCGATAACAGCATTGTCCTTGACAAGGTCAGCTGCCTTGCCTACGCTTGCGTCAGCCTTGATGTCGGCAACGGGAATGTACTGCTTGACGGTGTCAACAGGCATCTCATAGTAGGATGCGATGTCAGCGTACTCCTTCTCGATGTCCTCATCTGATACTTCAATATTTTCGAGCTCAACAATCTTCTCAAGAGCGAGTCTCAACTTAACCTGCTTCTCAGCCGGCTCCTTGTAGGTCTCTCTCAAAGATTCCTCAGTCATGCCGGTGTACTGGAGATACAGGTCAAGCGGAATACCCTGCTGTTGAAGTCTTGCAGAGAGCTGGTCGACCAAATCGTTGACCTTGTTTTCATACATAACTTCCGGAATTTCGCCCTCAACCTTTTCGATAAGAGCATCCATGACAGCATCCTCAGCTTCTGCCTGAGCGTGCTCCTCCATGTGTTCCTCAATCTGCTTCTTTACATCAGCTCTGAGTTCTTCAGCTGTATCGAAATCGGAAGTATCCTTTGCGAAATCGTCGTCAAACTCAGGAAGTTCCTTCTTCTGAATCTCATGAAGCTTAATCTTGAAGACAGCGTCGGCACCCGCAAGCTCTGCAGAATGATATTCCTCAGGGAACTTGACATTGATATCAAATTCTTCGTCAATGCTGTGACCGACAACCTGCTCCTCGAAACCAGGGATGAACTGTCCACTGCCCAAAGTAAGGGTGAAGCCTTCGTCCTTACCACCTTCAAAAGGAACGCCGTCCTTGAAGCCTTCATAGTCGATAACTACATCGTCGCCCATTTCGCAAGGTCTCGAATCGATGTTGATGGTTCTCTCGTTCTTTTCGAGCATATGACCGATTTCGTGCTCAACTTCATGCTCGGTGACAGGATGAAGAGTCTTTGTAGCCTTGATGCCAAGATAATCTTTAATTTCAATAGTAGGCTTTACAATGCAGGTAGCCTTCATCTTGATACCGACTTCCTTGGAAATCTCGGTAATCTCAACATCAGGTGTAGCAACCAAATCAAGCTCTGCTTCCTTGACAGCATCTTCTACGGCAGGACCGTAAAGCTCGTTTGCGGCATCCTCGAAGAAGCAAGCCTCACCGTACTCCTTCTCGATGACCTTTCTCGGAGCCTTGCCCGGGCGGAAACCGGCAACGGTGATTTTCGATTTATTCTTTAGATATGCCCTCTGAAGTGCGTCTTCAAACGCCTCAGGCGAAATCTCTATCTCCAATTCGTACTTGTTTGTTTCAACTTGATTCTTTGTCTTTAACATACTGAACCTCCGATTTATTATTGTTTATGTAAAATCGCAATGGAACTGCAAGCATAAAACTCACGGTTCCTGCGTTTTTCATACGTCTTTTTATTATAGCACATATTCATTCTCTTTGCACCACATAATAAAACGCCAAAATTATTTTTTGCAATTGTGCACAATTTCTGTGATATTAAGAGGCATAAATTGTAAATAATCACTTGATATCAATCTGAAATTAATGCCGTATTTCTCGCCATTTACTGCCAGTCCATGCGACTTGCCATGAAGATGTCCATAGAAGCAATGTTTGACCTCATACCTCTTCAGAACATCCAGAATGTCCGGATTTTCAACTTCGGCATATACAGGTGGATAGTGCAAAAATACTATCGGCGTCAATCCTTCATCAACAGCACCCTGAATTGAAGTGGCAAGTCTGCCAGCTTCCCTTGCAATGACCTTTGCATCAGTGGGTTCACTCCCATCGTTTATCCAGCCACGTGTACCACAAATCCCGAAATCCTCATAACGGTAGTGATTGTTATGAAGGAAGCTTATATTGTCGATACCATTTTCCGAAAGGAACTTGTCCGCTTTAGTCTTCGTCGACCACCAGTAATCGTGGTTGCCTTTTAAGATAATCTTTTGTCCGTTCAGCTCGCTGATGAATCTGAAATCCTCTAGAGAGCTTTCCAAATCCATTGCCCATGAAATATCTCCCGGTATTACAACCGTATCCTCAGGCTTGACTACATTCTGCCAGTTTCTTTTCAGCCTTTCAACATAGTTATCCCATCCGCCAAATATGTCCATCGGCTTATCCGACGAAAGAGAAAGGTGTAAATCTGCGATTACGAACAAAGACATATTGGCGACCAATCCTCAAAAACAACAATACATTCAGGCAGAATATAATCCAGACAAAGAGGAATAATACAAACAGTCCTTCTTTGTATGGATTAATACTGTCCGAAAGGAATAATACAGATGGAAAACGATAAAATCTACGGTATCAAGTGTGGCGTATCCGAATGTGTCTACAACAGAGAAGCCAAGGAGTGCGTTGCAGGAAAGATTGACGTCTGCTCCTGCGGGTGCTCACATCCCAACTGCTCCGCTCAGACAGAGTGCAAAACCTTCAAGCCGAGAAGCTTTTAAGGTTATTCAGCATCAGGCTAAAACAGTCTGATGCTGATTTTTTCAGAACAGGAAATCGAGAACCGCATCGCTCATCTTGTCGGGAGCGACAGTATTCGTGAATCTTACAGTCTTGTCCTTGATTGAAGCCAGAGACTCGGGGGCAGGAACACCACACTTCTCTTCAAGAAGCTTCACCATCTCGAATTCATCGGCGCCGTCAGCGTCACAGCCAAGTGCACCAAGAACAGATGCTGAGAACTTATATGGGCTTGCAGTAGAAGCAATGACAGTCTTTGTGGTATCACCTGTCGCTTGAACGTAGCTCTCGTAAACTTTAGAAGCTACGGCTGTGTGAGTGTCCATCGTGTAGGAATACTTCTCAAATATACTGCAAATCTGCGCCTTAGTTTCTTCGTCGGTGCAATAATCAGCATAGAATATCTCGTTGAGCTTTGACTTGATTTCATCCGAAACTTCAAATCTTCCAGTTTCGGACAAATCTTTATAAAGGCTCCTGATATACTCATCATCACCGCCAGAAAGCAGGAACAGGAGTCTCTCGATATTGGACGAAATCAGAATATCCATTGAGGGTGAAATTGTTGTATAGAACTTTCTGTTTCTGTCATAAACGCCGGTGCGAATAAAGTCAGTCAGAACATTATTCGAGTTTGAAGCGCAGATAAGCTTGCCAACAGGGATTCCCATCATCTTGGCATAGTAAGCCGCCAAAATATTGCCGAAATTGCCGGTAGGGACACAGAAGTTGAGCTTGTCACCCATTTTGATTTCGCCGTCTTTTACCAGCTCGACATATGAAGATACATAGTAAACAATCTGCGGCACAAGTCTTCCCCAGTTAATTGAGTTTGCGCTGGAGAACATCATTCCACCGTCATCGAGCTTTTTAAGAACTTCGCTATCGGTAAATATCTTTTTGACACCTGTCTGGGCGTCGTCAAAGTTGCCGTCGATTGCACAAACGGAGACGTTACTTCCCTCCTGAGTTGTCATCTGAAGCTTCTGCATTGCGCTGACACCGTGAGCAGGATAGAAGACCATTATGCTGGTACCCTCAACATTCTTGAAGCCCTCCAAAGCCGCCTTTCCGGTATCTCCGGAAGTAGCGACAAGTATTACAACCTTCTTGTCGATTCCAAGCTTCTTGACAGAGACAGTCAGAAGATACGGCAAAATCTGAAGCGCCATATCTTTGAAAGCGCACGTAGGACCATGCCAAAGTTCCAACATATACCTGCCGTCGAAAAGATGGGCAAGCTCCATAATACTTTCACTGTCAAAATTCTTGGTGTTATATGCGCCTTCTGTGCAATATCTGAGCTCAGCCTCAGTAAAGTCGGTGAGATACTTTGACAGAACGAACGAGGCTTTCTCAGGATAGCTCATATCCTGAAGGGCTATCAAATCTGCTTCCGTAAGTGTCGGAACCTCTGACGGGATGAAAAGTCCTCCGTCAGAAGAAATACCCTGCGAAATTGCCTCGGCAGAGCTGAGATGAAGATTCTTGTTTCTTGTACTTTGATAGAACATATTTTCTCCTTTCGTGCCTTATGCTGTAAAGGCACGTTGAATATATTTGAAGCCCGTGACCTTAGTTCCCGTCAGTTCAACGACGGCAACATCAAACACGCACGAGCAGTCAATTCGGTAACGACGTATATAAAACTTTGCTGTTTTCAGTATATGAGCAATTTTGTCGGAATTGATGGCTTCTTCACCACTCTGAACAGGGTTAGGCTTCCTGGTTTTGACCTCAACAAAATGCACGACATCGCCTTTCTTTGCGACAATGTCAATCTCTCCGCCTCTGATTGTGAAGTTTCTTGAGAGAATTACGCACCCGTTTTTCTCCAGAAATCTAGCAGTGTAATCCTCGCCGATATTCCCGATTTCTCTTGTTGTCATTACTTCTCACTCAGATTCTTTAAAAAGCTCCTTCTGTGAACTTCGCTTATGCCGTATTTCTTTATCATTTCGTAATGAAGCTTGGTACCATAGCCCTTGTGTTTCTCAAACTGATATTCGGGATATTTTTTGGCGAGCTCCACCATGTATCTGTCCCTTTGAACCTTTGCAAGTATTGATGCGGCGGCTATTGACTGTGAAAGAGCATCTCCGTGAATCACTGTTGTGCATCTGCAAGGCAAATTCGGTGAACGGTTGCCATCAACCAGCGCCAGAACATTGTCAGAATCAAGCCCGAGACCTTCATATGCTCTTCGCATTGCGAGCATTGCCGCCTCCAGAATGTTGAATTCTTCTATTTCTTCAACCGTTGCTGTAGCTATACAGTATTTCAATGCCTTTTCGGTTATCACGTCAAACAGTGCTTCGCGCTTTTTGGCTGAGAGCTTTTTTGAATCATTTATGCCATCGATTACTGTATCTCTATCGAAAACGACTGCGGCGGCATAGACATCTCCTGCAAGAGGTCCTCTGCCGGCTTCATCTATTCCAACAATAATCGGAGACTCACTATCAAACTGTCGGTCAAATTCAAATAAAGTCATGGTGTCTCCAAAGATATTCTTCCGAGTTTTCCGGAACGGAATTCATCGAGAAGCATTATAGCGGCTCTTTCGGTGTCGATTTCTCCTCCGGAAGCCAAGAATCCACGCTTCCTGCCAATAAGATCCAAAATCTCATAGTCGGTCATATTCTCAGTAACAGAGATTTTGTATCTTGTCTCTAACGGAGCCGGACTGACAGTTCTGAGGGTTCCGATAAAATGAACTGCAAGAGATTCCATATCCATTATGTCGTCCTTGACAGCACCGGTAAATGCAAGCGCAAGCCCGACATTCTGGTCTTCAAACTTAGGCCAGAGAACTCCAGGCATATCGAGTAACTCAAAATCCTTTGAAAGGCTCACCCACTGCTTGCCTTTTGTAACGCCCGGGCGGTCTTCAACCTTTGTGCTCTTAGTTCCGGAAAGACGATTTATAAGGGAAGACTTGCCAACATTTGGTATTCCAACTATCATAAGTCTCACTGCCCTGCCGGTCATGCCTTTCTGATTCCAGCGCTCGATTGTGTCCTTCAATGTCTCACGAACAAGCGGAAGCACCTTTGAGACGTTTTTGCCACTCTTGCAATCGGTTGCGAGTGCAGGCACGCCAGACTCTCTATACATCTGAATCCAGCGACTGGTAACCGTTTCATCGGCGGTGTCGCACTTGTTGAGAAGAACTATTCTCGGTTTTCTTCCGACAAGCTCGTCCATCTCGGGGTTTCTGCTTGACATAGGAATTCTTGCATCGGTTACCTCGACAACGGCATCGACAAGTTTCAGACTGTCGGTCATCAACCGTCTGGTTTTTGCCATATGCCCCGGGAACCACTGTATTGTTATATCTTTTTCTGCCACATAAACCTCCGTTATGAGAACACTGTTATCTTGGAAAACGGATAGAGCCGTAACACCACTTTTCCTAAAATATCCTCACGGTCGACAAGACCGACAGAGGCATCTCTTGAATCACGCGATCCCTGACGGTTATCACCCATGACGAAGTATTGCCCTTTGCCAACTGTCACGGGATACGTAAATCCGCCTTCGTCGTTCAGAGTGAGATTTCTTATATACGGCTCATCGAGGAGCACTCCATCAACATAGACGCTTCCGGTCTCGAAATCGATATCGACAGTTTGACCCTCTGTAGCTATAATTCTCTTGACAATAACCTCGTCAAGCCCGGGACAGTTTGCAGAAATAATGTCACCCTGCTGGGGAGTGTAGAAAAGACTCCACAGAATCAGGAAATCGCCATCCTGAAGAGTGTCAGTCATAGAACTGCCGTTGACGACAGCTGTCCTCACCACAAAAGTGAAGAGCAAGACCACAACGGCAAATGTTATGCAAAGCGATTTAAGCCAGTCAAGTACACCATCTGTACCACTTGTTTTCTTGTTTTTATCTTCCATCATCAAGTCTCCCAAAAATAAGTACTTCTATTGTAGCAAGTTTTTCTTAAAAAAGCAAGTGTTCGAGAAGGATTATTTGAATTTTCGCAGTCATTTCAGCACTCAAAAACAAACCTTCCCGATTATTACCGGAAAGGTTATACATACCTGCACACAAATCAAAGCTTAAACATAATTTTGCACAGTAATAAGTCGGAATTATTTGTACACATCGTCGTCATCTTCTACTGTATTAACATGGATTCTAATCTCATTCATACTTGTCCCCGAAGTGACAACAATCCAACAGTCTTCCTTGAAAACAGTTATTCCGAACTCGTGCTTCTCATATTCAGTATTCATTGCGTCACCCTCCACAAAGCTGACATGCCGATTGTCGAATTTTGATGTTAAAATCATTATACACTATATTCAGCCTTTATGTCAAGTTTTTTTAGTAGCTTTTATCGGTTTTGAAAAAACTTCGTACTGCTTGCAATGCGCCGAAAAATCGATTATAATGGCAGTTAGTAAAATTTACTTGGAGGCATTTTATGATTACAGCAAAATATCCGCCGATGGGCTGGAACAGTTGGGACTGCTACGGTGCGGCGGTTGATGAGAAGACCGTTAAGGCTAATGCGGACTATATGGCAAAGAACTTAAAACAATACGGATGGGAGTATATCGTGGTCGATATCGAATGGTATCAGCCGACGGTTAAGACGCACGAATATCTGCCGTTTGCGGAGCTTGTGATGGATGAGTACGGGAGACTTCTCCCTGCCGAAAACAGGTTTCCTTCCGCAAAAGGTGGAAAAGGCTTTGCGCCACTGGCAGAGTATGTCCACAATTTAGGCTTGAAGTTCGGAATCCACATTATGAGAGGAATCCCAAGGCAGGCGGTCCACGAAAATTGCCCGATTCTTGGAAGTGAGTTCACCGCCCGGCAAGTCGCCGAATACAACGATGTCTGCGAATGGAATCCGGACATGTACGGGCTGAATTACAACTGTAAGGGCGCCGCTGACTATTACAACAGCATTTTCAGACTCTATGCCGAGTGGGGTGTGGACTTTGTCAAAGTCGACGATATCTGCCGCAACAACGACAATGAAGGCGAAATCATGCTTATTGCGGATGCCATCAAAAACAGCGGTCGTGAGATGGTTCTCAGCCTTTCTCCGGGACCGGCAAAGGTTTCACAGGCGGAGTTCCTCAAAAAATATGCCAATATGTGGCGAATCACCGACGATTTCTGGGACAAGTGGGAGCTCCTTTATGCAATGTTCGAACGTGCCGAAGCCTGGTGCAACCACGCAGGACCAGGGCATTTCCCTGACTGCGACATGTTGCCGATTGGTCCCATAAATCAGGTCTACTCAAAAGAAAACCGCACTAACTTCACAAAAGACGAGCAGAAGACGATGATGTCTCTATGGTGCATGGTGCGCTCTCCACTGATGATTGGTGGCGAGATGAACGGCTTTGACGATTTCACCCTTTCACTTGTCACGAACGAGGAGCTCCTCGAAATCGAAAAGACCACCTTCTGCGCCCACATGCTCGAAAGAAAGGACATTGACGGTTGCGAGACGATAACTTGGTTCGCCCCGAGAGTTGACGGCACCGGCTACTACCTCGCCCTCTTCAACGCTGGTGAAAAGCCGGTCGAAATCAGCGTAGCCCTCGAATCCCTCGGCATAAGTGCCGAAAAGGCTTACGACATCTGGGAGAAGACGACCGAAGACGTCAATGATGCTGTTTCAGGTGTCGTCAATCCGCATGGAGTTAAGCTGGTAAGGTTGAAGTGATACGATAATCCCGTCCAAAACTGGGCGGGATTCATTATCCTTCATTCTTTTCGCTATAACTTATTTGCGCTTTTTGGAGACTATTGCTACTCCAAGAGCTACAGCCGGTATTGAAAGCACCAGAAATGCACCGGTGGTAGGGTTGGATTCAGAGAAATCAACACTACCGCCTCCGCTTAAACCTTCGGAATCGCTTGCATCGCTTTCGATTACTCCTTCAGCCATTTCAACAATTCGTTCAGCCGCGTAGTCTGCGCTTATAAAATAATCGGAAAGTTGCACTGCTTCAGTATCCAACGATGAAGCTTCCACATCTTTAGCATATGAATAAAAGTCAAAGTAAATCTCGTCGGTTCCATCGGATAATACCAATCCAAAACTATTGAAGAATGCATCTCCGCCGATGAACGCACTTGAATAACCTTCGCATATTTTTTCATTTGCGATAAGCTCATAAAGAAGCTCATAGCTATAGCCCTGAGAAACACCTATAATGTACCAAGACCCGTCTTCTTCCTTATATCCCTCAGCATATCCCACGAAGTTCCCCGAAGAATCAACCGTCGGAACCATATAATCTCCATCCACTTCGTATAAGTCACTCAGCTCTGTGTACTCAGTGCCATATGTGTAGGAACGATATTGCAGGGCATAGTCGTCCAGGAAATTAACGTCGGCTGTTCCAAACAAAAACAAATATTCAAACTCGTCCTCGTCGTAGGCTTCAATTTTAACATTTTCGACTACCTCATTTTCATAGTCGAAAGATTCGTCATCAGTATCTTCAATAATTTCGTCTGCAAAAACGCCTATCGATAGTGCTAAAACTAATGCTAATGCTGTGATTATGGTTATGTATTTTTTCATTGTAGGTCCTCCCTTAGGAATTTATTACTATTTCAAATGTAGAATCGTAGTATTTCTTGTGTGACGATGAAGATGACGCTATTTCAGAAAATCTATACGCTTTGAAAGAATCACTGTGTTCCGAATCATTATACTTAATAAATTCATTTAATGTGCTAACAGCTGTTACCACAACTACATGCCCAGTAGTTTGGTCTGTGCTACTTCTATTAACAAGTCGAATAATCAACGGTGTTTGACTTCGTAGTATACTTGCAATCTGGGAAATAGTAAGTTGACTCTTACTATAGGAAGTAGTGTAAGTGTCGTTTGTTGCCACTTCCATAGCAGCTGCTATCTCAATAGAATTTGCTCCCTCGTTAATATCGCTTCCTTTGACAGCTGTAACAATTTCAGTTTGAGTCATCGTCGACTTACATAGCGATTGTGCACACATTTGAACGCAAGCAGCCCAACACCAATTAGTTTTTTCTTGCGAAAGAGACGGTACAGGCACTAGTGTATCATTATTAAAAGATACAACGTAATAAGTTCCAGTAACCGTTATATCATCGGAAGTGTTATTTACGAAACGTACCGAATATGTGCCTGCGACACTAAAAGACACATATTTATTGTACGATGATGTGTTACTTACGTCGACTGAGTAATACCTGCTATTAGTTCGATTATACGCTCCAACTTACATGGTACCAGACAGTGTAGGCGAAAACTCATAATCAAAATAAATGTAGTCGCCTGCAAGCAGTTCAACTTGTGCACTACTAGTTTTATATCCGCCAGCCGAGACAGTAGTGGTATAACTATTTCTTTGAATAGTATAATTTTCACCTATCTCTGTGCTTATCAAAGAATCACCAGATGTATCGATTACGTCCCACGAATTCTCCTCTTCACTCTGTTCGATGGTCTCCAAATCAAGTAAGTTTTCAGATTCCAAACCACTTGCTGATACCATCGTTAGCATGAGAGCTAAAGCCGTCAATGTAGATATAAACTTTAAAATCCCTCTCATTAGTATATACCTCCTGAAATTTTATTTCAGTCCCCTCCGACCCTTCCTACTAACTCGTACGCTGAAATCAGAAAGTCTCGAAACGAGTCTGTAAGCTCATAGTATCAGGTAAAAAGTAATTTGTCAAACTTCGAACTTTCCAATCGTGCAAGTAACTTTCCAATCGTGCAAGTTGGAAATTATGGACAAGAACTTGATTTGATGATACAATAGAGCTGTAGCTATCAAAAGTATAAGATAGCTAACATATTTTGAAAGAGGTAATTATAATGAAAAAATCATTCACTATGCTTTTTGCAGTACTCGCAACACTTGTAATGGCAATATCCGTTGCGGCAAAAGATGTGTCGTCCGTGCCTGAGACGTCGCCAGAAACCGATATAGGCATATCATATTCGGAGTCTTATGAGGACAAAGAACATAACGATGAACCTGAGTGCAAGCCGAATTGTGAAGCGGGATTTCGTCATGATAGTGATGAAGATTACTGACTGTCAATCTCTTTGAGCAAGCGATTTAGGCATTGTTTTAATTCTTCTGAATTCCAAACTTTTGGTGTGCAAAGCGAAAGAGCTTCATTGGCAAGCTTTTTCGCTTCTTCTTTATCGCCATAATTATTTCGACGAGACAAAGACCAAGCGCAATTATACATACAGCTAGAAATCATACTTAGATTTGAAACATAATCACAATAATTAATGCCATCTTTTGCAATTTGGATACTCTCGCTATATCTGCCTGCCAATCCAAGGCACTTTGAAAGATTATAACATATATCAACCAACCTTTTTGCTGAATATGACTTATCTACAGCATGCTTTTCATAATTATCTTTGATATGCTGAAGTATATTGATAGCATGCTCGTATTCCTGTAATTCGCCATAAGTATCCGCAATATCACGCAAAATCTGAGCTTCCATATTGGTCATATACTTAGGCAATTTGCTTTCACTGTAGTTTGGAATTGTCAGTCGAAGTGAATCTTCAAGATGAGAAAGACGGGTTTTTGTATCAATCGCACCTTCTTCATGCAACATTTTCGTGCCCATGACATCATACCGTTGTCTGTTTTCGACAGAAAAGTTTTCGTAATCCGCTCCAAGTTCATCAAGCATTGCACGTGCTTTTTCTTTGTCTCCGGAGATATTAACGTGGTTAATATCACGAATCTTTTGACGCACAATATAATCTTCATCATTAGTAGCTTCTCTCAAATAATCCGCCGACAAACCAAGTCGTTCAAGAAGCCTAGTCAGAACACCGGTATTGCTACTGAATTTCCCTGATTCGATTCTCAAAAGAGTGGACGCTGTGCAAATACCGATACATAATTCCTCTTGCGTTACTTTTTCTTCTTCCCGGCGCATTTTTATCATTTCGCCGATTTCTTTTTTATCCATATCTAAGCCTCCCTTAAAGCTTTCTACTTTTATTATACCACTTCTCCCCACCCACTGCAATCATCAAAAAAGCCCGAAAAGTCGGGCTTTCTGAGTCATTTCTTCTTTTTAGTTAAATATCTTTCTTCTTCACTGAAAACACAGCCGCAGTACTTTTGCATGTAGTAGCCGGCTTCACGGGCTCGCTTTTGTCCCTCACGGAAATAGGGTCGGAAGTCACGGTAAAGGAAGGAGATATTGTACTTGGCGGCTTTTCGCTCGGCGACTTCACGGATGAGGTCGTGCTTCTGATATGGGCTGATGAGGAGGGAGGTTGTAAAGCTGTCGAAGCCATTTTCGGAGGCGTATTTTGCCGCACGGTCGAGACGGATATCGTAGCATTTCTCGCATCTGTCCTCCAAATCGGGATAGACAAGGCGGACGAATTCACGAAGACCATAGTCATCAACGGTCACAAGCGGCATGTTGACATTCTGAGCGTGGAAAATCAGGGTGTCACGGCGAGCCTTATATTCGGTGTAGGGATGAATATTCGGGTTGTACCAGAAGCCGGTGACGTCGATGTTCTCTTCCCTCAGAGTCTCAATGCACATCAATGAACAGGGCGCACAGCAGATGTGAAGAAGAGTTCTCATTCGAAAACGCCGTCCTCTAAAACTCCGGAACGGACTTTGCCGATAGAGATGTAGTTGTTGACAACAGCCAGAGTGTCGCTTCCCTCTCCTGCTTCAAGGCAGGGCTCGCCGGTGACTGTGAGGGTAATGGTGCCGTCGGGATTCTCAGATGGAACATACTCGGTGGTGTAGTAGGATTTTCCCTCGGGGCGTCTGTCTTCAAGAATACCCTTGTAGTCCTTCAAGGTGCAACCAGGGAAGTTGACATTCCAGAGTTCATACTTTCCAATCGGACGATTGAGAAGGTCTTTCGCTATGGGAACAAGCTTTTCACGGATAATCTCAAAAGCGCCGTTCATTGTGTTCGAGAAAGCTATTGCGGGAATTCCCCTGACTAAAGCTTCCTTTGCGGCTCCGATAGTACCGGAGTACATAATGTCGATGCCGACATTGTAACCGTTGTTGATTCCAGAGAAGACAACATCGGGAGCTTCCGGCATGATGTTCATGAGAGCAACCTTTACGCAGTCGGCAGGTGTTCCTGTAATGGAATAAGCACTAACGCCTTCAACCGGAAAATCGGTCTCATGCTTCAGGATGATTTCCCCAAAAACGCTGATTCTCTGGGACATGGCAGAGCACTGGGTTGCAGGTGCTACAACGTAAACCTCGCCAAGCTCTTTGGCGGCACGTGCAAGTTCGATAAGTCCTACGGAGCTGATTCCGTCATCATTTGTTACTAGAATTCTCATCAAGTGTGAATCTCCTTTTTGTCAAGAAAGATGGTTTGTCCCTCTGTGGGAAGTATGCGGAAGCCAATATTCTCGGCATTGACATTCTCGGGACGCTGGCTGTGAATAGGTATCAGGCATTTGGGCGCAATAGTGTCAATCATATGTCTGAGGTAGTAAGGGATAGCGTGTCCTCCCAAGCCGAGCCTTACGTACTGGATTCCGGCTTTTTCGAGAAGCGACTGCATTTTCGGGTAAGATGGGTCATAATCCCCGAGAGGATAGCCGTCCATGTGAAGATAAACCTCAGTTACGCTTCCCAAATCCAACAGTTCATAAGAATTGCGGTACGGGACTTGTAATACATAGCCAGCAGGATTAGCAAGTATTTCGTCTCTCGAAACAAGCTCCGCTCCGGCAGGAACAGGTCTACCGTCGACAGTTTCTGAGTAGACATAGAGTTTATCCTCCGGGAAGAACTCGCCCAGGTAATCAGCCTGTGCATTATCGAGAACCAGTTTTCTGTCGTGCTGGGATGATAGCTTATAAAGATTGTGAATCCTGCCGACATTTCTTTCGTAAGGATTTATTATGACAAGGCTATTTGAATTTGCAAGGATTTTGTCTACCTCATCGATAAGATTATATTCGGTTCTTGGCATCTCTTCGGGCTTTTCAAGAGTTAGCATATCGAACTCATCCCAGCTTGCGGTTGTGCCCTCAGTTATCATTATATCAATTCCTGCATCGTGACAGGTCTCGCCATAGCCCTCGGTCAGTTCTGGATTGAGACCGTGGAAACGATAGTCGCCGGTGTAGGCGATGTTGCCATCGGGAGTTTCGATTATAAATCCGGTTGCTCCGGTGCAGTCATGGTCGATTGGAAGGACGTTTATTCTTATGTCCTCAACTGTAAAATAATCCCCATACGGAATTCCGATGCAGTTTTTATGCGCACGGTATGTAAATTCGCCCTGATTACAGAGCTTACGATATAGTCTCAGAGAGTCCATGCTCATGTATACTGGAATATCCGGATCGAGCATGTCAAGACCACCCATATGGTCAATATGCATATGGGAAATTATGAAAAAGTGCGGCTTTTCCGTCTTGCCATAGGGAACGCAACCGATTTTCTCGGCAACAGACTCTTCATAGATTCCGTCTGCGGCTGGAAGACGACCAATTCTCACATAATCCTCCGGGATATGTCCCTCACGAAGTAAAACATTACTGTCAATATCACGCATGACGGTGAAACCGAAGTCAAACATCAGGACTGCTTTGTCGGTTTCAACTTTTATAAATGTGCCCCCTATTACGTTTAATCCTTTATAGAATGTTATCTTAGTCATAGTATAAATCTTTCTTTTGAAATACGCTTTTCAGAAAAGGGACTCGCCTTTTGCGGCAAGTCCCTTTTTCGTGCTAATGATTACTGTAGACGATTACAGAGTTACTGCAAAATTCCGTTTACAAGAGCGGCAAGTTCATCAAGAGCAGTCTGTCCGTCAGCACCTGCAAGAACCAATTCCTCGAACTTGGAACCGATGTCGTTGCGGACATCATAGCTTCCATCGAAGTTGAGTGACGAGAAGTAAGCATCCTGCTGAGCGTAGCAAGCCTGAGCTGCCTCGCTTGAAGCCATGTATTCCTGATACTCGTCAGACTCGAAGCCTGAAGTACGGATAGGCATGTAACCGGTTGCCATTGCCCAGTAAACAGTGTTCTCAGTGTTGGTAAGGAACTTGAGGTATTCCCAAGCAGCAGCCTGCTTGTTAAGGTCAGTGGTGAACATCATTACGTTGGTACCAGCAGTGTTAGCAGCCTTAGTGGTGTTGCCAGGAAGAGTGGAAACGCCGAGCTCATAGCCTTCGTTCATGATGATGTAGGAAACACCAGTGGAAGAGCCGACATAAGCACCAACAAGGCAGCTGCCAAGAGGTCCGGAGAAGTAGAGGTCCTCACCTACGAGACGTGCATAACCATTGTTGTACATATCCATGAGGTAAGTGATGGCTTCAAGTCCTTCCTCAGTATCGAACTCTGCACCGTCTTCGCTGATGTACTCAGCACCATTCTGGAGAAGAGTTGCTTCGATAAGACCGGCGAGGTCATCGTAACCAAGGGATACCATGTCAAGCTCTCTCTGGAAGGTCTCACCTATAGTGATGAGGTCGTCCCAGGTTTCAGGAGCGGAAAGTCCGAGCTGATCGAAGAGTGTCTTGTTGTAGAAGTAAAGGTAGGTAGACTTGTTGAACGGCATACCGCTGACGAAGCCGAACTCACTGTTTTCATCACGATAGGATTCAAGGATATCCTCATAATTCATCTCGTCATAGTCTCTCTCAACATATGCATCAAGATGAACAAGCTTGTCAAGATAAGATGTGACATAGTTGTTATAAGCCTGTGAGAGATCGGGAAGAGTATCGGATGCTGCGCTTGCGGTGAGCTTGGTGGAAAGGTCAGTGTATGCGCCCTGGTTTACAAGGGTAACCGTGATTCCCCACTCGTTGGTTGCATTGAACTCATCGGTGATGGCAGTGAGAGCTTCTTCCTGCTTGTTCGACATTGCGTGCCAGAAGACGATTTCGCAAGCTTCAATATCTGCGCTATCAATGATCTGATCAGCTGTCGGAGTGGTGGTGCCGCTACTGTCGTCATCGTTAGATGTGCTACCACAAGCGGTGAATACGCTGAGAAGCATCATAGCAGAGAGGAGCACGCAAAGAATTCTTTTCATTTTCATGTGATTTTTTCTCCTAACTTAAAGATTTTTTCCTGCCCACGGTATAGGATTCCGGGAGCATCGGTTTATATCGTAGACGAGGAAGTGCAATCAGCCTTTAACACCGCTGAAAGCAACGCCCTCGAGAACGTACTTACGGAGAACCAGGAAGAGAATTACAACGGGCATTACGAGCATACAGGATGCCGCCATTGTCAGCTGATAATCCGCACCGGATTCGGTCTGGAATCTTACGAGTCCGATTGAAAGGACACGCATATTCGGGTCGTTCGTAACGAGCAAAGGCCAGAGAAAAGCGTTCCACGAACTGATGAAGTTCAGTATTGCGATGGAAGCTAGACAGCTCTTGTTCATCGGAACCATAATTCTAGTCATGAACTTGAAATCACTGCACTTATCAACCTTTGCCGCAAGGTATAGTTCATTCGGAACCTGCTCAAAGAACTGGCTCAGAAGATAGATATAGAATACGCTCGAAATGTAAGGAATAATCATTGAAGCGTAGGAGTCTATCCATCCCAGATTACTTACCGTCTGGTAATTGGTGATTACGAGCATTTCACCGGGAATCATAAGCGTCGCCATGAAGATGGAGAACACGAGATTCTTTCCGGGGAAGTTCAGTCTTGAGAAAGCAAATGCAGAAAGTGTGGAGGTGATGAGAACTCCGACTGTAGTGCAACATGCAACTATAACGGTATTCAGGAAGTACCTTGCAAACGGAGCCGAGTTCCACGCCTCAACATAGTTTGACCACTGAGGAATCGACGGGAAGAAAACCGGCGGAATTGCATTCAGCTCTTGATAAGTCTTCAGGCTGGAGAGTATCATGTACAGGAACGGAAGCAATGTCATTGCGGCTCCCAATATGAGCACAACATACTCTATGACCTTTGTTATCACAGCCGAAGGCTTCATCTTGATATGCTGTGAATGAGTCTTTTTAGTGGCTTTAGTCATTGTCATTTGCTCTTCACCTTATCCCTATCTCTCGTGACGTACCTTTCAATCATCGTAAAGACAAAGATAATCACGAACAACACGACTGCCGCAGCCGCCGCAATACCGTAACGATAACTGTTGTAGAACTTGGAGTAAATGTAGTAAACAACCGTGATTGCGCTGTTTGCCGGTCCCGCACGGGTTCCTCCGAACAGAGAGTAGACCTCGTTGTAGACCTTGAAAGCACTTATAAAGCCCATCATGAATGCGTATACGATAATCGGTCTCATCTGAGGAACGGTGAGCTTGAAGAATACACGCATCTTCGGAGTCGAATCCACTCTCGCAGCTCTGTAAATATCCTGTGGGATTGTCTGAAGACCCGAAAGGAAAATCAGGATGTTGAACGCAAGGCTCTTCCACACACTGAATATTATCAATGCAGGCATGGCGTATTTTATCTCATTCAGCCACCCGATTGATTCTATTCCGAAAATATTGAGAATACTGTTGATTAGACCATAGTTGGAGTTGAACATCCATCTCCATACCAAGCCGATAGCGATAACACTCGTTACATAAGGCAGGAAGTAGAGGGTCTGGAAGATTGCTTTTCCTCTTACTACGTCATTGATGAAAACTGCGATTATAAGCGAAAGAACTACGGAAATCGGAACCACGAATATTACGTAGATTCCTGTGTTCTTGAGAGCCGCTAGAAATGTGGCATCAGAGAAAAGCTCCTTGTAGTTCTCAAGATTGATTGCCGTATATGTGCCGTTGACGAGGTTGTAATCCTCCATAAAACTCATCATGAATGTTTTTATGAGCGGATAAATCGTGAAGACACACAATATGATGATGGACGGAAGAAGATACAGAAAGCCTTTAAAAGGTCTTAATTTTCTTCTGGCTGTATAGATGGGAGACGAATAATCCTTCATTGGCACCCTCCCCTATCAAACCTTGGCGAGCGTCAGATTATCCTCGCCGAAAATCATAAGCTGGGATTGTCTTACTTTGAAGTTGAACTCGCTTCCCTGATAAAGTCTCTGGTCAGAATGAGTGAGAAGTCTGAACGGAGTTTCGTCCAAAGTGAAGAATACCTGAAGCTCACGACCGGTCATGAGAACTCTGTCAGCCGTTGCGGGAACACCGTCATCGCAAAGCTCAAAGTGCTCGGGGCGAATACCCATCTTATATGTACCGTTCGGGATTTCCTTAGACTTGTCCGCAAAATCTTCTCTTGCTCTCAGGAGGTTGCCACCGAGGAAGACGCCCTTATCGGTGACTTCGCCGTCGAACATGTTAATCTGAGGAGTGCCGAGGAAGTTTGCAACGAACGTATTGACAGGATTAAGATACATGTCCTGAGGCTTTTCAAACTGTTGCAGAACACCAGCATCCATAACCGCTATACGGTCGGATATACTCATTGCTTCTTCCTGGTCATGAGTTACGAAGATGGTTGTAATCTTGACTTCCTGCTGAATACGGCGGATTTCCTCACGGGTTTCCACTCTCAGCTTGGCATCAAGATTAGACAAAGGCTCATCCAACAAAAGAACCTGAGGCTCCTTGACCAAAGCACGCGCAATTGCAACACGCTGCTGCTGACCGCCTGAAAGAGCCTTCGGTTTTCTGGACAAAAGACCTTCAAGGTGGACAATCTCAGCCATTGCCTCTGCACGTTCCTTCGCCTCTTTCTTAGGAACCTTTCGGTTGATTAGCGGGAACATTATGTTGTCTAAAACGCTCATATGGGGATAAAGAGCGTAGTTCTGGAAGACGAGACCGATTTCTCTGTCCTCGGGAGGAATCCTCGTGACATCAGTATCGCCGAATAGAATTGTACCCTCAGTGGGGTCTGTCAGACCGGAAAGCATAAACAGTGTAGTTGACTTTCCACAGCCGGATGGTCCCAGAAGACCTACCAGCTCGCCGCTCTCAATATCGAGCGTGAGACCGTCAACCGCTTTAAAATCACCGTACTTCTTGGTTAGACCTTGAATTGAAATTTTCATTCATGCACCTCTTATACACCGCTGAATTTTATCAGATGCCGGAGAAAACCGGTCATTGACACAATAATAATACTCTTTGCCGGGTTAAGTCTCAACTGTAGTCGAGTTAAGTATTGGTTAAATCGGACTTCGTCAAAAGACAGTTACCCTCTTCATATTTCTTATATCCCTATATTGGTATATATGGCAATGTAGGTTAAACCCACAGCCCCATGCCGCTCAGAAAAATCAAAGCAACAACTGTGTATAAAAGCTGATGAATCAAAATGCCGTCGATGCGATGAACCTCACCCCGACTTACTTATGCACAGCAGTTAGATAAGCGGTGAACATCGGTGAAAAAATAATGTCGATTCGGTAACTCATCAGATATATTATATCCCTTATTTCTTCACTTGTCAACCACCGAATCCTCATTAAATTTTAAAATTCGATTTTTCGTTGAAAATAAGAAAAATGCACAGCGCTTGCGGTCAAGTACTGTGCATTTTTTTAATATCAGTCTTTCTTCTGAGCTCTCTTTGCTGCAAGGTCAATCAAAGCGTCCTTACGGCTGAGGTTGAGTCTGCCCTGGTCGTCGATTTCGATAACCTTAACAAGAATCTCGTCGCCAATAGACACTACGTCCTCGACCTTATTGACTCTCTGCATGTCGAGCTTGGAGATGTGAACCAAGCCGTCCTTGCCAGGAGCAATCTCTACGAATGCGCCGAAGTTCATGATTCTTACAACCTTGCCCTTGTAGATAGAGCCGATTTCCGGGTCGAAAGCAATTGTATTGATGACGGAAATAGCCGCCTTAGCCTTTTCGAGGTCGAGACCGGATACGAATACATTACCGTCGTCGTTGATATCAATCTTGACATCATAGTCAGCAGAAATCTTCTGGATGACCTTTCCACCGGAACCAATGACTTCTCTAATCTTGTCTGTCGGAACCTTAGTTGTAAGCATCTTCGGAGCCCACTTCGATACCTGAGGTCTCGGAGCATCGATAGCCTTAGCCATAATCTCGTCAAGTATATAATCTCTTGCCTTGTGAGTCTTCGCAAAAGCTTCCTCGATAATCTCGTAAGTAAGACCATCAACCTTGATGTCTACCTGGATTGCAGTGATACCCTTGTGAGTTCCGCCAACCTTGAAGTCCATATCGCCGAAGAAGTCTTCAAGACCCTGGATATCGACCATTGTTGCGAAGGAGCCATCTTCCTTGGTGATAAGACCGCAGGAAATACCTGCAACAGGAGCCTTTATTGGAACACCGGCATCCATAAGCGCCAAAGTTGAACCACAGATTGAGCCCTGTGAAGTGGAACCATTTGAGGAAAGAACCTCGGAAACAACTCTTATTGCATACGGGAATTCCTCAACGGAAGGAAGAACCGGAACGAGAGCCTTCTCAGCCAAAGCACCGTGACCGATTTCACGACGTCCGGGTCCACGGGAAGCCTTTGTCTCGCCTACAGAGTAGGACGGGAAGTTGTACTGGTGCATATATCTCTTCTCGGTCTCTTCATCAAGACCGTCGAGCTTCTGGCACTCGCTTACGGGAGCCAGAGTTGCGATTGAGAGAACCTGAGTCTGTCCACGGGTGAAGAGTCCTGAACCGTGAACTCTTGGGAGAAGACCGACTTCTGCAGCCAGAGGACGAATCTGGTCGAGGGTTCTTCCGTCGACGCGCTTGCCCTCATAGAGCCAGTTGCGAACAATCTTCTTCTGGAGCTTGTAGATGCACTCGTCAATCATTGCAATCTGCTCGGGATACTGCTCGTCATACTTTGCGTGAATAGCATCCTTGATGGGCTGAAGTCTTGCTTCTCTTACGTTCTTGTCGTCAGTATCGAGAGCGACCTTTACGTCCTCTGCCGCCATCTCCTCGATAGCATCGAAGAGGTCGTGGTCTACTTCCATAGATTCAAACTCGAACTTCGGCTTGCCGATTTCAGCCTTGATGTCATTGATGAATGCGACCATCTTCTGGATTTCCTTGTGTCCGGTCTTGATTGCATTAAGCATGGTTTCATCGTCAACCTCGTCTGCACCTGCTTCAATCATGACGATTTTCTCCATGGTTCCGGCAACGGTGAGATTCAGATGGTTTCTTGAGCGCTGTTCAAGGGTCGGGTTCAAAACGATTTCGCCGTCTACCAAACCTACGCTGATGCCTGCAATCGGTCCTGCCCACGGAATATCCGAGATAGAAAGAGCGATTGAGGTTGCAAGCATACCAGTGATTTCAGGCGAGCAATCGGGGTCAACCGACATAACGGTCATTACAACTGTTACGTCGTTACGCATGTCCTTTGGGAACAAAGGACGAATCGGGCGGTCAACCATTCTCGAAGTGAGAATAGCCTTATCTGAAGGCTTGCCTTCTCTCTTTGTGAAGGAACCGGGGATTCTTCCTACTGAGTAGAGCTTCTCCTCATAGTCAACAGACAGCGGGAAGAAGTCGATGCCGTCTCTCGGCTTAACCGATGCGGTTACGTTAGCCATAACGACAGTCTCACCATAGGTAACCCAGCAGGAGCCGTTAGCAAGCTCGCTGGTCTTACCGGTTTCAACGGTGAGAGGACGTCCGGCAAATGTGGTTTCATACTTTCTGTACTTGTCAAACTTTTTGAGTTCTGACATTGCCATAGTGTAATATCCTCCTTAAAAATAGTTTTTTATATTTTCAAGCGGATGTTTTAGCAATAAGTTAAGGCTTTTTAATGCAAAAGGCTTTAACTTATTACTAAAAAACATCGCCTGCAAATACAATTTTTTTGTTGCCAAGACTTATTCAAAGGGCAGTAAGCCGCTCGTGAAAGCCGCTACTGCCCTATGAGTCGTGATTTACTTTCTCAAGCCGAGCTTTTCAACGATTTTGCGGTAGCGGTTGACGTCCTTCTTCTTGAGATAGTTGAGAAGATTACGTCTCTTACCTACCATCTTGAGAAGTCCTCTTCTTGAATGATGGTCGTTCTTGTTCGCCTTGAGATGCTCGGTGAGGTCGGCAATTCTCTTGGTGAGAATAGCAATCTGTACCTCAGGTGAGCCGGTGTCATTCTCGGACAGTCTGTTAGCCTCAATAATTGCGGCTTTTTCTTCTTTTCTTAGCATTTGTAATACCTCTTTCAATTTATTTTTCCGTAAACATAGATAACGGCAGGTATCTCTCCCCTTTGGGGCTGAATCCGCTACCCGAGTCTGCGGTATTGTCCACGCAGAACAGTCCTCCTGCACAGACTGATATATGTTATCACAAAATTTCTGATTTGTAAAGGGGTTTCAGAGCGGTTTTTGAAATTTTTTTGAAGCACAGTTTTTCAAAGTCATCCAAAAAATCATCCTGTCGGGTCAATCGGCAGTGGAATTCTACCTTCATCATCAGACACACTGATGTATGGCTTGGTTGTTGACTCGGTAGCTGTACTGGAAGCAGAGGATTCTGTTGAAGTGGTAGTAGCTGATGTTGTGCTCTCAGTCGTAGTCGTTGTCGATGTACCTGTATCAAGTTCCATTATCGTAGTCACGGTCGGTGAGTAGGACGGGTAGTAGAAAAAGCTGTACGAATCGACTGATTCATCGCCAAGGTCGACGGTTTCATCAGATTCATCTATGTCTACCGATTCATCCGACTCGTCAAGTATGATGTCTTCCGAGCTGTCACTTGCTATCACAGCTGTTGTGGGTGTTTTGGTAGTCGTAACGACAGTTGTCGATGGCGGAGAAGTCGTGGATTCGGGAGAAGTAGTGACTATCGGTTCGCTTGTCGTCGTACTTGGAGCGGTTGTCGTTGCAGGTGGAGATGTCTCCTCCGGAGCTGCAGTGGTTGTAGCAGGAGAAGTTTCTTCCTGTGAAGCTGAAGAAGTCTCTTCAGAATTGATGACAGTCACTGATTCAGCTTCAGACTCTGGGGAAACTTTATAAATCCTTATACTCACACAACCAGAAAGCAAAACAGCGGTCAAGAGAATCGTAATGCATATATGCAGTATCTTATAGTGCTTCATATGCCCCCATTCTCCTTATCGCCAGCCATTATAATTGTATGCCACAACACTGTAATAGTAAATGGCTTTACAGAGATTTGACAAATTTTCTGCGGTCTCGTCCGATTTCAGAGCATTGTAGACATAAGAAAGAACGCTATAGCTAGTGAACTCCTCGCCGTTTTTAAGAACTGTCTGTGTGTTTACCATATCTTTTGCTGGAACCTTAAACTCGACATAATATTCGTAGTTTTCATCAGTTACAGAATGTCTTTCAAGTACGGCATCGCCAAAAGTTAAAACATCTGAAATCTCTGTGGTGCCTTTCTCAATATATAGACGAATGACGACACTGCTTCCGAGAATCAGGGCTTTGGAAACTCCTTCTGTTCCTGTTCCAGAATAGCCACTGAGGTCTGCTGTCCACTCACCGACTACAGGGTCCGTCCACCCTGAAACATCAGAAAGTGAATTAGTGCACTCTGTGCCAGTATACAGACTTGCGTAGTAGCCGTAATTGAGAAGAGCTTTACAGAGCTCAGCCTCCGGTTCCCAGCCTTCTGTGCTGATAGCGTGCATGCAGTAGGTCTCCACTGAGTATTCGATAGTCTCAGAAGAATTGGTGCCGTCGGTCAAGGTAGCATAAATGGTTGAGCCGAATTGGTCAGGATTCACGTAAACCGTGTAACGGTAACAGTAAAGCCCATCAACCGTCTTTGGCTCGATGGCGGCAACAGTTCTCGTTTCTTCCTCACCCTCAATCTGCACCTGAAGCGTGTATATATCAGGATTCTCCTGCCCGGTCATATCGAAATAATATGTAACTCCAACCTCGCCATCCAAAGTAAGCGAATTTCCATAATATTCAGGCATCAAGGTCTTCGCCTTTACAACATAAGGATAATCAGAGTTGCCCGAATCTACACATTCGTAGCCTTCGGGAACATAGCTTGTCACGTCTGTGCTGTAATAGCCGGCGGTGATGGTGGCATTCGCTAAACTTGATTTGAATATTGCCTTTGCAGAAGAGGCGGTCGACTTTGTACAAACATAAGCGTTAGGGTTTGTAATTGAAAGAACATTGCCGCTTGCGCAATAGATTCCATGAGCTTCAGTAACACTTTTAGTCGTGAGAGCAGATATTTCAACTGGGGTAGTGCCACTTACAGTAATAGTCCCATTCGTATTATAAATTGCGGCGTGTTCAGTGCCAACAACCTTGCCGCCAGTAATATTTATATTGCAACCAGTACTGTTAGAATATATACCATACGAACCACTTACAGTTCCACCACTCATATTGAGCGTTCCGCCATTTGAAATCTTAATTGCATATGTATTAGTGGTATTTGTTGTCTGGACTAGGCTACCACCACCATCAGAACTACTGTCAATCAAATTAAGAGTTCCTCCAGAAATAAGGATAACATTAGTGCTTTCACTGCTTAGAGAATGTCCGTTTAAATCGATAGTCACCTCTGTGCCAGACTTAACTCCCAAAGCGCTTTTATTTGTAACGTCGCTGTCAAGGCGGTAATAACCTCCGTCTTCCAAATAACCACTCGCTGGTAATTCCAGATAGTTCTCATCTGCTGTCGCAATCGTACCTGCAAAATAGCTCGATGACAGGCAGAAAACCATCATCAAGGCTGTTAAGATGCATAATGCCCTCTTTTTCATAAGCCCTCCACTAATATCCTAACTAAGAGCTAGTATTAATCCTTTAGGCGTCAACCGGTTAAGTCATATTGTGAGTTTATTTTAACATGCTAGTGCTTTTGTTGTCAAGACTATTTGCAAATTTTATCGACTTTTTTATCATAAAATATTCTCGCATAGCCAGGGATAATCTCCATTTAAATGCTTCTATTGCAATTCCCTCCGATATATGCTGAAATCCCAAGACATTTGACTCGGGATTCCTATTAATTCTCTTCGCCTTTTTCAGCTTCTGCATTTTTCAGCCGTCGGCGTTTTTCCTGGATGCCTTTCAGGGAGCGACCGATTTTTTGGGAGAGCTCGCTGTCGGGGATGGAATGTTCCAGAACCATCTTCTCTTCCTCGGGAGTCCAGGCACGCTTCGGATACTTGTTTGCTGTTTTTCCATAGTATCGCTTTTTATCGATACGTTTCCTTAGTCGCTCATGCTCGGCTTTTACTTCTGGGTCTAGTTTCTTACGTGACATAATTCACTCTTCCTTCTGATGTCAATTCTTAATACTCAATTTTGCTGTATATTTCTTGTATAATTATTTCTAACTCATCAATTCGCTCCCGGATTTCTTCTATTCGCTCTTCATTGGAGGTTTTCAAATCTTCTTCGGTCTGATTAATTTGCTGTAATTCTGCTACAACCTCTGCAACCGTTGAAAAAGAGCAATCGTCGTATTCTATGTAACTTTTTGCTATGTCGATAAGATTGATTACGCTTTCTTCAGCCGCATTTCCTGAATTAATGCTTTCCATGTCAAATGCCAATAGCATTGATGTTTTATTCGCATAGAGCCACGATAAATAATTACTCATTGAATCGAAAGAATCATCAGACGCTATACGTACATAGTCAAAGTACACATAGCCATCGCTTGTCTGTCCTGATTGTGGGGCACTTTCATGATAAGTGGTGTATCCGATGAAGCCATCATCCTTTATCAACTGTAGTGTAACAGTGTTCATAGAGCTGTTTCTGATAAGAAAAACACCTGTATGCTCTCTTTCGATTGAGTTCAAGTAATCCATAACGATTAAAACACTGTCATTAGTACTGGCAGAAAAATTGTCAGCGTACAGCATAATTTCCCAATTATCAGCTGCGTTTATAAAGCTCTCTACACTTGTCAAATCCATTTCGCAATCAATGATAAGAACGGGCTCAAAGCCATATACTTCAGACTTATTCTCAATATACGAGATATCCGCTAAGTCGGAAATAATAAATCCAATCATTATCTCTGCTTTTTCGCTTGAATAGGTGATATTCTCCAAATCCTCCAGCTCATCCTCCAGCTTGCGAAGTTCTATCTCATACGGTCTTGCTTCTGTCTGCAATTCCTCTATGGCTTCCTCCCGAATTTTTTGTTCTTGATTGTTTGTATGTATCATGTATGCCAGCGTGCCTGCAAGAAGCACACTGAAAACTATGCATACTACATTTCTGATTTTTGTTACCCTGTTATGTGTCATTACCACTCCTACCACTTTGCTTCATTCCTTTATACGCCACAACGGCGGCTTCCTGAGACATATTACACCTTAATCTGTAGATGGGTACTTCCCGCACAAGCTGATTCAGCAAATCCAGTTGTTTAATAATCTGCTCCGCATCATCGGGGAGCAAAACCTGATTAAACAGCGTGTCAATCATCTCGTCGCTCGTTGCTTTAACAATGCTGTTTTCAGTACCGCGTTCCAGAAGACACACCGCTTTCAGCGGCACATTCTCCGCGACACCAAGTCTTTCTTTTCCCCGCCATGGTGTGCCGCAGGCATAGAACTTTCCGTCAATCTTTCTGATGATTGGCTTATCTCCGTTAAGAATGTATGCTTTGCCTGCAAACTCTCGCAGCCAGTAATTTGCATGTGTGCTTTTGCCTGTTCCTCCCGGCGCGGTAAACACATATGCCTCACCGTCAAGAGCAACTACTGCGGAATGAAGCAAAAAGCCGTCATAATCCAGCATCTTCAAAGCAACTTTCCTATACAGGCAATTGCCCTCACAGCCGGCGGAATCAAACTCGTGGTTAAGTCTCTCGACTTCCTCACAAATCTCATCCTCCGATGCAGACACGGTGAACAGAGCTTCTTTTTCAGTTTCATGACCACACCATACCCACTCCATAAAGTCCTGCTTATTATCCACGGCAAGCGGTATACCGGCAATTTCAATTTTTCTCATAAACTTGGACCTCCCTGAACACCGTCCGCTATGGAAACAATCAGTCTACCAATACTCCGGCATCCGCAAATTTCTGAACAGCCAAACGATACGAGGTAGTGGCACGTTCTTCGGTGATCTGGTACTTTTCTGCCATTGCCGCCACAGTTTCTTCCTCAGTTTTCTCTGCCGCTAAGCACTCCCATATGAACTTTGCAGTCCCATTAAGTTTGACTACGTATTTTCGCGTTCTGCTCGCTTTGCCAATAGGCACCGCCACAGTCTTGTCTCCTACATCACGCAAAACAAAATCCTTACTGATTTTCATATTGTTTTAACCTCCTGGTGTTTATTTTAAGGTTGATTTGTAATAATCAACAATATCTTCCTTTAATCTGTTGAGCTTATCCTCACGCATATACGGCTCGCATTTATGCGCACTTGGGCAGCATTGAAGCATAATGCAATTAGGAAACAGCGGGCATGTGTCGCACTCTGAATCCGGCTCATCTGTAACTTTCCACTCGTTGACAACATCTTCATCAGTTATTCCTGTGTATATGCTGCCGCAGGTTTTCGCCCAATAAACATGCTGGCATTCTCGCAGGTCTCCGTTTGGAGCGATCACTATCGCTGAATCACTGTCTGCCATACAGTAATTTGTATGTATTCTATTCAATGAATCCGTCCGGTACTGCTTAATGCCCTTTGACCGAATATATTCCTTCAATCTCCGCAAATCAGCGTAGGCATCTTCCGAAGTTCCCCTCAAAGGAGTATCCGATTTCCCGTCACTGATGTGTTTTACGGAAACATAGAAGTTTTCATACTGCTTATATCTGTCGGATACATAATCACAGAGATTTATTAAGTCCTCAACATTCTCCCGATCCACATTCATTCGCAGGTTTATCGTGACACCTGATACCAAAAGCCGCTCTATATTATCCGTGACCCTTACAAACGCACTGCCTAGGTTATTGACATACGCCTTGCGCTTATTATATATATCCTCAGTTCCGTCCAGCGTAATCTGAACATTATTCAAGTGCCAGTCGTTCACAGCTTTTTCTATCAGTTCTTCTGTGAAGAGGTATCCGTTTGAAGTCATCCGTGAGGAGAACGATATGCCGAGAGCGGAGAGTCCGCCGGATATAACATCTATAACTTCTGAATTAAACAGCGGCTCGCCGCCAAACCAGTGAAGGTAAACCTTCTCACCGCCGCTAGTAGATTCTATGAATCTAACAACATCCAAAGCCGTCTGGCGGCTCATAGAAACCTTCTCGCACCCATGCTCATAGCAGTAAAAGCACCTGGCATTGCAGTCCATTGTGGTAACTACGGTATATGAGGACAGATGTTCCGGTGCATACATCACTGATGCAAGAGAGCGGATGTCCAGTGCCAGCTTTTTGTCATCGCGATTCTGAGGAACGAGAAACCAATTATCATAGAGATATTGCCGCAAAGAACTATCTGAATCATCAGAATTAAGTGTATTGTATTCCTCAGTATCCAGCAACAACATTTCCTTTGTAACAGTGTTATATATAAGGAAAGACTCGTCCACAGGAGGAGCAACAACACAGTATGAAAAAAGACGTAGGGAAGACTCATCCCCTGAGGTTTGACAACCCAATATTTTCTTAATTTTATGCCCCTTCTTGATTACTTTCATATTCCTCAACCTCTCAATATATATTCCATACCACGATTTCGGCACTCAAAACAGGGTTCTATATAGCTATAAAATCTTCCTTTGAAAGCCGAACGATAGGTGTTTTAAGTATAAAAATCCCCCATGGCCAGCTGTAACCATGACCACAGGGGATCTTTTATAGATCATTCTATTTCAACTAAGGCAAAATCATTCTTTGGCACATTCCGGCAGGTCTCCAGAAAAACCGCCACCATCATCAAGCGTTGTACCTGCAGAAGTAACAACTACTGAATCATCGCCCTCAAGAGAAACAACATTAACCTCTGGCTCAACATATGTAGTTTCCACGGTATCACTTCCTTCGTAAAATTTAGACGTATCTTTTGCCATAAAAAATTCCTCCTTAGATTTCGCAAAGGAGGAGAAATGTAGATATGAAAAATCCTCCGTTGCACTTTGTTAAATAGTGTCGGAGGTTTGGTATGGGTGCTTGATTTCGACGAAAAAATATCCGCAGAAACCAGTACCCCCCCCGAATGAATACATATTGTGGTATGGTCTTAATGCTCAATCCCCAAGCATGTATATATTATAATACGGTTCGTGGGGGTTGTCAAGCGTTTTTTTAAATTTTTCTGAAAAAATTTTTCGCCGGAGATTTTTTAAAAAAGTGCTTGACAAAGTTCCGGAGTTGTGCTATCATATATGAGCGTTCGGGGCTAGCGCCCCTTACGATATATTGCGGGGTAGAGCAGATGGTAGCTCGTCGGGCTCATAACCCGGAGGTCGTTGGTTCAAGTCCTTCCCCCGCGACCAGAATAAAATTCCGAATCGTTATGGCGGTTCGGGATTTTTTGTTGTTCTCAGAAAAAGTCAATAATCGTCTCATAATCGGTCATTGAATTTTATACAATTTTATAGTATAATTTGTCCATACCCTTTAGAAAGGAACATTTAAAATGAAGAAAAGGATAATTAACTTCATGACAATTGCTACGATACTTGTCACTTCCCTCACAGCTTGCGGAAGTGCAACAGCATCAGACTTCACCATTTCAAAGGATTTGGTTGACACCCAGGAGCTCGGCTACAGTGTTGGGAATTCTCTCACTGAAGCTTACAAGACTGTAGGTGAGAACAACCCGATTTCGTCGGTCACCTTCTTTGCCGACCCGACTTCGGTTGAGTATAACGGCAGGCTCTATGTCTACGGAACGAACGACAGCGAACAGTATGACAAGGGCACCGGCTCGGATGAGAATACTTACGGTTCGATTGGCTCGCTCGTCTGCTACTCCACCGACGACATGGTGAACTGGACCTATGAGTGCACCATCGAGGTCACCGACATTGCGACATGGGCTGGGTGCTCTTGGGCTCCGTCCATCGTTTCAAGAGAGAAATCGAATGGAAAGACAGAGTTCTTCCTCTACTTTGCTAACGGCGCAGGAGGAATCGGAGTTCTCACTTCTGACTCCCCCACCGGTCCGTGGAAAGACCCTCTCGGCAAGGCTCTTATTGATAATTCCACAGGTGCTTTGGCTAAAGACCCGGTTTACTGGTGCTTCGACCCTGGCGTTGTTATCGACGATGACGGCGTGGGATGGCTTGCTTTCGGCGGAGGAAGTGCCGTTCACGATGACGAGGACGGAATGTTCACAGGTAACTGCCGTCTTGTAAAGCTCGGAAGCGACATGATTTCCCTTGCCAGTGACATTGTGAAGATTCCCGCCGTTTACCACTTCGAGGCAAACGAATTGAACTACATCAATGGCACGTATGTCCTGACTTACTGCTCGAACTATACAGACAGATATGCGTGGTCTTCATACGATTCTGATGAGGACGCACCGACGACTTGTTCAATGGTCTACATGACATCGACCGACCCTCTCAACCCGGATAGCTGGGTATATGGCGGCTTATATCTCTCGAATCCTTCGCGCTATGGCTTCCCATTCAGCAACAACCATTCGCACCTGCAGAAGTTCGGGGACACATATTATATTCTGTATCAGACAGTTATGCTCCTTGACAATATGAATTCATCCGCAAGTGGCTACAGAAGCATTGGGGTTGATGTTATAGATGTAGACGAAGATACCGTTACTATCTCCCCTGCTACTATGACTCGTGAAGGAGTCGAACAGTTGAAAGACCTGAATGCGTTTTCGGTTAATCAGGCGGAAACAGCGGTTACAACTGCTGGAATCAAGTACCACACAAGTGATGGCAAAACCTACATCACAAGCATTTCAGATGGCGACTGGTCGGCGGTTTCGTCGGTTGATTTCGGAAATGGCGCAAACGCATTTGCGGCTACTGTCAGAGGAAAAGGCATAATTGAGGTAAGGCTTGATTCGGTTGACGGAACTGTTGTCGGAAACGTTCAGTTCAATACCGGAAGCGATTTCCAGACGATTGTATGCACTCTTGACAAGATGGTTTCGGGCACTCATGATCTTTACTTCGTATTCGGCGGAAGCTTCGTCTTTGACGAATGGCAGTTTGCGTACATCTCGGACGAAACAGTTTCCGGACTAAGTGCCAATGCAAGCACTGGCAAGGTCAAGCTTTCCTGGAATTCGAGTACCGATTCCGAGTACACAATCTACTACAAGAGGAGTTCCTCCTCTGAATGGAAGATTGCCGGAACCACCACGAAAAGCTCTGTAAGTATCACAGGGCTCATGAGTGGCGTTAGCTACCAGTTCGTGATTAAAAACAGCACATCAAGCACGGATATTGTGACTGCCACGCCTTCATAAAATACTATAAAAAATCAGGGACACCGCAACTTTGCGATGTCCCTTTTTATTTGGTTATTTCTTCTTGTCTTTTGATTTCTTCGGCTTCTTCTTTTTCTGATTCTGATATGGATACGGACTCATCTTGGCTTTTTCTCTCTTATCGTCGAGGATGAAGCCGTAAATCGTGAGTACAGCGAATATTACAAGCCCGATTCCAGCCGGAACTGCCACGCACCAATAAGGAATGGTGTCGGAAGCTTCCGGAAGAGCCTGAATTTTCAGAGTGTAGCCGAGAGCCGTTCCGCTGATTCCCATTGCTGAAAGACCTTCAGTGAAAAGCTCCTCTTCGGAAGAAGTCATCGTCTTGAAGCGACCGGTTATCTCAACTATGCTTCCCTGATATCCGGAATCCGGGTCAGCGGCATAGGAAAGATATGCGTCTATGACTTCCTGAATATCGTCGTCACCGCGCTTGTCCGCTTCGACAAGGGTTGCAACCTGTTCGCCGTTGATATCGAGATACATTACGTAATAGTAGTAGTTTGCGGCATCCTCAGTGGCGGCAATATAGCCAATCTGTGCTAAGAACTTGTAGGCACTGCCGGTGACGTACTGGTCGGTCAGATCATATGTGAGAGTTACATCCGACAGGTCGATAACATTTTCGGCTTTCTTGACGTTTCTGTAGATGGTACCGATAGTTGCCACTGTCGGCAGGAATGCAACGAGGCAAATGATAGTCGCAATCAGAAGTATATAGATAGTTTTACCGGTGAGGAACCGCTTTAGCTTGGTGTCCTCAGTAGGCGCAAACTCTTCTTTGACTTCGTAGGTTTCGTTATTTCCGTCTAAAATACTCATTTTGTGTCCTCCATGACGTGGGTTCTGCGGAAAACCGCAACACTATTACTGGAAATTATAGCACATTACTTCGCTCACGTCAATTATTTTGTAAGAGGTTTTCTTTTTCAAACTGCAACATGTAGAGCTCATAGTAGTGTCCCTTCAGTGCAATGAGCTCGTCATGGGTTCCGCTTTCGAGGATTTCGCCGTGAGAAAGGTAGATGATTCTGTCTGCTTTTCTTATGGTAGACAGTCTGTGGGCAACTATAAGGAGCGTTCCGATGTTCATCATCTTTTCGAGCGAATCCTGAATCAGGATTTCGGTTTCGGTATCGATGTTGGCGGTAGCTTCGTCGAGAATCATGACTTCCGGCTTGTGAATTATGGTTCTTGCGAACGAAAGAAGCTGGCGCTGACCTGCTGAGAAGTTGTTTCCACGCTCTCTTACCTCTTCGTCTAGACCCTTGTCAAGCTTTTCTATAATCTTATCGGCATTGACATAGCGGCAGACGGACATTATCTCCTCATCGGTGAAGCTGTCTTCACGGAGAACAATATTGCTTCGGATTGTTCCTGAGAAGAGGAAGACGTCCTGAAGCATCTGACCGAAATGCTTTCTCAGACTTGAAACGGTGTAGTGCTTGATGTCGACGCCGTCGATGAGAATCTGACCTTTCTGAATGTCATAGTTGCGGCAGATTAGGGAGAGTATCGTCGTCTTGCCGGAGCCGGTTGCTCCTACGAATGCGACTGTCTCTCCGGCGTTGACCTTGAAGGAAACATCTTTCAGAACCCACTCGCCTTCGTTATAGGCAAACCAGACATTCCTGAACTCGATATCGCCCTTGCAGGTTTCGAGGTCTACGGCGTCCGGCTCGTCCTGAATTTCGGGAACCATGTCGAAGATGGTAAATATCTTCTCAGCCGAAGCAAATGCCGACTGAAGCCAGTTGAACTGCTCGGCGAGGTTCTGAATCGGGTTATAGAACTTCGAGATGTACATATAGAAGGAGACGATAGTACCACTGGTGATGGTCTGACCGAGGAAAACAGTATCTTTGATGTATCCCCTGCCGCCGAGGTAGAAGAGGCAGAGTATAGACGAAACATAGAGCATATAAACAAGCGGACGGAAGACTGCAAATGTTAATATTTGCTGAGTCTGTGCACGCTCCAGCTTCTTGTTTCTCTGCTGGAACTCGCCGAGCTTTCTGTCCTCACGGTTGAAAATCTGGATGATTTTCATACCCGAAAGGTGTTCGGATATAAACGTATTTATTTCGGTTGTACCGTCTTTGACTCGTCTGTAGGCACGGCGGGAGAACTTTCTGAAGATGACTGTGAACAACAGAATAAACGGCACGAAGCAAAGCACCATCAGTGTCAGCTGGTAGTTCAGCATCAGCATCGCAACAAGAACTCCAATGATTACAAAGAAGTTCTTGATGAGATTTACGAGGATATTCGTAAACATTACAGAGATGGCGTTGGTGTCGTTTGTAACTCTGGTGACAAGCTTTCCGACGGGGATGTTGTTGAGCTGGGCATGAGAAAGGCTCTCGATGTGCTTCATCAGGTCTTCACGGAGTGCAGAAAGAATCTTCTGACCGATTTTCTGAAGAACAATTGCCTGGACATAGGTGCATATCATCGAAATGATGAGGATGCTTGCATAAACTGCGATGTAGGCGAAAATTTCATTCATCTCGAAGTCGCCGACAATCATGTCTTCGATTTCGCCGATAATCAAAGGAGAAATAATGTCGTAGGCAACGGACACAAGCATTACGAAGAGAACGAAGATGAACTGTCCCAGATAGGGCTTGGCGTATTTGAGAAGCCTTTTCAGGATTTCGCCGTCGGACATGTTTCTGTCGAAGCCCATTGCTTCTTTTCTGTCTTTAACAGAGAGATAAGCAACGATAAATACGATTGAGACGACGCCGATTACTGCGCCGACAGCCAAAAGAGGATAAAACTCACGCATTTACGACACCTCTTTCATTTTCAAGACGCTGCAAGTCGACTGTCAGCTTGTACTGCGGACAGCTCTTATATAGCTCTTCGTGGTTTCCGACTGCAAGGATATTACCGTCGTCGATGAAGATAATCTTGTCCATATGCTCGATGGTGGTGACTCTGTGGGCGATGAGAATTGTTGTCTTGCCCTTACGGGAATTTTTAAGACCGGCTAGAATCTCTTTCTCGGTTTCGATGTCGACAGCGGAGACGGAGTCGTCCAGGATAAGAATCGAAGCGTCTTTCATGAGGGCTCGTGCTATGGAAATTCTCTGCTTCTGTCCGCCGGAGACGGTCACGCCACGCTCGCCCAGGACTGTATCGTAGCCTTCGGCGAACTCGACGATATTGTCGTCGACTGCAGAGAGTTTTGCGGCTTCGACTGCTTTTTCGTGTGATACGTCATCAGACGCAAATTCGATATTATGCTCTATCGTGTCGCTGAAGAGGAAGTTATCCTGTGGGACATAGGCGCAGTATTTTCTGAGAGATGCTATCGAGATTGAATTTACATCCTTGCCGTCGACGAAAATCTTGCCGTCTGGGACGCTGTAGATTCGGAGTATAAGGTCGGCAAGAGTGGTCTTGCCTGCTCCGGTTCTGCCGATTACACCGACGCTTTCACCGGCGTTTATCTTGAACGAAGCGTTCTTTAAAACGTCATACTCGCCGTCGGGATATCTGAATGTCAGGTCTTTGAACTCAATGTCACCCTTGACATCTTTGATATCGGTAACATCTTCCCTGTCTTTTACGTCGACTTCGGCGTCCAGAAGTTCGCTGATTCTCTTTAAGGACGCTGTGCCCTGAGAATGCATGTTGATGAGCTCGGCGACTGCCATAACAGGCCAGACGATTGAGTTGAAGTATCCCATAAATTCGACAAGCTGTCCTGCGTTGAAGGTGCCCTTGTAGACAAGATAGCTTCCGTAGCCCAGGATAACGCAGATTACGGACTCGACAAGAAGTGTTACGAAGATTGTCATCAAGGTTGAAAGGCGTGTGTATTCGACGTTGGCGTCTTCATTCTCCTTGTTGAGCTTGCGGAACGCCATAAGCTCCTTGCTTTCTTTTACAAATGCCTTGATTACCGCAATTCCCGAGAAGCTTTCCTGAGAGAAATCGGAGAGCTTCGAGAATGCCTCCTGACGGACTTCCCACTTCTTCTCCATGTACTGCATGAGCGTCAAGCCGACGCCGAAGAGAAGTGCTATCGGAATCATGCAGAGAAGCGACATCAGTGCGTTCATGCGGAGCATCTTTATAAACGAGAGAATTCCCAAGAATGCGGCATCACAGGTCATAAGGATTCCGTTTGAATAGCAATCACGGATGGTTTCAAGGTCGTTTGTGAAGAGCGACATCAGGTTACCGACCTTGTTCTTCTGGTAATACTGCTGGGATAAATCCTTGCAGTGGTCGAACATACGGAATCTCAAATCTGCCGCAACCTTGTTTCCGCTTCCGTTGAAGCAGACACGCCAGAGGAATCTCCCACAGACTATTCCGACGATGATACCTATCATCGGCAGGCAGACTTCGTCGAGAAGAAAATCCATGTCAAATGCCGCCGTTGTGCCGTCATCAAGGGTGATAAAGCCATCGTTCAGACCGTTAATGACGTTTCTATAGAGCTCAGGGATGATGAGCTGGAGATAATCGACTAAGATAAGCGCGGCTATACCGATTATCAACAGATAGGCGTACTTTATGTAGTAGCGATTTATGTGCTTTCCGAAAAGCATATAATCCCTCCAAATTACAAAATTCAAAGGCGATTATAGCACATTGCACCGTTGAAATCAAGAGGCAATTTCGCTATATTGTATTTCACCGAAAGACAAATTTTTGGCACGAAAAAGCCCCGAGATAATTCCCGGGGGCTTATCTTACTGCTCTTCTTTTGTGTAATACTGAGCCTGTGCGTTCCAGAGTTCACTGTACTTGCCGTTTTGCTCAATTAACTCATCATGACTTCCCTTCTGTACGATTGAGCCGTGGTCGAAGACTGCGATTTCGTCGCAGAAGCGGCAGCTTGAAAGCCTGTGACTGATATAGATAGCGGTCTTATCCCCTACTATGTCGTTGAACTTTGAGTATATCTCCGCTTCCGCCATCGGATCGAGGGCGGCTGTCGGTTCGTCAAGGACGATGAATGGCGAATCTTTATACAAAGCTCTTGCGAGCGCTATCTTCTGAGCCTCACCGCCGGAGACGTTCACGCCGTTCTGGTCGACTTCGGTATAAAGCGTCGTTTCCAAGCCGCTTGGGAACTCTCTCAACCTGTCGCCGAAGCCGGTTTTTACGAGACAGTCGGTGGCTTTGTCTTTATCATAAGTCATACTTGAAGCTACAACCTCGCCCAATTTAAATGCAGGGAGCTTGAAGTCCTGGAATACAACCGAGAAGACGTCGAGGTATTCGCGATAGTTATACTTTGTGATGTTGATGCCGTTGAGGAGGATTTCGCCCTCGGTCGGGTCATAGAGACGGCAGAGAAGCAGTATGAAAGTTGTCTTGCCGGAGCCGTTCTCGCCTACAACCGCAAGGCGTTCGCCGACTCTGAACTTGACGTTGACGTGGCGAAGAGCATAGTTGTCGCTTCCGGGATATTTGAAGGATACATCTCTGAACTCGATTTCGTAATCTCTGTCAAGCCTCTTTTCAACCGTCAGAGAGCCCTTGTACATGCTGTGGGGGATGTCGAGGTATTCAAGGGACATTTCGAGGAACGGAGTGTTGGCTTTTAGCTGACCAAGAATTGAGAGGGTTTGGGTGAGACCGCCTGAAACACTGGTGATTGCGGCGACGTACTGGGTGACATAGCCGATTCCGAATGCACCGCCAAGAGCTTTCAGGCAGACATAGACATAGGCAAGCCCTGAGAACATTGTCGCAATTCCGCTTCCAAGAGCGCTGAAGGCTCCCATTCCTCTTCGTGCAAAGTGAGCAAACATGCCATCGGACATGAATATCCCCGTTTTGTCGCAGTTGTATTTCTCACTCATCTTGTGCTGATTGTACATTCTCACGTCGAGAGAATACTTTTCTTCGGTTCCTAAGAATGAGTGGAAAGCGGCAAGTCTGTTGGCTAAGTTGTGGTCACCGATATATTTTGACCAATAGCTTGAAGCTTTGTTGGAACACATCGGCGCTAAAAGTGTAACACCGATCATTACTGCAACTACAAGAATTATGCAGATGGGATTATTGAGAAACGCAAGGGATGAGCCGTCAGGAACTCTTGTTGTAAAGAGAGTTACAGTCAGGGCAACACCGCCTATGATTGTGAAAACGCCTTTGATGAGGTCTTCAACCCAGCTGAGAAGATGATGCACAAGTCCCCAGCCTGCGCTATTGACATTCTGAGTAATTGTAGAATAGGTATCCTTTGTCTTCTGGCTGTCGGCGTCGGCAAAATCCATGTCAAGTTGCTTTTTGGTGTAGTTGCCCATTCCCCTGAAGAAGTTTGCCATGCCGCCGTAGGTGTTTTTGTACTTATTCAGAAATCCGCTTATGAGCGCAACTGCTGCTGCCAGAGCAAGCGTTACCAGAACAAGCATTGTGAGACGGTCTCTGTCTCTGTTTCCAGAGAGCTCTGTTATGATTAGAGCCGACATATAGATTCCGATGTAGGGGCTAAGAGCAGTCCAGACGGAATTGACTACTGTCGAGATAACCATATGGGGACTGTTTTTATAGAGAATTTTGATACCCTGAATCGTCTTGGATGCCATCCGGCGATAGGTGATTTTGTCCTTGTTCTTACTCATTGATGTCACCCTCCCTGTAGTATTTACTCTGAACTTCGAAGAGTTCTGCATATTTTCCGCCTTGTTTAAGCAGTTGCTCGTGGGTTCCCTCTTCCAGTATCTTATGGTCGCCTATCAGGATGATTCTGTCGCAGAATCGGGTCGAGGCGAGACGATGGGAGATATAGACTGAGGAGCGTCCCACGGTCATGTCGTTATACTTATTGTAAAGGTCGGCTTCGGCTATCGGGTCGAGTGCCGCTGTCGGCTCGTCAAGGACAATTACGGGAGCGTCTTTATACAAGGCTCTTGCAAGCATCAGCCTCTGTGTCTGACCGCCGGAAAGATTGACGGCATCCTCATATACTTCACGGTTGAGCTTTTCCTCAAGACCGTCCTTGAAGCCTTTGACCATTTCGGTGAGTCCGGCTTTCTCGATGTAGGAATTAACCTTGTCATAGTCGATGTCGTGGTCGGTCTGGGCGACGTTTTCGGCGACCGAGCCAGCCCAGAGAACGCAATTCTGGAATACTGCCGAGAAGACTTTATAGTATTCACGGCGATTGAATTCACGGATGTCAACGCCGTTAAGGAGAACTCTGCCCTCTGTCGGGTCTTCCATGCCGGTGATGAGTTTGACAAGTGTTGTCTTTCCTGCGCCGTTAAGTCCCACCACAGCAAGCTTCTCTCCTGCGTGAAGTGTCAGATTGATGTCTTCGAGGGTGTAGCTGTCGGATGAGGGATACTTGAACCAGACATGGTCAAGAACTATCTCATATCCCCCGTCAGCAGGAACAGGGACATCGGAGCCATCCTCGAACTTGAATTGTTCGGGATAGTTGATGACTTCAAGGACATTTGAAAGCTCCAGGCACTGCCTGTGCATAGTGGTGAGGTCTCCCAAAACTCCTGTTACCCAATCGGTGAATCCGCCGACGGTTGAGAAGTAGAGGATGAACATCGAGACGTCGATTGAACCGTCAAGAACGAGGGCTATGAAGTAAGCATAGGCTACGGCGTTTCTTAAGAAGCTCAGGACGAGGTCGGCAACTCTGCCCCAGATGTAGACATTCTCGCATTTGCGATGGAAGGCTTCAAGGAGAAGGCACTGCTTGTCGTAAAGCTCCGTAAACCAGCTCTTGATGCCGAAGATGCGGACATCCTTTGCAAAGCTCGTTTCGGAGGCTGTTTTGCGGACATAGCTCAGAGTCTCATCAATCTTCGCTTCTTCCTCACGATGATTATAGCCGTAGCTGTTGAGCTTGTTCGTGATGAAATAGCCGACAAGAGCGGTCACCGTCACAAGAAGGAGTATCCAGACGTTTGCCGTCGAAAGTATTGCGGCATAGATGATAAGTCCCAACAGATTACTCAGGAACGAGCAAATCGTTTTCCAGATTGCCTCGCAAGCCGAAGAGTTAGAGTATGTGGTTGGCAAAGCCTTATTGAGAATCGTCTGGAACTTTTCGTTGCCTAAGTTCGGGTAGGATGTTTCAGCACACTTTGTGTTGATGAGGTTTATGATTTCCGAACGGGTTGTTATCCTGCCATAGAGGATATTAGAGTCGATGTATTGCCTTGCCATAGCGAGGAACACTAAAATCAGCGTGAATCCGATTATCGTCATAAGAAGTTCTGACACAGTTCCGTTTCGCTCTAATACTGCAATTATCGAGGGCGAGATATAGAGTCCCGCTACGCTCTGACCTGTTACTACGAGCGAGAAAAGAAGCCCTAAGATTACAACCTTTTTCTCACCATTAGTCCAGGCGCATTTAATCATGAACCAGACACAGCTAAGGATGCCGTACTTTGGTTTTTCTTTAATTTTGTCTTTTGTCTTATCTTTGGTATTTGTCATATTGGCACCGCCTTTCATGATTTTATTATAGCGGAAAATTTAAAGAGCGCACGTTTTGGGGACGAAACGCTCTTCTCGGGGGACGAATTGCAGATTTTTGCTATTGCGGAAGGAGAATTTCGGTCGAAAAGGCTCCGTCCTCGCTGTTGCGGGAAATATAGCCGCCGTACTTCTTGACAAGACTGTCAATGCGAGAAAGTCCCAAGCCGTGACCTTCGCCCTTGGTGGTGCTAAAAACAGTACGCTTCCCGTCGGCGGTGAAGTTAGTAAATGAGATGTAGAACTGGCTGTCACGAACTGCCATATAAACGCGAATCATGCGCTTGTCTTCCGGCAATTTCTTTGAAGCTTCTATTGCATTATCGAAAAGATTTCCGATTATTGAGCAAAGATCTATATCGGAAACCGTGAGCTTTACGGGGATTTCGGCATCTGCCTTGACGGGGATTTTTGCCGCTTTGGCAAGGGAAATCTTGCTGTTGAGGATGGCGTCGCACATGGCATTGCCGGAATGGATGACGGTGTCGACGGTGTTGAGGTCGGTTTCGAGTGCATTTAGGTAATCCATGACAGAATCCATGTTGCCGGACATAACACGGGTTTTGAGAATCTGGATGTGATTGCGATAATCGTGCCGCTAGCCCCGGATTTGCCTGTACATGTTGTCAACCTCGGCGTAGTGGGTCTTCAGGAGCTCCTGCTGATAGGCGTCTATTTTCCTGTTCATTTTCTTTGAAAGCTTGGGCATCACATTCACTCCTTCCCTACTCTATGGATTAATGCTCTGTTAAGCGGCTCATATTGTCCACGAGGCAACGGGATTACGATATTGTCTTTAAGATAGATTTCGGTTTTGGTAACTTTTCTGACATAACGAAGATTGACGATATAGGAGCGCCCGGTGCGGTAGAAGTTCTCATCTAATAAGCTCTCAAACTCTCCAAGAGTCTTCTTGACGGTATAATCTTCATCGGCGTGGACGGTGACGTAATTTTTGATAACTTCGAGATACTTTATATCAATCAGAGGGACTTTGACGGTTTCATCAGGGAGTTCGAGAGTCAGCATACGCTCGCTTCGGGCGATTCGGACTATGGCTTTGTCGAGGACTTCAAAAAGCTTTGCTTCTTTCAAGGGCTTCATGAGGTAGTTGAGGGCGTCGACGTCGTAGCCTTCTGCGATGTAATCAGAATAGCCGGTGATGAAGATAATCTGGACGTAGCGGTTCTCCTCACGGAGCTTCTTTGCGAGGCTTACTCCGTCCATTCCGCCCATTTCTATGTCAAGAAGCAGGATATCGTAGTCCTTTGTCTCGGAATATGAGAATAAAAATGCCTCTGCGGAATCGAAAATGTTGATTTCGGTTGTCATGTCTCTGGCAGTCGCCCACTTTTGGGTCGGTTCATGAACCAGAGATGTCATATCATGAGAATCGTCGCAGATTGCTATCTTATACACGGCGGAGCCTCCTCCCTTGAATACTCTATATTTAAATTTAGCACATATCAGCTTAAATGTCAATATAACAAAAGAGCCTGCCAGGGTTGGCAAGCTCTTTTTACAGATTTTTGATTACTTAATCATGGAAGCGATTTCTTCAGCGAAGTTCTCTTCCTTCTTGGCGATACCCTCGCCTCTCTCGTAACGGACAAACTGCTTGATTGCAATCTTGCCGCCGAGATCCTTAGCGCACTTCTCGACATACTTGCCGACGGTGTACTCGTTACCCTTGACGAATTCCTGCTCTACGAGGCAGTTCTCAGTGTAATACTTACCGAGCTTGCCTTCTGCAATCTTTGCAAGGACAGCCTCAGGCTTATTAGCCATCTTCGGATCCTCAGCCATCTGAGCCATTACAATCTTCTTCTCGCCTTCGAGAACGTCAGCAGGAACTGAAGCTCTGTCGAGATAAGCAGGGCTCATAGCGGCAATCTGCAAAGCGCAGTCCTTGCCACAAGCATAAGCCTTGTCGCCGAGGTCGGTGTCGAGCTGAACGAGAACGCCGATTCTGCCTTCGCCGTGAACATAGGAAACGAGGTCGCCTTCGAGACGGACGAATCTTCTAATCTGGATGTTCTCTCTTATCTTCAAGAAGAGTTCCTGGAGCTCTTCCTGAACGGTCATTTCAGAACCTACTGCCTTGCAAGCTTTGAGCGCTTCGACATCTGCAGGATTCTCAGCAATGATAGTTTCGGCAACAGTCTTGACGAAAGCCTTGAACTGGTCGGTATTTGCAACGAAGTCGGTTTCGGAGTTTACTTCGACAACTACGCCGACGCCATTCTCAACGAATGCCTCAACCAAGCCTTCAGCGGAAACTCTGCCAGCCTTCTTAGCCTGGGATGCGAGACCCTTTTCTCTCAAAATAACTATTGCCTGCTCGAAATCGCCGTCAGCTTCAACCAAAGCTTTCTTGCAATCCATCATGCCGACGCCGGTTCTTTCTCTTAAAGAAGCAACGTCCTTTGCGGTTATATTAGCCATAGTAAAGATTCCTTTCTTGCTATCGTTATATTTGAATTATTCCTCGACAGGAGCTTCCTCTGCGGGAGCTTCCTCCTCAGCAGGAGCATCAGCTTCGCCCTGTCTGCCTTCGATGATGGCGTCTGCCATTGCGCCGGAAATGAGCTTGACAGCTCTTATAGCGTCATCGTTGCCGGGGATTACATAGTCGACTTCGTCGGGGTCGCAGTTGGTATCTACGATAGCAACTATCGGAATACCGAGTTTTCTTGCTTCAGAAACGGCAATCTTCTCACGCTTCGGGTCAACGATGAAGAGTGCTGCAGGAAGCTTCTCCATGGTCTTGATACCGCCGAGATACTTCTCTAACTTCTCGATTTCGAGGGTGAGCTTTGCAACTTCCTTCTTCGGGAGAAGTTCAAATGTGCCGTCGGACTCCATCTTGTGGAGCTGTTCGAGACGTGCGATTCTTGTCTTGATGGTCTCGAAGTTGGTCATCATACCGCCGAGCCAACGGGCATTTACATAGTGAGCACCGGCTCTTGTAGCCTCTTCCTTGATGGAATCACCAGCCTGCTTCTTGGTTCCTACGAAGAGAACCTCGCCGCCGTTTGCGGATACGTCTCTTAAGAACATGTAAGCCTCATCGAGCTTCTTTACTGTCTTCTGAAGGTCGATGATATAAATTCCGTTTCTTTCTGTGAAGATGTAGGGAGCCATCTTCGGGTTCCATCTTCTTGTCTGGTGACCGAAATGTACACCGGCTTCAAGAAGCTGTTTCATTGATACTACTGACATTGTAGTTCCTCCTAATTTGGTTTTTAATTTAATCCTCCGCACAGGTTACCTTGCCTTCACCTGGACTCCCAGGAACCACAGCAAAACCCATGCGTGCGAATTGCGGTAATATTATATCACGGGAATCGGGGAAATGCAAGCGTTTTTTTGAGAAAATCGAAATATTTGGGGAGAAATTTGTAGTGGCAGATGATATCAGCCACTACATATCGTCTGCGGCGGCTGAAGCCGCCTTGCCGAGCCATTTCGATAAAAGCGAAATGGCACCCCTCAGTCTGCGCCTGCGGCGCATCCAGCTCCCCTTGTCAGGGGAGCCAGTTGTGCTTCTATATACGCTTCTTGCTTATTGCGCCGGCGAATGCAATAGCCATCGGCAGAAGCGCTACTGCGAATCCCGTTGTCGGATTCCCTTCTGGAAGCGTCTCTTCGTCAGGTTCGGTGTCGGAATTTGTGTTCTCTATCAGCTCGGTGATTTCGACTTCTTCGGAATCAACTTCTTCCGAGTCGACTTCTTCAGATTCCGTCTGAGTGAGAGTGCCGATTATCAGGAGGCTGGTGCCGGTTGTGACAGGGTCAGAATTGTAGCTTGCGCCGCCAAACTCCACCGTCGCCACCCTCGTAACCACTCCGAGAACATTTCTTGAAGTGACTGTAGCATCCACAACCTGCACGTCCCCGCAAGCCGAGCACTCAAACGTCGCCGTAGCCGACTTCAAATCTCCCGACCAAGCAAAGCCCTGGTATACGTAACTGTGCCCGAGCGCCTCGGTCTCGTCCGCAGTGTATGTGTCTCCGCAGTTGGAGCAGGTATAGGTAGTGTAGCCCTTCTCTGTGCAAGTCGGGGCAGTTACAACTGATTCGTAGGTGTGACCGGTAGCCGGGATTACCTCACCGGTTGAAATCGTCTCCCCACAAACGGCGCAAACCTCATCACCTGTGTAGCCATCCTCGGTGCAAGTAGCATCTTTAGCATTCTGAGTTTCGATTGTATGAGCAGTTTGTGTATAAGTCGCCGTATATGTTGCGTCGCCCGTTACATCCGAAACTGTCGGCGTCCAATCCTTAAATGTGTAGTGATACTGAGTACCCGCCGCCTTAGTCGGCTCTTTCCCATCGTAGCTTGGCATTGTGCCATAGGCTACATTGGTATCTTTTTCAAGCTCGGTGCCGTCTTCATCAAGCCATCTGACGGTGTAGGCATTGAGAGTTGCGGAATAGGTAGCCGTATATGTCACATTCCCAGTCACATCAGATACTTCCGGCGTCCAGTCTGCGAATGTGTACGTGTACTGTGGATCTGCCGCCTTAGTCGGCTCTTTCCCATCGTAGCTTGGCATTGTGCCATAGGCTACATTGGTATCAATTTCAAGCTCTGTGCCGTCTTCATCAAGCCATCTAACTGTGTAAGTTGAGAGTGCCAATTCCAGATATCCGGCACTATTTACCTGAACTATGTAGCTTGAATTATCAGAGAAGATATAGCTAATAGCACTGCTGTAATAGCTTGTATTTGTCTCAGTAGTAATCTGAACTGCTGAGCTTGATGTTGGTGTAGTATAGGTTGTCACGCTGATGGATGCGCCGGTTGTCAGTTCTCCGTTCAGGTTGATGTAACTGTTGTTGGAAGAACCGCCATGCAAATATACATTCGAAGTTTTTTTCGATGTTTCATCACCTATGGTATTACCGGTTACGACCGGTGAGCCGGATACCGTGAAACTGCTATAAACAGTAACAAATACACCTCCACCATTCTCAGCATTATTGTCTGAAATCGTACCGTCGCTCATGGTAAAGCTATTTCGATAAGCAATTACCCCACCGCCGCTATTCGATGCCGTATTGCCTGATATCGTACCTCCGCTCATGGTAAACGTACCGTAATTAAACACCCCACCGCCGCTTTCCGATGCGATATTTTCCGATATCACACCGCCGGTCATAGTAAAGGTACCGTAGACGTAGACATACACGCCGCCGCCATGGGTGGCTTTGTTGTTCGAGATCATGCCACCTTCCATGGTAAAACTGCCGCTATTGGATACATACACGCCGCCGCCATATGTACCGGAATTGCCTGTAATAGTGCCGCCGCTCATAGTGAAACTTCCGGTTCCACCTACATACACACCGCCGCCATAAGTCGCTGAACCTCCAGTGATTTTGCCTGTTTTGGCAGAGCTACTATCTATCAACATCAAAGTACCGTTTGCCGTAATAACAGAGTTGTTGCCCGTTCCGGTTAGAGTATAGCCATTCAGATCGATAGTAACAGTATTGCCGGAAGAAATGACAATGTTATTAGTCAATGTGACATCACTGTTTAAATAGTAGTTTCCAGAACTGAGTTGTCCACCTTCATTTGTCAGCGCCGTTCCTAAAGACGTAGCAAACGCCATCACCGTCATTGCCACCACTGCCAGACACAAGGTCAGAACCACTGCTAATAATTTTTTCTTCATTAAAAGCGCCTCCTTAAAGTGGGTTTGGGTGTAATAAGTACTCACTTATTTTAATTCCCTCATCTAATTATAACATAAAACATCCCTCTTTGTCAATAGACTTTCGAGGGATTTGGAAAATTTTTAGTTTTTCAGAAGCTTCAGCTTCGGGAGGTTGGTGTCTTCGGCGAAGTTCTGGGCGTTGTAGAGGATGAGGATGGAGTCGTAGGAGGAGAGGTCAGAGATGTAGGTGCTGAGGGTTGTCAGGTATCTCAGGTCGATGACGTCGATTTCGGAGTAGTTTTCGGCGAGGAACGGGATGAAGCAGTTGGCATAGGAGTCCTTGATGACAAGGAGCTTGCCGCCGGTGGAGTCGGAGACTACTTGGGTGAAGGCGTTGTTCGAGCCTAAATAGCAGAGGTATTTGTCCTTTCCCGAAAGATAGCTTTCGTCGAAGACACTGACATAGACCGGGTTGCCGTCTTCATCTGTTGAGACTTTAGAGACGTTGCGGGAGTTGCTCAGATAGAACTCGATGGTGTCGGCTTCTATGCCATCGTAGAGGACTTTTGAGTGAAGCGAGCCGTAGAAGCTGTGGGAGGCATATTTCACGTCGAACTTGTCTAACGTCGAGGCGGTGTAGCCCATAGTGTCTGCGGCGGAGATGTAGGCAAGATAGGCGCCTGTAGACGTCCAGTGGTGGTCGGTGCGGTAATAAATATACTCCTCCCTGGCAGAATATAGAGTACTGTAGACGTCTATCGTCTCGGCAGAAGAATTCTCGGAAAGATAATTGTAGGCATAGTTGATGAGCTCCCGCTGGCTGACTTTTTTAGAGGTGTAGGAAACTTCGTCCGAATAGATTTCTGCGGCAGTCGGCACGAGCATGACGTAAACCGGAGTGTCGGAAAGCTCGCTGAGGTATGTTATCGCTTCAAGAGAGTTGTCAACGATTGAATAGTCGATTTCGTCGGTGAGTTCCAGAAGGCGGTCGGAGGTGATGTAAACGTCGTTTACTTCGTTTCTGCCTTGCAGAAGTTCAAGGCTGGTGTGAAGAGTTATCCAGTTAGTGCGCATGGCGAAATGGTCGTCAAGCCAGGAGGTGAGGTCTTCCGAGTAGTCTCCCGAGAACCAGTCGGAGATGGAGAAATCGGGCATTTCCGCTAGATAGCGGTTTTCAGTTTCGGAATAGTCGTCCTCGGGGATAGCCAAAGAAACCACGGCAAGGACAATGAGAAAGCCGAGGAAAACGGCGATATTGAGAATCTGAACTGCTTTTTTCATCGGTATGCCCTGCCTTTCTTTAGAAGTTGAAGTATAAGAACGGGTTGTAGCTGGAGTTGACGAGATATGCCGTCGATGCAATCAGGATGGCGGCAGTCGCAATCGGGGTGATAGCCATAACGACTTTTGAGTCCTTGCCGCCAAGACGGGAGATGTAATTGCCGGTGGCTCCCGACGAGAAGAAGAGACAGAGTGCCAACGGAATAGCGGCTTCCGCAAGGAGAGCTGAGGTCTGCGAATTGAGGAAGCTTCCGCCTGCGCCGAACATCGCACCTAAATATTGAACGCCGAGCGAAAGACTATCAGTGTCAAAGAATACCCAGCCGATTACGACGGCGAGCATGGTGTAGAGCCAGGAAATTGGCTTTGGGAGCTTCTTTAAGACTTTCGAGAAGCCGAGGTGCTCGATTACTATAAGTATGCCGAACCAGAGTCCCCAGAGGACGAAATTCCAGCTTGCGCCGTGCCAGAGACCGGTGAGAAGCCAGACGATGAGGAGATTGCGGACGGTTTTAAGCGTCCCTTCCCTGCTCCCTCCAAGTGGGAAATAGACATATTCCCGGAACCATGAACCGAGGCTGATGTGCCAGCGCCGCCAGAACTCGGAAACGGATTTCGAGAGATACGGAAGGTTGAAGTTCTCCATAAAATCGAAGCCAAGCATCTTTCCAAGACCTATTGCCATATCCGAATAGCCTGAGAAGTCGAAGTAAATCTGGAAGGTGAACGAGATGATGCCTATCCATGCGGTCAGGGCGGGCATTTCAGAATAATCCATAGCTTTGATTTCCGACCAGATGGTGCCGATATTATTCGCCAATAGGACTTTTTTGGCAAGTCCGAAAGTAAATATTGTGACGCCTTCGGAGAATTTCGAGAGAGTCACTGTGCGCTGTCCGAGCTGTTCCTCAACATCCTGATACTTGACAATCGGTCCCGCAACTATCTGCGGGAACATGGCGATGTAGGCGAAGAAGTTGACAAAGTTGCGCTGAGGCTTGCTTGTGCCACGGTAAACATCGATTGTGTAGGACATGCTCTGAAATGTAAAGAACGAGATGCCAATCGGAAGCGGAAGTCCCGGGTCGGGAATCGAGATATTAAAGATTGAATTAATCGTTGTGATGGCGAACGAAGTGTATTTGAATATAAAGAGTATAGCTAAATCAAGAATAATCGAAAGCAAGAGTAAGAGCTTCCGCTTATTCTCAAACTTCGACATCAGGAGTCCGGCAATATAGTTGATTATAGAGGTTATGATGAGGACAACGACGTAAATTGGCTCTCCCCAGGCATAGAAAACAAGCCCCGTGAGTGCAAGCATGGGGTTTTTGAACTTCATCGGCACGGCACAGCATAATAGCAGTGCTACCGGCAAAAAGTAAAAGAGAAATTCTACGCTAGAGAATACCATTTTCGGTTACTGTCCTTTGTTTATTTCGTCCGCAATCTGGCGGTATTTTTCGTATCCAACAGTGCGGTTGATTGCCTCTAAAAGCCCGTTCGGATTGAGTCTTTCGGGCAAGTTAAGCCTGCGTTTTAGCTCGTCACGACGTCCGGAAGAATCAGGTCCGCCGGTGAAGCCGTCTTCGTAAAAATCCATCCTGGTGACAAGGCGACTTTCCAACTGATTCTCCTCTTCCGAGAATGGCTTTAAGACTTCCAGAAGAATGTTGTCGGGTATTCCCTCAACACCTAATTTGCCCTCGGCTGACGGCGCAAGTTTGCGCTTTTCCTTGCCGTAGATGTCGGGAATATAGGCACAGCGGACGTTGCCGTTCTTGATGATGCCTTTTATATGTCCACGGATTCTGAATCCGGCAGAGTCGCTGTCGGTAAGGATTATGAGTCCGCCGTTTTCGGAATAGTATCTGAGAAGCTTTATTGTCTCAGCATCCTTGAAGACACCGAAGCCGTTTACAACAACTATCGGGCAGTCGACAAGACGGGAAAGCTTTGCTTTGTCGTATTTGCCTTCGACAACAATTGCGCCGTTTATATGGAGCATTGGCTACCTCCTGTAGGCAAGAATCTTGCTTATGGCTTCTTCGAGAAGAATCTTTGGGTCGGTGCGCTTTGATTTCATATCGATGTCGCACTGAGAGAGAATCCCCAAACCATAGCGGAGCTTTTCAAGAGGAATACTCATGCAGTCTCTGAAAGCGTTTCTGACGGCAAATTCCCTGCCACGATATGAAAAATCCTTTGCGACGTCGTCCTGATGATAGCCGTTAATCACTGCGGTTTTGGCACGGTATAAGTCCAGAAACGAACCGGAAATTACAGAAAGAAGCACTATCGGCTCTGCTTGCCTTGAATAGAGCTTGTCGAGGGTTCTGAAGGCTTCGCTTCCCTTCCCTGACAAAACTGCACGGGATAGCTTATATGCATCAGTTTCAAGCTGGTCGGAGACAAGAAGGTCTATCATTTCTTTAGTTATCTCGCCCGAACCGGCATATGCCGAGAGCTTGTCGAGCTCGTTGTCTATCATGAGAATGCTACAGTTCTGAAGGCTGGCAAGATATTCGGCATTCTTCGGCGACATAAAACAGCCGACGGGAGTGAGTCTGGAATTGATATGATTTACAAGTTCGTTCGGCTTCTTCTGCTGGAATTCGGTGACTATTCCGCCGAGTTTTGAAATGTGGTCGCAGAGCTTCTTGTTCTTCGAAGTAAGTGCCTTCTTCCCTGCGGCGAGGTCAACGCCGGTAGTATAGAAGATAAACGTAGTAGTACTCGGGTCAAGGTCGGAGATGGCTTTGAAAAGTGTGTCCTGTTCGTCTTTTTTCAGGTTATCGGCATTTAAGTCGTTGATGAGGGTTACCGTTCTGTCGGCAAATATTGGGAGCGATTCTGCAATATCGGAAAGTTCAGACGCAGAGAAATCGGCACCGGTGATGAAATGATAATTCAAGTCCCTTTGGTCTTTCGGCAGAAGCTTGTCCCGAAGCTTCTTGGCGATATTCTCAGCCGTGGCGACATCCTTGCCCCAGAAGAAATAGACGCCTCGGATATCTCCCTTTCTTATTGACTTTATGAGTTCTGTATCTGACATATAAGGCATGAAGTCGCCTCCAATCAAGTAATGCAACCATTATAATACATTATCTCCCGATTTGCAAGTTGACTTTATCGCAAAAGCGGACTATAATATGTGTAACGCATTTTTTATAGCAAGGATCTGAAGATACAATGAAAATTAAAAATATACTTATCATGATTACGGTGGTGGTTCTCGGGATGTCGCTTTGCGGGTGCTCGATGACAAGTAGCCTGAGCACAGACTCTAATATGAACTTTGACCAGTACGGAGAAAACTATCCGCAGATTGCGGAGGGCGACGACGCCTACTACTACGCTGATGGCGAAGACATCCGTGCATACTACACCGATACAGAAGAAACAGCTGTCTTTTGCAAAGGCGTCGGGAATATCGACTACCTCGGGTATTACGACGGCGGAGTTTATACTCTCAGTAACAGCATTCTCTATTCTGTTTCCCAGAACATCAAGGTGAAGCAGTTTGAAATTCCGGAAGCTGAAAACCTCAGCAAAAAGCAGTATGTCATGCACTCGGGATGGTTTATTCTCAGTGGACTTTCTGAAGATGGAAATGCAGAAGTTCTGACATATTCTCTCGAATCGGGAGAGTGCGAGACGGTTTATGAGCTTGCAGAAGCTGACTACGTCAGACTTTGCCCATATTCGGACATTTTGTATATACTTTCGGGAAATTCCGAAATTACTGAGCTTTGCGGATATAATCTGAATTCCGGAGAAACAAGTGTCCTCTACAGCTCGGGGGACTGCGTCTTCACAGACCCATTCTTCAGAGCGACGGTTGAGGCAGCATACATGAGCGAAAGCGGAGCGGTTTATGTCTATGACGTAACAACCGGCACAATTTCAATATCGTTTGACTTCAATTCGGACGATACGACGGCTTATGAAATTGGCGGAATTGTCGAGTATTACGTCTTTGCTGGCTACAGCGATGAAAGCGGATATCATCTCTATGTAAAAGACATCTATGGAAACGATAAAATTGTCACGGATATTGCCCTTTCGGAAGATATTGAAGCCGTTATCTGCGGCAACGACAGCCAGAGAGTTTTTGTCTGGGTAAATCCCGGTTCAAGCGACGGCTCCGTAATTGCCGTGAATTTCTTAAATGGCGACTTCCAGACTCTATGGTAACCGCGCCGGCGGGAAATGTTGAAATATCCCTTGAAATAATCACTGAGATATGATACAATAACGCACGGATTAATAATTACAATTACCATGGAGGAAAATATGCTTTTAATAGATGAATTAGCGAGAACGCTTAACGAATATCGCCCGAAGCTTTCAGAGCTCCACAAGGCTCTCAATATCGAATCGGCGAAGGAAGAAATTGAACAGTTACACAACAAGGCGGCTGAGCCCGGATTCTGGGACGACATGGATAAGTCGCAGAAGATTTTGCAGAGGACAAAATCGCTTGAAAATGCAGTCGAGAACGACCGCAAGCTATTCTCTCAGGCGGACGACATCGAGACTATGATTGAAATGTACAACGAGGAAGGCGACGAAGAGATACTGGAAGAAATCAAGTCGGAGCTTGAAGAATTCTCGGCAAAGATTGACCAGCTAACACTCTCTACCCTTCTGACTGGTGAGTATGACCACTCGAACGCCATCCTCAACTTCCATGCAGGAGCCGGAGGAACCGAAGCGCAGGACTGGACGGAGATGCTTCTCAGAATGTACACCCGTTGGGGCGAGGCACACGGCTACAAAGTGTCGGTTCTCGACGTATTGGACGGCACCGACGCAGGAATCAAAAGTGCTTCAGTCATCATTGAGGGCGAAAATGCCTATGGTTATCTGAAGAGTGAAGCGGGAGTTCACCGTCTTGTCAGAATATCGCCGTTTGATGCGGCAGGAGCCAGACACACATCCTTCTCGGCAGTCGAAGTCATGCCGGAAATCAACGACGACATGAGTGTCGAAATCAGACCCGAAGACATCAAGATGGATGTTTTCCGTTCGAGTGGAGCAGGCGGTCAGCACATCAACAAGACGAGCTCGGCGGTAAGACTCACCCACATTCCGACAGGAATCGTCACCTCCTGCCAGACGCAGAGAAGTCAGGTTCAGAACCGTGACTACGCAATGAAAATGCTTGTTGCGAAGCTGGTTGAAATCAAGGAGCGTGAGCACCTCGCAAAAATCGAGGACATCAAGGGCGTCCAGAAGGAAATAGCCTGGGGCTCGCAGATTCGCTCCTATGTCTTCATGCCATACACGTTAGTCAAAGACCACCGCACCGGCTATGAAAACGGCAATGTACAGGCTGTCATGGACGGCGAGCTGGATGGGTTTATAAATGCCTATCTCAAAGCACTGTCGAATGGGACGCTGGAGAAATAATTGAAACAGAAACAAGCACGGCTGAGGCTATCTCGCCGTGCTTTTTGATTACAAAACGGTTAAAATTTGTCACAATCAGGTAACAGCTTGGTTTAAGTCATTGACTTTCTTCTTTTATATGTTATAATTGTATCGGGAATCAGATATATGAAACGCTGTAACTGATTCTTTGGATTAGAAATCGAAAGGATGAATGTAAAATGAAAAAACTTCTGGCAATTATTTTAGCATTGCTCATGCTACTCTCGCTTGTTTCCTGTGGAAATGTGCAGGAAGAAGCTGAGGTAACCGAACAGCCTATTGTAACTGAGGACATTGAGGCAGAGGAGATGGTTATAGAGGATGATGCGGTAGTTGATGACGATGACGCCATCGGTGAAACAGTAGCGGAAGAGGCTTCTGATGAAATCGTGCACGTTGTAGGCTGGACGGACGAGTTCGACGATATGCCTTATCCATTTGGAAGCAGTCACGAGGGCGACCCGGACTATTACTATTACCGGACTACTATTGACAGTTTCGAGGAAGCCGACAACTACTTCAGAAGCTACTGCGGAAGTGAAGAATACGCCGCATGGCTGAGCGAATACAGGAATTCCGGTTGCGTCTACACAGCGATTGACGAGTTTGCCAACGTCTATTCTTGCATAAAATACTTCAATATTCCAGACGATGACGCAAGAGAAATCCTCGAGAGCACGGAAAGCTTCACTGATGAAGAGATTGACCTGATACTCTCTGACGATGCCGAGGCGGTTGCAAAGTACTTTGTCGCCGATACTGTCTTCAGAAAAGGCAAGAATATTTACTCACTTTGCTGGATTTACAACCACTCGATAGAGGATTACAAGGAATGTGGGCTGACATCCAGCGACATGGCTTTATCCTTCCTGTATTTCGACAATGTTAACCTCACCGATGAGGCGGAGGAAGCCATAAAAGCCAAAATTCAGAGATTCCTTAACACTGAATCTAATCAAATGATTTGCAGTGAAGAGCTGAAAGGCTTAGTCTCAGAATATATAGTCCTCAGAAAGCTATTCAGTACCGGATATATGTCATCATCGTATGAAATGGTTGAGGTCGACGGTCACGAGTACTACCAGGTAACCGACCAGAGGTATAACACCTGGGAGGAATGGGAAGCCTATATCCGCTATTACTTCACAGATGATTTGGCAGAAGAACGTCTTGAAGATGATCTGTTCCTGAATGTTGACGGCTATCTTTACTGTAGCTCTGGTGGCATTGGCTATCCTTACACCGACGACTATACATACGAGCTTCTAACTAACGGAGGTGGCGTCGCCACTGTCAAGGTCAGTATTCCGTCCGCATGGGACGATGACGAACCGAATGTTCGGATTCTGACACTCGTGCTGGATGACGAGCACTGGAAGATTTCAGATATAGCTGATATAGCTCTCCAATAGGCAAAAAATAAAAAAGCACGGCAGGAGTTATCTTGCCGTGCTTATTTTATGTGTATTACAGGTCTAAATCGCTTCTAACGGCATTGATTAGCTTGCGGGTCATGCCGCAGGTGCCGCAGTCGACTCTTTGCATACCGATAAGGATTGTAAGACCGCTTTCGGGGCTGTTCGAGAAGTAGGGTCCGAGCCAGCCGTCCCAGCCGTATTCGCCTTTTTCGGCGAAGATGACAGCTTGCCCGGGGTCAACGCAGTTGCGCATAAGGTTGCCATAGCTGAAGCCACGGAGCCCGCCCCAGTGCTCGCTGAGATCTTTCTGTTGCCACGGCATAAGGCTCGGGCTTGTCATGTACTTTACTGCCGATTTTGAGAGAATTCTCTTGCCGTTATACTCGCCACCGTTCTGGAGCATGGTGGCAAACTTGGCGTAATCGTCAAGGGTGGAGACAAGTCCCGCTCCGCCAGACTCGAACTCAGGCGGCTTTACCATCGAATACCTGATGCCGAGGTGGTTTCTGTCCTTGTCCTCTTCTTCGATGCACCATTTTTCATAGTTGGTGCGGTATATCTTGGAAAGTCTATGCTGTTTCTCCGGCGGAACCCAGAAGCCTGTGTCGTTCATACCCAGCGGCTCAAAAATCTCTTTTTCAAGGAACTCGCCGAATTTCATTCCTGAGACAAGCTCAACTACAGCACCTAAAATATCTGCTGAAGAGCCGTACATGAACTTCTCACCGGGGTCGAAGCTCAAATCGCACTCGGCAATTCTCTTGGCAAACTCCATTGTAGTCATCGGATTGTCGCCGGTGAGACGCTGGTTGAGTTCCCAGAAGACCTCCGAGACCTGCTGCTCGGCAATGCCTTCTCCGGGATAAGGAATTCCGGAAGTCATATTCAGCAAATCTTTAACCATAATCTCGTTCTGAGTCTTTACACGCTTGCCGTTCTTATAAGTATAGGCAGGTTTGAAGCCCGGGAAGAACCAACAAAGGCAGTTGGAGATGTCGAGGAGTCCCCTGTCCGCCAAAATCATGACTGCGGCGGCGGTTATCGGCTTACTCATTGAGTAAAGGCGCATAATAGTGTCACGTGAGAACAGAACTTTATTCTCCATATCTCTGTAGCCGTAATCTTCATAGATAAGCTCCTTGCCGTTCTGAAGGACAAGCATATTCACACCGGCAGTGAAGCGATTGTCTTCACACTCCTGCCGCATTATTTCTTTGTAATTGTTCATAGTATACCTCCAAGAAATATTTAAGCTGGTTCAATTATATACCCGCTGAGGCAATGTGTCAATGAAATTCTTTGAAAAGGGTTGAAGTTGTGGAGGATTTGGAGTAGAATAGCCTTAAGAAGTTTGGCTGACGCCAAACTTGCTTCTTTCGCCCTTGGCGAAAGAAGCACCCCTCAGGCACTTCGTGCCAGCTCCCCTTGACAGGGGAGCCATTAGTCGCTCAAACTACAATTTGGATGGTGAAGATTTGAAAACTGTTAATATATACACCGACGGGGCTTGCTCGGGAAATCCGGGAGCCGGAGGTTGGGGTGCGATACTCGAATATAAGGGTTTTAAGAAAGAGATGAGTGGGGCTGAAGCGTCCACGACAAACAACCGGATGGAGCTTTCGGCGGCGGTTTTTGCTCTCGAAGCGCTGAATGAACCGTGCAAGGTTATTCTCACGACTGATTCACAATATCTCGTGAATGGGATGACTAAGGGCTGGGCGAAATCGTGGAAGAAGAATGGCTGGATTAAGTCGGACAAGAAGCCGGCGCTTAATTCCGATTTGTGGGACAGGCTTTTAACACTTGATGAGATTCACAATATCAAGTTTGTCTGGGTTAAAGGTCATGCCGGACATCCGGAAAACGAACGATGCGACCGGCTTGCGGTCGGAGCCTACACCAAGCTGAAAGAAGGGCTGAAGAATGGATAAGCGATATATCTATGCCGACAATGCCGCAACGACAAAAGTTTCGGACAGCGTCTTAAAAGCGATGATGCCATATTTTCAGGATAACTTTGCGAATCCTTCGGGGCTCTACTCCCCCGCCACTTCGGCGGCAAGAGCCGTAAGACAGGCAAGGGCGGATATTGCGAAATGCCTTAACGCTGAGCCAGGAGAAGTGTTCTTCACTTCCTGCGGAACAGAAGCAGACAACTGGGCGATAAAATCGGCTGTTGAGCTGACAGGCAAGAAAAGAATTATAACATCGAAGCTTGAACACCATGCAGTCTTGAAAACCTGCGAATACTTGCAGACAAAGGGATTTGAGATTACGTATCTTCCATGCCCTGAGAATGGAATTATCGAGCCTGAAGAGCTGAAAAAAGCCATAGGAAATGACGTTGCGGTTGTGAGCATTATGCTTGCGAATAATGAGATTGGAACGATTCAGAAGGTTTCCGAGATGGCGAAGATTTGCCACGAATACGGCGTCCTGATTCACACCGATGCGGTGCAGGCTGTCGGGAATATTCCAGTTGATTTCAAGGCTCTGGGAGTTGATATGCTTTCCCTTTCGGGGCACAAGATTCATGCGCCCAAAGGCATTGGGGCTCTTATTGTCAGAAAAGGCATCAATCTGCCATCGTTTATTCACGGTGGAAAGCAGGAGGTCGGCAAGCGTGCCGGGACGGAGAACGTCCCCTACATAATGGGGCTTCGGCAGGCGATTTTGGATGCTACGACTGACACCGAAAAGCGTTCGGAATATGTTTTATCCCTCAGGGAAAGGCTGATCGACGGGCTACTTAAAATTGAGATGACGAGGCTCAACGGCGACAGAGACAACCGGCTTCCGGGAAATGCGAATATCTCGTTCTACGGGATTGAAGGAGAAAGTCTGGCACTGCTCCTTGACATGAAGGGCATCTGCGTTTCGTCAGGCTCTGCCTGTACCACGGGCGATACCGAGCCGTCGCATGTTCTGAAAGCTATTGGACTTTCCGACGAATGGGCGAAGGGAGCGCTCAGAATTACTCTTTCGGAAGAGAATACTATCGAAGACGTCGACTATATTGTTGAGATGATTACAGAGATTGTTGCGAAGCTGAGAGCTTCGAGTACACTCTGGAAGAAAACAGCCCTGTAATTTTAAAAGCCCCTGCATTTTTATGCAAGGGCTTTTTTGATACCGAATTATCATTTTATGTATTTGAAAGAGTATATAAAGAGTAAAACAGTCCGTTTTCCTGCATGAGGGAGTTGAAATCTCCCTGTTCCTCGATTTTGCCCTCACGGAGGACGAAGATTTCGTCATATAACTTCAATATGCTTTCTTCAAGTCTGTGGGTGACAGTTACACTCGTTACGTCATCGAGATTGAGTATAGATTCGTTGACGCTCTTGGCGGTTTCGGCGTCGAGAGCGGCGGTGGCTTCGTCGACAAGAAGAACAGGAGTGCCTTTGAGAAGGCATCTCGCAATCGAGATTCGCTGGCGTTCTCCTCCGGAGAGACCGTTGCCGTTTTCGCCGCAGATGTAGTCATAGCCCTTCTCGGAAATCAGCTTGTCGAGACCTGCACGCTCGGCGGCAGTCTCTACATCTTTCTCAGGGAAATCGCCGAACATGGTGATGTTATTTTTGATTGTGTCGTTGAAGCAGAAGACGTCCTGACCGATGAGGCTCATGACATCATAGAGGCTGTCGGCATTGACATCTCTGAGCTCATGACCGTCAATAGTGATGGAGCCGGTATAGGTCGAATTTGCACCCATCAGGAGATTCAAGAGCGTCGACTTGCCGCTTCCCGACATCCCTACAATGGCGTATCTGCCGCCTTTTCTGAGATTCAAGTTGATACCGTTCAGGATAGTGTCCTCACCATAGCCGAATGTGACATCTTTAAGAGCGATTTCGTTTTTGAGGTCTGCATCTATCTTCAAGCCGTCATTGCGGACATTCTCTTCGGCGACCTCGGACATCTTGACGACAAGAGCCCTGGCGGATTTGATTCCGGCGAAGAGCTGAGGGAGCTCACGAATCGGGCTGACGAGGTAGTTTGCACCGTTTGCGAATATGAGAACGGTACCGACAGTAATATTGCCTCTGAGTGCCAGAAAAGTTGCGACTGCAAAAAGTCCCAACTGCATGAAAAGCGATGCGGCAGATGCAGAGACATACATAAGTCTCTGATACCAACGGCGGGAGAATTTCTTATCTTCAAGCTGTTCGTTTTCACTTGAAAATACGGTCTTCACTCTCGATTCCGCCTTGAAGCTCTTGATGACCGAAAAGCCTCGGAGCAAGTCCTGAAGGGAGCCGACGAACTTCTCGTTCTGCTCACTGACTGCTTTTTCGTTTTCAGCCATCTTCCCACCCGTCGAGATTGCGACTACCAAAGGCAGTATGCAAAGAACAATAGAAACCACCGTAAGAACAGGGCTATAATACATCAGCAGGCAAAGCGTTGCGACAAAAAGAAACAGGTCAAAGACGACATCGAATATATTGGCAAGATATTTGTCCTCGATTGCGGTTACGTCGTTTGTCAAAGCCGATAGATATCTGCCGGTGTTTTCTTTCGAGAACGCCGAGATTGCTTTTGCAGTGAGCTTGCCATAACAGAAGTTGCGATAGTTCCTGACGGCTTTCTGGATGAAACGGGCCTTCAGCCTTCCCTCTAAAACACCAAGAACGAAGTAGGCTGCTATTGCGACAAGAATCAATAGCGCAACCTTCAGAAGCTGAGCTTCCGTGCCATCTGTGATTATATCCAAGAGCTGTCCTATGAGTACTGTAATAGAGAGATATGCGGCAGTCAGAAATGGCGTTATCAGCAAAACTGCGACGAATAGTAGCTTGTTTCCCTTGTAGAATGAGCGGAAATAGTCTTTGCTCTTTGGGGCTGTTTTGTTTTTCATGATAATTCCTCCCAAATTGAAGTTAGCCGAGGCTAACTAACATTATATACTATGTCTGTTTCGATGTCAATAGGTGTTTTAAATATTTTCAAGGTACATAGGTTTTGAGTCATGAGTGCTCCTGCCGAAAAGCTCATCTTTGGTTTGTGCTAGTGTAAATGAAAACAGCATTTGATGCCTCAAATGCCGTTTACTGTGATATATATTATGCCACTCCGATTTCATTGCGAAAATCTCTCAGCATAGACATAATCTCTTCTTCACTGATGTCGGGCTCTTCCTGATGATCTTTGGTATAATCATCATAACCAAAATTACACTGCCGCATAAACCTAGCCGCTCCGACCGGTCCGAGTGCGTCGTTCAACGCCTTAACTCCTACCGCCTGAACTTCTAAAGTGTTGTCAATATTAACATGTGTCATATCAATTACCTCCGTACAAAATCTCATCCAACAACTTTACCGGATTCATCACGCGAACTCCTAAGTTCATCCGAGATGCCATCCTTTCTAATTTATCATCTGTAGTCAACATCACATCTGCCCCTGCGGCTTCAGCTGATGCGATTTGCAAGCTATCCTTTCTGCGAATATTTGATTCGCTCATAATTTGCCGTGAACGTGAAAAAATCTCGTCTGTCAGCACGACTTGCGAATGGGTAACCCGGTATAATCCCAGAACATTCTGCTTTTTAACCAAATCTGACATATTCCAAAGTTCAAGCAATATTATCTCGCTTCCTATGATTTCGATTTCACCAATCTCGCCCTTGCGAAGAATCCGTAAAATCGCATCCGCTTCTACATTTACTCTTTCTTGGGTTGTTCCGTCAAACGGTCTATTATAACAACAACTGTCCAGATATACTTTCATTCTCACACCATCCCAAGCTTTATCGTCTCTTATACCTAGATTTTATCACAAATATGGCATATTATCAAGTGCTAATTTGAAAAAATCATAGTTTCAAGATGTAGAGGCGGAGTAGAGCTCAAATATTATGCTGTTCGACACGAGTGCTCCCTTATCGGTGAGGGTGATGCGGTTATCGGTGAGAGTCAGGAAGCCGGCGTCGGCATAGGGTTTGGATTTGCGCATTACGGCGTAGGCGTTGCCACCGAGGTCAGTTACTCGTTCCAGGGAGAGACCATCGCTGAGGCGAAGCGAAAGCATGATGTATTCTTCGAGACGGTCGGGGTTTGAGTCCTCTATGAGTTCCGGCTGGGTTTCGGATGTAATAAAAGATTTCAGGTCGTTCGGGACGTAGAAGCGCTTGCCCTGGAAGAGTGAATGTGCAGACGGTCCGAAGCCGAGGTAATCTTCACCGGTCCAATACTTCATGTTGTGACGGGAGCGGAGCCCGGTTTTCGCAAAATTCGAGATTTCGTAGCGTTCGTAGCCCATGGTTCTCAGCTCGTCGCACAAGGCGAGATACATATCGCAGACGGCGTCTTCATCAGCGACGGAAGTGCGAATCTCGTCGCAATCGTATGGCGTGCCGTCTTCGATTTTAAGCATATATGAGGAAATGTGCGAGATGCCGAGGCTTGTCAGTTGCCAGCAGGAGTTAAGAAGGCTGTCCATTGTTTGGTAGGGCGTTCCTATCATCAGATCGCAGGAGATGTTCTCGAATCCGGTGTCTCTTGCCATATCGATGGCTTTCAGAGCAGTTTTGGCGTCGTGGAGCCGTCCCAAAGCTTTAAGCTCGTTGTCATTGAGAGACTGAACACCGAAAGAAAGGCGATTTACTCCCACCCTGTAGTAGCCGGAGAGATTTTCAGGGGTCACAGACGATGGATTCGCCTCCATCGTGACTTCGCTTGACGGAGACAGATTAAAGTTCGAACGGATTGCGTCCATGACGGTGTTTACATCTCCGGGAGTCAGAAGCGATGGGGTTCCTCCTCCAAAATAAACTGTATCACATGGGAGACGCATGTCGGAATACTTCCGGATATTCCGTGATATGGCGTCGACGTAGTCGTTTTTTACGTTTTCGTTATAGCCGATTGAGTAAAATGCGCAGTATGGGCACTTTCTCAGGCAAAACGGGACGTGGATGTAAATTCCGAGCATGTGTTTCCTCCTTCAAGATTTCTTATGACGATTTTAGCACAATACCCAGGAATAATCAAGCAACAAGAAGATGGTTTTGTGAAACTTCGGCTTCAAGAATTGATTTTTTTCGCAAGATGCGTTATAATGTAGAAAGCTATGAATTTTTTGCGACTCCATGCAATAATTTGGGGGTTCAGATTGTATTATATATGAATACGAAGCAGATTTATCTTGACAATGCCGCTACTACTAAAGTTATGGATGAGGTCAGCGAGGCGGCTGTACATGCGATGACGGAGGTTTATGGGAATCCGTCAAGTCTTCATCGCTTAGGAATCGATGCGGAAAGGCTTATTTCCTACTCAAAAAAGCAGATTATGGCAGCTCTCGGAGTAACTTCTGAGCAGGGAGAGATTATATTCACTTCCGGCGCTACCGAGGGCAACAACACGGCTATTTTCGGGATTACCGAGACCTACGGGAAGCGCAGGAAGAGAGTTGTTACGACCACTGTCGAGCACCCTTCGGTTGAGAAGGCGTTTGACAGGCTCGAAGAAAAGGGATTTGAAGTTGTACGGGTAAGCCCGGATGAATACGGCGAGATTACCGCCGAATCGCTCGTCGAAGCTGTTGATGAAAATACATGCCTCATAAGCGCTATGCTTGTCAACAATGAAAATGGGTATGTTCTCCCAATTGGCGAAGCATTCCAGAAAATCAAGAAGCGCTATCCCGATTGCTTCACCCATTGCGACTGTGTTCAGGGATTCGAGAAGATTCCGCTTTCACAGAAGAAGCTGTGTGCGGACATAATCACCCTTAGTGGGCACAAGATTCATGCTCCGAAAGGTATTGGGGCGATGTTTATCAAGAAAGGCATCCGCCTGACTCCGCTTATGGTCGGCGGCGGACAGCAGAAAGGAATTCGCTCGGGAACCGAACCGGTGCCGATGATATATGCTTTCGGGAAGGCTGTTGAAATTCTCAGCGGAAATCTCACCGAAAGATATAACCACGTAGCCGAAATCAATAACTACGCAAGAAAGAAGCTTTCTGAGATTGGTGCGGTGATTCTCTCAAAAGAGTTGGCAAGCCCGTATATTCTGAGTCTGGCGGTGCCGAACATAAAGAGTGAAACGATGCTTCACTTCCTTGAAGAGAAAAATATCTTTGTTTCAAGCGGTTCTGCCTGCTCAAAAGGCAAAACCAGCGATGTGCCGACGGAGTTCAAGGTAAGTCCCGAATATCTTGACAGCATTATAAGACTCAGCTTCTCTTTTGAGACGAGTAATGATGACATCGACGCTCTTGTGGAAGCTGTTTCTAATGGCATGAAAAATCTTGCTAAAATAAGGAAGTAGGAAGTAGACATATGCAGAAGATAATACTTTGCAAATACGGCGAAATAGTTTTGAAGGGCTTGAACCGCCAGACGTTCGAGCAGACGCTTATGCGGAATGTCAAAAGAAGGCTTGCGCCGCTTGGCGAGTTTGAATGCAGACAGATTCAGTCGACACTGTTTATCGAGCCGAAGAGCGACGACATCGACTTTGACGAAGCTTTTGAAAGAGTAAGAAAAGTTTACGGCTTCTCAAAGATTTGCGTAGCCATTCCGGCAGAAAAGAATCTTGATTCCATTTTCGATGCTGTAGTAGAAAATCTTTCTGACGAACTCACGAGTGCAAAGACTTTTAAAGTCGTTGCGAAGCGCTCGGACAAGAGCTTCGAGCTAACTTCAATGCAGATTATGGCTGAGCTCGGCGGAATGATTTTAGAGAAGTTCCCGCACCTCAAAGTCGACGTAAAGAAGCCGGAGCTTACTGTTATATGCGAAATAAGGGACCGTGCGGCTTATGTTCATCTGCCGGATATTGATGCCGCAGGAGGACTGCCGGTCGGTACGTCGGGAAGAGCACTACTGCTTCTTTCGGGCGGAATCGACTCCCCTATCGCAGGAATCATGATTGCGAAGCGTGGAGTTGTTATCGGAGGAATCCACTTCCAGTCGCCACCGTATACTTCTGAGCGTGCACTTATCAAAGTCAAGAAGCTTGCCTGCAAGATGACCGAATACTGCGGAACTATGTCGGTGTTCGTGGTGCCGTTTACGAAAATTCAGGAAGCTATCAGGGACAACTGCCCCGAAGAGCTCTTTACAATCATAATGAGAAGACTCATGATGGAGATAGCACAACGGGTTGCCGAAAAATACGAGTATCAGGCGCTCATTACAGGCGAGAGCATAGGACAGGTTGCTTCTCAGACAACCGCCGCTATGGTTACGACAGATGCCGTTTGCAGGATTCCTGTATTCCGTCCGTGCATAGGTCTTGACAAGCAGGAAATTATCGACAGAGCCTACAAGGCTGGCACATTCGACATTTCGATAGAGCCTTACGAGGACTGCTGCACGGTATTTACTCCGAAGCACCCTAAGACGAAGCCGGCGCTCAGGGACGTTGAAGAAGCACAGAATGCTTTTGACTTTGAGCCGCTGATTCAGGAGGCTGTCGACGGAGTTACGGTTGAGACCTTCAAGCCTTACGTTGAGTACGATTTTTAAGGTGATTACAGTATGCTTTCATGTGAATTAAGACGAATTTCCATGCTTAGCCCTTCCGAAATTTCGACATATATTGACAAAGCGGCACAAAATGTAGTACAATATTATATTGCGAATAAGATTAGCATAGCGACTGCTGAAAGCTGTACCGGAGGAATGTTGGCTAGTGCTATCACCTCCGTTTCGGGAGCTTCCGAGATGTTTGAATGTGGGGTTGTCACTTATTCGGAAAAAATCAAGTCGGAGCTCTTGGAAATTCCTCAGGATTTCATAGACAGATATGGTGTTGTTTCGGACGAGGTTGCGCTTGCAATGGCTGTAGCAGTCCTTGAAAAGTCGGGAGCGGATGTCGGAGTAGGCATCACAGGAATTGCAGGACCTACCGGCGGCACTGAGGAGCAACCTGTTGGAACGATTTACGTTTCGGTTGTAACCAAGGGCAATGATATTACAGAAAATCTTGCTCTCAGCGAGCCGGAATCGGGAGTTGACGTAAGGCTTCGGAACAGGCTTATGGCAGTCCTCTATTCGCTCGAAACGGCTCTTGAAATTTTAAAGTAATCAGTCAGGTCGGCTTTACAAGCCCTTAAAGCGGGCAGTGTTTCTCAGAAGGAGAATCAGATTATCATGTCAATGCTTAACGAGGTTCGCCCTGCCGGAACAGTGGAGCGAGACCGTTCCTTCAAAGGAAGAATCAAAGAGCTTCTTCCCTGGAAGGGCGACAGCATTAAAGAAATAATAAGAAAAGTCGTATATATTGGCTCTGTCTGTGCGCTTATCTATTGCGGCTACACTGTGTATGAGTATAAATTCGGAACTGTGGATATGTATGAGGACCAGCAGTATTTATCCAACCTGTACCATTCTTCTGACACCTCAGAAGAGACTGAAACCACCGACAACTCTGTAACTCAGGATGTCACCGTCAGCAATGTTGTCACTACAGACGACACAAGTACAGATACAGAGGTGACTGTTTCAAAATATCCGGAAGGTATGCTTTCGAGCTTTGAGGCGATATACGACATAAATCCGGATGTTATCGGCTGGCTTTCCATCGACACCCTTACCGATGATGACGGAAATGCATATATCGACTATCCGGTTATGCAGACTACCGACAACGATTATTACCTTACTCACGACGTTTTCGGGACTGAGACGACTTATGGTGCACTCTTTGCTGACTATAACGCAAAAATCACGGCGGACAGTCATCCGCAGAACACCATCATCTATGGTCACAGCATGGCTAGCGGAACATATTTCAGGCATCTGCTGGACTATAAGAACAGCGTTTCTACTGTCTCAAACAACAGGGTTATCACCTACTCGACTCTCTACGAAGAAAATCAGTATATCGTGGTTGCCTGCTTCATAATCGGAATCTACGATTATCAGGATGACAATCCGCTGTTTTTGTACCACACAATCTATGATTTCGATACTATAGAGGATTTCGACTATTGGTATCAGAATATCCTTTACCGCAACTACTACACAACCGACATCGAGTGCACTATGGAGGATGAGTACATCACACTCTCCACCTGCTCTTACGAGATTTCGGATTTACGTTGCGTAATCGTTGCGAGAAAGCTTCATGACAGCGAAGACCCGAGCGTTTACACCTACAAATCGAATCCGAACGCCAGAAAACCGGCGGCTTACTATATTGCGTATGGCATGAGTGTACCGGACGACGGCGGACCGGATTATCAGTACTACAAAGAAGAAGACGACGAATAACAAGTCGGACAAGGACGAATAAAACGAACCCCATAAGGAGTATAATTGAATGAATCAGGCTAAACCGATTAACAAGACAGCACTATTTCTGGCGGCAGTTATGGCAATAAGCATCTTTACCGGATGCTCGAAGAAGATTGAAGATGAGCCGGAGGTGACTGAGGGAACAACAGCGGCAACGGAAGCAACTACTGCTCCGACAACTACCACCGAAGCTACGACAGAACCTGAGCCAGAGCCGGAGCCTGAGATGCTCGAAAAGTATGTCGAGTATTACGAACAGAATAACGACTTTGTCGGCTGGATTTGCATACCGACGCTGACAGATTCGAGTGGAGACCCGTACATAGATTACCCTGTCGTTCAGGCGGACGATAATTCGGAGTATCTTGATCTTTCATTTGAGAGAACCAAATCGTCAGCAGGTTGCATTTACGCCGACTATAAGGTTCCGATAACAGCTACATCACGTGCCGACAACATCACCCTTTACGGGCACAGCATGGCGAACGGCACATTCTTCCGTCACCTCCTTGATTATAAAGACGGCGTCAGCACCGTTCAGAAAAACTATGTCATCAACTTTGACACCCTCTGGGAGGAAAACGAGTATGTCATTGTCGCATGCTTCCTTATCGGTATCTACGAATGGCAGGACAGCGAACCGCTGTTTGAGTACTACAAGTGCCGCAACTTCGATTCGGAAGAGGATTTCAACTACTTCTATGAAAATATAATGCTTAGAACCTATTACACCAGCAACATTGAGTGCGAATATGGCGATGAGTTCCTTACTCTCTCCACCTGCGCTTATGACTTCGACGATTCACGTTGGGTTGTTGTTGCGAGAAAGGTTCGTGAGGGCGAGGATATCTCCGGCTATACATATGAAAAGAACTCTTCGAGACACAAGCCGGACAGCGTTTCATACAACTATTGAATCTGAATAAAACAGGAAATATCAGCCAAGAATCTGACAGAAAGGAGCTGATGTGTTGAAGAAAAGATTTACCATCAAACGAGTTATAATTATTCTGAGTCTGGTGCTCGTGTATTCCGCCGCAATGAATTATATAAGAGTTCTTGCAAAGAGCACGGTACTTAGCGACGTTTCCTTCGACAGCGATTCCGCTACTGCTATTTCTGATGAGATTACGGATGATGGAATCGAGACGGAGAGTTTATCGGAAGAAGCCGCAGAAGTCGTCAGGTATTACGATTCTCAGATACAAAAGATTGATATCGACTCCTACGAGATATTTGCTCCGGTTACAACCGAGGTAACAGCAGTTACTACCGTATCAGAGACGACTGAAATCATCACGACAACCGCTCCACCGGAGACCTCTGCAACCACTGCCGGCACAACCGTCACCACAACTACTGCGGCTACAACTACTGTAACCACTACTACTGAGGCAACCACCACGGAGGAGGACGTCGAAGTCGACGAGGACGAAGACGTCGATATCGATGACGAAAGCGAAGCTGAAGTTGAAGAAGACGATTCATCAAGCAGTCTTCTTTACTCCATAAGCTCGACGACAAGCTATGCTAACGACAACCTGAACAACGGCAAGAGCTACAAAAACGAAACTCTGACTGTTTACGACAGCAGTTCGGGAAGATATGTCACCGGCAATGCTTTCGACATCGTCTGCCAGGTAACCTACAGCGAAGTCGGAACCTCGATGGAAGAAGAGACAATCAAAGCTCAGGCAGTTGCGGTTTACACCTACATCAAGTACTATGAGGCTAAGGGAGAATATGCTTCCGTTTCGCTGAAGTCAAATCCTCCTGACAAGATTATCAAGTGCGTCGAGGCTGTTGACGGATTGGCTATGTACTATGACGGCGAATATATTTTGGCTGTCTACTGTGCGGCTACCGCAGGTGTTACCTGCTCCAGCGAAAATGTCTGGGGCGGAGACAGAGAGTATCTCCAGTCGGTTGTGAGCGAATATGACTTCCTTGACACTGACAACTACGGAAGAGTCACCACATATACAGCTGAAGAGCTTAAAAAGAAAATTGAATCGAAGACGAACATCACTCTTTCTGACAATTACGAGAACTGGATTCAGATTCTTTCTTACACTGACGGAGGGTATGTCGGAAATATTGCGATTGACGGCAATACAACTGCCAAAGTCTCCGGTACAGAAAGAACACTGACAGCATATGTATTCAGAACCTACATTCTGAGTATCAGGTCTACTTGCTTCACCGTAAGCTATTCAAATGGAGTGTTCACCTTCGTTACCTACGGCTACGGTCACGGAGTCGGAATGTCTCAGGAAGGAGCAAATCTTTATGCCATCTATGGAGGGTACAGCTTCGACCAGATTCTGCACCACTACTATACAGGCATAACTATTGCGTAAAACTATGAAAACTTTAAAAAGACTTATTGCAATACTGCTTGTTTCAACTATGTCACTAGGAATCTTCACCGCCTGCGGAAATAGCGAAGAAGAAAGTGCTTTTGCGGACGTCACCACCGACGTGGCGGAGTACACCTATGCCTCCGAAACTACAACGGAAGTTGAGGAAGTCACCGAAGCGGAGGAAGAGACTGTTGTATTGTCAATTTACAACGACACGGCAATTGTCGAAGCCTACAAATCCGGCGACCCGAGTTCCCTGTCGGGCGACGACTTGCTCATATATCAGGCGGCTGTCGACGCTATAGATGTATTCTACACTGACGGCATGAGCGACTATGAGATTGTCTTGGCAACACACGATTATGTCACGACACATGTCACCTATGATATGGCGGAGTTCAACCTGATTGGTTCTGCGTCAGCTGATTCAAGCACACCGTTCGGTGCACTTATATTCGGCGAAGCTATCTGTATGGGTTACACCACTACATTTCAGCTGTTTATGGACATGCTTGGAGTTGAATCGATAATCGTCTCTGGTTCCTCCGACGGTGAAGCTCACGCATGGAACATGGTGTGTGTCGATGACAACTGGTATCACGTCGACTGCACGTGGGACGACTATGTTCCCGACTATGAAGGACGGATTCCGATTCACACATACTTCATGGTGACGGACGAAGTTATTGGTCTGGAGCATATCTGGGACAAAGAGTCAACTCCTGTGGCTGATTCTGAAGATTACGTTTACTTCTTCACGCACGGATTGTATGCAGAAACAAAAGAAGAGCTGAAAACTATTCTTCAGGCGAGTGCCTCGGAAGGCGAGCTTCTTGCGGAGGTTGCTGTTCCGGTGGATTCAGACTGGAGCGCTCCTTACACCACAACTATGACTGTCTACGCATATTGGAGAATGGATTTCGACAGCTACTCGGTGATTATCTACTATTTTGAAGAGCAATATCTCGACTAAGACTAAAGGGCGCAAATGTGCGTCCTTTTTGTTATAAATTCCTTGCAAACTTATTAAGAATGAGTTATAATAACACTAAGAGGTGATGGGATGAAAGTAGCTCTTGTTACGGGAGGTTCCCGTGGAATCGGTGCGGCGGCGTCAATAGAACTTGCCAGATTCGGATATGCCGTGGCTGTGAATTACAAATCAAACAGCGAAGCCGCAAAAAACGTCTGCGAAGAAATTTCCGGATTCGGAGGAGTTGCGAAGGCTTATCAGGCTGATATATCTGATTCAGGTGCGCTTGACAGGATGTTTTCTGATATCCACTCATCTTTGGGCGAGATTTCGGTGCTTGTGAATAACGCAGGTGTTGCTTATATCGGGCTGTTGCAGGATATGAGTGACGAGGAAATAAAGAATTTAAGCGATGTGAACCTATTGGGAGCTGTGCTTTGCACGAAGCGTGCAGTGCCGGATATGATTAAGCGGCACGACGGCATAATTATAAATATCGCCTCTATGTGGGGAGAAGTGGGAGCAAGTTGCGAAGTCGTATATTCCGCCTGCAAAGCAGGAATTATCGGGTTTACGAAGGCTCTTGCAAAGGAATTGGGACCATCTGGAATCAGAGTGAACTGTGTTTCCCCGGGAGTAATAGACACTGACATGAACTCAGAACTCACTGATGAGACGATAAGTGAGCTCTGTGAGGAGACTCCCCTGCTTCGGATTGGAACTCCCTCGGACGTTGGAAAATCGATAGCATTTTTAGCGAGTGAAGAAGCCTCATTCATCACGGGACAGGTTATCTCGGTGAATGGTGGCATAATTTGAAAGGACTATAAACTATGGAAACTATAAGAGAGCAGTTAGTGCAAAGACCATTCACGAAATCAGACAGAACCAAGCAGTATGTGATTACGATTTTTTCGTTTGTATTGGGACTTGCGGTGCTGTTACTGATGATTAATCTGTTCAGCAGTGTATATTTTCTTATAGGACTTACGCTCGGAATACTGCTGGCTGTGGGAATAATATATCTTGGCTACTACCTTCTCGGCAGGCTGAATGTTGAATATGAATACTGCGTTGCGGGGACCAATATCTCCGTCGACAAGATTATCGACAGAAAGAAGAGAAAGTCTCTTTGCAGTTTTGAGCTGAGAGACGCAGTAGGATTCTATCATTCAAGAAAAGACCAGGGCGATGCCGTTGCCTACAGTGTTGAAGGTGCCGAGGGCGATGTCTACACAATAGAGTTTAATGACCCTCAGAGTGGCAGAGTTTATCTCTATTTCACACCTGATGAGAAAACACTTCAGATGATTTCCGTCTACCTTCCGAGGCTGTCATGAGAGTCGGAATTGACTGCGTGGATATCTCACGCATTGAGAAAAGCATTGAAATTCCCACATTTCTTGAAAGGATTTTCTCAGAGAGCGAGATTGCGATGTTCTCTAAAAAGAAGATGAATCCTCAGACCATTGCCGCAAATTTTGCCGCTAAGGAAGCGTTCTCAAAATCCCTGGGAACCGGAATAAGAGGATTCAAATTAAAAGAAGTTTCTGTACTCCGGGATGAACTGGGTGCGCCGTACATAGAACTTACAGGAAATGCGGCTGAGATTGCTGGAAGTACACAGTTCACCGTCAGCATCACCCACACCGACACCGTTGCGACCGCAATTGTTATCGCATACTGAATTATGAACACTACTTTAACAATTTCATGGGAAGCTCTTTACAAAGCAGAGCTTTCAGCAAAAGAGAATAACGTCCACATCTCTTTGGTTCTCGAACCGGACGGCGGAGATATTCAGGTTGTCGACAAATATGTTGCTGAGTCACTTATGAGAGAGAATATCGGGAACCGTCCTGTGAACTCCCACAAGGGCACTTTTGGAAGACTGCTTTCGGTGGTCGGCTCTGACAGATACCCCGGTGCGGTGGCTATTTCTACCCTTTCGGCTTTAAGGTCGGGAGTTGGGCTTATGAGTGTCTGCACGACTGAACGGTCAGCGATTTCGCTCGCTTCAAATGTTAGGGAGTGTACACTGTTCCCCTGCCATTCGGACGTGGACGGGTTTATCAAGCCTACCGAGCGTGAGCTTTCGGGGATTCTTGAATTGCTGGACGCTTCAAACGCTGTACTTATCGGCTGTGGGCTTGGAACTTCAGACAGCGCTATGGCTGTACTCGAAGAAATTATCGAAAATGCAAATTGTCCCATAATTATAGATGCCGATGGCATAAACCTTGTCTCAAAGCGCATAGAATTGCTTAGAAAAGCAAAGACAGATGTCATCCTGACGCCCCACCCGGCGGAGCTTTCGAGGCTCGCCCACGTTGACACGAAGACCGCCATCGAGGAACGCTACGAGATTGCAAAAAGGCTCGCTGATGACTTCGGCGTAACCGTCGTCTCGAAATCCAGCTCGACACTGATTGTAAGTCCGGAAGAATCGTATGTCACGATGTTCGGGAACAACGGGCTGTCAAAAGGCGGAAGCGGAGACATGCTGGCAGGTTTAATCGCTTCGTTCACGGCGCAAGGAAAACCGCCTGTGACTGCCGCTATTCTCGGAAACTATGCAATGGGAGTTTCCTGCGAGGAGGTTTCAAAGCGGCTTTCAAGAACCGGGATGCTTGCAAGCGACATTATTTCCTATCTGCCTGAGCTTTTCAAGAACTTTGAGAGGGCTTGATTGAGTTTGAGGCAAATTCTAAGAAAAATAACTGCGATAATTTTAGTGGTAGCTCTTGCAACGGAGCTAAGTGGCTGTGCGCTGTCGCCTGATGCGACGAAGGAAAAATCGCTTCCGACTGCGTTTACAGCGACAGCTGAGGTCGACTTTGACGACACGATTTACGAAATGCTACTGACCCGTTGGAGCGACGGCTGGTGGAATGTCGAGCTTACGTCTCCAGCCATTGTGAGTGGACTTATCTTTGACGTCAACGGCGAGGAGACGACGATTTCCTTCAAAGGTCTGAACTTCAGCTTTGACAGCTCAAAGTTCCCTGTCGGCTCGGTTGTGGCACTCGTGACAAAGTCATTCGACAAGCTTGTGCCGCTTGAGCTTGACGTCACCGAGGGCACGGAATCCGACTACTGCTCCGGAGAGACGAACGGCACCGTCTATACGCTGACGTTCTCTAAAACCGGAATCCCGCAAATCCTGGAGCTCGGCGATAGCGACGACGAGAACTACATGCGGATTACGTTTGTGGATTTTGAGCTAATCACTTCAGAATCAGAAGACGAAGCAACCGATTCTGATGAGATTATTATTGAAGAATAAAACTGGCGCCCTGCATACTGCGGGGCGTTTTCTTTGAAATCTTAATGAAATCTTAATCTTTGAACAGTTGACATAGGCTAAAATCGGCATTAAAATTATATTAATGGAGATGAAGCCAATGTCAACAAAAGTGAAGAAAAGACATCCACTCAGAAATATATTTATATTTATCGTGATTATCGCAGTTGGAGTTTACATCTACGAGAATACGAAGCCGCAGAATATGATATATCTCAGTGACGTTATAGACTACAATCAGAACCCCGACTACCCTACCGGGTGTGAAAGTGCATCACTTTACATACTTCTTCAGTACTACGGCGTTGACGTCACCATGGAGGAGATTGTCGAAGCCCTGCCGAAGGGTCCAACACCATACGAAGTTGACGGTGTTCTTTACGGAGCGAACCCCGAAAGAGAGTTTGTCGGCGACCCGAGGGATTCAAGCTCCTACGGCGTATTCAACGAACCGATAAGAGAAACCGCCGAGCAATTCAAGTCGGGAGCAATCGCCAAGAGTGGCGCAACTCTTGAAGATATCAAAGAAATCATTGCAAGCGGCAATCCGGTTGAAGCCTGGTACACTACCAACATCGAGGGCGGCATCCAGTACCGCAGAGAATGGCTCGACTACGAAACCGGTGAAACAGTAAAATGGCCTGCCTATGAGCACGCCGTAGTCATCTACGGCTTCGACAACTACAACAACGTCCTTTATAAAGACCCGAACACCGGAGGCTCCCACGCTATGGGCTGGGACACCTTCAAGGAAGCGTTTGATGAACTGGGCGGGATGATTGTTTATTATGAGGAGTAAAATAAAACCGGCTCGATGGGATTCCACTGAGCCGGTTTTTATCGTCGGCGAAGCCGACACATTCATTGTACATTGTACATTATACATTGGTTTATTCACCGCTGGCGCCATAGTTCGAGAGAACTCGGGCGGATGGGTCGTTGACGTTACAGCCTTCCCAGGACTTGTTAGGCATCCAGAAGTCTACTACCATTTCGGCGTTGCCGGGGTAGTACTTCTCGAAGATTTCACGGTATAAGAGAGATTCTTTCGTGAAGGGCTTTGCAAACGTGTATTTGTCGCAGAGAGCTTCAAATTCTTCGTCAGAATAGGTCTCCTCGGCGTACTCTTTCAGATAGTCGACCATCGAGTGACCGACGGCGTCGGAGAAGGCGGCTTTTTCGCGGTAAAGAATGTCGTGCGGAAGATAATCGCCCTCGAAAGCGTGGCGAAGAAGATACTTGCCCTTGCCGTAGGTGTTGAGCTTCATTTCCGGGTCAACCGCCATGACATACTTCACAAAATCAAGGTCGCCGAACGGCACTCTCGCTTCAAGAGAGTTTACCGAAATGCAACGGTCGGCACGAAGAACATCATACATATGGAGCTCGTGAACTCGCTTTTCGGCTTCCTTCTGGAAGGCTTTGGCGTCGGGAGCGAAATCGGTGTATTTATAACCGAAGAGCTCGTCCGAAATCTCGCCGGTGAGAAGAACTCGGATGTCGGTGTTCTCGTGAATCCACTTGCAGAGAAGGTACATGCCCATGCTCGCGCGAATTGTTGTTATGTCGTAGGTGCCGAGCATCTCAATAACAGATTCAAGAGAGCTGAGAACTATCTCCTTGTTGATGATTACTTCCGTGTGGTCGCTGTGGATATAATCGGCTACCTGCTTGGCGTATTTGAGGTCGATTGCGTCCTCGCTCATGCCAATCGCAAAAGTGCGAATCGGCTTATCAGAGCACTGCTGTGCTACAGCACAGACCAAGGACGAGTCTAGCCCTCCCGACAGGAGGAAACCCACTTTCGCATCTGCTACAAGCCTCTTCTTGATCCCCTTTGTTAATTTGTCGTGGATGTTAGAACAGACCTCATCGAGGCTTGCCTTGATAACACCCTCAGGCTTGGATATGTCGCAGTAGCTTATGAACTCCCCTGCCTTGTAGTAGCACCCTGGCGGGAAGGGCATGACTCTATCGCATATGGGCACGAGATTTTTCGGTTCACTTGCGAATACTATCTTATCATCACAGTCATAGCCGTAATACAGCGGTCGGATTCCAATCGGGTCTCTTGCGGCGATGAACTCTTTTATCCTGCCGTCAAAAATAATCATTGCGAACTCAGCATCGAGCATTTTGAACATGTCGGTTCCGTATTCAAAATATAACGGAAGAATTATCTCACAGTCGGAGCCGCTCTTGAATTTGTAGCCTTTTTTTATAAGCTCGTCTTTAAGCTTCTCAAAGCCGTAGAGCTCGCCGTTGCAGACCACTGCGGAACCGTCAAGCTCGAACGGTTGCATTCCCTCAGGCGTCAAGCCCATGATGGCAAGACGGTGGAAACCGAGAAGTCCGGAACCGGTATCAATAATTCTTGAATCATCCGGTCCACGGGAAATTGTTTTGTCAAAACCTTTTTTAAATTCCGAAAAAGAGACACCGCTTTTACAGTAACCCATAATCGAACACATAAGTACATCTCTCCTATACTTTAAGTCAGCATTCGATAGGGCAAGTGCTGTTACTCGCGGTGCCACCTATCTTTTCAGTAATGCAAGAATATCTTGCAACTTCTCCGGGCTTCAACCAAAGCCCTTCCCTTTTAACGCAGGGAATACGGCGCACCTACTAAGAAAAACTTTTCAGATTGCAGCTTACTCGGGGTTACCTCTGCGGCGCATATCTATGCACTCTCAGCTCGGTTTCGTAAAAACCGTGTGCAGATCTCTTTGAAACTGTGTGCCGCAGGGCATATCCGAGTTCAAACGCTTTTAGAATATTATATCAGGGAATTTTTTACTCAACGTCCTGCAACGCGTCGAAGCCTTCTTCGCCGGTTCTTACCTTGACGACATTCTCGACGTCATAGACGAATATCTTGCCGTCGCCGATGTGACCGGTATAGAGAACCTTCTTTGCTGTTTCGATGACGTGACGAACAGGAATCTTGGATACTACGATGTCAACCTGAACCTTCGGGAGGAGGTTAGTCTCAACTGCAACGCCTCTGTAGTACTCAGGCTTACCACCCTGCTGTCCACAGCCCAGAACATGGGTAACAGTCATACCGGTGATGCCTAAGCTCATCATAGCGTGCTTCAGCTCGTCAAACTTAGACTCCTTGCAGATAATCTCGACCTTCGTAAACTTGGGCGACTCGCCATCTTCGGTGAAGGCGGGAACCTTCTTGACAGGGATTGCTTCGGCAACAGGAACATCAGATGTTACTGCTACAATACCGTCGGCAGGAGCGTATGAGGAATACTTGCTGACAGCAGGAACAAAGTCGGGATATGCGCTGGGAAGACCGTGCTCGCTGATATCGAGACCTGCGATTTCGTCCTCCGCAGAAGCTCTTAAACCGTGGAACTTTTTAATAAGTGCAAAAGTTATTACCATCATAACCACGGCATAGATGCCTACTGTAACAACGCCGAGAAGCTGGAGCCCGAACTGCTTGAACGAACCGGTGTAGAAGAGACCAGAGAGTCCCGCAGGAGCGTCAGGGTTCGCAAGGAGTCCTACAGCCAATGTTCCCCATACGCCGTTTGCCATATGTACGCCTACGGCGCCGACGGGATCGTCGATGTGAAGCTTTAAGTCGAGGAATTCGACGACAAATACAACCAGGAAGCCGGAAACTAATCCTACAACTACAGCACCGATTGCATCGAGAGCATCACATCCTGCCGTGATTCCGACGAGTCCTGCCAAAGAAGCATTGAGACACATCGAGACATCAGGCTTTCCGTTCTTGACCCATGTGAAAATCATGGTCGTAACAGTCGCCACTGAGGGTGCAATGGTGGTGGTGAGGAAGATGGAGGCAAGTTCGGATGCAGTAGTTGCAGCCGCTCCGTTGAATCCATACCAGCCGAGCCAGAGAATGAACACGCCCAGCGCACCGAGGGTTATTGAGTGTCCGGGAATGGCGTTGACTTTTGTCACCTTGCCGTTCTCGTCCTTGACATACTTGCCAATACGGGGACCAAGGAAGATTGCGCCTACGAGTGCGGCTAGACCGCCGACCATATGAATAGCGCAGGAGCCTGCATAATCGTGGAAGCCGAGCTGTGAAAGCCAGCCGCCGCCCCAAATCCAGTGTGCCTCAATCGGGTAAACCAGTAAGGAAATTACCGCCGAATAGATGCAGTATGCCGAGAACTTGGTTCTCTCCGCCATAGCTCCAGAAACGATGGTTGCGGTTGTGGCGCAGAAAACGAGGTTGAATACGAATGTGGATGCTCCGGTGAAGCTTCCGTCAGCGGGCGAAGCGATAAACTCTTTAAAGTTCGTCCACAAGTCCATGTTTGGCAGACCGATGAGTCCGAAGAGTGTGTCCTCGCCCATCATGATTGAATAACCGAGAAGTGAGAATACTACTGTACCGATACAGAAGTCCATCAGGTTCTTCATAATGATGTTGCCGGCGTTCTTTGCCCTCGTAAAGCCGGTCTCCACCATTGCGAATCCTGCCTGCATCCAGAATACCAAAGCGGCTCCAATCAAAAACCAAAATTCTACTGTCATTGTCTTTTCCCCCTTGTTGAATTAGGTTTCGCTACAGGATTAAGAGGGTATTCTTAAATCCTGTTGCGTCGCCTGAAAAGAAAAGTATTTATCACACCCCGAACAGAAGATCTCCGTAGGTCGGGAATGGCCAATAACTCTTGGCGGTTACTGTCTCCGCCTCGTCACAAGGTGTTCTCAGTGCGTCCATCTTAGGAATAACAGAATCCTTGATGAACATCGCCGCCTCGGTGACGTCTGTCAGTTTCTTATACTCATTGACTGCCTCTTCAAGCTCATCTGTAGCGGCATCAATCTGGTCTTCGAGAGATGCAAGCTTCGAGATAAGCTTCGACTCATATCCGCAAGCGGCGTCGGGAGCGGCTGTCTTCTTCTGGTTCAAAGCCTTTGCAAGGTCAGCCTCGTATGCACTGACTGCGGGCATAATCTCCTTACGTGCCATGTTGAGCATGGTCTCGGCTTCGATATGTACTGTCTTGTGATAGTTTTCAAGAAGAATCTCGTAACGGGATTCGAGCTCAGGCTTCGAATATACCTTATGACGAGTGAGCATATCCACATTCTTCTCATCAAGAAGCTTAGGCATTGCGTCCGGAGTAGTTTTGAGATTCGAGAGTCCTCTTACCTCGGTAGCTTCCTTAATCCAAGCGTCGTCATAGCCGTTGCCGTTGAAGATGATTCTCTTGTGATCCTTGATGGTCTTCTTAATCATCTCATGGAGAGCGGTCTCAAAGTCCTCAGCGCCTTCAAGTCTGTCTGCGTAAATCTTCAAAGACTCAGCAACTGCGGAGTTGAGCATGATGTTTGCGCAAGCGATACTGTTTGAAGAGCCCAACATTCTGAACTCGAACTTGTTGCCGGTGAATGCGAACGGTGAAGTTCTGTTACGGTCGGTTGTATCACGGAAGAACTTGGGAAGAACATGTACGCCGAGCTTCATGATGGTCTTCTCGGTTCCGTTGTAGGGCTTGTCGTTCTCGATAGCGTCGAGAACTGCGGTAAGCTCGTCGCCCAAGAACATCGAGATAACAGCCGGAGGAGCCTCGTTGGCGCCGAGTCTGTGGTCGTTGCCGGCGGTTGCGACGGAAAGTCTAAGCAAATCCTGATAATCATCGACTGCCTTGATTACAGCGCAGAGGAAGAGAAGGAACTGAGCGTTCTCGTAAGGAGTTTCGCCGGGAGTGAGAAGGTTGACTCCTGTATCGGTTGCGAGCGACCAGTTGTTGTGCTTGCCGGAACCGTTGACGCCTGCAAAGGGCTTCTCATGAAGGAGGCATACAAGACCATGTCTGTCTGCAACCTTCTGCATAATCTCCATAGTGAGTTGGTTGTTATCGGTTGCGATATTTGTTGTAGAATAAACAGGTGCGAGCTCGTGCTGAGCAGGTGCAACCTCGTTATGTTCTGTCTTAGCAAGGATCCCTAATTTCCAGAGCTCCTCGTTCAGGTCTTCCATATAAGCGGTAACTCTCGGTTTGATGACTCCGAAGTAGTGGTCGTCGAGCTCCTGACCCTTGGGTGCCGGTGCACCGAATAGGGTTCTGCCGGTGAAGATGAGGTCCTTGCGCTTGTTGTACATTTCCTTGTCGATAAGGAAGTATTCCTGCTCGGGTCCGACGGAAGTCTTTACGCACTTTACATCGGTATTGCCGAAGAGTCTCAAAATTCTCAGAGCCTGCTTGTTGAGAGCCTGCATTGAACGGAGTAACGGAGTCTTCTTGTCGAGAGCTTCGCCGCCGTATGAGCAGAAAGCAGTCGGAATACAGAGCGTCTTTCCCTTGATGAAGGCGTATGAAGTAGGATCCCAAGCTGTATAGCCTCTAGCCTCGAAGGTAGCTCTTAATCCGCCAGACGGGAAGGAAGAAGCATCGGGTTCGCCCTTGATGAGTTCCTTGCCGGAGAATTCCATTAAAACTCCTCCGTCAGGTGCGGGAGAAATAAATGAGTCGTGCTTTTCAGCGGTGATTCCGGTAAGCGGCTGGAACCAGTGAGTGTAGTGGGTTGCACCGTTCTCGACTGCCCAGTCCTTCATAGCCTGTGCTACTGCGTCTGCGACCTCAATGTCAAGTCTTGCATTCTCGACAATGGTCTTGTTCAGGGAATTATAGACCTTTGACGAGAGTCTTGCCTTCATCTCGCGGTCATCAAATACCATACATCCAAAATACTCGGGTATCTTTTTCATGTGAAACGCTCCTTTTAGATATTTCCGGGATACGATACTGATGGTTGTATCTATGTCCCGATTAACAAAAAAGGCGTCCTTGGGAACATCCCAATACGGGGTTCTCAAAGACGTCTTTGCCTTATGCGTTACATTATACTCATAAAAATCTTTTTGTCAACGCTTTTTTGAATTTTCGCCCTTTAGACGAAAGAAAGCGAGTTTTGTTAGTCATCCTTGGGGCGATTTGCATAAAAACCGGTGTCAGATTTTCACCTGGTAGTCGACATGGGCGTTTTCGGAGATTTCAAGGCTTTCGGAGTATTCAACTTTTTCAATCTCGCAACCGTCGCCTATCGTTACATTAGCACCACGGACTACGTCAGCCTTGACAAGTTCAAGACTTATCTCGTCGCCCTCGATAGTGCAGATTTCGGAATGCTTAATTTTCTTTTTTCCAAACCAATGTGCTTTCTTTTCTTTTTTGGGAGCTATTTTGATAGTTCCACCACCGATTTCATTAGCTTTGACACCATCACCATCAAATGCGATTCTTATTTCGTCACCGTTAATAAGTCCATTGACATTTGCAACACCATCGATAGTGACTTTCTCGCCCGAAACATTGCTGTCTGCAATGACTGAACCGGCGAACCACAATTCTCCATTGGCTTCTATGCTTTTAACTTTTGCAGAACCGGCAAGACGACAGCTTCCGCATTTTATGTCGCCGTCAACCTGAACAGAACCAGCGATTTTGAATTCGCCTGAACATTCTACAGAACCCGCAATATGCACCGAGCCGGCACTCTTGAGACTCTGGCACCTGACATCTGATGTCACCTCGCCTGAACCGCTTATGCTTATATTTTTATACTCTCCTCCGCCGACATTGCCTGCACCACTGATATGTACTGAATCCGCCATTATACTATTCCTCCTGAGATTTATTTATTACTGTGTTGCCTGAGATAATCTCCGTCAGATCTCTCTCATCACTGCCTATCTTAACGATGACTGAAACTAAATCGGATATATTTATCTCCTTTGTCCAATGCTTTGAATTGATGATGAGCTTCGCCTCATGCTCGGTCTTTCCCTGAAGCTCACGCGCAATCTGTTCAAGCGGAACCTGATCCTTGCGGGCGATTATCGCCTCGATACGCTCACAGATTTGCTCCTCATCAAAAAATGTCTCCTGCCCCGTGTAGGTGGACTTCTTGACAAGCCAGTCATCAGGTATCAACCCCATCCGCTTCCAGCGGTAAAGGGTGCCATAGGAAATGTTGTACTTATTAAGAAGCTCTTTTTTGGAAATCAAACCACTCAAATTATCACTCCTCTCTATTACCTGAGAAGCCTAAGCCGCCAAGTGCAAAAGCGGCTTTAAGCTTCCAAGGCTTCGGATGAAACGGTGCTTTTTCGTAACAATGTTATGTTACGTTCTTATTGTAACATAACATTGTTACGTTGTCAATAGGCAAATGCGGATTTTTTGAAATAATTTTTCACGGATAGTTGTCTCCGCAAAAAAAGGCGGGCGGATGATATCCGCCCATACATAATTTAACGTCTGTCAAGTTTTGTCGCCAAGTGTGTTCCAACCGTCTGAATAATCTGCACGAGGAGAATCAGGAAGACGACCGCAAGTAGCATTACCAGATAACGGTAGCGATAGTAGCCGTAGTTGATGGCGATTTTGCCGAGACCGCCGCCGCCGATGATGCCACTCATTGCCGAATAGCCGAGAATCGTCGTCATTGCGGTTGTGAAGTTTGATAGAAGCGATGGGATGCTCTCTGGAATCATGACTTTCATAATAATCTGAATCGGTCTGGCACCCATGCTCTGCGCCATTTCGATGATGTTCGGGTCGAGTTCCCGAAGACTTGTCTCAACAAGTCTTGCAACAAACGGAAATGCGGCGATTACAAGAGGAACAATAGATGCGACTGTTCCGACAACTGTTCCCACAATAAGTCTTGTCAGCGGGAAAACCATTATCATAAGAATGAGGAATGGGATTGAGCGAAGAAGATTTATGATGACGTTGAGGACGTGAAGGAAGCCTGAAGGGATTTTCAGAATCTTCTTGTCCCCTGCTACTAAAATCACTCCAAGCGGAAGTCCGATAAGAATCGCAAAGAAGGTCGAAATGATGGTTACATAGACTGTCTCCCAGATTGCTGTGGGAAATTCACGGACGAAGATTTCAAGGGCTTCCTGCACTTCTTCGGAACTGAAAATATCAAGCATTTATCTCAACCTCCTCTGCAATGATGTCTGGGATTTCTCTTAAGTAGCTGATGGCTTCCTGAGCGAGTGATTCGTCTCCGGTGACGCTAAGAAGCATGTTGCCATAGGCTTTGCCGCCGAGGCTTCGGGTGGAAGCAGAACGGATGCTTGCCGGGATATTCCTGTCCATCGCCATCTGGGCGATTAAAGGAGTCTTGCTGACCTCTGCGCCGTTATAGACAACACGGATGAAGTGCTCGCCGGGAACAGGAACCAAAGACTCGGAATATCCGTCCGGGTAAACAAGTCTTTTTGCGGCGTCCGACTTCGGAGCAGAGAAGACTTCGTGGACAGGTCCTTCCTCGACTACTTCTCCGCCGTTTAAGATTGCGACTCTGCCGCAGATTTCCTCGACAACACTCATCTGGTGGGTTATGACTATAACTGTGAGCCCGAGCTGGTCTCTGACTTCACGGATTAGCGAAAGAATCGAATGGGTTGTCTGAGGGTCAAGGGCGCTCGTAGCCTCATCGCAAAGAAGAATCTTCGGGTGAGTTGCCAACGCTCTTGCGATAGCGATACGTTGCTGTTGACCGCCGGAAAGCTGGGCAGGATAGGCTTTTGCCTTGTCGGAGAGCCCGACAATTTCCAGAAGTTCGGTTGCCCTTGCAACAGCTTCCGACTTCTTTACACCTGCAAGCTCCAGAGGGAAGCAGACGTTTTTAAGGCAGTTTCGCTGCATGAGGAGGTTGAAGTCCTGGAAAATCATCGTGATTTTCTGGCGCTCCTGACGAAGCTCCGCTTCCGAAAGGTCGTTCAGATTCTTGCCATCAATAAGGACACTTCCCTCGGTCGGACGTTCGAGCATATTGATACACCGAACAAGAGTGCTCTTTCCTGCACCACTCATGCCGATTATTCCGTAGATTTCGCCATCCGGAATTGTGAGGGAGATGTTTTTTAGTGCCTCAACCTGACCACCGGCGGTGGTAAATGTCTTTGACAGGTTCTTTAGTTCTATCATTTTGTCTCCTTGTTTGATTCAACCCGAAAATACGCCGAGTGTTATTCGGCGTATTCTCTGGGGTTTAAGTTAGGTATAGATATTACTCAGTGATAGCGTCGAGTGAAGACTGCTTGCCACCATAGAGACCCATCGGCTCAACATGGATAGGCGAAACGGCAACGAGGTGTGTGCCATTCTGATCGTTGAAGTCGTCAAGGTAAGGAGTATGCTGGAAGTAGTTGGCGTCGACTTCGCCGCTCTCAACGACGTTGTTCGGCTGAACATAGTCGGTGAATTCGATGATGTCAAGTGTGATGTCCTTCTCTGCGAGGATTTCCTTTGCTACTGCAAGAATCTCAGCGTGAGGAGTGGGAGAAGCGGCAACCGTGATTGTGGTTCCTGCGAGTGCGTCGTAGTCAACGGTATCGTCATAGCCGTCGCCGGGGTTGTCAACTGTGCTAACAACAGCTCCATCGTATGTAGATGCGATGTAGTCAGCTACCTGCTGGCTTTCAAGAGCAGCCTGAAGAGCCTTGATCTTGTCGGTTTCCTCATTGCCTTCCTTAACTACCAGAACATTGCTATATGCAGAGGACGAACCTTCCATTGCAAGGGACTCTTCAACAGGATTGAGACCTGCTTCGATAGCGTAGTTGGAGTTGATTATAGCATAGTCAACATCCTGCAAAACATTCGGGAGCTGTGCGGCTTCAACTTCGCTGAACTCAATGCCGTAAGGGTTGTCCTCGATGTCACCGACGGTTGCGGTAATGCCTGCTCCATCCTTAAGAGTAATGTAACCGAGCTCTTCAAGAAGCAGGAGAGCTCTTGCTTCGTTGGTGGTGTCGTTAGGGACTGCGATTGTGATTGCATCAGATGAGCTTCCGCATCCTGTAAGAAGCGAGAGCGAAAGTACTGCGCAAAGAAGAAGTGATATAAATCTTTTCATAGTAGTGTGATTTCCTTTCTATACAGGCAACGTGAATCGTTGTCTTCGTTTTGATGTTCCCTATTCTACACCCTTACGACAGATTTGTCCAATACGTCGTTTGAATATCGAGTTATAGATTTTACCTATAGAGATTTATTATTTTTTGTGTTTTATTCCGAGATAATTTTGAATCTCGGTAATATATTCCCGTCCGATATGGCTCAGCTGGATATTCTTCTTTGTGATATAGCCTATCTCCATCCGGCTCCCCGACTCATCATCGGTTCTGAACGGAACTGCGACATAGTCACTGCCGTTAAGTTCCTCACAGATGATTCCTGAGCAGAGGGTATATCCGTTCAAACCGACCATAAGGTTGAGCATTGTTGCACGGTCGTTGGCTTTTATCGTATAGGAATACTCGGATGTGCTGAGTATCTCCTCGGCAAAGTAAAACGAGCTTGTGTCGCCCTGCTCGAAGGAAAGGCAGGGATACTCTTTCAACTCTTCAAAGCCGATTGATTCGTTGTTTGCGAGTGGATGACCTTTCCAGAGATAGACATATGGGTCGCACTCGATGAGATGGTGGAATTCTAGATTATTGCTCTTTAAGATTTTGCTGATTGCAGCGCAGTTGAAGTCACTCAGATAGAGGATTCCAATCTCGCTTTTCATGGTGCTGACATCGGAGATAACGTCACGGGTCTTTGTCTCACGAATGGCGAACTCGTACTTTGCGGTGTCGTAGTGCTTGACGAGCTCGACGAAGGCTTTTACTGCGAAGGAATAGTGCTGAGTTGAGACGCCGAATTTCTTTTTGTAGCTCTGATTGCCGTACTTTTCGACAAGGGCTTCATACTGATTGTAGAGCTGTCTGGCATATGGGAGGAACTCTGCGCCGTCATTTGTGAGGGTTACTCCCCTGCCGCTTCTGTAGAATATCGTTATGCCGAGTTCCTTTTCAAGCTCCTGCATTGAGCTTGTCAGTGATGGCTGGGCTATGTACAAGACCTCTGCGGCTTTATTGAAGGAGCCGGTTTCGGAAATTGTGATTGCATATCTGAGCTGTTGAAGTGTCATAATATCATCCCTTCGAGTAAATATATTTCCTGCCATCCATGCCGATGAACTTTATCAATCCCATCTCTTCCAGTATTTTAATAGCACCGGATAGTGCCCTTCCGTCAAGCCTTGTTAGCTTAGAATAATCTTTGCGGGTAAACGTACCTGGCAAGGCTTCCGGAAGAAAGATTCTATAATCCTCCGGTTCGCTTAGAATAATCTCATCAAACAGTTCGAGTGGGATTCTGTCGTTTCGGGTGGCACGGTGTTTGTGGGCTTTGCCGTAGCCGTCAGTGTTCTTTATATCCCAGACGTCGATTAGTTCAAGAACTACCTGCACTTGCCCACTTCTGAGATAGTCTTTGATATTGTATAACTCATAGATGCTGTCATATGGCGTTCCTGTTTTCGGAGAACGGCGCCTGGGAGTTAGCTCGCCGGTATCAGGGTCGAGCCAGGAAATCCACTTTTTATGAGGAATCGGGTATACTACTGTTGTATAGTAACCATTGGATATATAAAAGTCGAGCTTTTCGCAAAGGCGTTTGAGAGACCTTGTCTGGATTTCGATTATGTCCTTGCCACGGCAGATGTCGGCGGTGAATCTGTCAATTCCCACTTCGTGATAGTCAGGGTTCGGCTCATAGTAATATTTGAATAGCGCATGAAGATACTTTTCGCCGAGCGTTCCGACTCCGGCGGAGATTAAAATCTCTTCACGTGGTCTCAGAAGAAGCTCCGAAAAGCGCTGTTTCTCTGGTTCGAGCACTCACCCCATCCCCTTTCACGATGAAATCATATACAGTATAGCACATTTTCTTCCCGGTTTCCACTGTAAAATCGAAATATTTGACATATAGCGGCTTGCTTTTAAGCACGAATGGGTGTATAATCATTATTGGTAAATTTTTAAAGCCTACAATAACGATTACATATAGGAGGTTAATAAATGTCAGAATTATTCCACGGCTTTGCCGAAACGAGAGTCAGAGAACTCTCCGAAATCGATGCGAAGCTCCACGAAATGAAGCATGTTAAGTCGGGCGCACGGCTTATCTGGATTGAGCGTGAGGACGATAACAAGACTTTCGGCATCGCTTTCAAGACCCTACCGGAGAACGACACCGGTGTGTTCCACATCCTTGAACACTCGGTTCTCAACGGTTCCGACCGTTATCCCGTAAAGGAGCCGTTTGTCGAGCTTCTTAAAAACTCGATGAATACGTTTCTTAATGCAATGACCTTTTCGGACAAGACAGTTTATCCCATTTCGAGTAAGAACAATCAGGATTTCTTGAACCTGATGAGGGTTTACCTCGACGCAGTTTTCCATCCGCTTATCTACTCGAAGCCTGAGATTTTCTATCAGGAAGGCTGGCACCACGAGTTTGCCGAAGATGGCACCGTCAGCTACAAGGGCGTTGTCTTCAACGAGATGAAAGGTGCGACTTCCGACCCGGACGACATTCTTGAAGAAGCTGTTATGCAAGGACTCTTCCCAGACAACTGCTACAAACACAATTCGGGCGGAGCACCGGCAAGTATTCCCGACCTTTCTTATGAGATGTTCATTGCGAACCACAAGAAATATTATGACCCGTCAAATTCCTACATCTTTATCGACGGCAGTGTTGACATCGACACAACTCTTGGAATCATCGACGACGAGTATCTCAGTCACTACGATGCAGCTCCGGAAATTCCTCCGATTGAAATGCAGAAGCCGATTGATGGCGGAGTTATCGAGCATGAGTATGGTCTTTCGCCATCTGAAGAGCTCGAAGGGCACACAAGGCTTGCATATGGCAACGTAATCGGAACTTATGACGAATACGAAAAGCTAATCGCTATGGATGTTCTGGCAGAAGTATTGGCTGGAACCAACCATTCTCCTCTGAGCAGAGCTATTCTCTCGGAAGGACTTGCTGAGGACGTTATCCTCAGAATTTCCGACGGTATTCTACAGCCGTATGCAGTTCTTGAAATCAGAAATCTCAAAGATGAGAACAAGGACAAAGTCGAGAAGATTGTAAGAGATACTTTGACCGGCATCGCCCAAAACGGCGTTGACCGTGAGCAGCTGGAGTCTTCAATGGCGAACCTTGAATTCAAGCTTCGTGAAAAGGACTACGGACCGAAGGGTCTTGTATTCGGGCTCACTGCTCTCGATACATGGCTCTATGGTGGCGACCCAGCGACAAAGCTTGTTGTCGGCGATATGTTTGAAGATCTGAAGAAGAAGGCTGGTGAAGGCTACTTTGAACAGCTTATCAGAGACGTTCTCCTTGATAACAATCACACCTGCAAGGTTATTTTGAAGCCTTCGCACACCTATGCTGAAACAACCGCCGAAATAGAGCAGGCAAGGCTGAAGCGTGAAGAAGAGTCCTGGACTCCTGAGGAGCGTGAAACTCTTATCAAAAAGCAGGAGAATCTTGAAGCTTGGCAACACAGCGAGGACACTCCAGAAAATCTTGCAACGCTCCCGATGCTCAAACTCAGCGATTTGCCTGACGAGCCGGAGAAGTTCCCGATGGAGGAAGCTGAAATCGGCGGCATGAAGGTACTTATGCACAGGCTCAATACTTCCGGAATTGTCTATACGAATCTCTACTTCGACGCTACTGATTTGAATGAAAAGGAGCTGGCTAGCGCTTCGCTTCTTTGCTCACTACTCGGAAGAGTCAACACAAAGTCTCATTCAGCCGAAAAGCTCCAGACACTTCTTAACTTCTACTGCGGAAACTTCAGTGCAAAGGTTTCAGCTTATCCGAGTGCAGATAACTATGACGTCAAGTTTGTTGTCTCCTACTCGGCTCTTGAAACAAAGCTTGAAGACGCTACAAAGCTTGTCTGCGAAATTCTCTCGGAAACAAAGCTTGACAATGAGACTTCGATTTCAGAGATTCTGAAGCAGGAAAAGACTTCCCTCTTCTCGGACATTCTTATGAGAGGAAACATGGCGGCTCTTGGCAGAGTCGAAGCACAGATTTCACCTTCCGGTGTTGTCGGTGAATACACCTCCGGCATAAGCTACTACAAGACTCTCAGCGAGTTTGAAGGCGATATTCCGGGACTTCTTTCTGCTCTTGAAAACGTCAAGAATAAAGTCATCGGCTCAGACAGAGCTACTGTAAGTATCACCGGTGAAATGGCGAGTGCCGCTGAGGCGGTTGTTAAGGGCGTTACTTCTACTCTTCCTGCTGTTGGAAAGCCAGCCTGCAAAGCCGACTTGAAGCCGTTTGGCATCAAGAAGGAAGGAATTGCGGTTCCTACAGAAATTGCCTTTGCGGCTATGGGAAGCAGTGTTTCAGCTCTCGGCAAGACTGTTACCGGAGACTACAGCGTTGCGGCGAGAATCCTGACATACGGCTACCTCTGGAACGTAATCAGAGTTCAGGGCGGAGCTTACGGTACCGGATTCGTAGCACGTGATTCCGGTTACATCACCTGCCACTCCTACCGTGACCCGAGTGCGAACAGGTCTTTAGGCTACTTCAAGAAGAGTGGAGAATTCCTTAGAGACTTCCTGAAAAATAATGACGACCTCACCGGCTTCATCATCGGCAGTGTTTCGGACATGTTCAGGCTCACCACCCCGAGCATGAAGGGAACCATCTCCGATAACAGATACTTCTCAGGCATCACGCCCGAGCGTGTTGTTGAAAAGTACCACGAGCTCATCGGTGCAACTCCCGAAAAGCTCATGGAGCTCTCATATAACATTGACAAGGTCATCTGCGAAGGTGGCATCTGCATCGTAGGTTCCAAGAAACAGCTTGACGAATGCGAGGAGCTTGATAGCGTCGAAACTCTCTAAGCACTATAAATAATAATCAGCCGGTTTTGCGCCGGCTGATTTTTTTATGCTAATTCGTCCATTATTTCTTTGGCGTGTTTTAGAATTGGGAGTTCCCTTGCCGAGACAAGTCTTCCGAGCTTGTGGGCTTCGGCTTTCTCGTATTCAGCGACTGCTTCGTCATAGGTGAGTTTTGCGGTGGCGAGATGGAAGTCGTTTATTTCGTCGGGCATGAGGTGCTTTTCGCCGAATGAGGTTATCTTGCATAGAAAGTAATTATTTATATTATGGCGGTGGATGAGATTGTAGTAGTCGCTGACTACTCCGAGCTTGCAGACTATATCTACAGTTACGCCGAGTTCCTCACTCAGTTCACGCTTGATGGCTTCTTCTAAGTCTTCGCCCGACTCAACTCCTCCGCCGGAGGTTTCTATGTAAGAGCATTTTCCAAAATTGTCGTCACGGCTCGTCTTCACGAAATAGAATTTGCCTTCATCGTCGAAGACTATTGCCCGGGCAATGTTGCGGTCGTGGTCGGTGTATGTATATTCCCATTCGGTGTCCTGAAGCTCGATATTCAAGGGTTCGTGCACATCATTCTCTTCTTTCTTGAGTGTCTTCTGACCAAAGTCCCGATTCCGAGACCGGCGAGGGAGATTATAGCACCGATGAGCCACAATGTCAAGTTCGGGAGATTGAAATTGCCGAAGGCAAAGGTATTGGCGAGCTTGAAGGTGGCGTATTCGGCGAGGGTGTACATTATGCCGAAGATGACTGCTGACAGCCATTTCCATCTGCCCCAATAGTCGTTTGTGGCTATTAGAATCGAGAGCACGAAAGTGGTGATTGGCAGGACGAGACCGATAACAATCAGATAGTAGCCCGTGGCGTCCGAACCATCTGCTACGCACCAGAAGAGAATCATTGCGATTGCGTAAATCACCAAGTAGGTTGCGATAATTATGAGCTTGCCGATATTACGCTTGCTCTTGACGGTGTCGGTGCTTTCTTCGAGGTATTCAAGGTATTCTGTCACCGGTGATTCATCCTTTAGAAGATGGTCGAGGGTGATGTGATAAAGGTCACTCATCTTAACGACGCTTATTATGTCGGGATAGGTTTTCCCGTTCTCCCAGTTGGAGACAGTCTGCCTGCTGACCCCAAGGGCTCCCGCCACTTGTTCCTGAGTTAGACCTGACGAAAGTCTTGCGCTTTTGATTTTGGTTCCGATGTCCATTTGCTCATCCCTTTCTGTAAGCTTATTATAAGCTATTTTCGGGATTTTGTCTATCAAAATGGGTTGACTTTTTGGAATTTGTGGTGTCAAAATGGTTTGACATGGAGGAGTTATATGGCTGCGTCCACGGACGCACACGAAAAAAGCACCTATCCAGGTGCTTTTTTTCATGGCGCGTCCTACAGGATTCGAACCTGTGGCCTACGGCTTAGAAGGCAGTTGCTCTATCCAGCTGAGCTAAGGACGCATAAAAAATGGAGCGGGTGATGGGAATCGAACCCACGCAACCAGCTTGGAAGGCTGGAATTCTACCATTGAACTACACCCGCAGGTTATATTCGTTGCCTTGAAGCTCTTACTTCTCAGCAACGAATGATATTATAACATTTAGGAACGCAAATGTCAAGAGTTTTCTTCCGGAATTTTTCAAAAATCATGTGCTTTCTTTATTCCGCCGGAGTTTCTCAATAATCTTGTCCTTGAAGAGTATTCCAACCAGTCCCAGAACAGCAACAACTGCGAACAGAACAATCGCTGTGATAAGATGTCCATCACTGAGGCTCGCTCCAAAAACAGTTGAAAGAATTATCGCCGGAGTCCTTGCAAGCATCGAAAGGAAGAAGAACCGGGAGGGCTTTATCTTTGTAAGTGGCACGATATAGGTCAGGGCGTCCTTCGGCATTCCCGGAATCAGAAAGAGAATGAAGACGGTCGCTTCAAGCTTTTTGTCATCGTTAAGAAACTGAAACCGCTTGATTCCCTTTCCGTCGACAAATGCCTCGACCACCGGCATACCGAACTTTCTCACTACTGAGAAGACGAGCACCGTGCCGATAAGTATTCCTAAGAAGCAGAGGACAGGTCCCCAGAAGTTTCCGAAGAGAACGCCGCCGAGAATCTGGATAACACCACCCGGGATTAGGGCGACTACTACCTGAAGCATCTGCAACAAAAGGTAGACGATAACGCCCAGGACGACGTTGCGGTCGACTATTGCCTGGAGCATTTCCCTGCCCTCGTCGGTTGAAAGAAGCTTAACAAGTGGAATTCCAGCTATCGTAAGTCCGACCATAACTATGATTAAAATCACGACTGCCGCAATTTTGATCGCCTTTTTGTTTTGGAAGATGTTTTTCATAGAAAAATCCTACCGCCGTTTTCCGTGTCCGAAAAGCTTGTGACGAAGCTTTTTCTCATAGATATAGAGAAGCCGGTCGAGAAGTATATCGAACATCAAAAACACAACATTTCCGACTGCCAACAATAGAATCCAGAACCAGGAAAGCTCGCCCATCATGTCCGTTTCGGTGATGCCGAAGATGAAGATTATGATAACATACGCCAGCACCATTGCAATATTGAAAGTCGCAAACTTGAGAAGAGTTTTCAGAACCTTCGGTTTCAGCTTCTGTATGTAGACCCGAAGAATCGGATAGTAGCCGAAGAACATGACGTACATCATCGCCGCTTCCTTGTCGGGGCACATGAAAAGCGAAAGAACCGATACCCCAACATAGGCACAAAGACTTGTTTTCAAGCCACATTCGGTATACAAGATATACATGAGTATTGAGCATATCATCGGGAAAACATACAGGAATATCGGAAGAAATCCCACCGAAAATTCAAGTACAAGACAAAGTGCCGAGACTATCCCGCCGAATGCGACGTTGAAGGCTGATTTTCTCATTTCGAGAAGTGGTGCGAGTGCTCGTTAAGAAGCTCCTGCTTGATATCCCAAAGCTTCTGCGAAAGGTCGACATAGTGGACATGCGGGTTCTCAAAGCGAAGAACCGAATCCCACATTGTGGTGATTTCACGGATGCAATGGTTTCTGCTTTCACTCAGACTTGGCATGTTGTAAACACACTCACCATTTTTGAAAATCGGGACAAGAAGCTCACGTGCGGTGTAGTTTTCAAGTGTTCTGCGCTTCCATGTGTAATCGGGGTCGAAGATTTCGAGCGGTTCCATGTCGTTGACTGATTCGTCGTGAACGCAGAGATAATCTGCAATTGCCTTGCCGTTGTCGTTGTCGTAAAGACGATAGAGCTTCTTGAAGTGAGGAGTTGTAATCTTCTGGACGTTCTCGGAAATCTTTATTTTCGGGATAACGTTGCCGTTCTCGTCCTCAAATGCAACGAGCTTATATACGCCGTCAAGGACGGATGAAGGCTTTGAAGTGATGAGTCTTTCGCCTACTCCGAAGGAGTCAATCTTGGCGCCCTGAAGAAGCATGTCACGGATGAGATATTCATCAAGTGAGTTGGAAGCTGTAATCTTGCAGTCGGGGTAGCCTGCGTCGTCGAGCATCTTTCTCGCTTTCTGAGAAAGATAGGTTATATCGCCAGAGTCGATTCTTATGCCCTTTGGACGCTTGCCGAGAGGCTTTAAAACTTCATCAAAGGCTTTTATGGCATTCGGAACGCCGCTTTTCAGCACGTTATAGGTGTCAACAAGAAGAGTTGCGTTGTCGGGATAGACTTCGCAATATGCCTTGAAAGCTTCATACTCGGTGTCAAACATCTGAACCCATGAGTGAGCCATTGTGCCGGTTGCCGGAACGCCGAATTCTTCATCTGTAAGTGCACATGCGGTTGCCGCCGCTCCGCCGATATATGCGGCTCTTGCTCCCAAAACCGCCGCATCGGGACCGTGAGCACGACGTGAGCCGAACTCGGCGATTACTCTGCCTTCGGCGGCTCTGACAATTCTGTTTGCCTTGGTTGCGATAAGCGACTGGTGGTTTATTGTAAGGAGCAGGAAGGTTTCGAGAAGCTGAGCCTGGATTGCGGGAGCTCTAATTGTCATTATCGGCTCGTTCGGGAAGACTACAGTTCCTTCGGGAACCGCCCAGACATCGCCGGTGAATCTGAAGTCTTTGAGATACTCTAGGAAGTCCTCGGAAAACTGCTTCTTAGAGCGTAGATATTCGATATCCTTATCGTCAAAGTGCAGGTTCTTTATGTAGTCGATAGCCTGCTCCAAGCCTGCGGCGATAACGTAACCGCCGTCGCCAGGAACTCTCCTGTAGAATAAGTCAAAATAGCAGACCCTGTCCATCAGCCCTTTTTCAAAGTAGCCGTTGCCCATTGTCAGCTCATAGTAGTCAAAAAGCATTGTGTAATTTACGTTATTCATTTTTTCTTGCCTCGTTTGTTTTTATTTTTGGAAGACTCGCTTCCCTTTTGAATTGCATTTCTTAATGCTGTAAGCTCCGCCGGCGTCAACTCCCGATAGTCGCCCGGCTTTAACATTCCAAGTTTGATTGGTCCTATGGATGTTCTTTTAAGTCTTGCGACCTCCAGTCCGACTGCGTTACACATACGCCGAATCTGGCGGTTTCTGCCCTCGTGGATGGTTATCTGGAGAACTACCCTGCCCTCTTCCTTTGTAAGCACCAAAACTGTAGCAGGAAGGGTTTTCTTTCCGTCATCGAGAACTACACCGCTTGAAAGCTCGACGAGCTGTTCCTCGGTTACGTCAGGGCGAACCGTGACGCGATAGGTTTTTGAGATGTGACAGCTCGGGTGCATGATGGCGTTCGCCATTGCACCGTCGTTTGTGAATAGGAGGAGTCCTTCGGAGTTCATGTCGAGCCTGCCGATTGGGTAGACTCTCTCATCAACTCCATCTAAAAGCTCTGTAACACATCTTCTGCCCCGGTCGTCGCTCATAGTCGTGACGTACCCACGGGGCTTATTTAACATGATATAGACGTTATTTTTCTTCTCGTCTGTGGGAAGATTGATGCCGTCTATACTTATTATGTCCTTTCTCGGGTCTGCTTTGTCGCCTAACTTGCAGGGTCTGCCGTTGACCTTAACCCTGCCCTCGGAAATCATGGCTTCCGCCTTTCTTCGGGAGGTGACTCCGCAGTCCGAAATTATCTTCTGTATTCTTTCCGTCATTATATCACCGTTTTGTTTTTAATTGGTTTCGCTGATATGCGATACTGCTCCCGCCATCTGGAAGCAGTAATCGTAGAGATTTGTATGGTCGTACCAGTCATTTGGGTCGCTCAAAGTCACGCAGATAAGAGTCACTCCGTCTCGTTCGCAGGCGGAAACCAAACATCTTCCTGCTTTGTCGGTAAAGCCTGTTTTCACTCCGATTACTCCGTCGCATGAACTTAGCAGTTTATTCGAGTTTGAAAGCCAGAAGCTTTCACCGTCGCCGAACTGAAGGCAAATTGATTTCGTCCCGCAGATCTCTCTGAAAATCTCGTTTGAGAGTGCAAGGCGTGTGAGATTCGCCATATCAAGAGCTGTTGAGTAATGCTCGTCGGTATAGTCGTCAAGACCTGATGGCGTGGCAAAGTGAGTATTCGTGAGCCCGAAATTCTCGGCTTTCTCGTTCATAAGCTCGACGAAATCTTCAATACTTCCTGCAACCGCCACTGCGGCGGCATTTGCGGCATCGTTGCCGCTTGGAAGCATCATTCCGTAAGCTAAAATCCGCCTGGTGACGATTTTGCCTTCCGAAAGTCCCATTGAGGAGCCTTCGACCTTGATAGCTTCGCTGTCGACTGTGAACCATTCATCTATGTCGCCCGATTCGAGTGTGAGAAGAGTTGTCATAATCTTCGTTGTGCTTGCCATCGGTAACTCAAGATCGGCGTTTTTCTCATAGAGAACCTTGCCGGTTTCATACTCGACGACTACCGCCGCCCTTGCCGCTATCTGTGGCTCTGAGCGGACTGATGCCGACAGCACCGAAGCTGTGCCCGAATCTGATGAACTATTCCGTGCTTTTATGCAGATGCAGGATGCCATCACAACAAGACATATCATGCAGACGGCAACCCGCTTGATTGTATATTTATCCATAAACTTTTTCGTATTCCTTTCCGGTTGCAAGAGCAACTGTCTGAATACGATTAGTTTGTGGATATCTTCAGGAATTATTCCTCTGCTTCCTTGTCTTCATCGTCCTCATAGACGACTTCAACCTTCTTGCCCTTGTCTAAGAAGCTGACGACCTTGTCGATGACGTCGGGGATTGTGGCGAGAGCCGCATTCTCCTTAGGAGCATTGACTGTGAGCTGTAGGAGCTTTGTCGAGCCATCAGGAGCAATTGTGATGAATGCCAAAGGTGTGACGGTTACTCCGCCACCCATTCCGCCGCCGAACAAGTCCTTTTCGCTCTTGGCAGGAATATCAGAACCGCCGGAGCCGAAGCCAACAGAAACCTTTGAAACAGGAATAATCGTTGTTCCATTCGGAACGGTTATCGGGCTTCCGACAACGGTATCAACATCGACGACTTCCTTGATTTTTTCGATTGCAGTCTGGACGAGACCTTCAAGATTGCTTTTCTTTTCGTTCATGTTAATCCTTCTTTCTTGGAATTACTCTCGAACTCGGTCTTATCGAGACTGTCGAGAGCTGATTTTACTTTAAGATAGTTTATAAGTATATACACGGCTAGCGCCAATATAGACAGTATTCTTGCCTTGATTAAAAGGCTTCCATTTGCTTCAAAAGTTTTGTGCTCATAGTCGCACTTGATTTCGGTTTTCCTGATTTTCACACTGAAAAGACAGCAAATCAGTGCTAGTGCGCTATAGAAAACTGCGTTGATTTTTCCGAAATTCTGCCCTGCGGTAGCGGCATCTTCTCCGCCGACGGTCAGGTGAAGCTCCAAATCTTCGATTTTTATGAGCTTCAGAAGCTTTTTGAGGGCGGTTTTGACCTTCGGGAGATACTGCTTGACTACGTTCCACTTGTCTAGAAGAGAACTGCCAGATTTCTTATCCTCTTCGGGCTCTTCCTGCTTCTCAGCAGGTTTTTCTGGCTCGGGTTCGGATTCAGGCTGTGGCTCATCCGTGACTTCGGGGATTTCACTTATTTCGATTTCGGGCTTTTTGGGTTCAGGTTCGGGCTTTGGTTTTTCAACGGATGGTTCGGGCTCTTCTTTTGGCTTGTCCGTCTTTTTCATCTCTGAAGTGTCGAACTTGAAGACATGAAGCCAAAGATATTTGACAGAGAGCCTGACGCCTTTGTTATCGAAGCTGACATAAACCTTGATTGAAAAAAGCGTGAGGATGAAAATCAGTAGAAGCAGAGCGAGAAGCGCTATGCCTATGATTTTCAATATCGTAAGAAATATTACTATAGCGCTCCGCCTCCAATCGGATTATTCTTTGGTTTCGTTTTCTATTTCGTCGATGCTTATCTGTCCTTCATCGGAAGGCAGTGGCGGAAGCTCTCCCAAAGACGAGATTCCGAAGCATCTTAAAAAGTTTTCTGTAGTTTTGAAAAGAACGGGTTTTCCGGGAATGTCGAGTCTGCCTGCCTCGGCGATAAGCTCTTTCTCTAAAAGATTATTGACAACTCCTGAGCTGTCTACACCTCTTACATCGTCGATAAAGCTACGGGTGACCGGCTGATTATAGGCGATTATCGTCAGGACTTCCAGTGCCGCCTGAGAAAGCGCAGAGCTTCTCTTTGAACGGACTGCCGCAGAAATATAGGGTGCAAATTCCTTTTTGGTTACGAGTTGATGTGAAGAATCAAGCTTTATCACTTCGAGTGCAGAACCGGATTCCTCCAACCTGTCATTGAGAAGTTTTATGAAGCTGTCGAGCTCGCTTTGTTCGATTCCCGCTGACAAAGCAAGCTTCTCGTCCTCCACCGGCTCGCCCAAGGCGAAAAGTATCGCTTCGAGTGCCGAAAGCTTTTCGTTATACTCCAATTTCTTTCTTCCTCCTGTTGAGAGTTATCTCGGTGTTGTCATCGTTCAAGCTTACTCTGCCCGATTTGGCGAGCTCCAATACTGCTAGGAACGCCGCTATCTTTTCCGATTTGCCATCGATTCCATCAAGCAGCACCGACACGGGACAGGTTCCTGTTTTATAAAGCCTTTTCAGAACTGAGACGATTCCCGTCGAAACAGACACGACTCGGTGGGAGACAAGTGGCTTGAAGACAGATGCTTCGACCGGTCGTTGACGCATTTTTTTGTCGAAAATTCCGATATAGGCGTCAAGCAGTGCCTGTGGGTCGCAATTACCGACGTAGGTTTTCGGGAGCTCCGGAAGTGTTGGCTCGCTTGCAAAGACTTTGTCGCCGACATAGAGGAGTGATAGCTTCTCCGCCGCCTGCTTGCAGACGGAATACTGGGTCAGTTTGCCTTCTAATTCCTGTTTTAGTTCAATTGCTTCTTCATGCTTTGGCAAGAGATACAGCGTCTTGATTAAAATCAGCCTTGCCGCCATTTCGAGGAAATCGCCGGCATATTCAAAATCGTAGTCTTCGATGCCGTCGATGTAGTCAAGATACTGGTCTAAAAGTGCAGAAATCTCGATATCAGCGATACTCAGCTTGTGCTTTGAAATCAGAAACAGTAGCAGGTCAAGTGGTCCCTCAAAGCCTTCAAGCCTGTAGACAACGTCATTTCTGCCAAGTGAAACTGTCGGTGCGCTTTCACGTGTACTCGTAATACTCATAAGAATATCGCTTTCATAATCAGCTCCACCCAGAAGAAGAGGTAGTAAAGTCCCTTATAGAAGATGTTTATAAGCCAGTTGAGCGGTCCAGTGAGGATTCCCGTGAACAAAAGAAGCAGGAAGCCGATGTAGATGTATCTCTGATATCTTGCGAGCCAGGCGTTGACTTTGTAGGGTGCAAAAACACTGAGAACCCGTGAGCCGTCAAGCGGCGGAATAGGAATCAGGTTGAATATAGCAAGAGAAAGATTCACCGTTACAAAGTAGTAGACCGCAAGGAAGACGTAATAGAGCACGTTATAGGCAGTTTCGGTAATCGCAATGCAAACCGGAATGTAGTTTATGATTCTTAGTGCGAACATTCCGATTGCGGCGCAGATAAGATTTGAAATCGGTCCTGCGGCGGCGGTTATTGCAGTGCCTTTTTTGTAGTCACGGAAGTTTCTCGGATTGACGGGAACCGGTTTTGCCCAGCCGAAGCCGAAGAGAATCAGGAAAATTGCACCGAAGATATCGAGGTGAGCAATCGGGTTCAAGGTCATTCTGCCGTTCATGTAGGCAGTTTCGTCACCCATTTTGTGGGCGGCATATGCATGGGCACATTCGTGGACAGGAAGAATTGTGAATATGATAAGCAGTCTGATTCCAACAAGAATCAGAAGCGTCTGAGGGTCGTTTAAGTAAGAAAGTATCGACACCGGATTTGGCTCCTTTTCGTTATATTTTTAAAACCGATACGGGCTTTTGGTTGTGTTCAGAAATATGCAGTCTAATCATACACCATTTATGTGAAAATTTCAAGTCATCTTTACCCCAATAAATGCTTTCGGGGTGAAATTTTAAAGATTATGACACAGTTTCTTCTCTTTTGAGGCTCTTTTTTTCGATTCCTGAAAAAATATTTCAAAAAACACTTGCATTTATCGCGGAAATTTGGTATGATAGATGACGTTGAATTATGATTATAACTACGCTGATTGAGTCGGCACGTCTTGTGGCTCTCTCAGAAGCTTGAAGAAGGAGGTGCAGCCCAATGGCAAAGTGTGAAATTTGCGGCAAGGGTGTTACTTTCGGAAATAAGGTATCTCACTCGTTGAGAAGCACCAACAGAACTTGGAAGCCGAACATCATGAGAGTCAAGGCTATCAAGAACGGTACTCCCTGCCATATGTATGTCTGCTCGAGGTGCTTAAGATCCGGAAAAGTAACCAGAGCTTAATGCAATACTTAGACACAAATAAAATTCAGTCGACCTTTCGGTCGGCTGTTTTTTTATCTGTAAAGTGCGTCGGAAAGAGCAATAAGCTCGTCCATTTTAAGCTGTTCGGGTCTTGAATTAAGAGCTATTCCCGCTTCGGTCATGGCTTCAGTAACAGCTGCTTTATCCATTCCTAAAGAACCGCAGATGGCGTTTACGGTGGTTTTTCGACGTTGTGTGAACATACCACGAACCATCTTGAAGAAGAAATCTTCGCTCTTAACTTCCGGAAGAGTCTTTCGCATGTCGAACTTTACGACACAGCTGTCGACATTAGGGCTCGGCATGAAACATCCTCTTGAAACCGGAAAGAGAATTTTCCCTTCCGAATAGTAGCTTGCGGCAACGGTCACGGCTCCGGCTTCACGGGTGCCAACCGGTGCGCAAAGGCGGACTCCGGCTTCCTTCTGGACGAGAGCAGTTATAGATTCGATAGGAAGTCTCGACTCAAAAAGCTTCATTAAGATTGGCGATGTGATGTAATACGGCAGGTTCGAGCAGACGGCGACTTTTAATCCCGGAAACTCGTTCTCGATGAGCTTGTTCAAATCGAGCTTCAACACGTCGGCTTCGACTACTTTTACATTATGGCAATCTGCAAGAGTTTCATGCAGTACTTCAATTAAGCGGTGGTCGACTTCGATTGCGACGACTTTGTCTGCACGCTTTGAGAGCTCTACTGTCAGGACTCCCATTCCGGCTCCGATTTCGATTATGCCATAGCCTTCACGGGCATTCCCTGCCTCGGCGATTCGTGGGCATACGGTAGAGTCAATAAGAAAGTTCTGCCCGAGCTTTTTTGAAAACGTAAAGCCGTGGCGACTGAGGATTTCTTTTATTACTGTGGGGTTTGAAAGGCTTTGAGTCATGTTTTCTCCGATTGGTTTATTATGCGTTGCTCTTTCTCTTCCAGAGAGAAGGCATGAGGATGAAAAGAAGCGGATAGATTTCAAGACGTCCCAAAAGCATGGTGATTGAAAGGACTATCTTCGAGAAGGCAGAATAGCTCGCATAGCTTCCCATCGGTCCCACTTCGGCGAAGCCGGGTCCGATATTGTTGAAGCAGGCTATGACTGAGGACGCTTTTGCCTCGAAGGTCAGTGGCTCGAAGGAAATCGCTAAGAATGCCGCTATCATAATGAAGATATACAGCGAGAAGTAGGTTCCGATGCCCTTGATAGTGCTGTCGTCAACAGTTTTGCCGTCCAGTTTTACGGCTCCCACTGAGTGCGGGTGAATCATCCTGTAGAGCTCACGCTTGATGGACTTGAAGAGAACTACTACTCTTGAAATCTTCAGTCCTCCGGCAGTGGAGCCGGCACAGCCGCCTATCAGCATGAGAACAAGAAGCACAGCTTTCGCAACCGGCGACCAGAGATTGAAGTCTGCCGTTGCAAAGCCGGTCGTCGAAAGAATCGACATTACCTGGAACGCCGCTGTTCTTATGGTCTCTCCCAAGCCGTTGTAAAGCGGATATATTGAGATGGAAACTACGGTAATTGCGACTATGATTATGCCGAAATAGGTCCAGAGCTCTTCTGACTTGAACGCTGTCTTGAACTTGCGCATGAGCAGGAGGAAGTAGATATTGAAGTTCGCCGCAAAGAGTACCAGGAAGATTGTGATTACCCATTGGACATATGGGCTGTAGCTTGCAAGGCTGTCGGACATGATTCCGAAACCACCGGTACCGGCACTGCCAAAGGCATAGATACAACTTTCATACAGGCTGAGACCTCCTGCGCAAAGGAAGCCTATTTCCAGAACTGTGAGTCCGACATAGATAAGATACAAAATTTTTGCTGTCTGTCGGACTCTGGGAACGAGCTTTCCTACAATCGGTCCGGGCATTTCGGCTTTGAGGATGTGCATTGAACGGTCTGTCGAAGTCGGAGATACTGCCATTACGAGGACAAGTACTCCCATTCCTCCTACCTAGTGGGTGAAGCTTCGCCAGAACATAATCCCATGGCTCATTCCGTCGTAGCTCGTTAAGATTGAGGCTCCCGTTGTCGTGAAGCCGCTGACCGTCTCAAAGAAAGCGTCGACGAAATTCGGGATTTCCTGACTGATTACAAATGGCAGACAGCCGACCAGAGAAAGCATTACCCACGAAAGGGCTGTTATTATGAAGCCTTCTTTTGAGTAGATGACCTTATTCGACGGCTTGAAGATTAAAATCATCGCTCCACCTAAAACGAGAGCGATGAGAATTGATGCAAGAAATGCATAGGCACACTTTTCCATGTAGATAACAGAGACAAGAAGAGGCAGAAGCATCAAAATTGCCTCTACCAAAACCATCTGTCCAGCTACATAGAAAACCATTCTGCGATTCATATTCGGAAACCCCTCCGGCGGCTGTGCCGCCACCTCCCCTTTCAGGGGAGGCTTAATCTGATTATGCTAATATATCTACTAAATCCCTGAGTCCGAGATTTCCCGAAATTACTACTACTCGGTCGCCTACTGTTATCATGTCGTTGCCGGAAGGGATTATTGTCTTTCTGCCACGCATGATTCCGGCGATGAGGATTCCCTTTTTGAGTTCGAGGCTCTTTAAGGGGATTCCGGTGAGCTTGGATTCAGAGTTGACCAGGAATTCAAGCGCTTCGACCTTGCCGTCCATAAGCTTGTAGAGCGTTTCAACACTAGATCCGACGCTATTTTCAAGGGCTCGGGCATATTTCACGACTACAGAAGAAGTGATGTCCTTAGGTGATACAACACACTCGACTCCTATCTTGGTTGCCATTTCGACCAGCTCATCACGGTTGACTTTTGCAATTACCTTCGGGACATTCTGCATGGAGGCGAAAATTGCCGTCAGGATGTTTTCCTCGTCAAAGCCGGTAAGAGATACAAATGCATCGGCACTTTCGATGCCCTCTTCCAGAAGGAGCTCCTGTTGCATACCGTCGCCATAGATAATAGAGGTTCCGGGGAGAAGTCCGGCAAGCTCTTCGCAACGAGCCTTGTTTTTATCTATAATCTTTGCATAACCGCCGCTTCGGTTTATGAGTGCGGCGAGATAGAAGGCGATTTTGCTTCCACCTAGAATCATTGTGTGCTTAGCTTTTTTCTTCAGAACGCCGACCATCTTTAAAAGCTTCGACATCTCTGCCAAAGATGCTGTGATACCAATCTTGTCGCCAGATTTAAGCTCAAACGAACCGTCAGGGATGAAGACCTGATTGCCTCTCTGAACACAGCAGACAAGGAAGTTGGCGTTATACTTTTCACGGAGCTTGATTAAGTTCATTCCGTCAAGCTCACTGTCATGTGGGATGATTATCTCAATCATTTCGAGATTTCTCTTTGAAAAGCTCTCGATTCTTACTGCCGACGGGAATTTTAAGATATTGTACATTTCCTGAGCTGTCAGGAGCTCGGGATTAAGGGCAAGAGAAAGTTCGAGGTGCTTTCTCAAGAAGCCCAAACTGTTGTCGTTATACTCAGGATTTCTGATACGGGCGATTGTGTTTTCGGCGCCCATCTTCTTTGCCAGGAAGCAGGCAAGCATGTTCTGCTCGTCGGAATCCATACATGCAACGAATATGTCGGCTTTCTCGACGTTCGCCTCGACAAGCGTTTCATAGTCGGAGGCATTGCCGATAACGCCCATAACATCGTGGACGTTGGTTATAAGGTTTATTACGTCTGCATCGATATCGACTGCCACAACGTCGTGACCTTCAGCCGCCAGCGCCGCAACAATCTCCATTCCAATTTTCCCGCATCCTGCAACAGTGATTTTCATTTCAAAGTGATATTCCCTTCCCCGCCGAGCCCGGCGGATTTCAACACTATTTTATCACCTTTTCACACGGTTTGCAACTGTTATTTCAAAACTACGGCTATATGCAACAAAATCCCCACCAATTGGTGAGGATTTTATTACAGATTTTGTTTATACGTCGCCTGCAAGCTCTCTGTAGAGACCCATATAGAGCTCTGCCGAGCGAGCCCAGCTGAAATCTTCACGCATAGCATGAGATGTGAGCTTGCCCCACTGCATTCTCTGGTCGTAATAGGCTCTTGCTCTGACAGTTGCGTCAAGCATGTCGTGAGCGTTGTAGGTCTTGAATGTGAAGCCGTTGCCGCCGGAACCGCCGCAGTCGACGATAGAGTCCTTTAAGCCTCCGGTTTCACGGACTATCGGGATGGTGCCGTAGCGAAGAGCTACCATCTGAGCTAAGCCGCAGGGCTCACTCTGAGAAGGCATCAGGAACATGTCTGCACCGGCATAGATTCTGTGTGCGACATCCGGGATGAAGCCAATCTTGACTCCCACTCTATCCGGATATCTGTATGCCATCTCACGGAAGAAGTCTTCGTACTGCTTCTCGCCGGAACCTAAAATCACAAACTTATAGCCCAGGTGAACCATATCTTCAAAGACGCACTTAATGAGGTCTACGCCCTTATGAGAAGCGAGTCTTGTGACGATGCCCATAACGGGCTCCTTGCCATCAGGCAAACCGAATTCTTCGAGTATTGCCTTCTTGCAGACAGACTTGCCGGACTTGTCATCTACTGTGTAGTTGGCGGCAAGTGCCGGGTCAGTTGCAGGATTATAGATATCCTGGTCGATTCCGTTCAGGAAGCCGGTTAGCTTATACTGCTTGCTCCAGAGTACCGGGTCCAAGCCATGTGAGAAGTATGGGTTGAGGATTTCCCACGCATATGTGGGAGATACTGTTGTAATCTTGTCTGCAACCTCGAAGGCTCCCTTCATGAAGTTACAGCAGTTGTCGTACTCCAAAATTCCTCTTGCATAATCAGGGATTCCGAGAAGGTCGGAGCAGAGCTCCATGCCGTACTTGCCCTGGTACTGGATGTTGTGGATTGTGAAGACAGTCTTGATGTTGCCCATTCCCTCTTCGCCTTTATAGAAGAGGTTATAGTAAACAGGAGTAAGAGCAGTCTGCCAGTCGTTGCAATTCAAAATATCCGGCTTGAAATCAATGTGCTTGATGAGCTCGAGAATTGCTCTTGCGAAGAAAGCAAATCTCTCGGCGTCATCATAGTGACCATAGATAGTGTTGCGCTTGAAGTAGTATTCGTTATCTAAGAGATAATATATAACTCCTGCCGCTTCGCCCTTGAAGACGCCGCAGTACTGACTTCTCCACGAAACCGGTACGAAGAAGTTTGTAACATATTCCAAACTGTCTCTCAGTTCCTGCTTGATTGTGCCGTAAAGAGGAAGTACTACACGGCAGTCCTGTCCTGCTTCGCAAAGTGCCTTAGGAAGCGAGCCTGCGACATCGGCGAGTCCGCCTGATGCCACATAAGGCAGTGCTTCACTTGCACAATATAGAATTTTCAATTCAATCACCGTTCCTTCTTATCAGAGAACTCTCTTCTTGCCGATATAAAGAGGACTTCCTACAGCGGATGAAATTCTTAATTCATCGCCGATTACAACGTCCTTATCGGTAATGATGTTGGAAATCATGGTTTCCTTTCCAACTGAGGTGTCCTGCATGAGTATGCAGTTCTTTACAACAGCGCCCTTAGCAATCTTGACGCCTCTGAAGAGGATTGAGTTCTCAACTACGCCATCAATAACACAGCCATCAGCGACGAGAGAATTGTTGACCGAGCTGTCAAGACCGTACTTTGAAGGTGCGTCATCACGAACCTTTGTATAAACCGGTCTCTTCTTCAGGATGAGTTTTCCCAAGTTATCCGGGTCGAGAAGCTTCATGTTCTCGGTGTAGTAGCTCTCGAAATCGTAGATTCTGCTGTAGTAACCGGTGTATTCGTGTACACGGATATTGAGCTTGCCTGCCTTAACCTGCAAAACGTCTCTGTCAAAGATGTTCTTTCCTCTCGGAATCAAATCCATAACGAGGCTTTCGAGAAGCGCAGTTGAAAGGATATGGATATTCAAAGCCAAGGTGTACTTGCCAGCCTTTGTGGCGTTGAGGATTGTCTCCTTGACTCTGCCGGTGGAATCGGTCTCGAATGCGACTGCATCAGCAGTTTCGGAAGCGGAATAGTTGCCGGTTGAGGCGACACAGGTTATGTCAGCTCCCGACTCGATATGCTCTTCGATAATCTTGGAGTAATCGGCATTGAGTACGACATTGCCGTCGGTGAGAATTACATACTCACAGCCGGTCTTCTTGATGTAGCCGAGGGCGCCTCTAAGTGCTTCGAGCTTTCCGACATAGAGACCCGAATCGATATTTCCGTAAGGCGGAAGGATTGTAAGACCGCCATAGGAGCGTGCCAGATCCCAGTATCTTGCCGAACCGATATGGTCGAGAAGTGACTCATAGTTTGACTTTGTGATGATTCCAACTGTTGACATTCCGGAATTTACCATACTCGAAAGCTGGAAGTCGATAAGACGGAATCTTCCGCCGAAAGGCACGGATGCCATTGTGCGGTTTGATGCAAGCTCGGGCAGAGCCTCATCATGGGAATTTGCGAAGATAATGCCCAATACATTTGTCATATTATAGCTCATTGTCCTCTTCCTCCTTACATATCGGCAGAGATAATCTCTTTGGGCTTGACGACTGAGCCGGAGCTGACTGTTACGTCGTGACCGACGACCGCAACTCCCCACTCGTCCTTATTCTCTACCATTTCGGGTCTTGCACCGATATGTGCACCCGACTCAATAACGCTAGACTCGCCGACTATCGAATACTCGACTACAGCGCCCTTCCTGACGGTTGCGCCGGGCATGAGAATCGAGTCGGTAACGACTGCGCCCTCTTCGATGGTGACTCCGCCGGAAATCATCGAGAACTCAACGGCGCCGTCGATAACACAGCCGGTGGTTACCATTGAATTCTGAATCTTGGCGTTCTTGCCGATGATATGAGGTGCACGGGAATCGTTGTTAGAGTAAATCTTCCAGCTCGGGTCGTAGAGGTCGAGAGATACAGTTGGGCTGAGAAGATCCATATTAGCTTCCCAAAGGCTGTCTATCGTTCCGACATCCTTCCAATATCCCTCGAATCTGTAGGCATAGAGTCTTTCCTTGTTTTCAAGAAGTGCAGGAATAATGTTCTTGCCGAAGTCCTTTGTAGCGGTTTCGTCCTGCTCATTCTCTATGAGGTACTTCTTGAGTGTAGGATATGAGAATATGTAGATGCCCATTGATGCCAGAGTGCTTTCCGGAACCTTCGGCTTTTCTACGAACTTGGTGATTGCGTTATCTTCGTCGACGGACATGATTCCAAATCTGGATGCTTCCTCATACTCAACGTCGAGAACTGCGATTGTGCAGACGGCGTCCTTTTCCTTGTGGAAGCTTAGCATTTTCGAGTAGTCCATCTTGTAGATGTGGTCGCCGGAAAGGATGACGACATACTCGGGGTCGTATCTGTCGATAAACGGCAGGTTCTGGTAGATGGCGTTTGCTGTGCCTTCATACCACTGTGCGCCGGAATTTGACTGGTAAGGCGGCAGGATATGAACTCCTCCGTGGATACGGTCAAGGTTCCATGCCTGTCCGTTGCCGATATAGTCGTTCAGAACGAGCGGCTGATACTGGGTGAGAACACCCACTGTGTCGATACCTGAGTTGACACAGTTAGACAGCGGGAAATCGATGATTCTGTACTTGCCTCCATAGGGTACGGCGGGCTTGGCTACGTTCTTTGTCAGTGCGTACAGTCTTGATCCCTGTCCGCCTGCCAAAAGCATCGCAACACATTCTTTTTTGTTGTACATTACACTCTTCCTTTCAGATTTTGATTGAAATCGCTCTATTTTTTGTCGTCTGCATCAGGCGACGGAGTCTCTTCTTTTTTGACGGCTTTTCTGCCACCATATTTTCTCACTTTGAAGTACATTACCGACATCGGAGGGATATCAACAGCTATCGACTGCTCCATTCCGTGAGAAGGAATATTCTCAGACTTGACTGTGCCGTTCAAGTAGGGTGAACCGTCCTTTGAAGCCGAATTGAGGACTTCGGTGTAGGTTCCTCTGTAGGGCACGCCGAAGCGATAGCCCTTTCTCTCGACAGGAACGAAATTGCAGACTACTACAATCTCCTTGCCCGACTTGTCGATTCTTCTGAAGACAATCACGCTCTGCTCGTTGTCATCAGCCGCAATCCAGTTAAAGCCCTTCCACGAGTAATCTTCCTGCCACATCGGCGGATTTTCAAGATAGAACTTGTTGAGGTTCTTGACGTAATCCTGGAAATCACGGTGTGCCTCGAACTTTTCTGGCATGAACCATTCAAGCCCGTTTGAGTAGTCCCACTCACGGAACTGGGCAAATTCGCTTCCCATGAAAAGAAGTTTCTTGCCAGGGTGAGCCATCATATAGCCTAAGAACGCTCTGTCGTTTGCAAGCTTTGATTCGGCTTCGCCGGGCATCTTGTCGACAAGTGAGTGCTTGCCGTGGACGACCTCGTCGTGCGAAATCGGGAGGATAAAGTTCTCAGAAAACGCATAGAAGAAGGAAAACGTGAGTTTGTCGTGGTTGAACTTGCGGAAGTACGGGTCAAGCGACATATAGTGCATCATGTCGTTCATCCAGCCCATGTTCCACTTGAAGTTGAATCCGAGTCCGTTCATGTCGACCGGCTTTGTGACGTTTGCCCATGCTGTCGACTCCTCGGCAATCATGATGGCGTTCGGGCACCTTGAAAAGACTGCGGTATTGAGCATTTGCAGGAACTCAACCGCTTCAAGATTCTCGTGTCCGCCGTACTTGTTCGGTCTCCATTCGCCGCCCTGTCTGTCATAGTCGAGGTAGAGCATAGACGCAACTGCGTCAACTCTCAGACCGTCGACATGGTACTTTTCAAGCCAGTAAAGTGCGCTTGAAATCAGGAACGACCTTACTTCAGGGCGTCCGAAGTCGAAGACTCTTGTTCCCCAGGCTTTGTGCTCCATCTTTAACGGATCAGCATACTCGTAGCAGGGCGAGCCGTCGAACTCATAGAGTCCTGCTCCGTCCTTCGGGAAGTGAGCTGGAACCCAGTCAAGGATAACGGCGATTCCTGCCTGATGGAACTTGTCTATCATCTTCATGAAGCTTTCGGGCGTGCCGTAACGGGAGGTCGGAGCGAAGTAGCCCATAACCTGATATCCCCACGAGCCTTCATAAGGGTATTCGGTTAGTGGCATGAACTCAACGTGGGTATAGTTCATCTCTTTTAAGTATGGGATGAGCTCGTCAGCCGCCTTTTCGTAGCTGTAGACGTTGCCGTCCGGATATCTCTTCCACGAGCCCAAGTTTACCTCATAGATGTTCATCGGCTTGTCGTATGGAGTTGAGCGCTTGCGCTTGTTCATCCAGACGGAATCGCCCCACTTGTAGCCGGAGATGTCAAAAATCTTGGTTGCAGTTCCGGGAGGCGTTTCCATGTGGACTCCATACGGGTCAGCTTTCATTCTTTTTGAGCCGTCAGCGCCTTCGACAAAGTATTTGTAAGTCGAATATGTATCGAGCGCCTGCGCCGTGCACTCCCAGATTCCGCCCTGGATTCTGTGGCACGGGTTGGCGTCTACGTCCCATCCGTTGAAGTCACCTACCAGCGAGACACGCTTGGCACGTGGCGCCCAGACTCTGAAGATATAACCGCCCTCATCTCTCTTGTGAGCGCCTAAGAAATCTGCTGAGTCATAATTTTTACCATCCAGAAAGCTTGCAATTGCCGCATTCACGTCAAAGGCATCTTTAACCGGAATAACGCTACTCATATCTTTAACCCCTTCTTTCTTAATGTAGAGAGTAATAGCAAAATTAAAATACTTATAGTTTGTGAAGCGGAAACTTTTACACCTATCCGCTTATGGTTTTATTATATCAAGCCTTGACGAATATTGCAAGGAGTTTAGAGCAATTTGACGTTTTTAACATTTTTCAACCGTTCTTTTTGTGCAAACTTAACAAAGACTTTTTTAGTTTTTTGAAAGCTTAACAACCGCCACTGTAATATCGTCACGATAATTCGGTTTTTGATTCTTGTATGCTTCACTGGTTAGTAGTGAAGCTAAGTCGTCGGTTGAAAGTGCTTCGCTCTCTTCCGAAATTTCAACAATCCTTTCTATTCCGAGGCTGTCGGCACCATCGGTCATCATTAAGATTGTTACATCCGATTCGGGAGAGATTTTTGTGTTCACAAGGCTGATTTCTTCCAAGATTCCTATAGGATAACCACCTGAGGGTATCGGAGTAACGCCTTTCCCGGAAAGAATGTAGCTTTTTGCCGCACCACATTTTCTTATCTCCAGCTCACCGGTCATGAGGTTTGCAGAAAGAATATCGAGGGTTGCAAAGGACTCGTCCGGCTGGCAGGATCGGATATATTCCGACGAAAGGCGAAGTGCGGATTCAAGAGAATAGCCTACCTCGGTGAGATTTCTGAAGGACTTTATGAGGCTTTTTGCTGTTGTCTTGGCTTCCCTACCGGTGCCCATTCCGTCGGAAAGTATGAGGTAGCTATAGACTCCATAGTTCCAGATTTCGGCACGGTCACCGCAGATTCCGTCGTCGGGCTCCGACGAATTTGCCGGTATCTGGCAGACTCCTGCATCGAAATGCCAGCTAGGCTTCGGAGCTACGGTATAGCGGATATACTTGTCTGTTTCGGTGCAGAAGAGTTCGACTTCGCTTCCCATTCCGGATTTTTCGGCGGCTTTGAGGATGGCGTTTTCGCTTATCCGGGCGTTTTTGAGGAAATAGATTTCGACTGCACCGTCGGGCATGGGATTTGCGACTACCTGTGTGCCGGTTCTGTTTGAAAGTATTTCGGACAAGCGTAAGGCTATCGGACTAGGTTTCTCTGGGGTGAGAGATTTTGCAAGGTCGGTTTCCGTGAGAGATAGAAGCTCAACCATGTTTTCAAAGCTGTGTTCGTCAGAACCCGGGTTTGCGAACTTCGGGAAGTGACGGAGGGCGCTTTCAAGAAAGTTAAGTCTCAGGGATGTGGATTGGACTGCCGCCGAAAGTGTTGATTTCTCACGGGAGAGTTTGTATACACATATAGTACACACTGAAAAGCTGAGGATTTCGCCGAGATGGTAGGATGAGGCTATCACTACTGCGAAGGCAAAGAGTGCAATGAGCTGTGGCATGGTTGCGGCTTTTATGCCTGACTTGAAAACGGTTGTCGTGAGATATGTACAGGCTCCCAGAATCAGTCCGACGGTTACGATTTTTATGAAATATGTCGGGTTTGCTCCTGCCGTTGCTCCGGCGAAGATGACACAGCCCAGGTATGATGCGGTTGCGACTATTGATACGAATCCCGGATATCTTCGGTGGGTGGTGCCGTCGAATAGAAGGCGTGTCAGGAACACCACAATTGCTGTAGCAAGGGATGCAACCTTCCCTGCTGTGATTTCAGTGAATACTGCCGTTATTAATGCTCCCAAAAGTGCCGAAAAGCCGCAGACGGACGGGAGTGCGGCGACGAGTGATGCCGTGAGCACCGAGTCCTCTCCTAGAAGGCTGGAGCCGGCGATGATAACTCCTGCTATAAAACTGAGAACCGGCTTTATGATTGCCAGGATGGTTGATTTCTGGGCTAGTGGAACTGATTTCAAAGATTCTGTTAGCTTCATTTTTAACGCTTCCTTTCGCTTGGTCGGAATAATTCTAACGCATAGCGAACAAGAAGACTGTCGAAGTTGGACAAAAAATCCTCGCCATCTAGGGCGAGGATAAATCGTATTCAGTTTCCTTCAATCAGCTGGCAACGAACCGTGACTCTTGCTTGACCGGAGGTGGTGCATGTAAAGAGTGTCAGGTCCCAGTCGCCGGTTATCATCTCGGAAATCGCTGTCGGCTGGAGGGTTTCGACCTCAACCACTTCGTATTCGTAAACCGTTCCGGTTACGTCGGTAAATGTGATTGAAGCTCCTGGGGACAGATTCTTTATGTTGCCGAAATGGCGTTCATAGTTATGGGCACAGATAACGAGATTCCCGGCGCTTGCGCTTCCTGTGTATCTTGCAGGAGAGTTTTTAAGTCCTGAATAGCTCCATTCGGACAGAACAGGCAGTTCGAGACCAAACGACGGTATCGAAAGAATACCGATATAGCTCTCGTCGTCGACGGTAAGGCTAATGACGGAATAGGTCTCGCCTTCCTTGTCCTCCTCGATTGTAAGAGTATACTCGGAGCCCACGGACGAAAGCATTGCGTCCGAAAGCTTTTCCTCGGCTTCGGTGGAGGCTGTGGCGGCTCGGTCGGCGTCGTAGCTGTTATAGAGATAGAGCGAAAGCGCACCGACTAAAAGCAGTACGCCAATCGCTATTAAAATCCGTCCAAAAATTCGTCTCGTCATTTCTTTTTATCCGTCTTTGAGACTATGAGACCTGCAACTATGCAGACTCCGCCTGTTCCAGCCATTATCGGAATCGGAAGATTCATCTGCCCGGTTTTCGGGAGGGTCTCCTCTTCGTCCTCAATCTCGACATCGTCATCGTCCTCGATTTCGACGTTATTTTCCTCTGTCGGGTCATCGTCATCTGGGATTGTCACGTCGGGGTCGGTGACTTCGGTCACGGTTGTTGTCGTAGGAGTGGGCGTCGGTGTCGGAGTGTTGGGAGTCGAAGGCTCAATCTTTGCGATAACCTCGACGTCATATTCGCCATTCAAGGGCACTGGAACCACGCACGGTTCAACTTCATAGCCTTCCGGATTCGTCGACGGGACTATCAGATAAATTCCCGCAGATAGACCCGGGAAGGTTACCGTTCCGTCGGAACCGACAAGGTAGGATGCGCCAGGAATCTCAGTCACCGTTGCCCACTGCCAGAGAAGCCACGGTAGGGTTGAACTCTCCAAATCGGATATGTCGATGCCGCAGTTGGCAAACTCACTTACGAAGTCGCCGTTTTCGTCCGCAACCTTATAGATAGTCAGGACACCGTCTGTCAGAATCGTGTCGCCATACTTAACCGTTACGGTTATCGAGCCGGTTGTAGCGAATACGGTTGTCACGGATGAAATCGCAACCGCTAAAATTACCAGCACGGCGGACAGCGCTCTCAAAAATCTTTTCTTCACGGTTAATCGTCCCTCCTTTGATTGTTATAGTGCTTCCTTCTCGGAAGCGATGACATTAAAGTTGTTTCTAGCTTATGATTGAAATTCTGTCGAACGGGTAGATTCTTATGAGAACCTTCCCTACTATCTGGTAGCTCTCGATGCAGCCAATAGCACTGCTCCGGGAATCTATTGATGTGGCGCGGTTATCTCCCATAACAAAGACCCTGTTTTCGGGAACCTGATACGGAAGCTCGATGTCGCACTCGCCAAGTGATTTATTCGTGACATACGGCTCGTCAAGAAGCTCGCCGTTGACGGTTACGTTGCCCTCTTCGTCGATGTCGATTGTGTCTCCGGCAACGCCGATGACTCTCTTCAGAAGAAGCTTGTTCTGGTAGTAGAAGCCAATCAGGTCGCCGGTTTTAAGGTTATCCGTCTTGAAAAGAAGGATAATGTCGTCATCGGAAAGGGTCGGCTCCATGCTCGAACCGGAAACCTGCAAAACGGGCAGGAAAAGTGTCGCTAAGAGAACCGCTACAGCGGCAACCACAACCAAGGCATAGACGGTTGTCCGGAGGGTTATTATAAATCTTCTTCTTCGTTTGAGACGCTTGCGCTCCGCCAGGACTTCTTGCTCAGTTGGGAGAACCAGCTCGCGATTCTTTTTTCGTTTAGACAATGCAGGCTCTCCTTACTCAGCGGTGGTGTCAGAATGAACTTGTGAAGAATATTCGCTGTCAACACGTCTGACAAGCTCCAGGGCGTTGTCAACCTTCTGTCTTGCTTCGGCGAGAATCTCGTCAGCCTGGCGGTTTGCCTCGGCGACAATCTCCTCAGCCTTATGCTGGGCAAGCTGGACGTCAGCCTCGCTCGTATATTCCCCACCGGCGGTTACCCGAATCGCCATCAGATACTGTTCGAGTGCCTTCTGAGCCTCGGTGAAGATATCGTTAAGGCTTTGGGAAGCGTCGGCAACCGTTCCGAAGTGGCTGATAACCTGTTCGTTCTCGGAAATTCTTTGTTTTAGCTCCTCGTTTTCTTCCTTCAAAGACTTCTCGCTCTGTTGGAGAGCATATATTATCTCGACAAGCTCCTCACGGCTGAGCTTTTTGAGCTTTACGCCGGAACCACTTGATTTAAAAATCCCCATCGTTATGCCTCCAAAAATAGTAAGTGACTTCTTATTTCAGTAAAAAACAACCTCCACGGCAAGCCGGAGGAGGTCAGCAACACAAAACTCCGTCTTTATCGGTACGGAGAGCATAAGTGAGCAGGCACACGACACTAACTATATAATTGTTTAGCGCCAAAGGCGCTACCCCCCCCACGCTGATTTGTACTTGTAAATATTAAGTTAAGTCTCTATGAAATAGTCTATCACTTTCCGTCGGATTTGTCAATAATATTTCCCCACAAAATGCGAAATCTTTGTGATATTGTTTCGGAAAGGTTAATTATGAATGAAAGGAAATTGGGGCTGAATGATACTGAAATCCAAATAAAAATATATTTCTGAAGAACCGCAAATCAGATATGTATTACAATTTCTCTTGCGCACTAATGCTTTTTATGTTATACTTTTCACATGAGACTGATTGTCTCAAAGGAGGATTTATATGAAAAGCATTAAAAGAATTGTACTACTGGCATTAGTGATAGTCATGGTGGCGGCTATGTCGTCCTGCTCGGGGATTGGGCGGAAGACTGTGACTATTCCGACGGACATCTACGCAAGCGAAAGCTATGACATGAACATTGTCATCGATTTCACTGCGGAGACAAAGGAAATCAGCCCGTACATCTACGGCGTGAATCAGTACGGCAACGAAGAAAATCTTGACTCGGCTAACTTTACCGCCATCCGTCAGGGTGGAAACCGTCTGACGGCTTACAACTGGGAGACGAACGCCTCGAACGCCGGAGCCGACTGGTATCACTCGTCTGACAGCAATCTTTCCGATTCGGATGAGCCTGCCGACATCGTTAAGACCCTTTCGGAGGAAGCAAAAGAATACGGAATTTCGTACAAGCTGACCACTTTACAGATGGCAGGCTACGTTGCCGCCGACAAGAGCGGACAGGTCTCTGAAGAGAACACCGCTCCGTCGGAAAGATTCAACGAAGTTATATTCCGATCGGATGGCGAGTTTCCCGACACGCCAGACCTGACGGATGGCATTGTGTACATGGACGAGTACGTCAACTACATTATAAATATGCTCGGCGACTCAACCACTAAAAACGGAATTCAGGGCTACAGTCTCGACAACGAACCTGCTCTCTGGGCTGGAACTCACTCCAGAGTTCATCCCGACCCTGTAACCATCGAGGAGCTCTGCTCAAAATCCGCTGAGCTTGCGGCAATCGTAAAAGAGCTCGACCCGAATGCAGAGATTTTCGGTCCTGCTCTCTACGGCTACACCGCCTACGACCACCTTGCCGATGACGATGACAGCACCGAGTGGGAGGAGCTGAAAGAAGAAAACGGATATAACTGGTTTCTCGACTGTTATCTCGACTACATGCGTCAGGCATCTGAGGAAGCGGGTGTGCGGCTCCTCGACGTCCTCGACATTCACTACTACTCTGAGTCTTCAAGAAACGGCGATGAGGACAGATTGCAATCAGTTCGGACTCTTTATGAAGAAGGATTTTCCGAGAACAGCTGGATTGGGCAATGGTGCATGAATAATCTGCCGCTTCTCCCGACCATTCAGGCTTCTATTGACGAGTATTATCCCGGCACGAAGCTTGCAATTTCCGAATACAACTTCGGAGGCGAGAATCTAAGCGGAACAATTGCTGAGGCTGAAGCTCTTGGGTGCTATGCCGATATGGGAGTATATCTTGCGACCATCTGGGGCGGCAACGACTGCCAGTTTGCGGGAATAAGGCTTTACACCAACTATGACGGCAACGGTTCATCCTTTGGCGATACTCTTATCAGCACGACTACCGATGATGTCTCCCTGTCAAGCGCATATGCGGCTACCGATGACGACGGACTGGTAACTCTCATGATTACAAATAAGGATTCCAGTCTGAACGAAAACGCAATTATAGATTTGACTTCATCCGACACTATCTACACAGCCGCCGCTGTTTATGCAGTCTACGACGAGACATACGAGATTCAGCTCATCAACGTGGTTGAAAGTACTGAAACCAATATCTTCGAGATAACTCTCCCGCCCTACTGTGCGGCGATGGTGGTTCTAAGCGAGGATGTCACTGATTTTCCGAATATTATAGCTGACAGCGAATAACTGATTTCCTCAAATTTTTTCACAGATTTCTTGTAAGATTTCCTCCTCCATGGAGTCTTATAAGTAAGGTGGTGGCGAGCAAGTGGAGTTTGAGGAGATTTACAAGACCTATTTCAAATCGGTTTATAACTACATTCTGAGGCTTTCGGGAAACGAGCATATTGCCGAGGAAATCACAAGCGATACTTTCTTCAAGGCGATGAAATCAATCGGAAAGTTCCGTGGCGAATGTGACATCCGAGTCTGGCTCTGTCAGATTGCGAAGAATTCCTATTATTCGTATCTGAAAAAATCGAGAAAGACAGAAAGCTTTGACGATGCGGACTTTCCCGAAATAGTCGACCCAGATGCTTCACCTGAAGAGTTGGCAAGCCGCAAGGAAGATTTCCTCAGAGTAAGAAAAGCCCTGCACGACATTGCGGAGCCCTATAAGGAAGTTTTCATGTGGAGAGTGTTCGGAGAGCTTTCGTTCAAGGAAATAGGCGAACTCTACGGCAAAACCGATAATTGGGCTTGTGTCACCTACCACCGGGCAAGAAAAATGGTACAGCTTCGAATGGAGGAACAAAGTGATGAATAACGAATGCAGTATAGTAAGGGATCTTCTGCCGCTTTACTATGAAAATATGGTAAATAAAGAGACAGCTGAGTTTGTCGAGGAGCATCTCAGGAATTGTCCCGATTGTGCTTCCGAGCTTGAAAAGTTGAAGACTGAGAAGAGCATTGGCGAGACTTCTCTTGCTGATGGAACCAATGATGTAGAAGTAATAACGGGAATGAAAAAGAAGATTCGCAAGAGAAAGTGGACAGCCGTAACTGTCATTGTCGCTTGTATTCTCATCGTCTGCATACTGATTTATCAGTTCCCGGTTTACAGGCTTCTGATGGTCGCCGGCACATTATCCTACTATAACAGCGACGAAGTCGCAATGCTCGTTTCTATCGGAAGTCTGTCAGACAGGATTGAGGCGCAATCGGTTCTCAGGCTGGCTGATGCGGCATTCCAGGACTGCAAACATACGGATGCCGAGTGTGACGAACTCTACGGACTTCTTTCGAGATATGCTACACCAAGCGAACGTTCTGCATCATATGTGAACTATTCGCTTCAGCTGTGGAGCGCCCACTTGGGCGACACCGAAGGCTATATCTGGGTCTACTATTCCGAAGAAGCGATTGACTCGAATGGAGACACCGTTTGTGCCAGTTCACGATGCGCAGCTCTCTGGAAAGTAGAAAAAAACGAAGACGGAGTGTGGGAAGTCGTCAGCATAAGGGAGCACCCGTAATAACTTAAACAGAAAGGAAAATTTACAATGGATATGAAAAAGATTGCCGTAGCAGGTTCTGCTAAGGCGGAGATGATTTATCATGAAAACCCGGAGGCGCTGCATATTGGGACTCTTCCCGACCATGCCTGGTTTGCGCCATTTGGCGAAGGCGAGAACCCGTTTGAGACGAAAGATAAGTCGAGTCGGATTGAAATCCTCAACGGTGAATGGGATTTCAAGTATTACGACAGCATTATTGACATCGAAGACAACTTCACGGAGACTCAATTTGGTGCGAAGATTCCCGTTCCGTCGAACTGGCAGCTTCATGGATACGACAGGGCGCAGTATACAAATGTCAACTACCCTGTTCCGTATGACCCGCCGTATGTGCCGGATGACAACCCGGTTGGAGTTTATCGTAGGACTTACGAATATAATCCAGACAGCATGAGAAGGATTCTGACATTTGAGGGCGTGGACAGCTGTCTGTATCTCTATATTAATGGTGCCTTCGCTGGCTATACTCAGGTTTCACATGCTTTTTCGGAATTTGACGTTACCGATTATCTGCAAGATGGCGAAAACGAAATTGTCTGCGCCGTTCTAAAATGGTGCGACGGGACGTATCTCGAAGACCAGGATAAGTTCAGACTCTCAGGTATTTTCAGAGACGTGTATATGGTTTCCCGCCCCGAAAAGAGAATTGAGGATTATCGAATCACTGCCGATATGGACGGCAATTTTGCGATTACAGTCAAGGGCTCGGATGCGAAAATCACTCTTTCTGATTCTGATGGAAGAGAAGTATTTACTGCCGAAATCTCAGACGGTGAGAAATTCGAGTATAAAGTTCCTGGCGTCAGACTCTGGTCGGCTGAAATTCCGAATCTCTATAGTCTCAGAATCGAAGCTGAGGGAGAAGTCATCGGCAAAAAGGTCGGTTTCAGAAGCATTTATATCGAAAACGGCGTTGCGAAGTTCAACAGAAAAGCCATCAAGATTCACGGCGTCAACCGCCACGACAGCTATCCTGATACCGGGTACTATGCCTCGGAAGAGAAGATGCGCAAGGATTTGGAGCTGATGAAGAAGCACAATGTCAATGCAATCAGGACCTCGCACTATCCGAACGCTCCCCTATTCTATCATCTTTGTGACGAATATGGATTTTACGTTATCGCTGAGGCTGACATGGAGACGCACGGATGCGTTATGGTCTATAACGACTTCAGATGGAGCGCTCCTAATGCTTACTGCGGCATTTCGCTTCTGGCGATGGAAAAGAGTTACAAGAACGCAATACTTGACAGAGAGCAGAAGCTCGTTTCTCAGCACTTCAACCATCCGGCAATTATAATCTGGTCTTTAGGAAATGAAAGTGGCTGGGGCGAGAACATGCTCGAAGGAGCAAAGCTCATCAAAGCCAACGACCGGACAAGGCTTCTGCACTATGAAAACACCCACAATCTTGACGGAACACCTACCGACATTCTCGACGTCGTATCTAAGATGTACGCTTCTCCCGACTGGATTCGCAACGATTTCCTTAAAGATGAGAACGAGAAGCGTCCGTTTATTCAATGTGAATACAGCCATGCTATGGGCAACGGCAGTGGCGACTTGGAAGACTATCGGGAGCTTTACGATTCAAATGAGCGTCTTATAGGAGGACTTATCTGGGAATGGTGCGACCATGCTTTAATTCAGGGCATTGCTGATAACGGCAAGGTAAAATATGGCTACGGCGGTGACTTCGGAGAGCCCCACGATGATGGAAACTTCTGCATGGACGGGCTTATATATCCAGACAGAACTCCGCACATCGGGCTTCTTGAAGCGAAGCAGGCTTACAGACCGGTTATAGTCACAAAAGGCGAAACCGACGGCAGTTTTGTATTTACAAACAAGCTTCTGTTTGCGGATGCAGATAAACTGATGAGTTGCAGATATGAGATTACCGATATTGGCAGAATTATCGCCGAAGGTCAGGTTGAGTTTACACTTCCTGCTGACGGCGATACCATCGTAAACATTCCTGAGGCTAAGAATATCACCGGCGAAAGCATTTATATCAGGTTCATTTTCACTTCAAAGTCAGGCGAGGAAGTCTGCTTTGAGCAGATTAAGCTTAGGGAGAACTATTCTAAGACAGCTGAAATCTGTGAGAGTGCACCCTCACTCAACGAAACGGCGCTTGAATTTGTCATTAAGGCTGGCAATAGAACCGTGAAATTCGACCGCAGACACGGGGAAATCTCCGCAATAGAAATCGGCGGGAAGAATCTTCTTGACAAGCCGATTGAGTGGAATTTCTTTAGAGCTCCCATCGACAACGACATCATGAAGAATGATTGGTATCGGGCACATCTGAACGACTACGTTCCGAAGATTTACGACAGCTCGGCTGAGATTGTCGGAAGCTCTGCCGTTATCAAGCTCTCACACTCGTTTGGATGGAACATCAATCAGCCGTTCTGCGTAGCGACTTCCGAAATAACGATTGACGGAAACGGAGATATTTCGGTCAAAACTGACGGCAAGATGAGCAACAAGGTCGAGTTCCTGCCGAGATTCGGTCTCCGACTGTTCCTTGACAAGAGCTTCGACTCGGTCAAGTACTACGGTTATGGTCCGCATGAGAGCTACATCGATAAGCACCACGCTTCTTATATGGGTGAGTTTACAGCGAATATCTCCGATATGCACGAAGACTACATCCGCCCGCAGGAAAACTCTTCCCACTATGGGTGCCTGTTTGCGGAAATCTCAGACGGAGAGAACACGATGAGGTTTGAAGCTCCCGAGCCGTTCTCCTTCAACGCTTCCGTTTACACTCAGGAGGAGCTCGCCTGGAGAAGGCACAACTACGAACTTCAGGAGTGCGGGAGCAGTGTTATGTGCATTGACTCAGGCATGGCAGGAGTCGGCACAAACAGTTGCGGACCGGAGCTTGACAGGAAGTATAGGCTGAGCTTGCCGGAAGTACATCTGGAGTTCAAAATCAGCGTAAAATAATAGAAATGCTACAAAAATCCCTCCCGACTGATGCCGGGAGGGATTTTATATCAAATGATATGTTCAATTTTCACTTTCTCGACAATTCCTGCAATGAAATCGGAATTTGTTACCTTTCCAGTCTTACTTGAAATGCTGTGTCCGAAAAATTCGTATAGCTTCTTTGAATTTCCTCTGTCCCAAGCAACGGTAATTGCGTGGCGAATTGCACGCTCAACGCAGTTGGGGCTGGTGTTGAACTCCTCCGCAATTCTTGGATAAAGTTCCGACGTGACCTTCCGCCGTAAATATTCAGGCTCAGTCAAAACTAGATTCACGGCTGATTCGAGGTATCTGTAACCCATGAGGCTTGCCGGAATTCCGAACTCGGTGAACAGTCCGAAAAGATAACGGCTCAACTCGGGAACATACCCTCCTGCCCTGTCACGTTCAATAAATTTTCTGATTTCTTCTGTTGTACCCGAAATTGAGATTATTTCTCCTTTTTCAGACATACCACTAAGATGATAATACGCTTCTTCCATAGTTTGCCCTCCAATGATGGCGATTTCATCGCCGGTTTTCTACATTATACCACATAATCCGGGGATAGTTTGTCGAATTTTGTCGAGGTTTGAAAATTATTTTTTCAATCTGTGATTGAGAATGAGATAAATTTGTCTTATTCCTGCTTCTTCAAATCATCCTCCAGGACAACCACGTTATGATAGAACATCGAGCGGGCT
>JAJQGB010000008.1 GCA_021200775.1 Oscillospiraceae bacterium
TCTCGCCTACGATACTTGGATGGCGACGTCCTGGGAAAATTGGTGTTGCCGACACTTTTGCACCATTAGCTCAGTTGGTAGAGCAACTGACTCTTAATCAGTGGGTCCTGGGTTCGAGTCCCCGATGGTGCACCACTGGCCCGTTGGTCAAGCGGCTAAGACACCGGCCTCTCACGCCGGTAACGCGAGTTCGATTCTCGCACGGGTCACCATGGCTCTTCACGAGGAATGCCTTGAGTTTCCCTCGTGAGGGCTTTTTGTTATTTTATGGTGTCTCATACGAGTTTACACTAAGGGCCAATAGCTCAGTTGGTTAGAGCCACCGGCTCATAACCGGTCGGTCCGGGGTTCGAGTCCCTGTTGGCCCACCACTTAGGGGTATAGCTCAGATGGTAGAGCAGCGGTCTCCAAAACCGCGTGCCGAGGGTTCAAGTCCTTCTGCCCCTGCCAACCGTCAAACGACGATAATACGTCGTTTGACGGTATTTTTATTTCTGAACTTTTCTAAGTAAATACATTTGATTTCTAACACTTTTCTAACTGTAAAAGCCAACGTATCACTACGTTGGCTTTGATGCTTACCTGGCTTCCTTCTTCCTCATTCACCTATATAATTCTCCGCCTGCTTTGTGAACATCTCGCAGTACAAGCCTTTCTTAGCCATCAGCTCATCATGCGTTCCCATTTCAGCAACCTGTCCCTTGTCTATGACGATAATCTGGTCAGCCTTGACGACTGTTGACAGTCTGTGCGAGACGAAAATAACCGTCTTATCTCTGCCAAGCTCGTAGATTTTCTTGAAGAACTCATACTCGGCATTCGGGTCTAAAGCACTTGATGGCTCATCGAAGACCAGGATATTTGCATCCCTGTAGTAAGCCCTGGCAATAGAGATTTTCTGCTTCTCACCGCCGGAGAAGTCGACGCCTTCTTTATCAAATCTTGTGGAGAAGACGCTCTTTTCTTTCTTCGGAAGAGAATCTATCTTATCTTCCAATCCGGAGAACCTGATGCTGTCCTCAATCTTGCCGGAATCAATGTCCTTTTCACCACGGAAGGCGATATTTTCTTCCAGAGTAAGCGGAATATTGACCGAGTTCTGAAGTACTACAGACAACTGCTTGTACCACGAGGACAAATCCACATCGTTTATGTCGGTTTCACCGTTGATAAGAATCTTTCCGCTCGTCGGAGGATATAGTGCCAGAATCAGCTTCAGAAGCGTCGTCTTTCCTGCACCGTTCTCGCCGACGATGGCGATTCTTGAACCGGCTTTAATCGAGAATGAAACGTCGTCCAACGCTTTCTGCTCCTGATTCGGATATTTGAAGCTGACGTTTTCGAGCGTTATCTCCTCGCAGTTGTCAATCTTCTCAGTACCATTCTGGACATACTTCTCATCCTTGATATAATCCATATAGAAGGATGCCTCGTTGACGTTGTTCTTGAGATTTATGAACAGCCCAAGTAGACTGTTGAAGTTCTGTGTGAACTGCTGAACAGCCACAAACAGTGCCGAATAGGTGGCGACGTCAAGCTGTCCCGCAAACAGCATATATCCGAAGTAGAGATATGCCGAAAGAAGCTGAACATTACCGAGGAGTATTGCAATGTAATTCCACCTGAATCTCTGCCTGCTCTTTTTGTTGCCCTCAATAGCAATAGCCATTCCCTTTTCGTTCACCGTCTCTATCGAATAGTCGAAAGCCTCGTTCAGCTTGACGGTGGAGACATAGTCCTTTTCGTTGAAAAGCCTTTGCAAATACTGCAAAAGTCTTACCTTCGGCAGACGCTCGGTGTTCTGATACTTGAACCACAAATCGTTGACCTTGTTCATACAGAGATGCGACAGAATCAGTGTTGCGAAGATTATAATCACAATTATAACGCTGACCTGACCGACGATATAGGAAACGCCTATCAAAGTCAGAATACAGGTAATCATCTGCGAGAGTATGTTGATGACTTCGTCGGCACCGACATATGTATAGTTCAGAGCCTTCTGAAGTGCATCATACTCACTGCTGTCCTCGAACGCCAGCATACTGTTCTCGTTCATTTTTCTGTAGATGTGCTCCCGAAGCTCGACGCTTATGTACTCAGTGTTTAAGCTCTGCTTCAGCGTCAGTCTCCGCTCGACATACGCCCACACCGAAATAATCAGGATATACCCGCAAATATACCCGACGCCGAGCCACAGGTCTTCCTTATAGAGAAAAGCGTTCAACGACATCTTTGGGAGATAAATTAAGAGCATATTGCTGATAAACCCATACAAGGTCGTTATGATGTAGATGAAGAAGTAAGACTTGTGCGATTTCCAAGCGATTTCAAAGAATAGCTTGTTGGTTTCTAAGAAGGTTTTTAGTTTTTTCATAGTATTTACTCCTTTTCAAAGTTATATTAATATTATACCCCCCTAACTACTTTGTCAAGGGATTTGGCACAAAAAATTAAAAAATCTCCGTTGTCACTCTGGCAATGTCTTCCGGGATCATAGTGTCTCTAACTATAATAACAATAAAATTTCGAATTTGAATGCAATCCGGAGAAGAAATTTTCGAAATATTTTTTAAGTCAGCATAAAGATACCCTTTCAATGGCTTTTAAGTTCATAATTATTTCTCCTTTTTTCGTTTTCCAATTCACATTATACCCGATAAATTTTCTTTGTCAACCGATTTTCACGAACTGCAAAAAAATCACCTTCAGGTCATAGCCTAAAGGTGATATTTGTCTATAAGGTCTTGGATATGCCCCGCAAGGGTTGGTGAATAATCTGTGTACTTTGACATTACTTTATTGAGTTCGAGAGCATCATAGGCGAGCTTTTTTGCTTCAGCCATATCGCCCTCTTCGTTTCTGCGCGCCAGAGACCAAGCACAATTATACATTGTCTGTGGCAATGTTTTCTGTATGCCGGTGAGCTTGTGCCAATAGATGCCGTCACGGGCAACGGAAATGCAGTCACTATATCTTCCTCTAAGTCCGAGGAACTTCGATAGATTATAGCAAATGACCCTCAAATGATTAGCAGCTATCAATTTGTCTTCAACGTAAAGCTCCATAAAATGCTTGACGTGAGTATAGATTAAAATAGCAGTTTCAATTTGCTTCAAATCAAAGTAGGTATTCGCAATTTTGTTCAGAATCTCACACTCCATATTAGTCATATACGGTGGCAGGTTCTGAGGACTATAGTTTACGGCAGTCATGCGAAGAGCATTTTCAAGCCTCTTTAGTACTTCATCGTTGGATATTATACCATCTTTTCTGGACAGCTCTGTCTCCAAAACAATGAGCCTTTGCTCGTTTGCAAGAGATATATTACGGTGATCATCATTGATTCTTGCACGGGTTTCCTTAACGATTTTCCAGGCTTCCTCAGTGCCTTCAAGGATATTCGCCTGATTTGCACGGCGAATCATCTGGCGGACGGTGTAGTCGTCCTCGCTGATAATATCGTTGATGGAATCGTTAGACATACCGAGTCTTTCAAGAAGGCTTGGGATGTAGCTTCTGTCATGGTTTCCTGCTTTGCCGTTTTCGATTCTCGAAAGAGTGGCGATGCTACAAATGCCGAGGCAGAGGTCTTCCTGAGTGCAGTTCTCCGCTTTGCGACGCTCGCTTATAATCTTTCCAATAGCTATTTTGTCCATAATTAGCTCCTCATCAAATCCCTAATCGTAAACCCATCCAGATACTCCGAAATCATTTTATCCAGCCCTTGCCACATGGGATAGGACCGGCATTCGTAACGGCGCTCACATTGCTCGATTGACTTGTCGACGCAGGAGACCGGGGCAAGTTCGCCTTCGGTGAGCCTCAGGATTTCGCCGACGGTGCACTTGTCGGGAGAACGGCTCAGCTTGTAGCCGCCGCCTTTGCCACGTTGACCTTCTAAGACTCCGCCCGAAACAAGGCTTTTGACGATGGCTTCGAGGTATTTTTCCGAGAGATGTTGACCGTCGGCAATCTCCTGAAGCGGGATATATTCTGAGGTCTCCCTTTCGGCTATATCAACAACAACTCTCAGGGCATATCTGCCCTTTGATGAGATAAACATAACATTCACTCCAATCTGATATTAGTATACACCAGCCGCCGTGAAATTTCAAGCCCCCGGAAAAATCTTGATTTGTGCCGCCAAAATGGGGCAGATTCCCTTGACAAGCGACTTCAAGTGTGTTACTATATCTTTAACCTACTTTTCGGGTTGGTTTTTATAATGTATACAAAAACGGAGTGTGAAATATAGTGTCCAAGTCTACACTTTTGAGTGTTAATAATTTGAACGTCTCGATTGACGATAAACACATCCTGCATGATGTCAATATGCAGATTAACGAGGGTGAAGCCCATGTCCTTATGGGACCGAACGGTGCCGGCAAGTCGACTCTCGGCTATGCTCTTATGGGTAATCCTCAGTATACTATAAACTCAGGCGAAATAATTTTTGCTGGAAATGATATAACTGAAGAATCGCCGGACAAGCGTGCAAAAGCCGGAATGTTCCTTTCGTTCCAGACGCCGCTGGAAGTTCCGGGACTCACTGTTGAAAGCTTTTTAAGAAGCGCTTTGGAGCAGAGAACCGGCAAGAGAATCAAGCTTTTTGACTTCAAGAAGAAGCTTGCCGCCGCAATGGAGCTTCTGCAACTCGATCCGTCATATGCGAAGAGAGACTTAAACGTCGGCTTCTCGGGCGGCGAGAAAAAGAAGACCGAAATTCTCCAGCTTCTCATGTTCCGTCCGAAGCTCGCAATCCTTGATGAGACCGACTCCGGTCTCGACGTCGACGCAGTAAGGCTTGTCTCAAAGGGAATCAAGACCTATCTCGAAGAGGAGAATGGCGCACTCCTCGTCATCACTCACTCAACAAGAATTCTGGATGCCTTCGATATCGATAAGACCCACGTCATCGTTGACGGAAGAATCGTTGCCGACGGCGACGCCTCAGTTGTCGACGACATCAACGAAAACGGCTACGAAAAGTATATTGAGCTGGCAGGAAAGTGAGCGAACGATGAAGGAAAAAAGTCAGGTCGAAAACATCGACCGCAACATGTATGATTTCCGGAACGAGGACACTGACAACTACAAACTCAATGCCGGTCTCACGGAAGAAATCGTCGACAAAATCTCAAAAGAGAAGAACGACCCTGCCTGGATGAATCTCTTTAGACTTCAGTCGCTCCAGATATATAACCAGATGCAGGTTCCAAATTGGGGTCCGCCGATTGATGGGCTCGATATGGACAACATCGTAACCTATGTTAGACCCAACACCAAGATGAGTGCCAAATGGAGCGACGTTCCGGACGAAATCAAGGATACATTCGAGCGCCTCGGAATCCCTCAGGCGGAGAGAAAGTCTTTGGCAGGCGTCGGCGCACAGTACGACTCTGAGCTCGTCTATCATAACGTCCGTGAAGAAGTCGCCGCAATGGGCGTAGTATACACTGACCTCGAAAGCGCAATGCACGGCGAGTATGCCGAAATGATAAGAAGCCACTTCATGAAGCTTGTAAAGCCTACAGATCATAAATTTGCCGCACTTCACGGCGCAGTCTGGTCGGGCGGTTCGTTCGTCTATGTCCCGCCGCATGTCAAGGTCGAGATTCCGCTTCAGTCATATTTCAGACTGAATGCCCCCGGTGCCGGACAGTTCGAGCACACTTTAATCATCGTCGACGAAGGCGCAGACCTCCATTTTATCGAGGGTTGTTCTGCTCCGAAGTATAACGTCGCAAACCTCCACGCCGGATGTGTCGAGCTTTTTGTCGGCAAGAACGCCCGCTTGAGATATTCGACAATCGAAAACTGGTCGAAGAACATGTATAACCTCAACACCAAGCGTGCAACCGTCGAAGAGGGCGGCACGATGGAGTGGGTTTCCGGTTCCTTCGGCTCGCATGTCTCGTATTTGTACCCGATGACAATATTAAAGGGCAAGAACTCCCGCATGGAATTCACCGGAATCACCTTCGCCGGCAAGGGTCAGAACCTCGACACCGGTGCGAAGGTAGTCCACATCGGCGAGAACACATCGTCATATATAAACACCAAATCAATTTCAAAAGACGGTGGCATAAGCACCTTCCGAAGCTCCGTAATCGTCGGCAAAAACGCCCACAAGAGCAAGGCGGCGGTTTCCTGCCAGTCACTTATGCTAGACGATATATCCCGTTCTGATACAATCCCGGCAATGGACATCCGCACCGGCGACGCTGATGTCGGACACGAAGCCCGAATCGGCAGAATCAGCGACGATGCGGTCTTCTATCTCATGTCCCGTGGCATTTCCGAGGAAGACGCAAGAGCGATGATTGTCGGAGGTTTCGCCGACAACGTCTCGAAGGAGCTTCCGCTTGAATACGCTGTCGAAATGAATAACCTCATCCGTCTTGAGATGAAGGGCGCAATAGGTTAAGGAGTGGATAAGATGACAAATGAAAATATTATTTTGAATCCGCTTCCCGTACCAACATGGAACAGCCTTAAAATAAACGAGGCGAGCTACCCCGGAGCAGTCCCGGCTGATTCCTGTACTCCCGAAATCAAAAAGCTTCCTGACAGTCTGAAACTTAGCAATAATGAAGCGTTATCCGGCATAAAATCCGCCGCAGGCGACGGGCTGAGCGTTCATCTGAACGGTGACAGTATTCTCATAGAATCCGAAAGCGAAGCGTCGCCGGCAATTTTAAACTACGATTTCACCGGCGGAAAGCAGGCAAGGCTCTTCCTTCATGCAAGGGAAAACGCCGTTCTTCCAATTTCCGTCGTGATGACAGGCGAGGGCACAGCGGTTCTTGAAATCAAGATTCAAGCCGACTCCGGTTCAGCCGTCGATTTATCTGTAATTCAGGCAGTCGGAAGCGGGTGTGATGTCATAACCGACATCGGTTGCACCTGCGAGAATAATGCTACGTTCAATCTCACAAAGCTAGAACTCGGCGGCAAGAGCGATTATGTTGCGGTTTCTGTCGATTTAGCAGGCGAGCACAGCACATTTTCGGCAAATTCAGGCTACCGGGTAAAGACAAATCAGAGTTTAGATATGAACTACGTCGTCCGCCACACCGGCAGGAAGACCGAATCAAATATCTTTGCTTCGGGAATACTTGAAAACGATTCGACAAAGCTTTTCAGAGGCACAATCGACCTAATCAAGGGCTGTGCTGGGGCAAAGGGCACCGAAAACGAGGACATTCTTCTCCTCGGCGACAATCAGGTCAACCAGACTATTCCGTTAATCTTATGTGACGAGGAAGATGTTGAGGGCAACCACGGCGCATCTATCGGCAGGCTTGATGACAACATCATCTTCTATCTCGGCTCCCGAGGAATCTCTCCCGAAGCGGCGGAGGACATAATTGCCCACGCAAAGCTCGACGCAATTATCTCTCACATCCCGGATGAAGAAATAAAGACTCTTGCTCACAGCCTCATCTCAACCGTTGAGGCGGACGGAGGCGAAGATGCGTAATTATAAAGACGATTTTCCACTCTTTAGAGTGTCTGATATAGCATATCTCGATAACGCCGCCACCGAGCAAAGACCTGCAGTTGTCCTTGAAGCTGTCCGCAACTTCTACGAGCACTCGAATGCAAATCCGCTAAGAGGTCTATACTCGCTTGCCTATGACGCCACCGAGCATTACGAAAATGCCCGTGAAAAGGTGGCACAGTTCATAAAAGCCCCGAAATCCAGCGAGATAGTCTTCACCCGTAACACCACCGAGAGCATAAATCTCGTCGCCTACAGTTATGGCTTGAATTTCCTGCACGAAGGCGACGAAATCCTCATTACGATTTCCGAGCACCACTCAAACATCCTCCCGTGGCAGATGGTCGCAAGAAAAACCGGTGCCAGACTCAAATATCTCGAATGTGAGCCTGACGGTTCGTACCCACTGGACAGGCTGAAAGAAGCCGTAACCGAGCACACCAAGCTTGCCGCAATGGCACAGGTTTCAAATGTCCTGGGAAGCGAGAATCCCGTCAGAGAGCTTGCGTCACTCGTCCATGGTAACGGCGGAGTGGTCCTTGTGGATGCCGCCCAGAGCGCACCGCATATGGCAATCGACGTTGGTGACCTAGATTGCGATTTTCTTGCATTTTCCGGTCACAAGATGATGGCGCCGATGGGAATTGGCGTTCTCTACGGCAGGGAGGAGCTCCTTGAAAAAATGCCACCATTCCTCAGTGGCGGCGAAATGATTGAATATGTCACAAGGGACGACGCCACCTATGCCGAGCTCCCGCACAAGTTCGAGGCGGGAACCGTCAGCGCCGGCGATGCAGTCGGTCTCTCGGCGGCAATCGACTATATAAACAGTATCGGCATGGACACCATCCATTCAAGGGAAACCGAGCTTACGAGACTTCTTTTCGAAGAAATGCAGAAGATTCCCCACGTCAACATAATCGGCAGTTCAGATTATAAAAACCACTCAGGCATCGTGAGCTTCACTGTCGACGGCGTTCATCCGCACGATATCTCGGCTATTTTGGATGAAGATAAAGTGGCAATCCGAGCTGGTCACCACTGCGCTCAGCCGCTTCACACGTTCTTAGGAGTCCGTTCTTCGGCAAGAGCAAGCCTGGCGTTCTATAATGACGAAAACGACATCGACCGCTTCATACAGTCACTGAAAACATTAAGGAGGCGAATGGGTCTTGGCGAATAACACTTTTTATAACGAAGTTCTGACAGACCACAATCTCTACCCGCAGTATAAGGGAACACTTGAAGACGCAACCTGCGCTCTGGAGGGTGTGAATCCTTCCTGCGGCGACGACATCGTCCTGCAACTGAAAGTCGAAGACGGAGTAATCGTCGACGGATCCTTCGAGGGCGACGGCTGTGCGATTTCTCAGGCGTCAGTCGACATCATGCTCGACCTTGTAATCGGCAAGACGAAAGAGGAAGCCCAGCGCCTGTCCGACCTGTTCTTAAAGATGATTAAGGGCGAAGCTTCGGACGAGGAGATAGAAGAGCTCGAAGAAGCCGGAGCCTTGAAAGACGTTTCACACATGCCATCCCGCGTCAAGTGCGCAGTTTTGGGTTGGCGGACGATGAGCGAAATGCTTGGCAAAACCGAATAGACATAAAAACAGGAGCCTTTGAAAGCTCCTGTTCTTATTTTGCCTTAAATCAGGTTCATCCAGACCCTCATCTGGTTTTCTCCACGGTTGCACCAAGCGTAGTAGGGAATCGCCTTCGCATATCCTTCTTCATACGACGGCTTGCTCATTGTGTAGAGCCCATCCGCTTCACAACTTTTGACAGCCGGAACCCTGAGTGCTACAATCTCATCCGGCAAACCATCCGCCTTTTCCAGGGAAATATCGTCGCCGCCGGTAAGAGAAAGCGAGAGAATATTTCCGTCGCACCAGTCGTTGTCCTTGCCCTCAAAGCAGTAGACAAGCGGACCTCTGCAAAGTGCAACAGAGCCGGTAAGCTCAGGAATCTTGTTTGAAGGATAAACGTAGTAGGGAAGCGAATTGAGAGTGAGAACTATCTCGTCGCCTTTCTTAACGCCAAGATAAGCATAGCCGCTTCTGATTTCGCATCCGGCTTTTTCACCGTTCACTGTTAAAGCGTACTCCTTGCTCCACTCAGGAATCCTGATTGCAAGCTCGCCCTCACCATCAAGAACAGTGTACTTGACATCAAATCCATACGGATATTCCGTCTTGCAGGAGAGCTTCAGACCATTCTCAAAATTAACTTCGCCCGAAGCAAACATGTGGCAGAAAGCGGTTTTCTCGTTCTCGCCATAGGCGTGCTTTCCAAAAGAGCAGACGCATCTCGCCAGGTTCGGAGGACAGCATGCACAGGCATACCACTTCGGTCTCGTGGTTAAGTCGTGCTGGTGTGTCGAAGCCTTGCCGGAAATTCCGGGCACACATTCTAGCGGATTTACATAGAAGAAGCTCTTGCCGTCAAGCTGAATCCCGGCAAGGACGGTGTTGTAAAACGCCCTTTCCATAACGTCGCCGTACTTTGAGTTCGCATCGCTTTCAAGCATTCTCGAAGCGAAGAACATAAGACCTATTGAAGCACAGGTCTCGCAATACGCCGTGTCGTTCGGCAGGTCATAATCGACCGTGAACGCTTCACCGTTGCAGGAAGAGCCGATTCCGCCGGTCAGATACATTCTCTTTCCGGTAATGCTCTCCCAGAGGCGATTGCAGGCGTCCAGAAGTTCTTTATCATCGGTCTCGCTAGCCAAATCAGCCATCGCCGTGTAGAGATATACCGCCCTCACAGAATGTCCGACGGCGTCCGACTGCTCCCTTACCGGCTTACCGCACTGCATATAGTCGTGGTCTCTTCCGTCTCCGCCCCAGACAACCCAGTCCCGGGACTGTCTTTCTTTCTCAAAGTAATGCGGGTCGACGCCACGGATGTCGATAAAATGCTTCGCCAGCTCCAGGCATTTGTGATTTCCGGTTAGATGGTACATCTTCATGAGTGCAAGCTCGACCTCCGGATGCCCGGGGTAGCCCTTGTGCCCACCGGTGATGAATACGTCGTAAATGTGCTCGGCGTTCTTCTCCATGACTCGAAGTAGCTTGTCCTTGCCGGTAGCCTCATAATAAGCGCAAGCCGCCTCCATCATGTGCCCGGCACAGTAGAGCTCGTGCCCTTCAAGAAGGTTCTGCCAACGGCGGTCTCTGTCCTTGACTGTGTATGCCGTGTCGAGATAACCGTCATCGTCCTGCGCCGAGGCTATAATGTCGATTACTTCGTCAGCAGTTGCTTCGAGTTCAGAATCCGGGTGAATCGCCAGCGAATAGGCGACCGTTTCGAGCCACTTTGCGGCGTCGCTGTCCTGGAATACCATTCCGTAAAAACCATCTCCGACGTCCTCATCCCGAAGAGCCTTCCCTGCATTGATAAAGTTCGCAATAACGTGGCTCTTCTCGGTGTCCGGTGCCTCATCTTTGAGAACCGAATACTGATAGGGAATAACCGTCTCCCTGATGAGCTTCTGCTCACGCCCGATGAAACCATTGTCCGGCTTGTAAGCTGTCTGTTTGATCTGATGTTGATTCTTCATAATATGACACTCCTTTCGAGTTCTGAAAGTATTATATAACATTCGAGCCCTTATTGCAAGAAAAATCTCCCCAAGATTTGCTCTCGGGGAGACTTATTTTACGGTTTACTGAATCGAGCAGTCGTCGACGTAAAGAACTCTCGGTCCGTTGTCAGCGGGCTTTGTGACAGCGACCTTCTTTTCTTTTTCAAGACGTGATGCGAAGAACTTTGTCGCAACCTGCGGGAAGAGTGCGTAGCTCAGAACATCCTCTTCGGAACCGTTGAAGCCGGGGACGTTCTTGACTTCTTCACGATACTTGTCAAGCTCCGGCTCGATGTTGTCGGCAGGACGGCAGGTGATAACCTCGTCATCACTGATTCCGGCTTTCTTTCTGACATCCGGATTTACTTCGCCCGGAAGACGTCCATACTCGCCTCTGAGGAGTCCCTTAGATTCCTTTGTGAGCATCTTGTAGCGCTCGCCGGAAAGGACGTTCATAACTGCCTGAGTGCCGACAATCTGGCTGGTAGGAGTTACGAGCGGAGGATAGCCGAAGTCTTCTCTTACTCTCGGAACTTCCGCCAAAACCTCGTAGTACTTATCCTCGGCGTTAGCCTGCTTCAGCTGTGAAATCAGGTTGGAGAGCATACCGCCCGGAACCTGATACATAAGCGTCTTTGTATCAACGCTCAGAACCTTCGGGTCAAGTGAACCTTCAGCCTTCAGTCTGTTCGCAACATCTCTGAAGTGAGCCGCCGCATCTGCAAGTTTCTTCTGATCTAACCCCGTGTCTCTGTCGGTTCCTGCAAGTGTAGCTACTAAAGATTCGGTAGCCGGCTGAGAAGTGCCGTTTGCAAGAGGCGAAAGCGCAGTATCAACGATGTCAACTCCCGCCTGTGCCGCCATGAGGTTTACCATGTCGCCGGTACCGGTGGTGTTGTGGGTGTGAAGGTGAATCGGAATATGAACATGAGCCTTCAGCTCTTTTACGAGCTCAGCCGCATCGTAGGGAAGAAGCAGGTTCGCCATATCCTTGATGCAGATGGTGTCAGCGCCCATCTCTTCGAGCTCCATAGCGAGCTTGACGAAGTATTCCTTGTTGTGAACGGGGCTCGTGGTGTAACTGAGAGCCGCTTCGCACATTCCGCCGTACTTCTTTGTGGCGGTTATTGCGGCTTTTAAGTTTCTTGTGTCGTTTAAGGCGTCGAAAATTCTGATAACGTCGATACCGTTTTCTATTGACTTCTTTACGAACGCATCAACGACGTCGTCCGCATAGTGCTTGTATCCTAAGATATTCTGCCCACGGAAGAGCATCTGAAGCTTTGTGTTCGGCATAGCTTTTCTCAGAGCTCTGAGTCTTTCCCACGGGTCTTCGTTAAGAAATCTCATGCAGGTGTCGAACGTCGCACCGCCCCAACATTCAAGCGACCAGTACCCGATGGAATCGAGTATCGGGCAGGCGGGAAGCATGTCGTCAAGTCTCATTCTTGTTGCCGCCTGAGACTGATGTGCGTCTCTTAAAATCGTATCGGTTATATATAACTTGTTAGTAGCCATTTGGAACTCCTTTCATCAGCCCAAGAGCGAGATGAGAACACCCGCCGCAATTGCCGAGCCGATAACTCCCGAGACATTCGGACCCATAGCGTGCATGAGCAGGAAGTTCGAGGGATCTTCTTTCTGACCTTCTTTTTGAGCAACTCTTGCTGCCATAGGAACCGCAGAAACGCCTGCCGCACCGATGAGCGGGTTGATTTTGTTCTTTGAAAACAGGTTCATGAACTTTGCAAGGAGTATGCCGCAAGAGGTTCCCAAGCTGAACGCAACGATACCGAGGACGAGTATTCCAAGGGTCTTTAAGTTCAGGAAGGTGTTTGCAGTAGCTGTAGCACCGACTGATACGCCGAGGAATACAACGCAGATATTCATAAGTTCGTTCTGAACGGTCTTTGAAAGTCTTTCGGTAACACCACATTCTCTCAGGAGATTACCGAGCATCAGACATCCGATAAGCGGAGCCGCAGAAGGAACGAGGAGTGCTACAAATATTGTAACAACAATCGGGAAGAGAATTCTCTCGGTCTTGGAAACAGGTCTTAATTCTTTCATAACGATTCTGCGCTCTTGCTTGGTGGTGAGAGCTCGCATAATCGGCGGCTGAATAACAGGAACCAAAGCCATGTACGAGTAAGCCGCAATCGCAATCGGACCCAAGAGGTTTGAAGCCAGCATCTGCGTGGTGTAAATAGCCGTAGGTCCATCCGCACCGCCTATGATGGCGATAGCTCCTGCTTCCTGCGAAGTAAAGCCCATAAGAGTAGCACCGATGTAAGTAATGAAGATACCAACCTGAGCGGCGGCACCTAAAAGAAGTGTCTTCGGGTTAGCGATCAGGGGACCGAAGTCAGTCTGTGCACCAACACCGATGAAGATAAGGCAGGGGTAAATACCCAGCTTAACGCCAAGGTAGAGGACATCTAAGAGTCCGACAGAAATCGTTTCTCCGGCAGTAAGCGTACTCGCCACAACCGTGTTTTCAATACCGTCTATAAACTCCTGCGTTATCGCCGCACCTCCGAACAAATCCCAATGAATATGTCCGTCAACGAAGAGAACCTCGTGGAACATTTCAGAGCCCGGAATGTTTGTGAGTAACATTCCGAAGGCAATCGGCAGTAAGAGTAGCGGTTCCATTTTTCTAACTATCGCAAGGTACAGAAGTAAACATGAGATAGCAAGCATAATGATAACCTTCCAGTTATCCGCAATCATAGCGAAGCCGGTGGTTTTCAAAAAATCTAAAATCGCATCCATTTAAGCTTTTTGTCTCCTTTCCGTAAATACGGTTACAAACCGTAATTATTCGATAGCGCAAAGAACGTCGCCGGTCTTGACCGAAGCGCCCTTTGATACGTTTACGGAGACAACCTTGCCCGACTTCGGAGCCATGATTTCGTTCTCCATCTTCATAGCTTCGAGAATCATGAGTACGTCGCCTTTGTTGACAGACTGTCCCTGAGATGCCTTTACATCAAGGATAGTTCCGGGCATCGGAGCAGAGACGGTCTCAGCACCTGTCGGTACAGAAGTGGGAGCAGGTGAAGCCGGTGCAGTTGCCGGAGCAGACTGACGGGACTTTGCTTCTTCAGCGGAGATTTCCTCAATTTCGATTTCGTAATCGGTTCCGTTTACATTAACGTGATAGTGTTTCATAATGTGACCTTCCTCCATTGTCATAAAATGCTGTGTAAGTATTACAGCTTCTTGATAGATTTAATCCTGATTGCTTCTACGTCTTGCCCGAGCTCTTCCGCAATAACGGCGGAAACAGCCGCAATAAGCTCCTGTCTGTTGACGATAGGCTCAGCAGTGGGTGCGCTCACAGCGGGAGAAGTAGCAACAGAAGCAGGCTCTTTATCAGCCGTGTTCTTGTTTACTTTCTTCATGATGAAGCCGAGCAGATAGCAGATTGCGATAAGACAAATCAGTCCGAAGAAAACCGTGCCAACGCCTAGACCGACTACGGTTGCAGTTGACGGGGCTTGCGCTTCTAAGAGTATCATAGCAGTTCTCCTTTCAAATTGCCGAATCAAAATTATTGTAGCACAACACGGCTATTTTTTCAAGCCCTATTGCGTGTGTTTTCAGATATAATTTTCACAGATTCGACATTCGCTCAAAAATGTACAAAAAACAGTGGAAATTTTTTTTGCAAAGTGATATACTGTATCATGACAGATTATGTGAACATTAAGGAGCATAGTATGACTATAGCTGTAAACGGCATAAAAATAAACTATAAAATGACAGGTACCGGCGATGTTGTTCTCTTCCTTCACGGTTGGGGAGCGAACATTGAGCTCTTTGATAAGCTCATGACCGCCGTTTCCGAAAAATATACCGCACTGGCGCTGGATTTACCGGGGTTTGGTGGAAGTGAAGAACCTCCCGAGCCCTGGAGTGTTGACGACTATGCTAATTTCGTAAATGCATTTTTAGACGCACTGAACGTGAAGCCGGTTTGCCTCATTGGGCACAGCTTCGGTGGTCGAATCATGATTAAGGAGCTCGCCGGTAATCTTCTCCCGAGCGTCACAAAGGCAATCTTCATAGATTCCGCCGGAATCAAGCCAAAAAAGATTGTCAAGCAAAACCTCAGCCTTGCCTGCTACAAAGTCGGAAAAGCGGTTTTAAGTTTCAAGCCAATCAAGACACTTTTCCCGGACGCACTCGATAAACTCAGAAGCAAGCGTGGCTCTGCCGACTATAAGAGCTCCACACCCACAATGCGGGCAACACTCGTAAAAGTCGTCAACGAAGATTTGACCGGGCTTCTCCCGAAAATCAACGTCCCGTCGTTATTAATCTGGGGAACAGCCGACACCGCAACGCCAATCTCGGATGGCGAGACATTTGAGAAGCTGATTCCCGATGCCGGACTTGTCAGAGTCGCCGGAGCCGGGCACTATTCCTTCCTGCAAGCTCCCGAGCTTTGCGAACGTGCAATCCGTTCGTTTTTGGGAATCCCACTATAACAAACCGGAGGTTATAACCTATGATTAACCTGTTCAAGATACTCAGCGTTGTAGCATATCTATTTGTGACCTGCCTTTCAGCACGCCACTTCATCCACATGTTCCAGCTCAATTCCTATAAGCCGCATGTTCAGGCAAAATGGCTTTTCTCACATGCGTCGACTTATATGGTAGTGCATCTGATAGTTCTTGTAGTCGCCATCGCACTGAGCGCAATCTGCACAAATTCTCTTATCCCACTTGTATTGACTGCAATACTGATTCTATTGACAGCCCTCCCGGACATTCCGAAAGGCAAGGACAAAATTCCGCTTAAATACACAGCCCGTGTCAAGAGACTCATACTGACGCTTGCAATACTCTATATAATTCCGATAATTCTTTTGTGGACTATTCCCGCAAAAATCTCCGTGCCACTGATGGCACTCTGGATATTCCTGGTCCCGTGGATGGTACTTCTTGCAAACCTCATCAACCGTCCGATGGAGCTCGCCATCAATCAGTACTATATAAATGACGCCAAGAGAATCCTAGCTGACTGCCCGAACCTGACAGTAATCGGAATCACCGGAAGCTTCGGCAAAACGAGTGTTAAGTATTTTCTCGATTCTTTACTGAGCGTCAGATATAACGTCCTCAAAACTCCCGGGAATTTTAATACGCCTTTGGGAGTGGTCAAGACCATCCGTGGCTCGCTACGTGCCACTCACGACATCTTCCTCTGTGAAATGGGCGCAAAAAATGTCGGCGATATAAAAGAAATTTGCGATATAGTCCATCCGACTCACGGAATTATAACCTCAGTTGGTGAGATGCACCTCGAAAGCTTCGGCTCGATTGAGAATGTCAAGAAAACCAAGTTCGAGCTCGCCGATGCTGTAAAAGACAAGGGTATGCTGTTCTTAAACATGGATAACGAGAATATCCAGTCGGTTGCACCCAACTACGACCACATCTCCTATGGCATTGATGACCGCTCCGGCTATTATGTAACAAATCTCAGCATTTCCGAAAAGGGCTCAGAGTTCACAGTTCACTCGCCATCCGGCAAGAGCTGTGAATATCACACTCCACTGATTGGCAGACATAATGTCGTGAATATCTGCGGCGCAATAGCCGTTGCAAATTCTCTCGGAATCACCCTTGAAGAGCTCAAAGCGCCTGTGCGAAAGCTTGAAAGTGTGCCCCACAGATTACAGCTCATAAACAAGGGCGACTATACCGTAATCGACGATGCCTACAACTCGAATCCATCCGGCGCAAGGGCGGCTCTTGAAGCACTTTCGATGACCGATGGCATGAAAATTCTTGTAACTCCCGGAATGATTGAGCTAGGTTCAAAGCAGTATGAACTCAACAAAGAATTCGGCATCGAAGCCGCCGCAGTCTGCGATTTCGTAGCACTCGTAGGCTCAGCCCAGACAAAGCCTATCCATGATGGACTCACCGAAGCAGGCTACCCGGAAGATAAAATCTACGTTGCGGAATCGTTAAATGAAGCGATGGGAGCAGTTTACTCCTTGACAACCGACGGAAAACGTAAGATAATACTACTTGAAAACGACTTACCCGATAATTATTGATATAAGGAAGGAAGACCAATATATGAAAATAAAACTCGCACTCTTATTCGGAGGCAGAAGCACTGAGCACGAGATTTCAATAATCTCTGCTCTTCAGGCTTACTCCTACCTTGATAAGGATAAGTACGACATCATTCCCATCTACATATCCAAAACCGGTGAAATGTACACCGGCGAGCACGAAGCTGACATCGAAGCCTATAAAGACATAAAGAAGCTTCTTTCAGAGAGCTACTGTGTCACTTTCGCAAAAGTGGGTGACAGAGTAGAGCTCCACAGGGTCGAGACCAAGCTTTTCCAGAAGCCTTTTGTCGACTATATCGACATCGCCTTCCCGATTGTTCATGGCACCAATGTCGAGGACGGAACCGTTGCCGGATACCTCAATATGCTCGGACTCCCATATGTAGGCTGTGACGTCCTTTCGTCCGCACTCGGCATGGATAAGTACGCCATGAAATGCGTCTTCAAGGACAACGGAATCCCGGTTCTTGACTGTATGCTCTGCTATTCTGACGAATTTGATGAGAACCCGAACCTCGTCATGCTCTCAATCGAGAAGAAGTTTGACTATCCCGTCATCGTGAAGCCTGTCAACCTCGGCTCCAGCATCGGCATTTCAAAAGCGGATTCAAGAGAGAAGCTGGAAGCCGCGCTGACTGACGCCTTCAGATATTCAAAGAAGATTCTTGTCGAGCGGGCTATAACGAACCTGACAGAGGTCAACTGCTCTGTTCTCGGCGATGACAGGGAAGCCGAAGCCTCCGTCTGCGAAAGACCGGTCAGTGCCGACGAAATCTTAAGCTTCAACGACAAGTACATGAGCGGCTCGAAGTCATCAAAAGGCATGGCGAGCACCAAACGCATTATCCCTGCCGATATCTCTCAGGAGAACACCACCGCCATTGAAGAGTATGCCGTCAAGGCATTCAAGGCACTCGGCTGTAACGGCGTCGCCCGAATCGACTTCATGATTGACAACGATTCCGGCAAGGTATACTTGAACGAAATCAACACCATCCCCGGCTCGCTTTCCTTCTATCTCTGGGAGCCAAAGGGCGTCAAGTACGCAGTTCTTCTTGAAAGAATGATATCCCTGTCCCTGAAGCGCTACCGTGAACAGCAAAGCATCACCTATACTTTTGACACCAACGTCCTCAGCGGCGTCCACCTCGGCGGCACAAAGGGAGTCAAAGGTGGGAAAGCATAATCAGCAAGGAGGAATCCGATTTGGATTGGAAAACCGTCAGGAAAATTGATGCCCATGTTCATCTCGTCCCTGAAGAAACACTCGCTTGGATTGATGGGGTGTGGAAGCACGCAGAGCGCGAAGAATACATCCGTCTCATGGACGAATACAATGTTGAAAAAGCCGTACTTGTTCCGATTAATGAAGGAGCAACCTACTATCCCGATTGTAGCAGAACAAACCAGTGGCTTGCGGATATGATGAATTCATCTGATGGGAGATTCATCTCGTTTGCAGATGTTCTCCCAGCGGGAGGATATTTCTACGACACGGCACCATATTTCTTGGAGCAGGCTGTAAATGAATACGGCTTGAAGGGTCTGAAACTTCACCCGTCAAACCTCGGAATCCCGGTTGATTCGCTCGAAATGATCCCGGTGATAAGAACAGCGTGCGACCTGAAGATTCCGGTAATGATACATTCATATCCTTTCGGTGGAACCGACTTCGACCTGTGCTCTCCTTCGAGAATCCACAATATCTCAAGAGTCTTCCCTGACGGAATCTTCATAATCTCCCATATGGGCGGCTCTCGTTGGCAGGATGCTCTCGAAGGCAAGGAGTACGTCGACATTTCTACTTACCTGCCGGAGCTCGTCCGAATCTACGGAATCGAAACTTCAAACCGTATTCTTCACGAATTCGGCGCAGACCGCCTGATTTTTGCCACCGATTATCCGCAGGTCTACGGAGTAAAGCCGGAAAACATCTATGAAACCTACTGCGAAATCCTCAATCAGATGGACTTCACCGACTCAGAAATCGAGAAAATAGCCTATGGCAACATCTCCGATATCTTAGGATTATAAGAAAATGACCCATCGCAAATGAATTGCGGTGGGACTTTTTATGCCCAATTATTAAGAACTATTAAGATTTGATTAAGATTTCTTAATATTTATTGACTCTCGGGAAACGCATAGTGTAAACTTTAATCATCAAACCCGAAAGGAACATGATTATGAAAAGAATTTTGGCTCTTATTATTTCGCTCTCCCTCACAATTTCGCTTGTCGGTTGTGGCTCAGGTGACATGATGTATTCCGAAAGCAAAGCAGGCTCTGATGATTCGTACTCTATCCCGTACTATGTAGCAGAAACTGACAGCGCTATCTATGTCGATTGCATTGTGAACTCAGTCAGCGTAGAAGAAGGAAAGATAGCCTCCGTCACCGACACTGACAGAATCAACGACTGGTACTCAGCACTTTCCGATGACGGAACCATCGCCGACGGCTATGTATTTGTGACTGTTGAGGTCACGCTGAACAGCTCAGAAACTATTGACGCTCTCAGTCTTTCTTGCTTCTGGCTCTGCTATGGAAAATCGAGCAGGAACTACGACTTCAAGGAACCGAGCTACATCAGTGACTCAGCCGCTCCCGATGATGTGCACAATGCAATGACTGTAAACGTCGCCGCAAACGAGGACAAAACCGTTACGATAGGCTATCTCATGGCGAAATCCGGGCTCGAAGACGCAAAATACATCGCTTTGGGCGCCGCATTCACCGACTTCGGCGATGATGGCGAATACACAAATCCACTTATCAAGCTTGCCGACAGCTTGGAGGAGCTTCCATGAAAGCGGCACTGAAATTGGAGCTCCGGAGACTATTCTCCTCGAAAGAGCTGTATATTGCACTCGCAATAGGTCTTGCATTGGTCGTCTGGCTGTTTGTGCATGAGATTGCAGAATCGGTGCGCTTTGCGGAGGAATTTGCCCTATATGGCGACAAAGTCTCCGGCTATCTCTATTACCCGAAAACAGTATTTAATTCCTGCATAGAGCTCGAATATGACGCCCTCCCGCCGATACTTCTTTATCTTCTCTTCCCGATAATAGCGGCGTTTCCTTATGCATCGACCTATTGCAAGGACAAGAAGACCGGCTACTTAAAAAATCTTCTAGTAAGAATCGACCGCAGGGATTGCTATCTTAGTAAGTACATAGTTTCTTTTCTCAGCGGCTTTTTAGTAAGTGGAGTAATCCTTCTGTCAAGCTTACTTCTCACCATGCTTGTCTTCCCGATGCTCACTCCCGAAGCAGTTACACAAAACTACTATGTCCAGTCGGGCAACATGTGGGGAGAGCTTTTCTACACAATGCCGATGATATACACGCTTCTGTATATCTTAGTTGACATGCTCTGGTGCGGCTGTATGGCAAGCTTCGCACTTCTTTTGAGCATGTTCACCCGTTCAGCATTTCTGGCAGTTACGGGAAGCTTCATCGCTTTTGAAGTCCTCGACTATGTACTCTCGCTTTTCTCTCTTTCGCAGTTCAGCCCGATTACCTTCCTAAGACCGATTCAGACCGCCGGCGGCATCTCTCTCGGAATCATCCTGACAGTATTTATACTATTCATGGCGGCAAGCTTCGTCGGTTTTTACTTTTTGGAGCGCAAGAAAGATGTATTTTAAGTATGACCTGAAAGTCGGCTTCATGCGGGATTTGCCGAAGTTACTGATACTCGCCGGATTAGTCTTAATCGCAAATATCTCGCTATACAGAAACGCCGAACTGTTTTCTCTGAATCTCGGGAGTCTCGACTACATCCTGTATCTTGTGAAATCAATCGCACCATTCCCGCAAAGCGGTGAGGAGTTCCGATTCCCGGTTGTCTGGTACCTGATACAGCTCTATCTTGCATGGATAATCGGCAGATACCCTTTCTCCTCCGTCTGCGAAAGCGCTCTTATATACGGCGGCTCCCGCCAGAAATGGTATCTCTCAAAAGTAGCATGGATAGTACTAACAGTGCTCACATACTATCTCGTGATGATTATAACTTCGCTTGTTTTTTGTTTAGTAGTGGGCGTCCCAATTTCATGGGAGATAAACCTTCTTGAACTTACAGAAGAGTTTTCAAGCGTGGCACTGTTTCTCCCGATAGTAACATCGTTCGTAACCGGAGTATTTCAGCTATTTTTAATGGCACTTACTACACCCATAATCAGCTTCTTCTTGGTAGCCGCACTTTCCGCCGCATCAACCTATATAACAAGCCCGATTCTTTTCACAAACTGCTCACAGCTCTTAAAGCTCTCGGCATTTTCTGAAGTCGGAATCGGAACCGGCGAAAGCTATCTGACTTTGGCAATAGTATTCTTAGTCAGCCTTGTGGCGGGGCTTACAATTTTCAACCGACGGGACATTTTAAGAAGCCGAAGAGACGAGGAATAAATATGATTTTGGAACTTCAAAACGTAACGAAAACAATAAAAGGCGTAACCATCCTTGACAACATCACCCTCACCATGCAGGGCGGCAAGGTCTACGGCTTCCAGGGCAAGAATGGAAGCGGCAAAACTATGCTCATGCGCCTAATCTGCGGACTAATCAAACCTACTAGCGGGCAAGTCGTCATCAATGGCGAGATTTTAGGCAAAGACATCTCTTTCCCAAGAAGCGTCGGAGTCCTGATTGAGAATCCGTCCTTTCTCCCTGAATACACAGCTTTTAAAAACTTGAAACTTCTGAGCGACCTGCAAGACCATCTCTCCGACGACGAGCTCAAAGCCGTTCTTTCCAATGTCGGTCTCGACCCGGAGGACAAGCGCAAATACCGCAGTTTCTCCCTCGGTATGAAGCAGAAGCTCGGCATAGCCGCCGCAGTCATGGGTGAACCAGAACTCGTCATCCTCGACGAACCCATCAACGCCGTTGATGATGCCGGGGTAGAGAATATCCGCATGATTCTATCAAAGCTCAAAGAGAGCGGTTCGTTGATTATAGTCGCCTGCCACGACAGGGAAGAGTTAGAGCTCATCTCCGACGAAATCCTCAAAATCGACGCCGGGAGGATTGTCCCATGAAGCGAATTGTAGCCATCATCATTGTTCTCGCAATAGCCTTTACAGCGAGGGTCATCTATGTAAACGCCGTCGAGTACCGTTTCACTGAGAAAACCGTTCACGCCACCGGCGAGACCTTCAATCTTCACGACTTGGAGCTCACCTGCACCTACGACGGCATCTACTCCTCCGAAGAGCTCACGAAGATTTACGGCGAAGAAGTCCTCATCTATTCTGACGAATCCGACCTCATTCTGACCCTTGAAATTACCAACCCGACGGATGAAGTGAAAACTCTCGACCTATCCTCCTTATGTATGCAATACGCCTACATCTCCGGCGGAGGCATCAATCCCTATCTCTTCGCCTACCTGAACTCCGGCATTGGCTCAAAATGCACCATAAAATCGGGCGAAACCCTCACCATCCTCCTCCCATACTCCTACGACTGGGACACTTTCGGCTCACAAAAGCCCTACGACCTTGTCCTGTCCCTCTATCCCGAGAATGTGAGGGTGAGGATAGTGGAGAAGTAACCAGTATCAATAAAATCTCATCCACTTAGTATTATTTCCTTAGTTCCGGCAAAAATAATGGAAGTATTTTTGAGGAGATGTTATTATGTGGGGAAGAAGCGTGGCGGTTTCAGTGGCGAAGCGGATGGTGATATTTATTGCGGGTGGGCTTACTTATGGGGTACTAGAGATTATCTGGCGGGGATATACGCATATTTCGATGTTTGTGGTCGGTGGGTTGTGCCTTATGATAATCGGGAGCATGGACGAGGGCGGGGAAGCGCCTTGCCTTTTGTGGCAGGCTTGCCTCGGGAGTATGACAATTACTGTTATGGAGTTTACTTCGGGCGTGATTGTGAATCTTGTAATGGGGCTTGATGTCTGGGATTACTCGTCACTGCCACTTAACATAATGGGGCAGATATGTCTGCCATATTCGGTGCTGTGGCTTGCGCTCTCGATTCCGGCGATATACTATGAGGATATTTTAAGGCACTATCTTTTTGGGGAGAGAATCCCGCACCAGAGACTGCTTCCGGGATTCATGGTATCTGAAAATTCGGCGAAAAGGGCGAAATAACGGGCAAAATCATTGACTTTTAGCTTCCGTTGTGCTATTCTTTATGTTTGAGCGGATATGTTCCGCAATGTATAACGCCGAAAGGAAATGGTACTTACGAAAAAATCAACTATAAAAAAGTACGCCAAGCTCATTGTTAAGGTTGGCGCAAATGTCCAGAAGGGTCAGACTGTTCAGGTCTATGCCGATGTAGACCAGGCTGAGTTTGCGGCTCTCGTTGTCGACGAGGCTTATAAGGCTGGTGCTAAGAAGGTCAACGTAGAGTGGGGCTGTGATGCTGTAACCAAGCTCAACTACAGACATGCTTCCGTCAAGACGCTTTCAACCGTTCTTCCGTGGCAGGAAGAGAAGATGAAGTGGCAGAGCGAGGAGCTTCCCGCAAGAATCATGATTGAGTCGAGCGACCCCGACGGTCTCAAAGGCATCAACATGGAAAAGATGCAGAAGGCTTCAAGAGCAAGATACAAGGTTTCAAAGCCCTATTCCGAGAAGATGGAGAACAACCACCAGTGGACTATTGCCGCCGTTCCTGGCGAAGCCTGGGCTAAAAAGGTCTTCCCGGGACTCAGAAAGAATCAGGCTGTCGAAAAGCTCTGGCAGGCAATTCTCGAAACCGTTTATGTCACCGACGACAACGACCCGATTGAAGTATGGAATCAGGTCAACGAAGACTTCAAGACAAAGTGCCAGAAGCTCAACGCTTATCACTTCGAGAGACTCGAATATAAGTCCTCAAACGGCACCGACTTCAAGGTCTGGCTGATGCCTCGTGGAAGATGGTGTGGCGGCGGAGAGGCCGACCTTAACGGCAGATACTTCAACCCGAACATGCCTACAATAGAAGTCTTCACCACTCCCGAAAAGGGTAAGGCAGAGGGCAAGGTCGTCTCTACAAAGCCTCTTTCCTATCAGGGTCAGCTCATCGAGAACTTCTGGTTTGAGTTCAAGGACGGAAAGGTTGTCGATTACGGCGCAGAGAAGGGCAAGGAGCTCCTTGAAAAGATGGTAACGATGGACGAAGGCGCTTCCATGATTGGTGAGGTCGCACTCGTTCCCTGTGAGTCTCCCATCAACAAGCAGAACATTCTTTACTACAACACTCTCTTCGATGAGAACGCAAGCTGTCATATCGCTCTCGGCAGAGGCTTCAACGACTGTGTCGAAGGCTTCGAGGAGTTGAAGAAGGAAGACTTTGACGCTATGGGCGTAAACGACTCGATGATTCACGTCGACTTCATGGTCGGTGCACCCGATCTGTCGATTGTCGGCTACACCCACGACGGTCAGGCTGTCCAGATTTTCGAAAACGGCAACTTCACCGCAGAATTCAACTGAACTTCGTTCAACTGATTTTATTCGTAGTAATTCAAAGGCCCGCAGATTCAGAACCTGCGGGCTTTTATGCTTTGTTTATTGCTTTCTTTTAAACTTCTTTAGGAAGAATATTCCCGAGATAACACCGGGAATCCCAATCCATAATATTATAGTTGCTGTTGCAACAACGGCAGGATAGTCTATCGTCAGATATGAGGCGATGAATAATATCGTAAGCGGTAATGATATTATCTCGATAACTTTGTGAGCCAAATTCCATGTATCCTCATCTGCCACAGTCCACGGTAGCCTTAACCCAGTATGATCGGTGAATGGAAGACGAGGACTTATAATTCCTCCTACAAATATAACTGTAGCCATCAACAGCATCGCAAATATTTCTTCTATCTTCTCAGCATCAGAAATCATATCTGATTTTACAATTATTGCAAATACTAGACACAGTGCCAGTAGGCATATATCGAATATAGTTGTAAATCGAACAGCATTCTTTTTGGAATAGTCTTCGGATTCGGTCAGTAAATCTATATTCTTATAGAGTATTATGCAAGCCAAAAGTAAAAGCACTATTGACACGACCATTGAGACGATTTCATTGCCTATACTTAGCATCGTTATCAACGAAACGAAGGAAATGAATATTATCCAACCTCGAACTTTTGCTATATCCTGCATACGGGATTTTTTCATGTTCTCGGTTTCGAGTTCTTTCCTTAGCTCGGAAATTTCCAATGACAAGTCTTCATTATGAATGTCCGACACTCCGAGAAGTCGGTTGACAGGAACATCAAGAAGTTCCGCCATTCTGATAAGGATGTCGGCGTCCGGTACCGATAAATTGTTTTCCCACTTAGATACGGTTTGTCTTACTACTCCAAGCTTTTCAGCCAGTTCTTCCTGACTCATCCCCGATTCAATCCGGCATAGTTTAATGTTTTCGCTTATCATATCCTCACCTCAACTGTAATTTTTACTATAATGATTATACACGGTAGTAACGTCAAAGGCAAGCAACTAAAATTAACATCTGCATTTAAAGCTGATAGACACTAAAAAGCGGCAGAACCAACTTTTTGATTCTGCCGCAATTTCACGCTATTTTGGGTTAATCAGAATCCCAACGAAGCCTTAAACTCCTTGGCAATCTTCTGCCCGAGCTCAACGGCATCTTCTCTTACAGCCGCAATAGTGGTGTAGTAAGCCTTGATCTTCGGCTCGGTACCGGAGGGACGGATGATGACGGTTGCCTTGTTTTCGAGGGTGAACTTGAGGACGTCCGACTTTGGGAGGTCGATGCCCTTTGATTCGCCGGTAACAAGGTCGGTGTCGGTCTTCTTGAGGTAGTCGGCAAGAGCAACAACCTTGAAGCCTGCGATTTCCTTCGGAGGATTCTCGTGAAGGTCGCCCATAATTCTAGCCATCTCAGCCATGCCGGCGGCGCCTTCGCAAACGAAGCTCTCGACGGTGTGGACATAATTGCCGTACTTCTTGTACATAGCTTCTCTTGCATCGAGGAGTGAAACTCCGATTGAACGGTAGTAAGCCGCCATCTCGCAAATCATCATCGAGCCGACGACAGCGTCCTTGTCTCTGACATATGAGCCGGCAAGGTAGCCATAGCTCTCTTCAAAGCCAAATATGTATCTATTCGCTTCTCCTGCCGCTTCGAGGTAACCAATCTGCTCGCCGATGAACTTGAATCCGGTGAGGACGTTTCTCATCTCGACGCCGTAATCGGCGGCAATAGCGTCCGCAATGGCGGTGGAAACGATGGACTTAACCGCAACAGGTCTTTCAGGCATGGTACCGAGCTTGATTCTTTCCTTGCAGATGTATTCAAGGAGCATAGCCCCTACTTCGTTTCCGCTGAAGAGGACATAGTTTCCGTCCTTGTCGGGAACAGCGATTCCGACTCTGTCGCAGTCCGGGTCTGTAGCCAAGAGCAAATCAGGCTTTACAGTCTTGCAGAGTTCGAGACCTAAGTGCAGAGCTTCCTTGATTTCCGGATTCGGGAACGGGCAGGTGGGGAAGTGACCGTCCGGGTTCTCCTGCTCGGGAACAACGGTAACATCGTTTACACCGATTCTCTTCAAAATTGCTCTTACAGGCTTGTTTCCGGTACCGTTAAGAGGAGTGTAAACAACCTTCAAGCCGCTTGCGGCGCAAACCTCCGGGTGAATCTGCTGCTTCTGAACTTCGTCAAGATATGCAGTGATAACATCCTGAGAGATGTATTCAATCATGCCGCTTGCAAGACCCTCTTCAAATCCGACGAGCTTTGCTCCGCCGAACATAGGAGTGGCATTAATCTTTCCTAATACCGTATCAGCCGCTTCGATAGTCATCTGGCAACCGTCCGAACCGTAAGCCTTGTAGCCGTTGTATTTTGACGGATTGTGAGATGCAGTGCAGACGATACCAGCCTTGCATTGAAGCGTTCTTACAGCCCACGAAAGCATAGGTGTCGGCATAAGCTCGCTGTAGATGTAAGCCTTGATTCCGTTTCCGGCAAGAACTCTTGCCGCTTCCTTCGAGAAGAGATCCGACTTGATTCTTGAATCGTAAGCAATGGCAACTGCGTTGTCCTGTCCGGGATAAGCTTCGTTGACATAGTCAGCGAGTCCCTGAGTAGCTCTTCTGATGGTATAAATATTGAGTCTGTAGGTTCCGGCTCCGATTACGCCACGAAGTCCTCCGGTTCCGAATTCGAGGTCGCGGTAGAAGCGGTCCTTGATTGCCTCGTCGTCGCCCTCAACAGATTTGAGTTCTTCGATAAGGTCGGGGTCTTCGGTTGCGTTTTCTAGCCAGAGCTTGTAAAGCTCGTTTTCGCTTGGTCTTATTTCACTCATAGTAATGCGCCCTTTCAATGTATTTTTATCTGTCGGCGAAGAGCAAGCTCACTCGCCGTTACGAATCTGTAAAAGCTTCTGCTTCAAATCGTCTTCCATCTTGACCATCTCAGTCTCAGCGGCAAGTCTTGCGGCTCTGCCATCCGACTGAATCTTCATAACGTCGTCAAGAGTCTGGATAAGCTGTTCGTTGGTCTGCTTCAGGGTCTCGATGTCGACAATTCCACGTTCAGCCTCCTGAGCGGTTTCAACTGAAGCTGTGTGTAGCTTCTCAGCGTTCTGCTTCAGAAGTGCATTTGTGATGTCGGTAACCTGTCTCTGAGCCTGAGCCGCCTCTGTCGAGTGCTCGATTCCAAGAGCCAGAACCATCTGATTCTTCCAAAGAGGAATGGTGCTCGTCAACGTCGTCTGAATCTTCTCAACCATTACGTTGTCGTTATTCTGAATCATTCTGATTTGTGGAGCAGTCTGGATTGAGATAGACCTTGTAAGTTCAAGGTCGTGAATTTTCTTCTCGAATCTGTCGCACTTGTCACTGAGGTCTCTTGCCGCCTGAGCGTCTTCAGCAAGACCGGTCTCCTTAGCCTTGTTCTGTAGCTCAACAAGCTTGCCGTTGCGGGTCTCTTCAAGCTTCTGCTTGCCCGCCATGATGTACATAGTCAGCTCCTTGAAGTAGGCAAGATTCTGGTCGTACATTTTGTCAAGAACAGCGGAGTCTTTAAGAAGCCTTACCTGGTGCTCCTGCAAAGCGTCGCCGATTTTCTCGACGTTTACCTCTGCTTTGGCATACTTGGTCTTCATAGCTTCGAGCTTGTTCGACTGCTTGCGGAAGAACCCCAAAAATCCCTTTTCTTCCTCCTCGTTAATGCCTTTGAGCTCGTTTACCATGCTTGAAATCAAGTCTCCGACTTCGCCCAAATCCTGAGTCCTTACGTTAGCCAGAGCGGCATCCGAAAAGTCCGCCATCTTCTTCTGAGTGCTGGCACCGTACTGCAAAATCTGTGCGGTGTTCTCAACATCAATCTTGGCGGCAAAGTCATTGACAGCCTTCTGCTCTTCGGGCGTAAGCTTCGACTCAACAACCTGCGGAGACTGCTTTTCAGCCTCAACAATTTCAGCCATAGTCTCCGTTTCGAGGACCGGCTCCAGTGTGAGTTCGGGAACGCCGGTGAATTCTTGCTCGTTTACATTGTCCATAGTAGTTACTCCTGTTCTTTTATATATTGTAATTTATACTTTACTTAAAATCGTCTCCGGCGAGACCTTCCTGCGCTAAAAGCGTATTTAGGACGGAAATATCGCTTGAAACGTCCATTGCCGTGTCTGAAAACAGTTCGTCGAGAAGCTTCTCAAATGCTTGATTCAAAGTGTCAAGAGTTTCTTCAATCTCCCGCTTCGAGGCTTGGATATTCTCGCCCTGAACCGGCTGTTTGTCCATGTCGGCATAAGCGTTAAGGAGCTTCACCGTCATCGGCAGGTAATAATCCATAAGCTTCTTCAAATCGGGAACAATCTCCGGATTGGTCTCGGCTCTTTCAAAGATTCTCCTGACGATAAGCTCCATTCTCGAAATTTTTTCGGAGATTTCCTCACCGGGAATAGCATCGTTGCAGGCTCTTATCTGAGCTATAAACGCATTGCCCTTGTCGAGAACCTCCTGAAGCTTTGCGTTCTTCTGGGACTCTCTTTCTTTGGATAAGTCCTTGACCTTCTCTTCAGCTTGCTTGATTAAGCTCTTCTGGTATTCTTCATATGTCGCATCGCTTGTGATTAAGGTTGTCTGCTCCTCGTCAAAATGTCCTTCCAGAAACAGCCCGTCGTCAATCATTCTCTGAAGCTCTTTGCGGACTTTTTTGACGCTTTTTCCTACTCCCTGTGATAGCTTTTCAATCGTGCAGAGGGTTTTGCTACCCAAAATCTGTCTGTAGGTCTTGAACCTGTTTGCAAAGCCGACCTGTTTTCCGCCGCTGACAATCATAGGTAAACCGATAACCATTCCGGCAAGGGCGGGCAAAGCGGTAAGCAGTCCGAAGTCCATATAGAACCACCACCCGACAAACCATATCAATGCCGAAAGGCAGACAGCGCCGCCGGCAAGTATAACTCCGCCGATTATCTTCATAACGCCGCCAGAAGTGATTTTACTCGGGTTGCCGTAAAGAGCAGGAAGATTCTTCGCTGACGGAACAACCTTCGGTGTCGAACTTGTGCCATTCTGGGAACTGCCGCTGTCCGAATCGCTATAGTAGGAGTTGGAGCTTCCACCGGTTGCTCTTCTGAACATATCGGTACCCATGTTTATAACATTTCCGACAAGATTGCGCACTGACTCATTCAGTTCGCTGTAATCCTGCGAATAAATAGCTTTATCGATGACGTCACGGATGTCGTCGCCCAAATCGTCCCAATTCAAATTGCTTTTCGCCAAAAAATCATCTCATTTCTTCGGTGTCATTCCCATCCATCTAATTATACAGCTTTTTTTATCACTTTACAAGTGCCAATGAACGGTTTAACGTAATTTTCGCGCGAATTTTTTGTGAATTTTTTGGATAATGAGCCCGTCAGCTCTTGAATAACTCTTAAAAATAATGTAGAATAGAATAATAATCTGTACCAATAGTGGGAAGGGATGACGTCATGTTTTCATTAGTGAAGAGTGTCGGGCTGTTCGGAATGAACGCCTTTGAAGTCAGCGTTGAGGTTGAAGTCTCAAAAGGCATGGAGCGATTCGATATTGTCGGTCTCGCAGACATTGCAGTCAAGGAATCCCGTGAGAGGATTCGTTCTGCATTCCGTTCTTCAGAGCTTCGCTTTCCTGCCGTCAGCACAGTGGTAAACCTTGCACCTGCTGATGTCAAAAAGAGTGGTTCATCACACGACCTGGCAATCGCAGTTGCTATCCTTGCGTCCACAGGCATGTTCCCGATAGAAAGAACCGAGGATTCCTGCTTTGTCGGAGAGCTTTCTTTGGGAGGAGATTTGAGACCGATAAACGGCGTTCTCCCCATGACTATTTTCGCCCAGCGGATGGGAATCAAAAAGATGTTTGTCCCTAAAGAAAACGCCTACGAGGCTTCTGTTGTTGAAGGAATAGAAGTTTACGGTGTCGAGTCACTGAGCGAACTTGCCCACTTCCTGAGTGGCGATTTGGTTATAGAAAAAGCTCCTCCGTATGTTCCAACCGAAAAGAATACGACAGACCTTCTCGACTTTGCAGACGTCAAGGGTCAGCAGTTCGCAAAGAAGGCTCTCGAAGTTGCCGCATGTGGCGGACATAATCTTCTGATGATAGGTTCTCCCGGCTCCGGCAAGAGTATGCTTGCAAAACGCCTTCCGTCAATCCTTCCGAAGATGACTTTTGAGGAGTCAATAGAAACAACAAATATTTATTCAATCGCCGGTCTTATCGACAAGAGTGCACCGCTGGTAACCGAGAGACCGTTCAGAGCTCCACACCATACGGTTTCAACAGCCGGTCTCGCCGGTGGAGGAGGAATCCCACGCCCCGGTGAAATCTCACTTGCTCATAATGGACTACTTTTCCTCGACGAGCTTGCCGAGTTCTCCCGTTCCACCCTCGAAATTCTCCGTCAGCCGATTGAGGACGGAAAAGTCACGATTTCCCGTGCATCCGGCACAGTTACATATCCATCGAATATCATGCTCGTAGCGGCGATGAATCCCTGTCCCTGCGGCTACTACGGTCACCCGAAGAAAAAGTGCGTCTGCACCAAAAGGCAGGTTTCGCAGTATCTCTCAAAGATTTCGGGACCGCTTCTCGACAGATTCGATTTGCATATAGAAGTCGCTCCGGTAGAGTACGAGAATATCTCCTCCGCCAAGAAGGAGGAACCTAGCTCGGCAATCCGTGAGCGAGTTCAGAAGGCAAGAGAAATCCAGACCGAAAGATACAAGGGCACCGGAATCACCTGTAACGCCCGAATCACATCTGAGCTTTTGCACGAAGTCTGCCCACTTACTGATGATGCAAACACCCTCTTAGGCGAAGTTTTTGACCGCCTCGGTCTATCTGCAAGAGCATATGACCGAATCCTGAAAGTTTCGAGAACAATGGCTGATATGGACGGTGAGGAACGAATCGACCGCAAGCACGTCGCTCAGGCGGTGAGATACCGTTGCCTTGACAGAAAATATTGGGAGAATGGATGATGAGCATAAAACTATCAGAATTTATACCTGTTTCCTGCTCTGCTGAGCTGATTTTAGCCTGCGGCGGAAGAAGTACCCGAATGGGCGGCGAGAACAAGCTTCTGTCGATGATTTCCGGCAAGCCTTGCATTTATCGTTCCTGTAAGCCATTCTGCGATTTTCCGGAAATCAAGCGAATTATAATCTCGGCTCCGGAAGAGCTTTTCGATACCTACAAAGCGGCACTCGACGGCATAGATAAGCCGATTTTGTTCGTTAATTCCGGAGAAACCCGCCAGCAGTCGGTCGCAAATGCGGTAAAAGCCGCAACGGAAGACATCATCATGATTCACGACGGTGCAAGACCGCTGGTTTCCTGTGATGAGATAAAGGCATCTCTTGACGACGCCTTCAGGTTTGGAAACTCGATAATCTCAACTCCGATGACCGAGACGATAAGATTCTCGGACGGCGAGACTTCCTATTCTCCCGACCGTTCAAAGTTCTATCTTATTAAAACTCCTCAGAGCTTTTCCCGGAAGCTTTATCTCTATGCTTTGGAGAATTCAACCGGCGACTATACCGACGACGCACAGCTTCTCGATTCTGTCGGCATAAAGCCGCACCTGACAATGGGAAGTAGAAATAATATAAAAATCACCGTTTCGGAGGATTTAAAGATGGCAGAAGGACTTATCGGAAGTTCAATAAGAATCGGACACGGCTACGACGTTCATAAGCTCGTTCCCGACAGAAAACTTATCTTAGGCGGAGTCGAAATACCCTATACTCTCGGGCTTCTTGGTCATTCCGACGCCGATGTACTTACCCATGCTCTCATGGATTCGCTTCTCGGAGCGGCGGCACTCGGCGATATAGGAAAGCTCTTCCCGGACTCTGACGATCGCTACAAGGGTGCCGACAGCATCGAGCTCTTAAAAGAAGTCTGCCGTGTTCTCAGAGCCAATGGCTTTGAAATAGTCAACACCGACATCACCGTAATCGCCCAGAAGCCGAAGCTAGCTTCCTATATTCTCGCTATGCGGGAAGTTTTAGCAAGCGCAATGGATATAGATATAGGATGTGTCTCTGTGAAGGCAACCACCGAGGAAGGCTTGGGCTTCACAGGAACAGGCGATGGAATATCCGCACATGCGGTTTCTCTCATAAAAGGCTGATTAAATCTTCCTCGGAAAGCTCTGCTCCGGCAGGGCTTTTTGTTGTGCCAAAGTCCGCAAGTTCCACATATACTATGTTAGCCTCTTGTATTTTGGAGGCAGTAATAAGTGCGAGGTGCACTTTGAAATGAAATACACTCTCTTAGCCGTTTCCTCCATCACTTACGCAATGAAGGCGAAAAAGCTTCTCAACAGCATGGGAATTTTCTGCGAGGTGTCAAAAACTCCGAAGAATCTTGCTTCCGGTTGCGGCTACTCGGTCAGAATACGGGATAACCCCGACTATGTGACGGGAATCCTTCAGAAAAACGGCATAGCGGTCAAGGACCGCACGACTGTTGAAATGTAAAATACGGTCTTTACGAAAGGATTTGTCAATGTGAAAGTGTCATACTTTGATAATGCGGCAACGACCTACCCGAAACCTCCGTCAGTCGTAAGGGCTACGGCTGAAGCACCCGTAAAGTACGGCGGAAACCCGGGCAGGTCGGGGCACGCTTATTCATATAATGCGGCGGCGATGGTCTATGATGCCAGATGCATAGCCGCCGGGATGTTCAAATCTAGCCCGGAAAATACAGTATTCACGAGCAATTGCACCCATTCTCTCAACCTTGCAATCAAGGGCATAGTAAGACCCGGGGACAGGCTGGTTATCTCTTCGATGGAGCATAACTCGGTAGCCCGTCCTGCCTATGCTCTGTCGAAAGCAGGAGCAATAGTCGACGTTGCTACAGTGGGGAAGACAGATGAGGAAACACTTGAAAATTTCCATAGCCTCATAAACCCCGGCACCCGTTGTGTTGTATGTACAGCCGCCAGCAACGTAACCGGCAGGGTAATGCCAATCCGTGAGATTGCGGAAATGTGCCAGAGTATGGGCGTCTGCTTCATAGTCGACGGTGCACAGGCTTGCGGAATTATTCCGGTTACTTTGGACGACGGAATGAACTTCATCTGTACAGCCGGTCACAAAGGGCTTTACGGCGTAACCGGAACCGGTCTTCTTATCTCGGATGGCAAGTACGTCCCGAAAACCATAATCGAAGGAGGAACGGGCGCTACGTCAGCCGAGCTCGAACAGACCGGCTTCATGCCCGAAAGGCTGGAAAGCGGAACTCTCAACACCGTCGGAATCGCATCTCTCAAAGCCGGAATCGATTATGTTCAGAACTACGGCATGGATGACATCTTCAACCACGAGCAGTCGCTCTGCGAAATATTTATCGACGGGCTCAAAACCATAGATAACGTGACGGTATATCGAAAAGGCAACCGCTTTGTCCCGATAGTGTCATTCAATGTTGAAGGAATCCCGTCGTCTGCTGTTTCGGAAGCGCTGTCTGAGCGTGGATTTGCTCTTCGGGGAGGACTTCACTGCGCACCTTTGGCACATAGAACGCTGGGAACACTCCCGGAGGGAACCGTCAGATTCTCGCCATCCGTTTTCAATTCCGGGACGGACGTCAGAAGGCTTCTCTCGGAAGTAAAAAAAATCGCAAAAGATGGACTTTGACTATTGAAATTTCGAGCGATTGCTGTTAAAATAGAGAGAGTATCAATGCCGATTAGGGCGGAAAGGGAAATGGACTTGGAATTTGTCAGTGACGTTTGGGTAAAGTTCGTAAGTATAGTCAGCTCAATATCCTTCCGGGATATTATTGATATAATCATACTGGCGTATATCCTATATAAGCTTATCAAGATAATCCGTGAAACGAGAGCGCAACAGCTCCTCACCGGAATTTTAATCATAGTTGGCGTTTATCTCGTCGCCTCGTGGTTACAGCTTAAAGTCATGTCGTACCTACTGGAAAACTTCTTCCAGATAGGAATCTTAGCGGTAATCATCGTCTTCCAGCCGGAGCTCAGGCGAATACTCGAAAAGATGGGGCAAACCAACGTCAAAAGCCTCGGAATTTTCGGTGGCGGAGGCTATAAAGCCGACGACGAAGCCAAGAACTGGGATGACGCAATCGAGGTAATCGGCGAAGCCGTAAGTCAGCTCTCCGAAACAAGAACCGGTGCACTCATTGTTATCGAGAGAACAACACGTTTGGGCGAACAGATTGACAACGGCACCGTTATGGACTGCATCCCGAGTGTCCCGACTCTCGGCAGTATCTTCTTCCCGAAAACTCCTCTTCACGATGGCGCTGTAATCATTAGAAACGCCAGAATTATTGCGGCTGGTTGCTTCCTTCCGACTCCTCAGAAGGAGGAGAGAATCAACAAACAGCTTGGTTCCCGCCATAGAGCGGCAATCGGCATGAGTGAAAATTCCGATGCCATAATTGTCGTTGTGTCCGAGGAAACCGGCACCATTTCCATTGCTGAAAACGGTGAGCTCACAAGAGGCTACACTAAGGAAAGAATCATAAAGTATCTGAAGTCACGTATTCTTGACGAAAAGAATCCGTCCGACAAGAAACTACTTGGCAGACTGTTCACGAGAAAGGAGAAGACCGATGGCGGAGAAAACGACCGAGAAAACACAGAAGACTAAGTTCTTCAAAAGCGGCAACTTCTATCTGATGCTCTTTTCTGCGGTTCTGGCATTTGTTATCTGGATAATCATGTCGCTTACCGTCTTCCCCGAGACGACAATCACCTTAAAAGACGTTCCAATCGACTTTTCTCTTGACGGCTCCTATGCAGATGTTGCCGGAATTTCGGTTATGAAGACGTCCGTAGATTCAGTAAACGTCGTCATCTCTGGTGAAAGATACCTCATCGGCGACTATACAGCTGATGATATACACATAGGAATCAATGTCGATGCAGTAAGAACCACCGGTTCATATGATATTTCGCTTGTCGTAACTAGTGTGAGCGGCGATACAATCGAGGTAGAGCAGATTGAGCCGTCAACCGTCAAGGTAGATTTCGACTATATGGTAACAAAGACCTTCTCGGTTGAGGATGGAACCCTTGTAGCAGATGTTTCCAACCTGACAGCATCCGACGGCTACATCATCGATGAAGACGAAATTACAATCTCTCCGTCGACGATTGAACTCTATGGTCCGCAGGACTACATCAACCAGATTACCTCCGTCGCAGTCAAAGTTGACAACGCCGCAATTATTCAGTCAACGATGACGTCAAATCTCAATTCCGTCATCTTTTACAGTGGCAATGATGAGTTTGAAAACGAGGACATCACAGTCGACAACAGCAGCTTCGAGGTGACGGTTCCGGTATATCTCGTGAAGTCGCTTCCGTTCTATGTCACACTGACATCATCTGTCGATTCGCTTGACACTTCGTCTATTCCTTACAGCATAAGTCCTGCAAGCATTTCAGTGAGATCTCAGAATTCGAGTCTCAGTAGTATAGAAGACATACTTCTTGGCTATATCTCGGTGAATGAGATAACCGTCGGAAGCGTGTTCAACATCACCATTGATGAATCGAGCTCCTATGAGAATATTTCGGGAATTGGCAACGCAACGGTATCCTTTGACCTTGAAGGCTACGCAGAAAAGGCTGTGACGGTAAGAAATTCTCAGATTTACATCGTAAACGGCACCGATGATAAGGTTGTGACCGTTGAGCAGGCTCAGATTCAGAACGTAATCCTGGTCGGACCTGAGGATGTTCTGGAGCAGATAAGCTCGTCCGACGTTGTCGCCGAAATAGACATGCTCGACTATGCCAACACGACTTCAAGCTATACCATCATGGACCTGACAATTTATGTTCCCGGATATGACAATGTCTGGAGCTATGGCAAGTACAGAGTTTATGTAAGCATTGAAAGTGTCGAGACAGCCGAAGAAGAGACCGAAACTGCTGAGTAATTTCAAGAATCATTTTATCGGGGCGAAAGCTGATTTTGCCCCGATTTTTTGTGTAAGTGAGGGAATCCTATGCCGATTATAGTCATGAATATAAAAACGCCTCTTGACATGAGCGAATCCGAAATCATTTCAGCGTCACTCAAAGAAATCGGAGTCGGCATGCGGCATGTTCTCTCGGCTTCGATATACAAGACCTCACTCGATGCAAGAAAGCGTGAGAGAACCCGTGAAGGCATCCGCCTTGTCAGTTCAATACTTCTTTCGCTGGATTCTGAGAAACTCGAACGTGAGCTTTCAAAGAAGCAGAACGTGAAGTATTTTGAAGAGCTTACACTTTCGCCTGCGATTTCAAACAGAAAAACAGACGGACGTGTAGTGATTGCCGGCTTCGGACCGGCTGGAATGTTTGCCGGGCTGATTCTTTCGGAATACGGCTATAAGCCTGTAATTCTGGAACGTGGCGGTTCGGTCGATGAGAGAATCGAAAAAATTACTGAATATTGGGCAGGCGGGGAGCTCGACGAATCGACCAATGTCCAGTTCGGCGAAGGCGGTGCCGGAACCTTCTCGGATGGAAAGCTCACAACCCGAATCAACGACCCACTTTGCCGCTACGTCCTTCAGAAATTCGTTGAATTCGGCGCTCCGGAAAGCATATTAAGAATCGCAAAGCCGCATCTCGGCACCGATAATCTTCGGGGTATTGTCAAAAATATCCGAAACCGCATCATCGAAAACGGCGGCGAAGTCCGGCTTCACAGTGAGCTTACAGGAATTGAATCTGACGGCGGACGGGTTGTCAAAGCAAAGACGCCATCCGGCGACATTGAAACAAGTGCACTGATTCTCGCAATCGGTCACTCTGCAAGAGATACTTTTGAAATGTTACTGCAAAACGGCATCAGGCTCGAAGCAAAGCCCTTTTCCGTCGGTGCAAGAATTGAGCACACCCAGGAAAGCGTCGACCGAAGCCTCTATGGCGACTATGCCGGGAATCCGCTTCTTCCGAAAGGTGAGTATCAGCTTGCCCACAGAAGACCCGACGGCAGAGCTTGCTATACATTCTGCATGTGCCCAGGTGGACTAGTTGTAGCATCCGCAAGTGAAAAGGAAACCATAGTCACTAACGGCATGAGCATGTACAGCCGTGACGGCGAAAATGCCAACACCGCAGTCGTTGTGTCGGTCACCCCGGACGACTTCGGTCACAACCCACTTGATGGAGTTAAATTTGCACACGATATCGAAAGAAAAGCCTATCTCATAAGTGGCGACAGCCGTGCACCGGCAATGACAGTTGGCGACTTTTTAGGAAATCCTGCAAGCCGCACAGTCACTCCAAGCTACAAGCCTGGAGTCGTAGACAGAGATTTGAACATTCTCTTCCCGCAGTTCGTGTCGGAAATGATGAAGGAAGGTCTCACAAAATTCGCAACTCAGATGGAGTGCTTCAAAGATATGGGAGCAGTCCTGACAGCTCCCGAAACGAGAACTTCGTCGCCTGTTCGTATCCCAAGGGACGAAAATATGCGGGCTCTGGGAACCGTAAACCTGATTCCGTGTGGAGAAGGTCCCGGCTATGCCGGAGGCATAATGTCCGCCGCTGTCGACGGAATCAGGGCGGCACTAGAAGTGATGAAGAACTTTGCACCGTAAAGTAAAACCGCTTTCCAGCAGTAGGGAAGCGGTTTTGGCTTATTCATGATTTGTAATGAGTCTGAGTAGTCCCGAAGCAATCGGCACAGCCGCCGCAAACAGTAGCGACCAAGCCATTTCCGGAAGACTAAGCGGAGTCGTCTCCATAGCTACAGACAAAAACGGAAGATAAATGCACAGCGCAGTCACACCAGCCGAAACAAGAACCGCCAGAATCAGTGCCGGATTCTCAAACGGATTCATCCTGAACATCGATTTTCGCTCGCTCCTGCACTCAAAAACATGTATCAGCTGGCTTGCAATAAGAGTCACCAGGGCACATGTCCTTGCCGCTTCAATAGCACATCCTAAGTAAAGCGAATACGCAAAGCATCCTAGTGTGCAAAGCCCGATAAGAACTCCCCGGACGGTAATTTTCCCCAGGAGTCCTCCGCTGAAAAAACTCCCCGAAAATTCCGAAGGCTTCATCCTGAGGATTTCTTTTTCGCTCTTTTCAAGGCTCAGAGCCATCGCCGGAAGTCCATCGGTGACTAAATTTACAAGTAAAATCTGCGTCGGAAGGAGAACAACCGGCATCCCTAAAATTATTGACAGAAACATCACCATCACCTCGCCGATGTTGCAGGATATGAGATATCGTACAAACTTTCTGATGTTCATATAGACCGTTCTGCCCTGTCTTACTGCTTCGCAGATGGTCGAGAGATTGTCGTCGAGTAAAATCATGTCTGCCGCCTGCTTGCACGCCTCCGAGCCGTTCTGCCCGATTGCGATTCCGATGTCCGCTTCCTTGACGGCAGGAGCGTCGTTCACTCCGTCTCCGGTCATGGCGACAATATTGCCCTTTCTTTTGAGAGATTGCACGATTCTCAGCTTATCTCCCGGGTCAACCCTTGCAAAAACAGCGGCTTTTGAAATTATCCTGTCAAGCTCCTTGTCTGTCATTCCGTCAAGCTCATCTTTTGATATAACTAAATCTCCACGTCTGAGAATTCCAACTTCTCTTGCAACCGCCTCAGCAGTCAGCTTGTGGTCTCCTGTAATCATAATCATTCTGATTCCGGCTTTTCTGAGTTGGCTTACTGATGCCTTCGCCTCAGCTCTTGGAGCATCGAGCATACCTGTCAGCCCTAAGAACACTTCACAGCCGGTTTTCTCATCCGTAAAGGCAAACGCCATTACACGCAGTGCACCTGCGGCATAGTCATCGACTACCTGATATAACTCCCTCCTTCGCTCATTCGTCAACGGCTCAATGCCAGAATCGGTATAAATCATCCGGCAGGTTTTGAGAATCACATCGGGAGCGCCTTTTATGTATGTTTTCATCCCGTGATTGGAGGAGACTGTAACACTCATCCTCTTTGTTTCGCTGTCAAAAGGTATCTCAGACAGCCTTGTATAGCCACTTTTGTCGATTCCGAACTTCTTTGCGGCGACGAGAAGAGCTGTTTCGGTAGGGTCGCCGATGCTGTCGCTTTCGCTGAGAACAGCATTGTTGCATAGCACCGCACATCTTAAGAGTTCGTCAAGACATTTATCGGGTTTTGAGTTATCTGTAATGGCATATTCCTTGTCAGCGGTTCTGATTTTCGTGACGGTCATTTTGTTTTCTGTAAGGGTACCCGTCTTGTCAGTGCAGATGACGTTTGCACAGCTGAGAGTCTCGACCGAATGAAGCTTCCTTACGAGTGCGTTTCTCTTCATCATCCTCCTGACAGCCAGTGCAAGAGCAATGGTAACCGCCGCAGGTAACCCTTCAGGAATTGCGGCGATTGCAATTGTGATTCCCGTCATAAGCATGTCAAAAATCGGTTCGCCACGGTATATTCCCGCAATCACAACCAGAACGCATACAGCCGCACAAATGAGACAAAGCGTTTTTCCTAGCGTCCCGAGCTTTCTCTGAAGCGGAGTTTCCTGATTTCCTGCTTCGTCAATAAGAGTTGAAACCTGTCCCATCTTGGTGTTCATACCGGTCCCTTGACACCGGATAACTGCATTTCCTCGTGTTACCGAGCTTCCCATATAGACGAAGCCATCTTCGCTGTCCTTTTTGACCGCTTCCGACTCGCCTGTAAGAATCGACTCGTTGCACCAAAGTCCGTTTGAACGAAGTATCTTCCCGTCGCATGGCACCTGGTCTCCGGCTTCAATCAGGATAACATCGTCAGGAACGATAAGTGACGCATCGACAGTTTTCTCTTTCCCGTCCCGAATTACTCTTGCTGTGGGAGCAGTCAGCTTTTCAAGAGCCTCCATCGTCCGTTCGGTTCTGAATTCCTGAATGAACCCTAGTATTGAATTCATCAGAACAATAAGTATAATCGTCACGGCGTCGTATATTTCGCCCATAAAGACCGATATGACAGTTGCGCCGAGAAGCACCAAAACCATAATGTCCTTGAACTGCGACAGAAATATCCCGACAGGGTTCTTCTTGTTCTTCGATTTGAGACGGTTGTAGCCAAACTCTTTTAATCTCTTTTCGGCTTCCGATTCGCTGAGACCGCCAAAATTATTTTCCTGCATGATAAAACTCCCTTCCGAAACTCGTCCTAAGATGAGTTTATGAAAGGGAGTAGTGTTTTAGAATTGAATCAGTCCGCCTTGTAAGCCTTGACTATCTCGCCAATGTACATCGTGTGAAGGTCCATCTCAGGATAGTTTCTTGCGAGAACTTCCTTGTCGACAAACGAGTCTTCAGTCATCTTCTGAGCATAGAGCTTTCTGCAAACAAGGATGAGGTTCGCCTCTTCAAAAGTGACTGTTCCATCAGTGAACAGGGGAGTGAGTCCTGCTTCCTTTGGCTTGTCGTGGTCACGTCCCGAGACTCTTCCGCAGAGCCCGAGAGCCTTCTTGTAGCCGTCTGGGAAGAATGTCAGGGTGAAGTAATCGCTTCCGTCGACAAATTGCTTCGTGTATCTCTGAGGTCTTATATAGCAGGTCGCAACTTCTCTGCCCCAGAGTATTCCGACTCCACCCCATGAGGCTGTCATCGTGTTGAAGCCGCTTTCGTTTCCAGCCGATATAAGGCACCAGTCGTTGCCGATTCTCTCAAACGGATTAAAGGTGAGTTCACCTATGTTAAATTCTTTGAGCATCAGAATCATCCTTTCTATGCTTTTTCAGGGATATTTTATGCCAGATTACTTTCCTCTATGCTCTTTCAAAAGAGTCTGAATCTTCTCGTGCGGGTCGATGATGGAGCTTACCGACATATCATGGTTGAGAGCAGTAATGAAGTAGGAAACATACTTCGAGCAGTCGACAACATGATACCATTCTCTGCTCAGGAGTTCCTTGGGAGCGTAAGTAAGATTCGTTCCGAACACTCCGTCAATAATGCCGTCTGCGTAAGCCTTGTCCATCTCTTCGTAGCCCTTTGTGAAGATGCAGTAGGTAGCATAGGTGAAGATTCTCTTTGCATTTCTCTTCTTTAGGTCGTAAGCGACTTCAATCATCGACTTTCCGGAGGAGATGATGTCGTCGGCGATGAAGATGTCCATTCCGGTAACGTCGTTTCCGAGATATTCGTGTGCTTCAATCTTGTTGACACCGTCGACAACCTGGCTGACGTCTCTGCGCTTGTAGAACATTCCAAGAGTAACCTGGAGCTCGGATGAATAGTGCATGTTTCGATTCATTCCGCCTTCGTCAGGTGATACAATCATGAAGTGCTCTTTATCCACAATCAGGTCTGGGAAAGCCTTGAACAGAGCTTTAAGAGCCTGATAAGAAGGCACTATGTTATCGAATCCCATGAGTGGCACTGCGTTCATAACTCTCGGGTCGTGAGCGTCGAACGTGAGGACATTCTCAACTCCGATGTTCTGGAGCTCCTGAAGCATACATGCGGCGTCGAGAGATTCTCTGCCGTTTCGCCTGTGCTGTCTGCCACCGTAAAGAAGCGGCATGATTACATTGACTCTGTGCGCCTTTCCTCCCGCCGCCTGAATCAATCGTTTTAAGTCCTGAAAATGGTCGTCGGGGGATTTGCGATTCTCATATCCGAAATAGGGATATGTGCAGGAGTAGTTTCCGACATCGCAAACGAAGAAAAGGTCATAGCCTCTGACTGTCTCGTAGATGAAGCCTTTAGCGTCTCCGGATTGGAATCTCGGGCAACTTGACGGGATAAGGAAGGTATCAACATCTCTTCCAGCCTGTCTTGCCCAGGTTACGAGATAGTCGTTAATCTTCTCGCCGAGCTCTTTGGCGTTGTCCATTGCGATAATTCCGAGTGGAGCTACACTGAGCTCAGGGTTGAAGATTTGCGAGGTCTTTTTTAACATTGTCATTGAATCATGCCTCCATATTGTATTTTGAATAATAGTGAGTGAGATATGCTATATTCTAAATCTATAAGAGATAGATTTCTACAGATGATCGGAGTGCTTCTTTCTTGCACGTCTGACATTGACGAATACGGTCGCCGCCAGCATAGCAACAAGGAAAATTGGAACGAGCCACGGATTGGTTCCGTCAATCTTCAGCTGATTCCAGAGTGTCTGCATCAGTTCATTTGTCTCGTCCGAGAGATTAACGAAGACTTCCGTATGCTCGGCGAGATATTCATCAGACGGATACTGCAAGGGATTATTCTTGACCTCGTCATCCAAGAGCTCATATGCCGCCTGATTCGGGGTTGAATAGCCTGTATATTCGCAGTTTGCAAGGGCAACCTCAGCTTCGCAGAGGAAGTTTATATACATCTCCGCCGCCTCTTTGTTCTGAGCAGTAGTCGGAATACAGATGGCGTCAAAAAACTGGTTTGTCCCTTCAACAGGAATACAGTATGTGAGATCCTCATTCTCAGCTATCATGGTGACGGCATCGCCGGCATAATAGGGAGCTATTGCGGCGGAACCGCCTTCCATCTTGTCGAAAATCTCGTCCATAACATAAGCCTGGACAATTGATTTCTGTTCTTTCAGAAGAAGTGCCGCTTCCTGAAGCTCAAGCTCGTCCTCAGTGTTCTGGGAGTAGCCCAAGTATGTCAGTGCAATGCCAAATGCGTCTCTTGGATTATTGAACATCAGGATATTTCCCGCATATTTCTCATCCCAGAGCGAAGCCCACGAAGTTATCTCCTCATCGACCATAGTCGTGTTGTAGATGATAACAACCATTCCCCAAAGATAGGGAACTGAGTATTCGTTCGTCGGGTCGTATTCGGGATATAAGTACATGTCCATGATGTTAGCGATATTCGGGATATTGTCGAAGTCAAGCTTCTGGATAAGTCCCTCGTCTATCATCTTTGAAATCATATAGTCGCTTGGAATGATGATGTCATACTCCGCACTGCCCGACTGAATCTTTGAGTAGAGGGTTTCGTTGCTCGCAAACGTCGTGTAGTTGACCTCGATTCCGGTGAGAGCCTCAAACGCTTCGTTTACGTCGAGCATGTCCGCTTCGTTAAGGCACATATACTCGCCCCAGTTGGCGACGTTGAGTATAATGTCCTGCCCCATGAAGCGGGTATAGTCGTAGTCGGAAAGAAGTTCCTCATCAAGCTCGGAATAGGCACCATATGCATTTCCCGAAGAGCATCCGCAAAGGGAAAGCGCAAGAACTAAGAATGCAGTTAGAAAAGCGAACAGTTTTCTCATACCATGCTCTCCTTCCTCTGAGCGGCACGGAATTGCTCCTGCTCACGCCTCAGCTTGCGGTTGTCGAGTATGTTTTTGGTTATGAGGATAACGCAGATTACTAAGAAGATAATCGCCGAAAGAGCATTGATTTCAGGCGACACCTTCAGTCTCGTCATCGACTCGATTGTGATTGAAAGAGTCTGCACGTTCGTGCCGGACGTGAAGTAGCTGACGACGAAGTCATCAATAGAGTAGGTGACACTCATGAGGAATCCCGTGAAAATGCCTGGCATAATCTCAGGAATTACAACCTTGAAGAACGCCTGCCGTTGGTTGCACCCTAGGTCCTGAGCGGCTTCGACAAGACTCGGATTCATGCTTCTAAGCTTCGGAAGAACGCTGTATATGACATAGGGAACGTCAAACGAGATATGCGACAGTATAAGTGACGCAAATCCGAACTGGAATCCGAACGAAGTTCTGAAAAACTGGAATAGAAGCATCAGAGATACGCCCATGATGATTTCCGGACTGACAACGGGTATATATGTCAGGTTCATGAAAACGGTTTTTGAGCGCTTTTTCATGCTGTTTATGCCAAGCGCCGCAGTAGTTCCAAGGATTGTGGCGAAAATCGACGCCGCAAGCGCAACTATTACGGTGTTTCTTAGAGACGTGAGTATTGCCTCATTGTGAAACAGCTTGACATACCAGTCGAGAGTGAAGCCTGTCCAGTTGGAACGGGACTTCGACACGTTGAATGAGAATACGATAAGAACGATAATCGGAAGATACAGGAACAGGTACAAAGCGTACATGTAAAGTTTGGAGGACAGCTTTCTCATAGCATAACCTCCTCTTCCGAGCCGAACTGGTTGAACAAGCTCATCAGGAATATTACAACCACCATAAGTACCAGCGCCATAGCAGAACCCAGGTGCGGGTTATACGAAGTTCCCAAAAACTGAGATTCGATTATGTCGCCGATAAGATCGCTTGTTCCGCCGCCGAGCATTCTTGAAATTACGAATGTCGAAACACTCGGGATGAAAACTGCTATAATGCCTGAATTGATACCGGGCATCGAGAGTGGAAGGATAACTCTTCTTACAAGATTGAAGTTATTGGCTCCCAAGTCCTTTGCGGCTTCGATAACACTCGGATCAATCTTTACCATTACAGAATAGAGTGGCAGAATCATGAACGGCAGATAGTTATATACCATACCGAGTATAACTGCGCCGCCGGTGTTGATAAGATTCAGAGGACCAATCCCGAACAGCCCTAAAAACTTGTTTATAAGACCGTTTGATTCGAGAAGAGTCATCCAGGCGTAGGTTCTTAAGATGAAGTTTGTCCACATAGGGACCATTATTAAAACTATAAGCGAGGACTGGTTGAACGACTTTGCACGCGAAATGATATATGCCGCAGGAAAAGCCAGAATAAGACAGATAACCGTTGCGATAATGGCGAACAGTATTGAACGGAACAGAACCGCCATATAGTCGGACATATCGAACAGGTTTTGAAGCGTAAAGCCTCCGTCAGAATCGGTAAGAGCGAATCCGATTACAAGTCCTAGAGGAATTATCGTGAAGACGAGAATCCATACAGCGTATGGAACAGCAAAAACCTTAGATACTTTCAACGGTTTAAGCCTCCGACTTGTGCATGATATGTATGTCCATAGGCGTTACATTCATGCCGATAATCGCTCCTATCTCCTCGCTCTGAGTGGAGTGTATTTTCCATTTGTAGCCGAGAGCATCAACGCCGATTTCGTAGTGAACGCCCTTGAAAATACAGCTTTCAACTACTCCGACGATAGCTCCTTGATACTGAGGCACAACCTTGATGTCTTCCGGTCTTATGACAACGTCAACAAGCTCGTCAGGTGCGAATCCCTGATCCACGCAGGAGAATTCTTTTCCGGCGAACTCGACCAAAAAGTCACGTCTCATTATTCCGTCTATAATGTTTGACTCGCCGATAAAGTCGGCAACAAAGGCGTTTGCAGGCTCGTTATAGATATCCTGCGGTGTGCCTATCTGCTGAATTGAGCCGTCTCTCATTACAACGACTGTGTCACTCATCGTGAGGGCTTCCTCCTGGTCGTGTGTGACATAGATAAACGTAATTTCAAGTTCACGTTGCATTCTCTTCAGCTCAATCTGCATTTCCTTTCGGAGTTTCAAATCCAATGCACCCAGCGGTTCGTCGAGAAGTAGAACCTTCGGGCGATTGACGAGAGCTCTGGCAATTGCAATTCTTTGCTGTTGTCCGCCGGAAAGAGAATTGACCGAGCGTTTCTCAAAGCCTTGCATGTTTACAAGCTCAAGCATCTCTCCGACACGTTTTGCGATTTCTTTCTCGGGAAGCTTCTGAATCCTGAGACCGAAAGCAATATTGTCGTAGATATTCAAATGGGGGAAAAGCGCGTACTTCTGGAAGACAGTGTTTACCTCACGCTTGTGGGGTGGGAGGTTATTAATCTTCACGCCGTTAAAAAATAGCTCACCGCTTGCCATTTCGGCAAAGCCACCGATGATCCGGAGTGTTGTGGTCTTTCCGCAACCCGACGGACCCAAGAGTGTTACGAACTGCTTGTCCACTATGTCGAGGTTGATACTCTTCAGTACCTGAATCCCGTCATACTCGACAACAGCATTTCGTATGCTGATGATAGTATTTTTCAATTACAATCTTTGTCTCCTTGTTTTAAACAATTTTTTCGGCAGCATGATACCCCATAATGCCACTATTCATTATATAGCAAATTCAGACCGTTTACAATAATAAAATTATAAATATTCCTGCTATTTTGATAGGATTTTTTTATCCTTTTTTCGTACTTTGCACCGTTCTCAATCCGAAATTCAAAAAATTCTTCTCACTCTCGCAAAATTAGGCATTGAATTGCGTAGGGAAATGTTATATAATATTATAGGCTGAAAATGTATAGTGACGTATTGTGTGTTCAGCCCAGCAAAAGAAATCGAAAGGCGTGAATATATGAACAAGACACAGAGATTTTTTGATTCTCTTAAAGATATGAAGGTTGCCTTCATCGGCACCGGTGTAAGCCATACCGAACTTATAAGACTGTTCCTGTCCAAAGGAATAGATGTAACCGTTCTGGACAAGAAGACTGTAGACCAGTATGACCCTGAACTCTATCAGGAATTCTCCGATAAGGGTGTAAAGTTTGTCCTCGGCGAAGGCTATCTCGACAGTCTCACCGACTATGACGTAGTCTACAGAACCCCAGGAATGTATTATAACAACCCGAAGCTCGTTGAAGCGAGACAGGCAGGAGTCATAATCACAAGCGAGATGGAATCCTTCTTCGAGCTCTGCCCGTGCAAGATTTACGCAGTCACCGGCTCCGATGGAAAGACTACCACCACAACCATTATATCAGAATTCCTTAAAGCCGAAGGCTACAAGGTCTGGCTCGGAGGAAATATCGGAAAAGCGCTTCTCCCAAGAATCGAGAGTATCTCCGAAACCGATTTTGCCGTAGTCGAGCTTTCAAGCTTCCAGCTTATCTCGATGCGTGAGTCTCCCGACGTAGCAGTCATAACGAATATATCCCCGAACCACCTCGACGTCCACGGGACAATGGACGAGTATATTTCTGCAAAATGCAATATTTTAGACCACCAGAGCGCATTCTCAAAGGCAGTTCTCAATCAGGATAATGCCGAGACTGTCAAGCTCGGTTCACATGTCAGAGGAAATCTTGTAGGATTTTCAAGACTTTCGCCCGTCAAGGTCGGAGCGTACCTCAATTCCGACAGAGTTCTCTGCTACTGTGACGGCAGAAAGACCGTCAAGATTATCCCAGCCGAGCGAATCAAGCTTCCCGGCGAGCACAACATTGAGAACTATTTAGCGGCAATCAGTGCTGTATGGGGAGACGTCTCAATCGATTCCATCTGCCGTGTTGCACGCCACTTCGGTGGAGTCGAACATAGAATCGAATTTGTCCGTGAACTCGACGGAGTCAAGTACTATAACGACTCGATTGCTTCCAGCCCGACAAGAGTCATCGCCGGTCTCAAAGCCTTCGGAACAAAGATAATAGTAATCGCCGGCGGTTACGACAAGAAGATTCCCTTTGAACCGCTTGCCGAGCCGGTCAATAAGTACGTCAAGACTCTGATTCTCATGGGTCAGACCGCACCGAAGATTGAAAAAGCAGTAACCGACACTCCGTTCTATAACCCCGATGAGCTGAAAATCCTTCATGCTTCCGGAATGGAAGAAGCGGTTGCACTCGCAAGAGAGAGCGCCGAGCCTGGTGACATCGTAACTCTTTCACCTGCATGTGCCTCGTTTGACATGTACCCGAACTTTGAAGTCAGAGGCAGGCACTTCAAGTCGATTGTGAGCGGTCTCAAATAATGATAAGGCGAATAGACAGCTTTGACAACGCAAAGCTACTCCTCAGGGATTCTCACTATTCGAGAATAATTCTGTCGCATATTCTTGCCTACGGAACCGAATTTGACTTTTGCGAGTTCTATGAGCTCTTAAAAGGCAACAAACGAGTCGGAATCTTCGCATCAATGAACAGCTCACTGACGGTTGATTTGCTGGACGATGCCCACAGCTCTTCCGGCTGTATTCGTGAAACCGCCGAGTTCATCCGGTTCAAGTACCCGATGTTCGTTGAAATGCCAGAAGCGCTGATTCCGAGACGAGGTCTGAGTGAGTATCGCAAGGAAAAGAGATATTTCTTCTCCGTGCCAGCTTCTGAAGAAGAGCTTGAAGACAAAGAGCTTTTACGTGAGCTTCCATATGAATCAGTTTTTAGAACCGCTTTTTCGGGACAGGACGCAAACTATGGCTTGTGGCTCACAGACACGGTAAGGCGTGTGAATCGGGGAATAGTCCGCATCTATGGATATAAATCGTCAGTTCTTACAGTCAAGTGCCAGAGCTACGGAAGAGCCTATCTTGCGGATATAGCGACGCCTGAGGCTGACAGAAGCAAAGGCTATGCCTCAACGTTGATAAGACTTGTTTCACAGGAGCTGAAAAAAGAGGGAATAGAGTGCTATCTTGCGTCGGACGAATCGATGAAAGATTTTTACCTTCGCCTCGGCTGTACTGAGCTGGGCGAGGATTACATACTGAAACTGAAGGAAAGAAAAGATTATGAAGAACTTGTTTAACATTGACGAAAGAATTTTGAAGCTCGCCGAGCAGGCTGAGGCTCAGTGCTCGGAGGCGTTCAAACGCATTGACGAGATTGCCGAATACAACGGCATGAAGGTTCTTTCGGCATTCATAAAAAATAACGTAAGCGAAACCTGCCTCCACGGCACAACCGGCTATGGCTATGACGACCTTGGAAGAGATACCCTTGACAAGGTCTATGCCACCGCCTTCGGCTGTGAAGACGCACTGGTCCGCCATACAATTGTCAACGGCACCCACGCACTTTCAACTGCACTCTTCGGGGTTCTGAGACCCGGCGACAAGCTTTTGATGCTTTGCGGGGCGCCTTATGACACCCTCGAAGAGGTAATCGGCAAGCGTGGCGAAAAGGGCAACGGTTCACTCATGGATTATGGAATCCAGTATGAAGAGATTGAGCTTTTGGAAAACGGTATGCCCGATTTGGAAGCAATCACCGAGAAAGTCAAGACCGCAACGGTCGCCTACATCCAGCGTTCAAGGGGCTATTCAACAAGACCATCCTATACTATTGCAGACATAGAGAAGATGATTCAGGCTGTAAAGAAAGGCAATCCGAACGCAATAATAATGGTTGATAATTGCTACGGCGAGTTCGTTGACACCAAAGAGCCGACCGAAGTCGGAGCCGACCTCATTATGGGTTCGCTTATCAAGAACCCTGGCGGAGGAATTGCCTCAACCGGCGGATATATCGCCGGAAGAAAAGATTTGGTCGAAAAGTGTGCATACCGCCTGACAGTAGTCGGCATGGGAAAAGAAGTCGGAGCAAGCTTGCACCAGAACAGAGAAATGTATCAGGGCTTTTTCCTTGCTCCCGAGGTGACGGCGGCGGCTGTGAAAACTTCCGAATTTGCATGTGCTCTTCTTGGACTTTTGGGTTACGAGTCGCTCCCGAAGCAGGGCGAGCCTAGAGCGGATATAATCGCCTCAATACTACTTAAAAACGAGAAAACACTTACATCATTCATAAAAGGTATCCAGAAGGGCGCACCGATTGACAGCTACCTCATCCCGGAAGCTATCGACACTCCCGGCTATGAAAGCCCGGTAATAATGGCGGCAGGAGCCTTTACAATGGGCGCTTCGATTGAATTTTCAGCAGATGCCCCGATAAGAGAACTATATGCCGCATGGCTTCAGGGCGCATTAACATATCCAACAGGAAAAGCAGGAATACTTATTGCCGTTCAGAACATGCTCGAAGACGGCGAGATAAAATTAGATTGACGTTTAAGAAAGGAGCACTCAATGGCAGAAAAATATACAGTTTCACTTGCACAGTTTGCAAAGGAAGTAAACTTAAAAACAGTCTACACACCGAAGGATTTATCAAAAATTCTGATATCCAATAACGATATCAACCGTCCGGGTCTTCAGCTCACCGGCTTCTACGCCTACTTCAACAACGAGAAGATTCAGATTTGCGGAAATACCGAGTTTGCCTATCTTCAGGGGCTTGCATCTGACGAGAGAAAGAGAACCTTGATGACACTCTTCTCATACAAATTCCCGGCACTTCTGATTTCCCGTGGACATGAGCCGTTCCCGGAAATGATGGAAGCGGCGACCGAATATGGCGTCCCGGTTCTTTCATCCGAGCTTGACACTTCTGAAGTCATCTCCCGTGGCATCGCATATTTGAATACCCAGCTCGGTCAGAGAATCACCCGCCACGGTGTTCTTATCGAAATCTACGGCGAAGGCGTGCTTATCGTCGGCGAGAGCGGCGTTGGTAAATCCGAAACCGCAATCGAACTCGTCAAGAGAGGACACAGACTTGTCGCAGATGACGCAGTTGAGATAAAGAAAGTATCTGCAATCTCCTTGGTTGGTTCATCTCCCGACAATATCCGTCACTTCATTGAACTTCGAGGCATTGGAATAGTCAACGCAAGAAGACTCTTCGGTATGGGCGCCGTCAAGATGACTGAGAAGATTGATTTGGTTGTCAAGCTTGAAATCTGGGACCCCGACAAGGTCTATGACAGAATGGGCGTCGATTCCGAAAGTATGGATATCCTGGGAGTAAACATCCCCTGTATCACAATCCCTGTAAAGCCCGGACGTAACCTTGCAGTAATCCTCGAAGTTGCCGCAATGAACAACCGCCAGAAGAAGATGGGCTATAACGCCGCTCAGGAGCTTCTCAATAATTTGGGTCTTGAGATGGAAGGAACCGAGACTGTTTCCAAGTGGGAGGATTTCTGATGCTGATTCAGGCTGACCTTCACACGCACACAATAGCCTCCGACCACGCCTATTCAACCCTGACAGAAAACTGCCGTGCGGCGGCTGATTTGGGCTTAAAAGCAATCGCAATGACCGACCACTACGGTGTAATGCCCGACACCGCCCACGAATGGCACTTCACCAATATGCGAGTTCTTCCGAGAACCGTTTTCGGCGTTACCGTTCTTAAAGGTGCAGAGGTAAACATATATAACTATAACGGCGATGTTGACATGAATGAGGACCTTCTTCAAAAGATGGAGTGGGTGGTCGCATCGTATCATAAGTACACATTCGATGAGCTCTCGGATGACCCTAAAGTCGTTTCCGACGGCTATATCAAGCTCTGCCAGAATCCATATGTCGATGTTATCGGGCACCCGACAACCGACTTTTTCCCGTTCGAGCACGAAAGAGTCTTGAAAGTCTTTAAAGAATACGAAAAGCTCGTTGAAATCAACGAGAGCTCGCTTATGAGAAAGAAGGGTTCTCTTCAGAACTCAGTTCCGATTTTAAAGCTCTGCAAGAAGTATGAAATCCCGATAGTGGTCGATACAGACGCACACTTCTGGAATGCCGTCGGAGTGACTTCCACAGTCGAGAAAGTATTGAAAGAAGTCGATTTCCCCGAAAAGCTCATCTTAAACAGCGACTGGGAAAAGGTGAAAGAGTGGATATTGAAAAAGCACCCACAGCTTGAACTATAGTAATAATTGAAATGGTGACAAAGTAATGCCAAACAGTATAGAAGTTTTGAAAGAAATATCTTCAAAACACGGTTGTCGCTTCATGATAAATGAGCATCTTAAAGAGCACACGTCCTTCAAAATCGGCGGTCCCTGCGATATAATGATTTTTCCTAACAGCGTGATGGCTCTGAAAGAACTAATTTCGGAAGCCGACAGATATATGATTCTCGGCAACGGCTCAAATGTCCTGTTTTCCGACAACGGCTACCGGGGAGCGATATTCGTCCTGAGCTCCGATATGTCGGATATCATAACCGACGGCGAATATATCACGGCTTCTGCCGGAGCATCTTTAGCAAGAGTCTGCAAGACAGCACTTGAATCTTCGCTCACAGGTCTAGAATTTGCTTACGGAATCCCCGGAAGCGTCGGCGGAGCAGTCTTCATGAACGCCGGAGCCTACGGCGGGGAAATGAAAGATGTAGTAGCAGAAGTAACCTGCATAAATCAGGCGGGAGAGATTATAACCTACCAAAGCGACAAGCTTGATTTCGGTTACCGTAGCTCACGCTTCACAAATTCTGGCGAAATAATCGTCTCCGCAAAATTCGGGCTCTCAACCGGCGACAAATCCGCAATCAAAGCCAGAATGGACGAGTTGATTGCAAGGCGCAAATCCCGCCAGCCACTTGAATATCCAAGTGCAGGGTCTACTTTCAAAAGACCTGAAGGAACATATGCCGGACTTGTAATCGAAGAGTCAGGGCTTAAAGGCTATTCTATTGGCGGCGCAAAGGTCTCCGACAAGCACGCAAACTTCGTGATAAATACCGGAGACGCAACTGCCGCGGATGTGATGAATCTGATTTCTCACATAAAGAAAACAGTTTTTGCAAAAACTGGCTATCAGCTTGAATGTGAAGTCAAACTTATCGAAGAATAGGCTTTAATCTGGGAGGAAGAATATGAAAATCGTCATTGTAACGGGAATGTCGGGAGCAGGGAAGTCGAGCGCTATCAACTATCTTGAAGACATCGGCTACTACTGCATCGACAACATGCCTCCCGAAATGCTTTTGAGCTTCGCAAGATTTATAATCGGCTCGGATAAGCTGATAACCAAAGTCGCAATTTCGGTTGATATCCGTTCGGGCGAGCTTTTCTCGAAGTTCGAGGATTGCGTAAACGCTTTAAGAGCTCCCGATGTCGAGTTATCTGTCTTATATCTCGATGCCGATGACGATACACTAGTGAAGAGATACAAAGAGACACGCCGCAAGCACCCACTTGACGCCGAGGCGTTCGGAAACCTTTATAAGGCGATTTCGCTTGAACGTGAAGAGACAAAAAGAGCCAAAGAAATGTCCGATTTCTACATCGATACGACCGACTTCGGAATGGCGGATTTCCGTGCAGAAATGGCGGAATTCTTCACCGATAAGGGCGCAAGAATGGCAATTAGCGTAATCTCCTTCGGTTTCAAGTACGGAATCCCGAAGGATGCGGATTTGGTTTTTGACGTGAGATGCCTACCGAATCCATATTACGTCCCGGAGCTCAAAAACAAAACCGGACTCGATAGTGAAGTATATGACTATGTCATGTGCTTTTCTGAATCAAACGAAGTATTTGGAAGAATATACGACCTCCTAAGTTTAATGGTGCCCATGTACGAAAAGGAGGGCAAGCCTCGACTTGTCATTGCCTTTGGCTGTACCGGTGGAAGACATCGTTCCGTCAGCTTCGCAAGAAGGATGGCGGAAGCACTCACCCGGGACAAGCTTAGCGTAAGGGTGGAGCACCGGAGCCTTGAATCAAAGACATGAAAGTAAAATCTACAGAATCATTTGTATATAAAGTAAAATCCGAAGCGGCAGAATCCGTGACAGGCAGAAAAAAGTCTGACGCCTGCCTTTTGGGAATGTTACTTCTGAGCGATAACTCCAACGGCGTTGCCTATAAAACCGATAACGAAGTCTGCAAAGATTTGTTTTTAAGACTTGTCCGGCACGTAATTCCTGATGGCAGTATAAGCGAAGATGTAGTCCGCCACCGTGGCAGACTTCCTGAGTACAGAATCTCAGTTTCCGAGAAAAGTGATACAAATGCAGTTCTTAATCGTCTCGGAATATTGGATTTTGACTCCGGCGAGATTCTCAATCGTGCGGACAAGCTTGCGGACTCCAATTTCGGCGCATTCATGACCGGAGTATTCCTAAGCTGTGGCAGAGTGACCGACCCCAATCACGAGTACCACCTTGAAATCGCAATTCCGAAAAGCTCAGACGACAGAATCTATAGCGGAATAAGCGAGCTTCTGGAAAAGCACATAGGACTCATCCCAAAGCGCCTGACTCGTAGTGAGCAGAAAATCCTCTATTTCAAGGACAGCGAAAATATCGAAGATATGCTGACATTAATTGGCGCAACCGGTGCAAGCCTTGAAGTGATGAACACTAAGGTCTATAAAGACATCCGAAACCGTGCCAACAGGGCAACTAACTGCGACACAGCTAATCTGGAACGTCAGAATATTTCAGCACAGAGACAGCTCGAAGCTATAAAAGTAATCGAAAACTCTACCAAAGGTTTGTCTCAGCTTTCGGACGAGCTTCGGGAGGCGGCAACACTCAGACTTAAATATCCGGAATACGCACTGAGCGAACTTGCATCGGAATTCAATCCGCCACTGTCTCGCTCGGGAGTCAATCACAGATTTAAGAAGTTAATAGAAATTGCGGACAACATAAACAAATCCAAAGAAGGGTAACTATGGCGAACTTTGTTCATCTTCATGTTCATAGTGAATATTCGCTTCTTGACGGTGCTTGCAGGCTTAAAAGCTTAGTCAACCGTGTCAAGGAGCTTGGGATGGACTCTGTCGCTGTGACCGACCACGGCAATCTCTTTGCGGCTGTCGAGTTCTATAAGATAGCCAAAGCCGCCGGAATAAAGCCGATTATCGGCTGTGAAATGTACGTCGCCCCGAGAACAAGATTCGACAAGGCGGGGAAGATAGACAACCCGTATCACCTGATAATCTTATGCAAAAACGAAACCGGCTACAAGAATCTCTGCAAGCTCACTTCTCTTTCCTACACAGAAGGCTTCTACCGCAAGCCGAGAATCGATTTTGAACTGCTTGAAAAGTACCATGAGGGTCTTGTATGCCTGTCCGGCTGTATTGCCGGCGAAGTCCCGAGGCTTCTGAGTGCCGGAGATTATGCAAATGCAAAAAAGACTGTTCTCAAATATAAAGCGCTTTTTGGTGATGACTACTACATCGAGGTTCAGAACCACGATTTTGATGACGAGACGAGAATTCTGCCGTATCTCTTCAAACTCAGCGACGAAACCGGTGTCAGACTCGCCGCAACGAACGACGCACATTATATAAACCGCACCGATGCACCTGCCCAGAAGGTGCTCATGCGAATCGCCACAAATACCGCACTTGACGACCCGGACGGAATGAGCTTCCCGAACGACGAGTTCTATATCAAATCAGAGGAAGAAATGCTTTCTTCATTCTTGGGTCATCAGGAAGCGGTTTACAATACTGTCGAGATAGCTAACAAGTGCAACGTAGAATTTGAATTCGGAGTGACAAAGCTTCCTGCATTTTCAATTGAAGGCGTCACCGATAACGAAGCATATCTAAGGCAGATGAGCCTTGATGGACTGGAAAAGCGTTACGGTGACAATATCACCGACGAAATCAGGGAACGCCTTGAATATGAACTGAGCGTAATTTCAGGTATGGGCTATGTCAATTATTATCTCATAGTCTGGGACTTCATAAACTATGCCAAAACCCACGGAATTCCTGTAGGTCCTGGAAGAGGCTCGGGAGCCGGAAGCCTGGTAGCCTACTGCATCGGCATAACCGGAATCGACCCGATTAAATATAATCTTCTTTTCGAGAGATTTCTCAATCCTGAAAGAGTTTCTATGCCCGACTTCGATATCGATTTCTGTATCGAGGGCAGGCAGGACGTCATCGACTATGTAAAACGCCGTTACGGCGAAGACCACGTCGCACAGATAGTTACATTTGGAACGATGGCGGCGAAGAATGCCGTCAGAGACTGTGGCAGAGTAATGGGATTACCTTACAGCCTCACCGACAAGGTGGCAAAGGCAATTCAGTTCGGAGACACTCTGAGTACCGTTAAAGAGAATTCTCCCGTCGTAAAAGAACTCTATAACTCCTCACCTCAGGTAAAAGAGCTGATTGATATGGCGGAGCAGATTGAGGGTATGCCACGTCACTGTTCAATCCACGCCGCAGGAGTGGTAATTACTGCCGGACCCGTGTCCGACTATGTTCCTCTTATGACAAATGACGGTCAGCTTGTGACGCAGTACACGATGGGCGTTCTCGAAAGCTTAGGAATACTGAAAATCGACTTTCTGGGACTTCGGAACCTGACAGTCATCCGTGATGCAGTAAGAGAAATCAGAAAGACAGAACCTGATTTTGATATAGAGAAGATTCCGCTTGACGACAAAGCGGTGTATGAAATGCTTTCCGAGGGCGATACCGTCGGAGTTTTCCAGTTTGAATCGCAGGGAATGACGAGCACCATAATGCGGCTTGTCCCGGAGGACATAGAAGACCTGATAGCGGTAATCTCCCTTTATCGTCCCGGACCGATGGATTCTATTCCGACCTATATCCGGAACCGTCACAACAAAAATCTGATTACCTATAAAACACCTCTTCTGAAGCCGATTCTGGACGTCACCTACGGCTGTATCGTCTATCAGGAGCAGGTAATGCAGATTTTCCGGAGTCTTGCCGGCTATTCCTACGGCAGAGCGGACATTGTCCGTCGAGCGATGTCCAAAAAGAAGCACGATGTTCTCGAAAACGAACGAAAGGCGTTCATCTACGGAGAGAAGAACCCCGACGGCTCGGTCAACTGTTGCGGTTGTGTGGCAAATGGCATTTCCGTGAAGATTGCCAATGAGCTTTTCGATGAGATGACAAGCTTCGCTTCCTATGCATTCAACAAGTCCCACGCCGCCGCATATGCAACCGTCGCATACGAAACTGCGTACTTAAAGAGACATTACTTCAAGGAGTACATGTCTGCGCTTATGACAAGCGTTTTAGATAATGTCGCCAAAATCACAGAGTATTCCTCCGAGTGCGAGTCAAAAGGCGTTAAAATCCTTCCACCAGATATCAACAAGAGCCGGGATATATTCATCCCGAATGAAGACGGAATACGCTACGGCTTGCTCGCCGTCAAGAGCCTCGGAAGGAGCGCAATTAACGCAATTTTGCAGGAGCGTGACAAAAACGGTGAATTCACTTCTTTGGTTGACTTCATACAAAGAACCCGTGGCGCCGAGGTAACAGTCCGCTCAATAGAGAGTCTCATTATGTGCGGAGCGTTTGACTGTTTTGGGACTAATCGCCGGCAGATGCTTTCAAGCTATGATGCGATTCTTAACGCCGTTTCGAGCGAGTCAAGAGCGGGCATTGACGGTCAGACAGATTTATTTGGAAGTGTGGGAAATACATCCCCCGAGCTGTCGCTTCCTTATGTTGAGGAGTATTCGCTTGTGGAGCTTTTGGAGATGGAGAAGGAGACAACCGGAATCTATCTCTCCGGACACCCACTTGCGGAGTATTCCGGATGGAGGACTGCTTCCGGAATGACGACCGCCAAAAAGATTATTGACGGCGTTTCAGACAATCCTCCGACATTCAAAGACAGGCAGGAAGTAAGCCTGATGGCAATCTTCCGTTCAAAGAGAGTCCACAACACAAAAGGCGGTTCACCGATGGCGTTCTGTATTGTTGAGGATGCCACCGCCGAGATAGAGGCTATTGTGTTTTCAAAAAACTACGAGTCGGTGAGAGAGTATCTTGCAAATGGAGCCCGGCTCGTGATAACCGGCAGGCTTTCAGTGAGGGATGACGATACCCCGAAAATTCTTGTAAGCAATATTCAGAATATCTACGACTATGTCGAAGAGCTCAAAAAAAGACCGCTTTGCTTGAAGCTGAAATCCACCGATAAGGAAAGAATATCGGCTTTAAGAAAGCTTTGTGAAGAGAATAAGGGCTCCGGGAGAATAATCGGCTATCTTTCCGACGTAAAAAAATCCACCGACATCAAGGGTGCAAATTCAATCAATATCAGTTCCGATACAATTTCCGAGCTGATTAAGATATTCGGCGTTGAAAACGTCAAGTTTACAATCAAGAAAGGACAATGACAATGAAAAAATTACTTCAAGGCATCGTCTGTATGCTTACGATTGCGGCAATTCTTTGTACTACAGCCTGTGGCACAGCCGTCATGGAGAATGCCACCTTCGGCGACGTAAGAAGTGACTACAACACATCCCTCGATTTGACTGAGAATACATACACCGAGAACAATGCTCCGAGCGACTACTACCAGCTCCTTGAATTTGAGGACGCCACCCTGGGCGGAAATTGCTCCATCAAGAGCAATGAGCTCTTCTCCGGCGGCTTGGGCGTTACCGGGCTTAATTCCGACAGCGATTCGATGGTATTGTCCTTCGAGATTGAAAACTCCGGCTTCTACAATCTGACTGTTTCAGCATACACCTCTGATGCCGGAAGAACCAATTATGCCAATCTTGACGGAAGCTATATCGGCTCGGTTGAGTGTGAAGTCGGGAAAGAAGTCTGCGACGTAACTCTCGAATACATCTATATGAGCGCAGGCACTCACGAGTTCTCAATGACAGTAAGCTGGGGTTGGGTCGACTACGATTGCCTGACAATCACTGCTTCCGATATAAATATCGAGGACGTCTACAACGTTACCTGCTCTCTCTCAAACGAAAACGCCGATGACAACACAGTAAGGCTCTATAATTTCTTGTGTGACATCTATGGCAAGTACACTCTCACCGGTCAGTTCGCCGACGCAAGCAGAGATTCTGAGGAATACGAGTGGATTACATCCATCACCGGCGAAGAATTTGCGGTTTTGGGTCTTGACATGATGAACTACACTCCCGTTGCACAGGCAAACAATGCTTCAACCGAAACCGTTGAAAGGGCATATGACTGGTATGTCAACTGCGGCGGAATAGTCCAGATTTGCTGGCACTGGCAGTCGCCCGAAGGCTATGTTTCCGATAATGGGGAATGGTACAGCTCATTCTACACCGAATATTCAACCATAGACCTTGACAAAGCAATGAACGGCGAGGACGACGAGCTCTATAACCAATTGGTCGAGGACATGCATGAGATAGCTTCAAAGCTCCAGATTCTCAGAGACTATGGCGTTCCTGTTCTCTGGAGACCGCTTCATGAGGCATCCGGCGCATGGTTCTGGTGGGGAGATTGCTCTTCTGAAAGCTATATCGCACTTTACAGACTCATGTACGAGATATTCACCGAGGAATACGAGCTTACAAACCTCATCTGGGTCTGGAACGGTCAGGATGCCGACTGGTACCCGGGAGATGACGTTGTCGATATAATCGCATGGGATATCTACCCCGGCGAAAACGAGTACTCATCTCAGGCGGCAACCTTCATCGAAGCCTACAAGTGCTCTGACGAAACCAAGCTTGTTGCTCTTTCCGAAAACGGCTGTATTCCCGACCCGGACAACCTTCAGCAGGACAACATCCATTGGCTCTACTGGGGAGTATGGAGTGGAGACTTCGTCTATACATGGAAGGGCTATAACGAGTCCTACACCGAAGAAAGTATGCTGATTAAGGCATATGAGAGTGACTACACACTGACGCTTGCCGAACTGCCGGATTTGACAAAGTACCGGCTTGATTGACGCAAAATCCAACACTAAAATATATTTGGAGGAATTAACATGATTAAACTACTATTCCAGGGCGACAGCATAACCGACATGGGCAGAGACCGTGAGAATATCCACGACCTCGGCTGGGGCTATCCTAGATATGCGGCACCCGCACTGAAGGAACTTTGCCCTGATGTCGAGTTCGAGTTTGTCGACCTTGCAATCGGCGGCGACCAGACAAGTAATCTTGTCGAGCGCTTAGAAAGCGACTTTGTCGAGGTTCAGCCGGACATCTGCTCAATTCTCATCGGCATCAACGATGTGTGGAGCCATGCAGGCGACAGAGACTGGATGAGCGACGAGCAGTTCGAGAAGAACTACAGAACAATTCTTGATGCACTCAAAGAGAGAACTAATGCCAGAATTATGCTCATGGAGCCGTTTCTGATTCCCGTTCCCGACAAGCTCTACTTCAGAGAAGACCTCTACAAGAAGACGGAAGTCATAAGAAAGCTTGCCCGTGAGTATGCAGATGTCTATGTTCCACTTGACGGACTTCTCAACTCCGCATTCATAGGCGACGACCCTGTATCATTCGCCGAGGACGGCGTTCATCCGACCGAAAAGGGCGCAAGGCTTATCGGTAAGATTTATGCCGAGTACATGAAGAAGATTGTAGACAAAATCAAGTAATCAGAATCAAGTGCGCTTCTCTGAAAAAGGGAAGCGCATTTTCTTTAGAAAAATAGGGCTTTATAGTGCATGGGGTTCTTGAAATATGTCGCTTGAAGTGGTATAATAACTCCATTCGCAGATATTTTCGGACAAAGGAAGGAAACGGCATGAAAAGATGGGAAGTAAGAGAAATAAATACAGATGCTGTCGAAAAGACTGTCGGCAGTACCGACCTTTCACGCCTTACAGCCGAAGTCATGTCCGCAAGAGGATATAACAACCTTGATGATATAAAATCCTTCTTTAACGGTACTGAGCTAAGTGACCCGTATCTTCTTCCTGATATGGACAAGGCAGTCGCCACCATCAATCAGGCAATCGAAAACGGCGAAACCATCTGCATTTACGGCGATTACGACTGCGACGGCGTAACTTCTACGGCAATTCTCTATGACTACCTCATGAATATGGGAGTAGAAACTCTGTGCTATATCCCTGAACGAAGTGAAGGCTATGGTCTCAACATGCACGCCATCGACGAAATCCGTGAAAGCGGAGCCACGCTGATAGTTACAGTCGATAACGGAATTACTGCTGTAAAAGAAGCTGACTACATTTATGAACTCGGCATGAAGCTTGTAATAACCGACCACCACCAGCCTGCTGTGTCTCTCCCGAGAGCCGAGGCTTTGGTCGACCCATATCTCGAAACCTGCAAATCCGATTTCAAAGACTTCGCCGGTGTCGGAGTGGCATTAAAGCTTCTTTGCGCACTTGAAGAGGGCGGCTCAGACTTCATCGTAGAGCAGTATGCCGACATCTGCGCCATCGGAACCATTGCCGATATAGTTCCGCTTGTCTCCGAAAACAGAACAATAGTAAATATGGGCTTGAAGGAGCTTAAATACACCGAGCGTGAGGGTCTTGTAAGCCTCATTGAGCAGAGCGGAATCAACCGTGATAACATGAATTCGTCATCGGTTGCATATTTCCTTGCTCCCAGAATCAACGCCGCAGGGCGTTTCGGGTCTGCCATAACAGCGCTCGATATGCTTGTCACCGAGGGCGACGAAGCCGTCGGTAACGCTCACAAACTGACAACTCTTAACGACCAAAGAAAACAGTGCGAAGCGGAAATAGTTGCAGAAATAGGGAAGTATATTGCAGAAAATCCCGATATAGTTCACGACAGAGTAATGGTTTTAAGTGGCAAGGGCTGGCACCACGGTGTAATCGGAATAGTTGCGGCGAGGCTTCTCGAAAGATACGAAAGACCGGTTGTGATTTTGTCTGTTGATGATAACGGCTTTGCCGTCGGTTCGGCAAGAAGCATTCAGGGCTTCAACATCTTCAAGTGCTTCGATTATTGCAAGGAAATATTAGTAAAATACGGCGGTCATGAATGTGCCGGGGGCTTGACTGTCAAGGAATCGGACATCCCGAAGCTTAAAGAGATGATTCTTTCTTATGCAAAAGAGAATTTCCCCACAATGCCACGGTTCACTCTCACAGCCGACAAGCTCCTTAGAGGCAAAGATATAACCGAGCAGAATATAACCGACCTCAGAAGAATCGAACCCTACGGCGCCGGAAATCCCGAGCCGCTGTTTGCACTGTCCGGTGCGGCTGTTCTCAGAGTGGTTCCTCTCAAAAACGGCGAGCACACCAAGCTCGAAGTCTCGTATGACGGAGTTCATCTCAGTTGCCTTATGTTCAGAAGAAGGACAGCTTCTGCCGGCATCCAAGCCGGCGACAAAATAGACCTGATGGGAACTCTCTCGATAAACGAATATAACGGCAGAAAGAGCTTTACTCTCACGGTTTCGGATTACCGTCTCCACGGAATCCGCCAGGACAGCTATTTTGCGGCATACGACGCCTATGAAAGCTTCCGCCGTGGTGAGGATTTGCCGCTTGAAATCCTGAAAAAGGGCAGACCGTCCCGTGAAGAGCTTGTTGCAATTTATAAGTATGCCTTCAACCTTGCAGCACCGTTTAACGTGACGAACCTGGCGACTAGGCTCGGAATAAACTGCTTTAAGCTGTCAGTAGCGGTTGACGCCTTCTGCGACACGGGGCTTTGCGAACCTGCCGAAAATGGTTACATAGAACTGACTTCACCCAAAACAAGGGTTGATATAGAAAGCTCCAAGACGCTTCAGCGCCTTGACAGCCTGATTAAATCCAAAGAGAATGTGCAAGAATAAGTGAGGAGGGAACAGTATGGCAGAAGCAGATAACGCAAGAATAGTGGATGAAGCCTACAAGGACTTCATGGATTCAATAATCGCTCTTGACAAGAACTACAACATCGAGAAAATCGAGCAGGCTTACCAACTTGCCCGTGAAAAGCATGAAGGACAGTTCCGTGAGTCGGGTGAGCCGTATATCATCCACCCGATAGCAGTTGCAAAAATACTTGTAGAACTCGGAATGGACGCCGACACCATCTGTGCGGCACTTTTGCACGATGTTATCGAGGACACCGGAACGCCATATAGCGAACTAAAAAAGAGGTTCGGTGAGGACGTCGCAAACCTTGTTGACGGCGTAACAAAGCTGAATCAGGTCGCACTCTATTCAAAAGAGGAACAGCAGGCAGAGAATATCCGAAAGATGCTTCTCTCCATGTCAAAGGACATAAGAGTCATTATCATCAAGCTCGCCGACAGACTCCATAACATGAGAACTCTCGGCTATCGCAGTGAGGAAAAGAGAAGAAGCGTCTCACTTGAAACGATGAGTATCTTCGTCCCTTTGGCGAATCGTCTTGGTATCAGGCAGATGAAGGAAGAGCTTGAAGATTTAGCGTTCTCATATCTCGACCCGTTTGCCTATAACGAAATAGAGCAGTTGCTGGAAAAATCAAAGCCCGAGCGCGAAGCCTTCATCGAGCAGATTAAAAAGCGTCTTGCAAAGCGTCTTGAACAGGATTTCAATCCGCTTCCTACTATTGAAGGCAGAGTCAAGAGCGCCTATGGCATCTATAAGAAAGTCTATGAGCAGGGAAAGCTCTTTGACGAAATATACGATAAGTATGCCGTCCGTGTAATCGTAAATACCGTCACCGAGTGTTACTACGTTTTAGGCGTGGTTCACGACATGTTCCAGCCAATTCCAAACAGATTTAAAGACTATATCTCCACTCCGAAGGCAAACATGTATCAGAGCCTTCACACCACCGTTATGGGCAGGGAAGGAATACCCTTCGAGGTACAGATAAGAACCTACGAAATGCATCATACCGCCGAGTACGGAATCGCCGCCCACTGGAAGTACAAGGAAGGCGTCAAGGGTAAATACAAGTATGATGGTCGCCTCAATTGGGTTCGTCAGATTCTCGACAGTCAGCAGGAATCAAACGACGTCGAAGATATCGTAAGAGCTATCAAGGATGATTTGGCTCCCGAGGACGTATTTGCAATGACTCCGAAGGGCGACGTTATTTCGCTTCCGCTTGGCGCTACGGTTATTGACTTTGCTTACGCTATCCATACTCAGGTCGGGCACAGAATGACCGGCGCAAAGGTTGACAAGAAGCTTGTTCCGCTTGATTACCAGATAAAGACCGGCGAGATTATCGAAATCATAACCACGAAGGACCCGAACCACGGTCCTAATCGTGCATGGCTCAACATCTGTCAGACCAATGAAGCGAAATCAAAAATTCGCTCTTGGTTCAAAAAAGAGCGCCGTGACGAGAACATCGCCGAAGGTAAGCAGGAACTCGAACGTGAATTCAAGCGCAACTTAATCAGAGTCCCAGAGGATGAGCTTGAAGACTTCCTTTCGCTCGACATGAAGCGCCATAACTGCGAAGCTCTCGATGACTTCTATGCCGCAATCGGCTATGGCGGCGTCACGCTTTCAAAAATAATCCCGAGACTCAAAGACGAGTACACAAAGAAGTATATACAGAACGCCAATCAGAATGAAAATCAGTATGTTCAGGAGCAGTTTACCAGCAGGAAGAAGCCGAGCTCCGGCATTATAGTTGACGGAATGGATAACTGTGTCGTCAAGCTTTCGCAGTGCTGTTCACCGCTTCCGGGCGACGACATCATCGGCTTCGTAACCCGTGGACACGGTGTTTCCGTCCACAAGTGCGACTGTGTTAATTACCTTTCCCAGAAGGATAACGAGCCGGAGCGCTGGATTCCTGTCCACTGGGCTGGCAAGGATGAAACCGCAAGTAACTACTATAAGGTAGTCCTCGATGTGGTCGGCTATGACCGAATCGGAATCCTGGCGGATATAATGTCCTGCTTGCAGGAAACAAGAACCATGACCTATGAATCTACGGCAAGGGTCCTCAAAAACGGCAACGCAAGCATAACTCTCACAATCAGCGTAGCCGGAACAGCCGAGCTTCAGAACGTCGTGACAAGGCTCAAGAAAGTCGAAGGTGTCTTCTCAGTCGAAAGAAGCTCAAAGTAGGTGCCAATTATGAATATAACCACAATTCCCAATATGGGAGATTTCGGAACAAATGCATATATCGTCAGCTCCGGCAGTACTGCCGTCCTGATTGACGCTCCCTGCGACGCAGACCGAATCATATTAAAACTCGGCGACCTGAAGCTTGAAGCTGTACTTTTAACACACGGTCACGTCGACCATATCTCTGCGGTAGGCGAGCTGAAGGAGAAAACCGGTTGCAAAGTGATGATTTCCCATGAAGACGAGCCAATGCTTCATAGCTCCCGGCTTTGCCGTGCCGATTACTTCTCCGTTCCGTTCTATCCCTGTGAAGGTGCGGAGTGCTTTTCAGATAGCGACGAGCTTACTTTTGGCGACATGACTTTCAAGGTTGTTTCCACCAAAGGTCACACCGCCGGCTCGGTTTCGTTCATCATAGAAGATACAATCTTCTCCGGCGACACGCTTTTTGCCGGAAGCATCGGCAGAATCGATATCGGCGGAAGCAGTTTCAGCGATATAATCTCCTCGATTGACAAGCTCTATAAGCTTGCAGACGGCAGGAATATGCGGGTTCTTTCCGGACACGGACCCGAAACCGATTTGTATTCTGAGCTTTTGGAAAATCCGTACTTGGGCGCACTCAGAGGTTAGAATGATGTTTACACTTGTATTTTCGGGAAATGATTTTAAGTATGAGCTCGAGGCTGTCAGTAAGCTCTTTTTCCCTGCGCAAAGCTTCGGCTTTATATTTTTGGATACGGAAGAGAATCCGGAACTCCCCGCAGACAACTTTGCGCTGATTGAAAGAAGCGGGGAGCTTCTGAAAGCTACAGTAACTCTCGACGGCAAAACCGCTTCCGAAAGCCTGACACTTCCAACTGACACAGAAGACTATGAAAACGAATGTGAGTTCCAGCTCGGAAAGCTTCTGTTTTTGTGCCTGAGAACCCTTACGGGAATTTCTCCAGAGTGGGGAATTCTTACCGGAGTCCGACCGGTAAAGCTGATAAATAAGCTCCGAGCAAAGGGCTTTGATTTTGAAAAGGCTTCCGCATATCTTGCCGACAGATATCTCATGACCGATGAGAAGATAAACATCGGCTGGAAGACAGCCGAAAATCAGGATGCAGTTGTGTCTGCAATGCCGAAGCGTTCGTTCAGCCTATATGTTGATATCCCGTTTTGCCCGACAAGGTGTACATATTGTTCATTCATCTCCCAGACGGTTGGAAGCTTCAAAAAGCTTATGCCGGAGTATGTCGAAAAGCTTTGCAAGGAAATAGCATATACAGGCGAGCTTGTTAAGGGCAAAGGCTTGACACTTGATACAGTTTATTTTGGCGGAGGAACGCCAACATCGATTGAAGCTAAAGATTTGGACAGAATCATGAAGACGGTTGCTTCCTCATTTGACCTGTCCCACATCCGTGAATACACCGTTGAAGCCGGTAGACCGGACACAATAACTTCCGAAAAGCTGGATGTAATTAAATCAAACGGCGGTGACAGGGTGAGCATCAATCCTCAGACACTGAACGAAGAAGTCCTCAAATCCATAGGCAGAAGCCACACCGTTAGCGAGTTCCTTTCGAGCTATGAGCTTGCAAAATCAAAGGGCTTCAAGGCAATCAATGTCGACCTTATTGCCGGGCTTCCTGATGACAAGCTTGATAGCTTTACACAGTCTGTCGATGGTGTGGTGGCGCTGAACCCGGAAAATATAACCGTTCATGCACTTTCAATCAAGCGTGCATCTGAACTCATGGCAAGAAGAAGCCTCGGCGACGGTGAGCTTTGTGAGAAGATGATAAAGTATTCGACCGAAAAGCTCATGAATGCCGGTTACAGCCCATATTATCTTTACCGCCAGAAAAATCAGCTCGGCAATCAGGAAAATATCGGCTGGACACGTGATGGTTTTGCCGGAATTTATAATATAAACATCATGGAAGAAGTGCAGACGATTTTGTCGGTCGGCGCCGGAGGAACAACCAAGCTTGTCCTGTCACAGGGCGATGGTGACCGTCTCAACAGGTTCTTCAATCCGAAATATCCGCTTGAATACATCAAGCACTTCGACACGGTTCTTTCAAGAAAAGAAGAAGCCGGAAAGCTTTTAGATTTGATTTGACGAGGTGATACAGTGCCGATTCTCTGTTCAACTGGCGCCCTGATAGGACGCCCCAATAATCGTGACTATACGCTTCTAAAAGACCTTGTACCGAAGCTTTCATGCGACGGCTTCGAGCTTATGATTTACCCGGATTGGTATCCGAATGCTGACAAGCTTATTGACTTTACATGTGAAATTGGATTAAACATCCCCGTTATTCACTGCGAAAAGCGAATCGGCGAGCTTCTGAGTAGTGGCACCTCCGAGGATTTAAAAAACGCAATGCAAGATTTTCGCCTGAACTGCGAAATAGCAAAAGGTGTCGGAGCTGAAAAGCTTGTACTGCACCTCTGGAACGGCATTGTTTCCGACAGCCACATTGAAAATAATATCGCCGGCTACAAATACCTGCATGAAATTGCGGACGAGTATGGGCTTATGTTACTGGTCGAGAATGTTGTCTGCAATGTCAGCGACCCGATGAGCAATCTGTATGAACTCTACAAGAATTATCCCGATGCAGGTTTTGTCTTCGATACGAAAATGGCGGCATTTCACTGTCAGGAGGAGCTCTTGTACGATGACGACAACATGTGGCTACAAGACAATGTCAGGCACTACCATGTAAACGATTACGGCGGAGGATATAAGGACTGGAACAATCTCAAAGTGCTTCCGATTGGTGATGGTCGCATAGATTTCGATAAATTTTTCTCATATATCGTGAAGAAGAACCATCAGAACTTCACCTTTACAGTCGAGTCCACTGCATTCGATAAAACCGGTGTTGTACATACTGACATACTCAACGGGTGCTTTGACAGAATCAGAAATTATTTATCGGCGGGAAGTGACAAGAGTGCTGAATAAAAATGATATAATCGAGCTCAACATCGACGCCCTCAGTTCCGAAGGCTCAGGAATCGGAAGGCACGAAGGCATGGCGATTTTTGTCCCGGGCACGGCAATCGGCGACAGGATTTCAGCAAGAATCCTTAAAGTAAACAAGACCTATGCCTATGCCAAAGTCGAGAAGCTTATTGAAGCATCCCCCGACAGAGTCGAGCCCGATTGCAACATCCACGCCTGCGGAGGCTGTGTTTACCGCCACATTTCCTATGAGGCTGAACTCCATGCAAAAGAGCAGTCTGTCAGAGACGCCTTCAGACGCATCGGTGGATTTGAATTGGAGCCGGAGCCGATAGTTGGAAGCCCCGAAGTCAACCGATATCGCAATAAGGTCCAGCTACCGATGTCTATGGCAGACGGAAAGGCTTACTGCGGCTTTTTCTCGCCACGTTCACACCGGGTAGTTCCAGTTTCCGATTGCCTTTTACAGCCAGAGATTTTCACCGAAATCTGTGCGGCAATTATGGATTTTGTAAATCAAAATAGAATCCCTGTTTATGATGAGAAGTCGGGCAGGGGACTTCTACGCCATATTTACCTAAGAAGAGGCTTCCACACCGGTGAAATTATGTTGAGCCTTGTCTGCACAAAAGAGACAAAGATTTTTGATAAGCTTGTGGCGACGCTGGTTGAGAAGTTCCCGGAAATCAAAACCGTTCTTCTCAATATCAACTCTGCGAATACAAACGTGATTCTTGGCAGTAAAGATATTTGCCTTTACGGAACCGGCACGATTCGTGACAGCATGTGCGGCGTTTCTGTCGAGATTTCTCCCCATTCATTCTATCAGGTAAACACCGAAGCCGCCGAGAATGTCTACCTCACGGCAAGAGATTTTCTCGGATTTGACGGCACCGAGACGCTTCTTGACCTCTATTGCGGAATCGGCACGGTGGGTCTTTCTATGGCTAAAAGCGTAAAAAAGCTTATAGGCGTTGAGATTGTCCCTGCGGCGATTGAAAATGCCAGACGAAACGCCGAGATGAATGGAATCACGAATGCAGAATTTTTCGCCGGAGATGCCGGCACAGTTGCAGAAGAATTAAGCTGTAAAGGCATAAAGCCTGACATAGTTATTGTAGACCCTCCGAGGAGAGGCTGTGACAACGAGACCCTTACTGCAATCGCCAGGATGTCTCCCAAAAAGCTGGTCTATATCTCCTGCAATCCCGCCACCTGTGCCCGAGACCTGTATATTTTATCTGAATCCGGCTACAGGCTAATCAGATATAAGCCATTTGACATGTTTCCAAAGACTGCACACGTTGAGACGGTAAGCTTTTTAAAGCTCAAATAGCATTTAAGCTGTTTTTCTGAAAAATTTTTTCAAACCTCGACAAAATTCGACAAACTATCCCCGGATTATGTGCTATAATGTAGAAAACGGGCGATGAAATCGCCATCATTGGAGGGCAAACTATGGAAGAAGCACATTATTATCTTAGTGGTGTATCTGAAAAAGGAGAAATAGTTTCAATTTCGGGTACGACGGCAGAAATCAGAAAATTTATTGAACGTGACAGGGAAAGAGAATCTGTCCCCGAGTTGAGCCGTTATCTTTTCGGACTGTTCACCGAGTTCGGAATTCCGGCAAGCCTCATGGGTTACAGGTACCTCGAATCAGCCGTGAATTTAGTTTTGACTGAGCCTGAATATTTACAGCGTAAGGTCACGTCGGAACTCTATCCAAAAATCGCAGAAGAGTTCAACACCAGTCCCAACTGCGTTGAGCGTGCAATTCGCCACGCAATTACCGTCGCTTGGGACAGAGGAAATTCAAAGAAGCTGTATGAATTTTTCGGACACAGCATTTCAAGTAAGACCGGAAAGGTGACAAATTCCGATTTCATTGCAGGAATTGTCGAGAAAGTGAAAATTGAACATATTGTTTGATGTAAAAACCGACAAACACTCCTTTTGAAAAATAGTCACCTAATTAGTACTTGATTATACTCAGGAATTGTGGTAATATATAAGCATAGAAAGTGCGATGCAACTATAACAGATTAGGAGGAAGACTGAAATGGGATTGTATCTGAACCCGGGCAATGGATCTTTTCGGCAGATTCGCAACGGAATCTATGTGGATAAAACCGGTATGATTGATTATGTAAACAGCACTGCTTGCACACCGGCAAAGCTGACCTGTTTCAGCCGCCCAAGAAGATTCGGCAAGTCTTTTGCCGCAAAAATGTTGTGCGCCTATTACGACAAGAGCTGTGATTCAAGAGAACTGTTCGAAGGCTTGAAGATTTCAAAGATGGATTCTTTTGAGAAATATCTCAACAAGTACAACGTAATATACCTCGACATCACATGGTTTATCTCTACTATCGAAAGTATTGAAAATGCTGTGTCAGACTTGCAGAGATGTGTCATTCAAGAACTAAAGGCTTCATTTCCTTGTGTAGCAAACAGTGAGGAAGCTTCTTTGTCTCGTGTGCTGGCGGAAATTTCTCATAAGACAAAGCAGAAGTTTGTAATAATCATCGACGAATGGGACGCACTTTTCCGTGAGGCAAAAGAGGATAAAGAGCTACAAAAAGAGTATGTCCAGCTTCTGAGAGGATTGTTCAAGGGCGGCACCGCAACGGATGAAACAATCGCATTAGCCTATATGACCGGCATTCTGCCGATTAAGAAGTACGGCACAGAATCCGCTTTGACAGATTTCCGCGAGTATACAATGACAGACCCCACAGGACTAGCTGAGTATGTTGGCTTTACCGAAGATGAAGTAAAAGCCCTCTGCAATAAGTACAATATGGACTTTGAGAGTATGCAGACATGGTACGATGGCTACTCATTTGATCAGATACAGCACGTTTACAGTCCAAACTCTGTTATGCTTGCAATAAGCAAAAAGAAATTCAAAAATTACTGGACGGCATCAGAGACATACGAATCCTTGAAAAAATATATTGAGATGGATTTCGATGGTCTCAAAGGTGCAATCATCGGTATGCTCAGTGGCGAAGCTGTGAGAGTTAAGGTCAGTACATTCCAGAACGATATGACATCTTTCAGGAACAAAGACGATGTCTTGACTTTACTGATTCATCTCGGATACCTTGCGTATGATGATAATACTGAGAAAGCGACCATTCCGAATTTAGAGGTTGCCGGTGCTTTCGGAGACGCTGTTGGCGGAACCGATTGGGCGTATGTGGCAGAGGCAATCAAAGATTCCGATGACTTGCTCGATGCAACGATTGCAGGAAAAGCAGACAAGGTTGCCGATGCTCTGGAAAGAGCGCATGAGGGAGCTTGCTCTGTTTTGGAATACAACAACGAAGCTTCTCTGAGTGCGGCAATTATTC
>JAJQGB010000012.1 GCA_021200775.1 Oscillospiraceae bacterium
ACTGCGTGGGCGCACCCCTCCACCACCGGCTTCGCCGGCGGTCCCCCTCCCCTTGTTAGGGGAGGCTTTAACTGCCTCTTCCAGAAGCTTTTGTGAGGAGGAAAATAGGCTCCCCTGTCAAGGGGAGCTGGCAGCCACGAAGTGGCTGACTGAGGGGTGCAAGTTCGGCAAAGCCGAACTTGCCGACTTGACGAAGTTAAGTCGCTTCCCGAGCCGAAATAAAGCCTACCGAAAAAGGCAGGCTTGATTCACATACAAATGAGTGATATTCTACGCGATTATATTCGCACCCCGTCACCCCGGAGGCACTAGCAGTAGTAACTGCTTCACACAAGTGGGTAATATTCTACGCTTTCTGAAATCAGATTGCATCCCGTTACCCGCGGAGATATTAACAGTTACGAAGTAACCCAGTTACGCAGTAACTGTTTCACACAAGTGAGTGATATTCTACACAGCCTGACATAGCAGACCGGCTTGCAAGCAAACCGTTCCCCGTCACTCACGGAGGCTAAACATGACTACACCCAAAAGGGGAGCCGTACAAGGATGATATTTTACGTGATTTAAAGCAACCACACCCCGTCACCTACGGAGGCAAACATATCCGACAAACGAATCGTTCACTGCGTGATGTCCCATCCCACAATATTATTATACACTATCCGCCAGGAAAATGCAATACCTGAATCAAAAAATATTGCAATCACACTTTTGTCAAAGTAGAAGCCATAACCGCCTTTATAGTGTGCATCCTATTCTCCGCTTCCTGGAAGACGGCGGACTTCGGGCTTTCAAATACTTCGTCGGTGACTTCCATGCAGTCGATGCCGAACTTTTCGTTGATGAGTCTGCCAGTTGTTGTCTTCAAATCGTGGAAGGACGGCAGGCAGTGCATGAAGACTGCGTTATCGGTAGCCTGCATGAGGGCGCTGTTCACCTGATACGGGCTCAAATCGTGGATTCTCTCCGCCCAGACTTCGTCCGGCTCGCCCATCGAGACCCACACGTCGGTATAGACGACATTCTGATTTTTAGCCGCTTCAGCCGGGTTTTCTGTCAGAGTTATGCTACCGCCGCTCTCTTTTGCAAGCTCTTCGCAGGTTTTCACGAGCTCAGGGTTCGGGAAGTATTTTGCGGGAGCGCAGGCGGTGAAATTGAGTCCCATCTTTGCGCAACCGACCATCAGCGAGTTGCCCATGTTGTACCGGGCGTCGCCCATATAGAGGAAGTTGATTCCCTTCAGGTGCCCGTAAATCTCTTTAATAGTGAGGAAGTCCGCCAGAATCTGAGTCGGGTGGAACTCGTTTGTGAGTCCATTCCAGACCGGAACTTTAGAATACTCAGCTAGTTCTTCAACTATCTCTTGACCGTAGCCACGGTATTCAATTCCGTCGAACATCGAGCCAAGAACTCTTGCGGTGTCCGCAATGCTTTCTTTCTTTCCTATCTGTGAGCCCGACGGGTCGAGATATGTACAGCCCATTCCCAAATCGTGCGCCGCTACTTCAAAGGAGCAACGAGTGCGGGTGCTGGTCTTTTCAAAAATCAGGGCGATGTTCTTGCCCTCGCAGATTTTGTGGGCGACTCCTGCCTTTTTCTTGGCTTTTAGGGTCGCCGCAAGGTCGATAAGACCTTCTATTTCATCGGGAGTGAAATCGAGAAGCTTCAGAAAATCCCGTCCGTAAAGATTCATTTTTGTTCAAGTCCCTTCTTAATAGTACTTAGCCGCTCTTTTGCATCGGCAATCTGTTTTTCGACAGAGCTTATCGAAGTTCCGCCCTCGCTGATTCTCTTGTCGACGCAGGTCTTCAAATCGATTTCCTGATACAAATCGTCCTCGAACAGCTCGCTGAACTCTTTGTATTCTGAAAGCTCCATCGTTTCGAGCACTTTTCCGGTCTCAATGCAATGTGCCACAATTCTGCCGCTGATTTTATAGGCGCTTCTGAACGGCAAGCCCTTTCTGACGAGATAGTCCGCCAAATCGGTGGCGTTGATAAAGCCCTTCTGCGCCGCAGTCATCATGTTTTCACGGTTTGCCTTCATTGTAGAGACCATCCCGGTGAAGACGTCAAGGCACATCTTGACGGTGTCGATTCCGTCGAAGAGGCACTCTTTGTCCTCCTGCATATCTTTATTATAGGCAAGCGGCAAGCCTTTCAAGACGGTTAAAATCGTGATGAGGTCGCCATAAACCCTGCCGGTTTTGCCACGAACAAGCTCCGCCATATCGGGGTTTTTCTTTTGCGGCATGATGGATGAACCGGTGGTGAAGCTGTCGGAGAGCTCAACAAATTTGAACTCCCAGCTCGACCATAGGACAATCTCTTCCGAGAATCTCGACAGGTGCATCATGATGATGGACAGATCGGAAAGCGTCTCGCAGACGAAATCTCTGTCCGAAACGCCGTCAATGCTGTTTCTGCAAACCGAGTCAAAGCCTAATTTCCGGGCTTCATAACCTCTGTCTGTGTGATATGTAGTCCCCGCCAGCGCACAGCTTCCAATCGGGGAGACGTTTACCCGGGCTTTTGCGCCTTCAAGCCGGTCTATATCTCTTCCCAGCATTTCGACGTAGCACATAAGCTGGTGCCCGAAGGTAATCGGTTGCGCTCTCTGGAGGTGAGTATAGCCGGGCATTACGTAGTCTTTATACTCCTCGGCTTTTGCAACAACGGCGTCGCACAAATCGAGAAGCTTCTCCTGAATGGTGCCGATTTCGGCTCTTGTATACATTCTCGTGTCGAGAGCAACCTGGTCGTTGCGGCTACGGGCTGTATGAAGCTTCTTTCCGACGTCGCCGAGTCTGGAAGTCAAGACCTCCTCCACAAACATGTGGATATCCTCGCAATCAGGGTTGATTTTGAGCGCCCCCGAGTCAAGGTCGGACAAAATCCCCGCAAGTCCGTCGATAAGCTGATTAGCTTCGTCTTCTGAGATAATCCCCGTCGCACCGAGCATCGCCGCATGAGCCATACTCCCGGTGATATCCTCCCGATACATCCGGCTGTCGAAGTGAATAGACGAGTTGAAGTCGTCCGCCAGGGTGCTCGTGACACCCTCAGTGCGTCCTGCCCACATTTTTGACATAGTTATACCTCCTGAAACCCCTCCGTCTGCGCCTGTGGCGCATCCACCTCCCCTTTCAGGGGAGGCTTTTACTATTCTATACAAACTTTTGAGAGAAGGAAAATAGGCTCCCCTGAAAGGGGAGCTGTCAGCAAAGCTGACTGAGGGGTTTACCTCAGCCCATTCTTCGCTTTCATCTTCGCATAAACCTTTGTCGGAAGTCCATACAGGTTGATGAATCCGCCTGCATCCGACTGGTCGTAAACCTCGTCCTCGTCAAATGTGGCGATTTCGGGGTCGTAGAGGGAGTAGGGCGAAGTTACGCCTGCGTTGATGATGTTGCCCTTGTAGAGCTTCAATGTTACGTCGCCGGTGACCGTCTTCTGGGTCGACTTTACGAACGCAAGGATAGCCTCGGTAAGAGGAGTGAACCACTGGGCGTTATAGACGAGCTCCGCCAGCTTCTGAGCGACGAGAGACTTGTAGTGGGCGGTCTCTTTATCAAGTGTAATAGTTTCAAGAGTTTCATGAGCATGGTAGAGGATTGCTCCGCCGGGGGTCTCATAAACTCCTCTGCTCTTCATGCCGACAAGGCGGTTCTCGACGATGTCAAGAAGTCCGATGCCGTTTGCTCCGCCGAGCTTGTTGAGTTCAGTTACGAGCTCGGTTGCGGTCATTTCAACACCGTTTACAGAAGTGGGAACACCCTGCTCGAAGTGCAATTTTACGTAAGTAGGCTCATCGGGAGCCATTTCGGGCGAAACGCCCATTTCAAGGAAACCGGGCTTGTTGTACTGCGGCTCGTTTGCCGGGTCTTCAAGGTCGAGTCCCTCATGAGACAAATGCCAGAGATTCTTGTCCTTAGAATAATTGGTCTCACGGTTAATCTTCAGAGGAACATTGTGCGCCTCGGCATAGTCGATTTCCTCGTCACGGGACTTGATGTCCCACTCTCTCCACGGAGCGATAATCGGGATGTCGGGGGCGAAAGCCTTGATTGCAACTTCAAAGCGAACCTGGTCGTTGCCCTTGCCGGTGCAACCGTGGCAGATGGCGTCTGCGCCTTCCTTGATTGCGATTTCGGCGATACGTCTTGCTATCGGAGGACGTGCAAAAGCAGTTCCGAGCAAGTACTCCTCATACTTAGCCCCAGCCTGAACACACGGGAAGACGAATTCGGTCAAGAATTCTTCGGTCAAATCCTCAATATAGAGCTTAGATGCGCCGGTTTTCAGAGCCTTCTCTTCAAGCCCGTCGAGCTCGGTTCCCTGTCCGACATTAGCCGAAACAGCGATAATCTCGGGATTATTGTAGTTCTCCTTCAACCACGGAATGATGATTGAGGTATCCAGTCCGCCCGAATAGGCAAGGACGATTTTTTTGATGTTTTCTTTTTTTATACTCATTTTTGGCTCCTCCAATTTAGTTTGTAATGGTCGCCTGCGGCGACGCGCCTCCCTCTGGTCGGCGCACCTCTCCGGCACTTCGTGCCACCTCCCCTTAACAGGGGAGGCAATCGCATCCTAATCCAAAAACCTATGGTAGGAGCAGTTATGGCTCCCCTGTCAAGGGGAGCTGTCAGCGTAGCTGACTGAGAGGTGCGTCCCCGCAGGGGACGCCGCCGACGAAGTCGGCGTTTCGCCCTATTATATCACGCTCTGCATAAATATGCAACCCTTTTGAATAAAAATTCAAAATTTCCTCGCAGATTAATTCCGAATTCCGAATTACGAATTCCGAATTGTCTTCACTGCCGCTTCAAACATTCTGATGTCGTAGTTTCCGGGGACGTTTTTGTAGAGTCCCTTGCCCACACGTTCAGAGTGTCCCATCTTGCCGAAGACTCTGCCGTCGGGGGAAGTGATGCCTTCGACTGCGAAGAGTGAGCCGTTCGGGTTGTACCTGACATCCATGCTCGGGTTGCCGTCAAGGTCGACATACTGCGTTGCAATCTGACCGTTTGCGGCGAGTTCTCTTATCAAATCTTCGCTTGCAAGGAATCGACCTTCGCCGTGAGAAATCGGGACGTTCACGATGTCGCCGACGTTCATGAGTGACAGCCAGGGCGACTTGTTCGAGGCAATTCGGGTTCTCACAATCTTCGACTGGTGGCGGTTGATGACGTTGAATGTAAGCGTCGGGCAGTTCTCGTCGGTGTCGATAATCCTGCCGTATGGGAGAAGTCCGAGCTTTATGAGCGCCTGGAAACCGTTGCAGATTCCAGCCATAAGACCGCCTCTGTTATCGAGTAAGTCATGCACGCCGTCCTTGATTTTGGCGTTGCGGAAGAATGCAGTGATGAACTTTCCGCTTCCCTCCGGCTCGTCGCCGCCCGAGAAGCCTCCCGGGATAAAGATCATCTGCGCCGTCTTCAGCTTTTCGGCAAATGTTTCAACACTGCGGCTGATGCCTTCTGCCGAAAGATTGTTGATAACCAAAATTTCGGGTTCAGCACCCGCATCGGCAAACGCCTTTGCGGAATCGCACTCGCAGTTGGTGCCGGGGAAGGCGGGAATCAAAACCTTCGGTTTTGCGGACACCCCTCCGCCGGCTACGCCGGCACCTCCCCTTTCATGGGAGGCTTTTTCTGCTCCATCAGAAGCTTGCATAGAACCGCCATTAGGCTCCCCTGAGAAGGGGACACTTGCCTTCGGCAAGCCGCTGTCGCCGAAGGCGACTGAGGGGTTCCCGATGTTGCAGGTATAAACGGATTCGAGCTTATCCTCATAAGGCTTCGAGAGCTCCGCAAGTGTGATGGTCTCATCGCCATAGCTGATAGTCTCTTCTTCGGTGGTCTCACCCAGAAGCTCCGCATCCAAATCTTCTGTAGCTTCCAGAATAAATGCGCCGTAGTTATAGCCGAATATGTCCGGAGTTCCGGCGAACTTGAAGCCGATGTCGTTGCCTATGCCCATTTTGAAGATGGCTTCGGCGATGCCGCCGGATGTGGGGGTGTATGCCGCAACTATCTTCCCTGCTCTCATCCAGTCGGTGACTTTTGCGTAGACCTCTAAGAGAGAACTTGTAATCGGGAGATTATTCTCGTCGTATTCAGGACTGATGAAGTATACTTTATGTCCGGCGCTCTTAAATTCCGGGCTGATTATGTTGTCGGTTTTGGAGGTGGTTACGGCGAAGGAAACAAGTGTCGGCGGAACGTCGATGTCCTCGAAGGTTCCACTCATTGAGTCCTTGCCGCCGATTGCGCCGATTTTAAGCTCCAACTGCGCCTTAAAGGCTCCGAGTAATGCCGCCAATGGCTTGCCCCAGCGCTTCGGGTCTTTGTTCGGGTGCTCGAAGTACTCCTGGAAGGTAAGATATACTTCCTCGTCGTCGAACTTAGCGCCTGTCGCAACAAGCTTTGAGACGGATTCTATAACGGCTAAATATGCGCCGTGGTAGGGTGACTTTTCGGTGATATACGGGTTATAGCCGTATGCCATCAGCGAGCAGGTGTCGGTGTGTTTTTTCTCAACGGAAACCTTCTGAACCATCGCCTGAATAGGTGTGAGCTGGTTCTTGCCGCCGAAGGGCATTAAGACCGTTCCCGCACCAATGGTCGAGTCGAATCTTTCGGACAAACCACGCTTCGAGCAGATGTTGAGGTCTCCCGCAAGCTTCAGATAGTTCTCTCTGAAATCTTCGGTGACAGTCTTACTGTAGTTTTCAAGCTTTGCCGGTGCGGCATCGATATGCTTCTCGGCACCGTTGGAATTAAGGAACTCACGGCTGAGGTTTACAATCGACTTGCCGTTCCAGTTCATGACGAGCCTCGGCTCCGCCTTGACTTCGGCGACCTTGCAAGCCTGCAGGTTCTCAGAGTGTGCAATCTCCAAAAATCTTTCCAGATTTTCCGGCTCGATTACAACAGCCATTCTCTCCTGAGATTCGCTGATTGCGAGTTCTGTTCCGTCCAAACCTTCGTATTTCTTCGGGACGGCGTTCAAATCGATTTCCAATCCGTCGGCGAGCTCGCCGATGGCGACGGAAACTCCGCCTGCTCCGAAGTCGTTGCATCTCTTAATCATAAGGGATGCTTCACGGTTTCTGAAAAGTCTCTGAAGCTTTCTTTCCTCGGGGGCGTTGCCCTTCTGGACTTCTGCGCCGCAGGTTTCAAGTGATGTTAAAGTATGCGATTTTGATGAACCGGTTGCTCCTCCGCAACCGTCACGTCCGGTGCTTCCGCCTAAAAGAATAACTATGTCTCCGGGCTGGGGAACTTCTCGTCTTACATTTTCCTCAGGAGTAGCGGCGATTACTGCGCCGATTTCCATTCTCTTTGCGGCATAGCCGGGGTGATAGATTTCGTCGACAATGCCGGTCGCCAAGCCAATCTGGTTGCCATAGGACGAATATCCTGCGGCGGCAGTAGTTACAATCTTTCTCTGAGGGAGCTTGCCCTTGATGGTCTCGCTTACGGGAACTGTCGGGTCGGCGGCGCCGGTGACTCTCATAGCGCCATAGACATAGGCTCTTCCCGAAAGCGGGTCTCTGATGGCTCCGCCGATGCAGGTTGCCGCACCGCCGAAAGGCTCAATCTCGGTCGGGTGGTTGTGGGTCTCGTTCTTGAAGAGGAGAAGCCACGGCTCGGTCTTGCCGTCGACGTCAATGTTCATCTTGACGGTGCAGGCGTTAATCTCTTCGGACTCATCCAAATGAGTGAGCTTGCCGGTTTTTCTAAGATACTTGACAGCAAGCGTTGCGATGTCCATAAGGCAGACGGGCTTTGTCCTGCCCAAAAATTCACGGGTCTTTATATACTCGTCATAGGCGTCCTGCAAAAGCTTGTCCTCGAATTTAACATTGTCGATAACAGTCAGGAAAGTGGTGTGGCGGCAGTGGTCTGACCAGTATGTGTCAATCATCCTGATTTCCGTCAGAGTCGGGTCTCTCTTTTCCGAGCGGAAATAGCTCTGGCAGAAGGCGATGTCGTCGTCATCCATAGCCAAGCCGTAAATCTTCACGAACTCGTCAAGTCCCTTTTCGTCAAGCTCGTTGAAGCCCGTCAGAGTCTTGACCTCGGTCGGGATGTCGTAGTTTAAGCTCAGGGTTTCGGGCTTCTCTAAAGAAGCTTCCCTAGCCTCAACCGGGTTAATAACATATTTCTTGATTTTCGCAATATCCTCGTCGGAAATATCGCCATAAAGGCAATAGATTTTCGCAGTACGAATAAGCGGGCGCTCGCCCTGGGAAATAATCTGTATGCACTGCGAAGCGGAATCAGCTCTCTGGTCGAACTGACCGGGGAGATACTCGACTGCGAAGACGTAGGCGTCGCCGGTGTTGATTTCGTCCGAGACGATGTCGAGCTGAGGCTCGGAAAATACCGTTTTCTTTGCGTACTCAAACAGCTCCGGCGTAATGTTCTCGGCGTCATAGCGGTTGATGAGCCGGACGTCCCGGAGCCCTTTAACGCCAAGAAGCGTCGTAGCCTCGTCGAGAAGCCCTTTAGCCTCCGCCGCCAGCTCTTTTCTTTTTTCGGAATATACTCTGTAAACCATAGTGTTCTCCTTTCGTGGAAACCCCTCCACCACCGCCTTCGGCGGCGGTCTCCCTCCCCTTTCAGGGGAGGCTTTTTTTACTTCTATCAGAAGCCTCTGGGAGAGGCAGTAATAGGCTCCCCTGAAAGGGGAGCTGTCAGCCGTCAGGCTGACTGAGGGGTTTTCGCAAGCGCCCTCTGCCCAATATCTTTCCTCATATACTGATTATCAAAATGCACTTTCTCAGTCAGCCCGTAAGCCTTCTCAATCGCTTCGGGAAGGGTGTCGGCGGTCGCAGTGACTCCCAAGACCCTGCCGCCGGAAGTAACAAGCTTGCCGTCCTTCAAAGCCGCACCGGCAACATACACGTTCGGGGCGACGTCCTCTGAAATCGTGATTTCATAGCCCTTTTCGTATGAAACGGGATAGCCCTTTGAAGCCATTACTACACAGCAGGCGCTTCCCTTAGAAAATTCGACATCGGTTTCGCTGAGAGTGCCGTTAGTGCAAGCCTGCATGATTGTGAGCAGGTCGCTCTTTAAAAGCGGCAGGACAACCTGAGTCTCCGGGTCGCCGAAGCGGCAGTTATACTCAATGACTTTTGCGCCATCGGGAGTCAGCATCAGCCCGAAGTAGAGACAGCCCTTGAAGGTGCGACCTTCCTTGTTCATAGCGTCGATGGTCGGCAGGAAAATCTTTTCCATACACTCTTTTGCTACAGCTTCCGTATAGTACGGATTCGGTGCAATGGTTCCCATTCCGCCGGTGTTCAAACCGGTGTCGCCGTCGCCTGCTCGCTTGTGATCCATAGAAGAGACCATCGGCTTGACGACTTTGCCGTCCGTAAACGAGAGAACCGAGACCTCGGGTCCCGTCAAAAATTCTTCAATAACGATTTCGTTTCCGCTTGCACCGAATTTCTTGTCAACCATAATCGTCTTGACGGCGTCGAGCGCCTCTTCACGAGTCATGCAGACCAAAGCTCCCTTTCCGAGAGCCAAGCCGTCGGCTTTTACAACTGTCGGGATGGGCGCAGTCTTTAAATATTCAAGAGCCTTTTCTGCATCGTCAAAGACTTCGTACTTCGCAGTCGGAATTCCGTATTTTTTCATCAGGTTCTTCGAGAAGACCTTGCTTCCCTCGATAATGGCGGCGTTCTTCGCAGGTCCGAAGCAGGGAATCCCAGCCTCATTCAGTGCATCGACACACCCAAGCACCAACGGGTCATCCGGAGTCACAACGGCGTAGTCAATCTTCTGTTCAATCGCAAACTTCACAATCCCGTCGATATCGGTAGCCGAAATGTTGACGCACTCAGCGTCCCTAGCGATACCGCCGTTACCCGGCAGGGCATAAATCTTTTCGACATCTTTATTTTCAAGTAGCTTCTTAATAACAGCGTGCTCACGTCCGCCGGAGCCGACGACTAATAGGTTCATGGTATCTTCTCCTTTTTTCTTGATATTTCACTTCTGCCAATGCGACTTGCCTTCGGCAAGTCGGCGCCTCCCTTCGGTCGGCGCACCTCTCAGTCATGCTTCGCATGACAGCTCCCCTTAAAAAGGGGAGCCTTATGTACGAGCCGCAACTGGCTCCCCTAATCTAGGGGAGCTGGCGCCCGAAGGGCGACTGAGAGGTGCTGTGAGCCGCAGGCGAACAGCGTCGGCGAAGCCGACAAATTTCAGTGATGGAACAACCTCATCCCCGTAAACGCCATAACCATTCCGTACTTATTGCATCTTTCAATGCAGACGTCGTCTCTGATAGAGCCGCCGGGTTCGGCTACGTACATGACGCCGCTTCTGTGGGCACGTTCGATGTTATCGTCGAATGGGAAGAAGGCGTCGGAACCACAAGATACGCCGGTGATGGTGTCGAGGTAGGCTCTTGCCTCTTCGTCGGTGAGCGGCTCGGGCTTCGAGGTAAAGTATCTCTCCCAGACGCCGTCGGCGGTGACGTCTTCCTCATTCTTGTTGATATAGCCGTCGATGACGTTGTCACGGTCGGGTCTGCCGAGGGTATCTTTAAACGGCAGATTCAGAACCTTGTCATGCTGGCGGAGGAACCAGGTGTCTGCTTTGCCGCCGGCAAGACGTGTGCAGTGGATTCTTGACTGCTGTCCGGCGCCGACGCCGATTGCCTGTCCGTCATAGGCGTAGCAGACGGAGTTCGACTGGGTGTATTTAAGGGTAATAAGCGAGATTATCAGGTCTCTTACAGCTTCTTCCGGAAGATTCTTGTTTTCAGTTACGATATTTGAAAGAAGTTCCCTGTTGATTTCAAAGTTGTTTCTTCCCTGCTCAAAGGTGATGCCGAAGACCTGCTTGTGCTCAATCGGGTCGGGAACGTAATTCGGGTCAATCTGTACTATATTATAGTTGCCCTTCTTCTTCGACTTGAGAATCTCAAGAGCCTCGGGATCATAGCCGGGTGCGATGATTCCGTCGGAGACTTCTCTTTTTACCAAAAGTGCAGTCTTCACGTCGCAGGTATCAGAAAGCGCAACCCAATCTCCGAAGGAGCACATTCTGTCAGTTCCTCTGGCTCTTGCATAGGCACATGCAAGCGGAGACTCGTCCAAGCCCTCGATGTCATCGACGAAGCAAGCCTTTTTAAGCTTTTCCGGAAGCGGAAGTCCCACTGCCGCACTTGTCGGGCTGACGTGCTTGAAGGATGCCGCCGCAGGGAGTCCGAGAGCTTCCTTCAGTTCTTTTACTAGCTGCCACGAGTTGAAGGCGTCAAGGAAATTTATGTATCCCGGTCTGCCGTTTAAGATTTCAATCGGAAGGTCACTGCCGTCATGCATGAAGATTTTTGACGGCTTCTGGTTCGGGTTGCAACCGTATTTAAGTTCAAATTCTTTCATCTTCGGTCTCCTCACTTTTCGTTCTTGTTTATAAGGCGGAATTCGCTCATCTGGGTTTTCAGGTTTATGTACTCGACGTAGAGGGAAATCTTGTTTGACTCATTCAAGCCATTCCAGATCTGGTCTGCGAACTCCTCAATGCTGTTCGGGATTATGATTCTCTCCGGTTCGCCCTGGAATGTGGGAATCGGATTGCCATCTGTCACATAGGTGTGGATGAAGTGCCCGAGTCCCGGTCTGGCAGGATATGAGTAGGTGTATCTTGCGCAATCAGAGCCCTCGGCGTCAATGCTCTTTAAAATACTCATCTGGTAGGAATATTTCTTTCCGAGCTCCAGCATTGCGCTGATTCTGGGAGTCCAGTTAGGAGAATCGGGCTCAAACTCTCTTGATTCAAGAGCCTTTGAAAAGCTCTTCCCGGCTTTCAGACCGTCGATGATGGTGTCCGTCTGGTCGCCGTTTGTGACGACTACCTTGTTCTGGAAGCTCCTCACTGCCGCATAGATAATCAGGCTCGGGTCCTCGACCAAAGATGCGTCAAACGGCTCGGTGAAGAGCTCGCCGTCACGGATGGTGAAAACACGGTTGCGGGAGTTTGCGCTTCTTCCCATGATGAAATAGGCAAAAACTGCGTTCTCGGCGTCTTCACTCAGTCCGACGCAGATTCCACGCCCGACATAAGGGTTTCCGTTAATTCTGTCGTAAATCGACTTCTTTTCGTAAATATCCATTACTTCTGCTCCTTACTATCCATAATCTCTTTTGAAACAAGTTCAGCCGCCTCGGGAAGAAGCTTCCATTCCGCTTCCTGCATGACCCGAAGCTGTAACGATTCCGGAGTGTCGTCCGGATTTATATAAACGGCTTTCTGAAGGATTATCTCCCCGCCGTCGGGAATCTCGTTGACAAAGTGAACCGTCGCACCGGTGACCTTGACGCCACGTGCTAAAGCCGCTTCGTGAACCTTCAGCCCATAATATCCCTGCCCGCAGAAGGACGGAATCAGCGACGGGTGAATGTTGATAATCCGTCTTGGGTATCTCTTCGTGAAGTCTTCGGATAAAATACTCAAAAATCCCGCAAGAATTATGATTTCGGCACCCGATTCGTCAAGAAGTTCGACAATCTTCGACTCGAACGCTTCCTGCGTCATCTCTTTTTTCGGGACGGCAACTCCACGGATTCCGGCTTTTTTGGCTCTTTCCAAAGCATAGGCTTCACGGTTGCTGGCAATGACGATTACAATCTCGCCGCTTTTGATGACCGAGCCTTGCGCATCTATAAGCGCCTGCAGATTGGTTCCTCCGCCGGAAACGAGAACCGCAATTTTAGTTCTCTTAGCTTGCGAAGCATGCTGTGGCATATCAGACTACCTCAATCTTTCTTTCCGACTTTACAATCTTGCCGATGACATATGCGTCCTCGCCCTCTTCGCTGAGGATTCGGAGAGCTTCGCCCTCGTCTTCCTTCGCAACAACGATGCTCATTCCGACACCCATGTTGAATGTGTTGAACATGTCACGTTCGGAGATTCTGCCCTTGTCGGCGATGAGGTCGAATATAGGAGGAATCCTGACAGCCGATTTCTCGATAAGAGCGCAATAGCCGTCGGGAATACTTCTCGGGATATTTTCATAGAATCCGCCGCCGGTGATGTGGGAAATGCCCTTGACTTTTACGCTTTCAAGAAGCTTCAGAACCGGCTTGACATAGATTTTTGTGGGGGTGAGAAGAGTCTCGCCAATCGACTTTCCGCCGAGCTCATCTAACGGCGTCTTGATGTCGGCGGTCTCGACATTAAGAACCTTTCTTACAAGCGAGAAGCCGTTTGAGTGGACTCCGCTTGACGGAAGAGCGATGATGACGTCTCCCTCAGCCATTGTGGAACGGTCGATAATCTTCTCTTTATCTACAATGCCTACCGCAAAGCCTGCAAGGTCGTACTCATAAGCCTTGTAGAAGCCGGGCATTTCGGCAGTTTCGCCGCCGATTAAAGCCGCACCCGACTGAACACAGCCGTCGCAGATTCCTCCGACGATGGAGGCAATCTTCTCAGGATAGTTCTTCCCACAGGCGATGTAGTCAAGGAAGAATAAGGGTTTTGCACCACAGCAGATGATGTCGTTCACGCACATAGCGACGCAGTCGATGCCGACAGTGTCGTGCTTGTCCATGAGGAACGCAATCTTCAATTTGGTTCCGACACCGTCGGTGCCGCTGACTAATACCGGGTGCTTCATCCCTTCGGTATTAAGCTCGAACAGTCCGCCAAAATCCCCGATACCGGAGCAAACTCCCTCGGTAACGGTTCTTGCAATGTGCTTTTTCATAAGCTCGACAGCCTTGTAACCGGCGGTAATGTCAACCCCCGCCGCAGCGTAGCTTTCGGAACGTGATATGTCGTTCATAATGATTCTCCTTCTATAGTTTTGTGGTTAGTTGTCGGTGCTTCGCACCGACGCGCCTCCCTTCGATCGGCGCACCTCTCAGTCGCGGAGTTTGCGAAGCAAATCTCCCGAAGTTCGCTTGCGAACTTCTTGACAGCTCCCCTAAATTAGGGGAGCCTTGTTGCGGAATCACCACTGGCTCCCCTTGATAAGGGGAGCTGTCAGCCGTAGGCTGACTGAGAGGTGTGCGAGCCCGCAGGGCGAGCACGAATTTCGCCGGAGGCGAAATTCTATTCTTTGCCATCCCAGCAATAAGTGCAAATCTCGTCTCTCGGAATCCCGATTGCCTCACAAAGTCCATCCAGCGTCTGGAATTCCAGCGTCGAAAAGTGGAGTTTATCGCAGACAGCTTGTCTGAAATTCCTGCCACGCTCGGTGGTCGGGTCGCTGTATTCTTCAAGGTGGTTGAAGCCTTCTTCGCCTTCGATTTCCATGATAGTCGAGCGTGTGATGAGCTCCATGTCGCTTGTGGAACGGGAGAAGGCGAGGTATTTGCAACCGTACATAATCGGCGGGCAGGCTGAGCGCATATGGACGCTCTTGGCGCCGTTCGCATAGAGGAACTCGACCGTCTCTCTGAGCTGTGTGCCACGTACAATCGAATCGTCGACGAAGAGCAAATCCTTCCCACGAATCAGCTCGTGCACGGGAATCTGTTTCATCTTCGCAACTGTATTTCTCTCCGACTGTTCCGCCGGCATGAAGCTTCGGGGCCAGGTCGGAGTGTATTTTATAAACGGTCTTGCGAACGGGACTCCGCTTTCTCTGGCATAGCCGATTGCATGTGGCGTTCCCGAATCAGGGACTCCGCCGACGTAATCAATATCGGGGAGCTTGCCGCTGTTTTTATCGTTATCAGCCATGATTTCGCCGTTGCGGTACCTCATCATCTCGACGTTCACGCCTTCATACGAAGAGGTCGGATAGCCGTAGTAGGACCATAAGAACGCACAGATTCTCTTTTTCTTTTCGGGAGCCTTCAGGACATTCACGCCGTCGTGGGTAATCTCCACAATCTCGCCGGGACCGAGCTCTCTGAGCGTCGTGTACCCGAGCTTCATATAGGCGAAATCTTCAAAAGAAACGCAGTAGCCGTGCGGGTTCTGCCCGATTGAAACGGGAAGTCTTCCGTACTTGTCCCGAGCCGCAATTATGTTGCCGCCGTCTTTTAAGATAAGTATCGACGCCGTGCCGCTGATTTCGCTCTGGGCAAACGCAATTCCCTCTTCAAAAGTCGACTTCTGGTTGATGAGAGCCGCAATAAGCTCGGTAGAATTTATCTTGCCGCCGGTCATTGCGTTGAACTGCCCGCCGGTGTTCGAGAAATACTTGTCCATAATCTCGTCGATATTGTTGATTATTCCGACGATGCAGATGGCGTATGTACCGAGCCTCGAACGGATGAGAAGCGGCTGAGGGTCGCTGTCGTTGATGCAACCGATTGCCGATGTTCCTTTCATCTCGCTGAAAATGTGCTCGAACTTCGTCCGGAAAGGTGAATTTCCGATGTGGTGAATGCTTCTCTGAAGACCGATTCCGGGGTCGTATGCCGCTATGCCTCCGCTTTTTGTTCCCAGGTGGGAGTGGTAGTCGGTTCCGTAGAACACGTCTTCAAGTGCGTACTCGTTTCCAATTGCTCCGAAAAATCCGCCCATAAATGCTCCTTTCTATATTAAAGCAATTTCTCCTGAACTGACCTGTCTTTCTCCAAAACTTTCTTCTTATCAGATTCTCTTTTTGCCTTTAGTTTCTGTGAGAGCTCCCCGTCGGAAAGCGCCAGCATCTCAGCGGCTAACAAAGCCGCATTGGCTCCGCCGCCGATTGCAACGGTAGCAACGGGAATCCCAGACGGCATCATGACGGTTGACAGAAGCGCATCCATGCCGTCAAGGACGCTCGACTTGCAGGGAACGCCGATAACCGGAAGCGTGGTGCTTGCGGCGATGACGCCGCCCAAATGTGCCGCCATTCCGGCAATCGAAATGATAACCCCGAAGCCGTTTTCTTCGGCATTAAGTGCAAACTCCCTTGCCTCATCCGGTGTCCGGTGTGCCGAATAAACATGCACCTCGTAAGGGATTTCAAATTCTTTCAGGACTGCAACAGCCTTCTCCGCAACCGGCAAATCGCTGTCACTGCCCATTATTATTCCTACCTTCTTCATCACTTTGTACCTCCGAAACTTTTTGATTCTGTAAGCAATATGCACTAAGGATTTAATGTACAATGTAAAATGTACAATGTACAATGGTTGAGTCGGCTGTCGCCGACAATTTAAATTTGTACAGATGGCAAACTTTCACATTACACAAAGAGCCCTAAATCCGTCTTGCGTAGCAAGACACTTTCATTGTACATTGTACATTGTACATTGTACATTTTTACTCCGCCCGTGTCTCGCAATACCTGCATCTCCAGATATTATTCTCTTTATCCGTCAGCTTGAACTGTTGCGGCAATTCCTGCTCGGTTGAGGTTATGCACCTCGAATTGCGGCAAACAAATCTGTCGGTGATGATTTCCTCTGCCTGCTCCTGCGGCTCGTTGACGTCGTTTTCGATGAGCCCTAAGAGCTTCATTATCAGCGCCATTCGGATGTATCGCCCATTTCTCGCCTGCTTGAAGTAGCAGGCACGTGGGTCGTCGTCGACGGCGACCGAAATCTCGTTTACTCTCGGAAGCGGATGCAGGACTATCATGTCTTTCTTTGCAAGCGCCATCTTCTCGTGAGTTAAAATATATGAGTCTTTGAGCCTGAAATACTCGTCCTCGCTTACAAAACGCTCTTTTTGTATTCTCGTCATGTACAAAATATCGAGCTCGCCGATTACTTCTTCCAAAGACTTACTCTCGTAGTACTCAAAGCCCTTGTTGATAATGTACTTGCCCTTGACGAAGTACGGAAGTCTCAGCTCTTCGGGCGAAACCAGGACGAACTTGATTCCTAGGTATCTTGACATCGCCGAAATCAGGGAGTGAACGGTTCTTCCGAACCGCAAATCTCCGCAAAGCCCGACAGTCAGGTTGTCGAACCTGCCCATTTCGTGGCGGATTGTCATAAGGTCTGTAAGCGTCTGCGTCGGGTGATAGTGCCCGCCGTCGCCGGCGTTGATAACCGGAACTGACGAATGCATTGCGGCGACAATCGGTGCGCCCTCCTTCGGGTGACGCATTGCGATTATATCCGAGTAGCCACTGACCATAACCGCCGTGTCTGCGACGCTTTCGCCCTTTGCCGCAGAGCTCGAAGACTGCTCCGAGAAGCCTAACACTTCTCCTCCGAGAGACAGCATAGCCGACTCAAAGCTGAGCCTTGTTCTTGTCGACGGCTCATAGAAGAGTGTCGCAAGGATTTTACTGTGGCAGACGTCGCCATAGTCGGCTGGGTGCAATATAATATCGTCCGCTACTTCTATAAGCTTGTCGATTTCAGCTGTCGACAAATCCAGGATGTTGATAAGATGCCTCATCTTTTCGCTCCGTTAATCTTCAGATAATTCCTGATTCTCTCTACATTCTCAGTGTTTGCGGGATTCTCATCTAAATATTCGATAATATCGTAGACGTCGACTACAGAATAAACCGGGAAGCCGAATTCCGATTCGATTTCGGACATAGCGCTGGCGTCCGTCTTGCCCTTTTCTCCTCTGTCGACCATGATTATGACTGCGGCGACCTTGATTCCGTCTATTTTAGACAGAATCTCCATACTCTCTCTTATCGCCGTGCCTGCGGTGATGACGTCCTCGACGATTACTACTTCCTCACCGGGCTGGGGCTTGTAGCCGACGATGGTTCCGCCCTCGCCGTGGTCTTTTACCTCTTTACGATTGAAGAAGAACGGCAAATCGAGCCCTTTCCCGGCAAGCGCCACCGACGCCGAAACCGCAATCGGGATGCCCTTGTAGGCAGGACCGTAAAGGACGGTCTTGCGGTCGCCCAGCTTTTCAAGATAGGTCTTCGCATAAAACTCGCCCAATTTCGAGATTTCCTCGCCGGTCTTAATCTCTCCGGCATTGATGAAATAGGGAATCTTGCGTCCGCTTTTTGCGGTGAAATCGCCGAACTTCAGCACTCCGGCAGATTCAAGAAATTCTATAAAATCGTGTTTGTATTGGTGCATATTATTACTCCTTCCGGAAACCCCTCCACCACCGCCTTCGGCGGCGGTTCCCCTCCCCTTTCAGGGGAGGCTTTTTCTGCTTCTATCAGAAGCTTTTGGGAGAGGCAGTTATAGGCTCCCCTGAAAGGGGAGCTGTCAGCGAAGCTGACTGAGGGGTTTCCCCGATTACCCCACAAATTCTTCAACACATCTTCTGTATGCCTCGACAGGATTCTCCGCCTGCGTAATCGGTCTTCCTACAACGATGTAATCCGAACCGACTTCTTTTGCATGTGCAGGAGTCATAACACGCTTCTGGTCGTCATTATTGCCATCGGCAAATCTCACTCCCGGGGTGACGGTGAGGAAGTCACTTCCCAAAGCCTTGTGGATAAAGCCGGCTTCGTGGGGGGAGCAAACAACTCCGTCCAAGCCACTGTTACGGGCGTTTTCGGCATACGTGAGAACCGTCTCGGTCATAAGGCGGTTTATAAGAAGCTCCTCGTGAAGGGCTTTGTCGTCAGTGGAAGTGAGCTGGGTGACGGCGATGAGCTTCGGTCTTGTGCCATCGGGGCGTGTCAGTCCTTCAAGAGCCGCCTTCATCATGGCGCTCGTTCCAGCCGCATGGACGTTTACCATGTCGACGTCAAGCGAGCTCAGAACCTTCATCGCCGACTTAACCGTGTTCGGAATGTCGTGGAGCTTTAAGTCTAAGAATATCTTGTGCCCACGGGCTTTAATCTCACGGACAATGTCCGGTCCTTCGGCATAGAAGAGCTCCATGCCTATTTTTACGAAAGGCTTTTCGCCATCGAACTTGTCTAAAAATTCAAGCGTCTTCTCTTTTGACGGAAAATCACATGCAATTATAACGTCCTTTCCCATCAGTGCGCACCTCCTATGATATCGGAAATGATTTCGATTCCGTACTTGTCCATAGCACGGGGCAGGTCTTCAATAATCTTCTTGCAGATGTACGGGTCGACAAGGTTCATAGCGCCCACCCCGACAGCCGTCGCACCGGCAAGCATCATTTCGATGACGTTGTCAGCGCTCGAAACTCCGCCCATTCCGACAATCGGAATCTTCACGGCGTCGTAGCACTGATAAACCATCCTGAGGGCAATCGGGTAAGTAGCCGGTCCCGAGAAGCCGCCCATTTTGTTTGCGATAATCGGCTTTTTTGAGTTCAGATCAATTCTCATGCCAAAAAGGCAGTTTATAAGGCTGATTCCGTCGGCACCGCCGTCCTCGCAGGCTTTCGCAATCGGAGCGATTTCGGTGACGTTCGGGGTTAATTTCGCAATAATCGGCTTTTTCGTGATTTCACGGACAGCTTTAATCGTCTCGTAGGAAGCCTTCGGATCTGTTCCGATGCTCATGCCGCCGCAGGCGATATTCGGGCAGCTGATGTTGACTTCAAACCAGCCAATCATGTCCGAAACGTCCGACTTGTCGAGCTTTTCAATCGCCCTGACATAGTCGTCAAGGCAGAAGCCGCTGACGTTCGCCATAACTTTCTTGTGGAAGCACTTTCTGAGCTTCGGGAGCTCCTCCGAGATGACTTTATCGACACCCGGGTTCTGAAGCCCGATTGAGTTGACGATTCCTGAAGTCGTCTCAGCGATTCTCGGAGTCGGGTTGCCGAATCTCGGCTCGATAGTCGTTCCCTTGAATGAAAAAGTGCCGAGCATGTTTATATCGTACAGCTCTGCGAACTCCCAGCCGTAGCCGAAGGTTCCGCTTGTCGGGATAACCGGGTTGTCAAGCTCGATTCCGCAGAGGGTCGTCTTAAGTCTTACGTCAGCCATCACATTTCCTCCCAGATAATTTCTTCGCTCGAAAGAACCGGTCCTTCACGGCAGATTCTCTTGAAACCGTTTTTCGTCTTGCAGGAGCAACCCATGCAGGCGCCGAATCCGCAACCCATTCTCTGCTCAAAGCTGTATTCGCCGGCTGTCTTCATAATCCCACTCATCGCTTTCAGCATACCCATAGGTCCGCAGGCGTAGAAGTAGGCGTACTCGACATTCGGAATAACGTCGGTGACAAGTCCCTTTTCGCCCTTCGAGCCGTCTTCGGTGACAACGATAACTTTTGCGCCAAGTGCCGAAAATTCTTCTTCATAGAAGACTTCGTCAGAAGATTTGAAGCCCAGGACAACGGTCGGCTTCTTGCCTTCCGAAATCAGCTTCTTGCAGAGGTTATACATCGGCGGTGCGCCGACTCCTCCACCCACGAGAAGCGGAGTCTCCCCGCTCAGCTCAGTGTTGAAGCCGTTGCCTAATCCGACAAGTATGTCAAGCTCGCTTCCGGCAGGAAGTGTAGACATAAATTCGGTTCCGTTCCCGACGGTCTTGTAGATGAGGGTCAACGTCTTCTCGCTGTAATCGCAGACGGAAATCGGGCGCCTCAGGTAGAAGCCCTCCAGCCTGATGTTGACAAACTGCCCGGGGTTCTTAATCTCCCCGGTGTCCCCGCCGAGAACAAGACGGTATGTCTTCTCAGCGATTTTTTCGTTTTCAAGGATTTTGAAGATGGTAGAGGTCATGATGGTGTCCTTTCTGTTCTTGATTGCAGTTTCCCTTCTGGAAACTGCGCTATTTTCGGCGTTGCCGAAAATAGCACCCCTCAGTCAACCACTTCGTGGTTGCCAGCTCCCCTTGACAGGGGAGCCATAGCTGCTCCTTTCGCAGGTTCTTACCCGAGGCTGTCTAAGCCTCCCCTGTCAAGGGGAGGGGGACCGCCGGCGAAGCCGGTGGTGGAGGGGTGCCATTTCGCCTGCGGCGAAATGGCGTCGGCGCAGACGGCGTTAGCCGTCGAAGCCAACAAATTCGCACTTCCCAAACACGTTCATGCCCTCAAACGGCGTTGCCCGTCCCATTGTCTTAAACCCGTTCGGGTCGATGGTGTAGGGCGTTGCTATTTCAAACACCGCAAAGCCGGGATTTTCTTCGATTCCGAATCTCTTGCGGGGATTTATCGACATCAGCTCGACGAGCTTCTCTATTGTGATGATGCCGGGTTTCACGAGCTCCGTATAGAGAACCGGGAAGGCGGTTTCTAGTCCCACTATTCCCATAGCGCTCTTTTCAAGTCCACGGGATTTTTCTTCCCGGGAGTGCGGCGCATGGTCGGTCGCAATCATGTCGATGGTGCCGTCGAGGATGCCCTCAATCAGGGCTTCTTTGTCGGCTTTTGAACGAAGCGGCGGATTCATCTTAAATCTTCCGTCCTCCTGCAGGTCTTCGTCACAGAGGACAAGATAGTGCGGTCCCGTTTCGCATGAAACATCGACGCCACGCTTTTTTGCTTCACGGATGAGTGCGACACTCTCTTTTGTTGATATGTGGCAGACGTGGTACTTAGCACCGGTTTCCTCGGCGAGCTTCAAATCACGCTCGATTTGCCTGTATTCGCTTTCGCTCGAAATGCCCTTGTGGTTGTGGGAACGGCAGTAAGCTCCGTCGTGGATGCAGCCGCCGTTTAATAGAGAGTTGTCCTCGCAGTGGGCGGCGATTATCTTTCCTAAAGACTTTGCTTTAATCATTGCCGCACGCATCATGTCGTCACTTTGAACACCGTGCCCGTCATCGGAGAATGCGCAGACATAGGGACTCATCGAATCCATGTCAGAAAGCTCTTTCCCGAGCTCTCCCACGGTGATTGCGCCATAGGGAATCACCCGGACGGCGGCGTCCTTCTCAATAATATCAAGCTGAACCCGGAGGTTTTCGAGACTGTCCGGCACGGGATTTAAGTTAGGCATCGTAAAGACTTCTGTGTAGCCGCCGGCTTTCGCCGCAAGAGTGCCCGAGCGGATTGTTTCTTTATATGAAAAGCCCGGCTCTCTGAAGTGCACATGCACGTCGCAAAGACCCGGGACAATTATATAGTTTTCAGGATAAGAGGGCGCAAAGCCGCAATCGGAAAGATACTCCTCGGCAAAAAGGCGCTCTTTCTCGCTCAGACCAACGGTCTGATGGTAGACAGACTTTATTCCAACTGCCCCTAAAGAAGCTCCCATAACGCCGACTCCTCCCCAATCCGAAAGTTATTTATAGTATAGCAGATTGTTGGGGGAAAGTCAAGCCCCGAACAGCACTTGTCGGCTGCGGCGGATAAATCCGCCTTGCCGAGCGCCTCCCTTCGGTCGGCGCACCTCTCAGTCAGCTTCGCTGACAGCTCCCCTTGACAGGGGAGCCAGTGGTGCTCCCAAAAAAGGCTCCCCTGAAAGGGGAGCTGGCTGCGCCGAAGGCGCAGACTGAGGGGTTCACGGCTTTCAGCTTAACCAATCGGGTCTATCGGGAGGACGAGCCTTGTCGTGGTGGAGGATGTCGACTCGGTCGCCGTGGTGGTGGTCGTTGTAGTCGTGGTAGTTGTTGTAGTTGTAGTTGTCGTGGGGAGGATTATCGGGGAGTTGACCCACGTCGTCGTGACGGCTGCCGTGGCGGTCTCGTTCTCGTCGAGAACCACCTCGTCCTCATCGTCAATGACGACTTCGTCCTCACTTGCAGTTGTAGTTGTCACGGTTGTAGCCTTTGTTGTGGCTTTGGTGGTAGTGGTAGCCTTGGTCGTGGTGGTCGCCGCCGTGGTCGAAGCTGTCGTTGTGACAGTTGTCTCAGCAGTTGTGGTTTCGGGAGCCGCAGTCACCGCCGGAGTGGTCGTCTCTTCCGAAACAGTCGTCACGGAAGTAGTGATTGCGGAAGTCTCCTCCGAGACGGTAGTCACCGCCGCCGTGGACTCCGAAGTCCCATAACCCTCCGCCGAGTCCTCAACCTGGCTCGCACACCCCGAGCACACCATCATCACCGCCAACAGGCAAATCAGTGTCTTTTTCATCTGAGTCCTTTCGGGATTATTTGTAGGTTCTCCACATCGTCAGCGTGTTATTGTCGTCCTCTGCGGCGGCTATATCGAGTTGGGTTTCATTATTAGTAGATGTAACAACATCCATCCAGGCATCGCCATCGAAAAGAGTAATATCCATCTTGAATTTCTCGTATTTCTTATTCATATCAATATCCTCCTCCGATTATCTCCAGTTGGTGCCGTAGGTTATCGACGCTTTGCTGTAGTAGTAGATTGCTTGGCAAAGCTTTTTCAGATTGTCTGTAATAGATTTATCTGTGCCACTGTAACCGGCTATATTGTTGACGTATGAGTAAACACTATAAGTGGTAAACTCCTCACCATCCTTGTAAACCCGGAAAGTACTGCTCATATCTTTTGCCGGAACCTTGAACTCAAAGTACTTCGAGTACCCTTCCAAATCAGAATCTACTAGCGTAAGTGTTTCTTCATTAACTGTGAAGGTACCGGAAGCAACATCTGACGTCAGATACATTCTGATGTAAATGCCTTCACTCAACGCAAGTGTCTTCTTGACGCCACTGGTAGCCGTGTCATCATAACCGGTAAGTGCTGCCCAAGTGTCGGATACAGGGTTTTCCCAAGCAGAGTCTAAAGTTTGTAGCGACGACTGCAAAGTACTCGTGTTTTCCGCATAAACTTCTGCGTAGTAAGCGTAATTCAGCACAGCCTCGCAAAGCGGCTTCTCAGCGTCCCACGTTCCGTCTGTGTTCTTTATTGCCTTTTCGCAATAAGTATATACCGAGTAATCAGTAGTCGAAACATTAACCGTCTCGTCCGTATTCGTGAGGTAAGCCGTTATAGTAGAGTCAATCTGCGTCGGGTTGACATATACAATATATCTGTAGTACTCAACACCGTCAACCGTCTTTTTCTCCGAAGAAGCTTCGACAGTTATCGTCTCCCCGTCAATAGTCGCCTTCAAAACATAGTCATCCGGATTCGTCACGCCGTCCATGTTGAAGTAGTAAGTAACACCAATCTCGCCGTCGAGAGTAAGGGATCTGCCGTAGAAGGTGGGCGGCTGGTAAGTGATGCCAACGTGGGTGAGGGTGAGGTTATCAAGATTTGTATTACTGTCCACGCCTTTAAACATTATGTATCCTGCATCCGATTTATCTTGGTCCACTGTTAATGTGAATGTGAAGTCGAAATCTCCTGAACCACTATATCCCAGGTCATTCACCGCATTCACCTGATTTGATTTAGCATTCCAGTCGTCCCCGAGCCATATTCTAAAGTTTGAATTACTAGTTCCTACGATATGGACTGTAACGGTTCCTCCCACTGAAACGTCATATGGCAATATCAGCTCAAAGTTAGATGCGCTGGAGCTAATGCTCTCGCCTTCAGTCACTGTTACATTATCACTGAATGTGCTCCGGACACTATCGGAACTCATCGCAATCGAATATCCGCAATCATCATTGCCACTGAATACGAACGTTGCAACAACATCTGCGTCCGTGTTGGGCATTGTGAAGGTTGTTGTGCCCGAAATTTCGGTGCCGTTTACGGTTATCGAGCTCAACTCGTAACCGGACTCGGCGGTTGCAGTCAACGTGACTGTAGCACCCGACTTAGCAGTTGTAACGTCTGAAGTTATCGTGCCCTTGCCGCTAGCAGTCAGATTAACCGTGTGCGCCGCACTTGTGGTAGATGTGGGCTCATAAACGATGCCGACGTGGGAAATTGTCATAGTAGGAAGAGTAACTCCGGAGCTTCCTTTGATTCTTATTGTCGATGTATCCGTTACTTCAGATTTTACTGTAAATGCAATCCATGTATCAAAGGTGGAGCCCGATGAATAGTAATAAGTGGATATATCAGATGCCTGGTCGTAGCCTTCTTTGTCGGTATGAAGCCAAACTCGGAAGTCTGCACTCGTAGTTCCAGTAAGGTGAACCACAACAGTGCTACCAGCTTCTGGAGTATTTATAGGGACGTCAATGTAAGACGACCACTGGTCACCATCGCCAGTATACGAACCATCCGCATTCTCATCAACATGGCTCAATTTGAATTTATCGCTTGAAATTTCTTCGCAAACACCGCCGTTAGTGCTGGAAGGAACAACAATGCTTACGGAATAGATATATGTTTGGGTGCTAGTGCTCAGGGTTGAATATATCTGAGCGAAATTATTTACTGAATAACCGGTATTCTCAGCCGTTGCTACAAGGTCAGCAACGGAGAATGTAACGTAAGTCAAAGTTGAAGAATCTTTGAATATAGGCTGTGTGTTATTGCTCGCAACTTCTTTGTAACTACCATCAATGTTAAACTGCAAACCTACATTAGCTAGATATCGGGTACTTTCTGAAGTATATTCAACGTATATCAAAGCCTCGCTGGTAGTTGTAAGATAGCTTGAAATTGTGGCAGACTCTAACCATTTGCCATATCCCGTATTATTACTGCCACTACTGCCATTGGAACCATCAGTATCAGTTGCCACTACTGTATATTTAATGCCGCTGACGGTGACTATGTCGCCGACCTTGACGGTTTCTACTGCCGCAGTTTCCTCTACAAACGTAGCACTTACGGTTACGTTGCCGGCAGGCATGGTGAATGTACCGTCACTTGCAACAGTGACAGCTGTGTTGTCGTCGCCATAGGTGACATTCCACTCAGATAGCTCGTAGCCATCAGCAGGAGAAGCAGTCAGGGTGACAGTATCGCCCTCAGCGGCTGATGTCTTGTCAACGGAGACTATGCCGTTATCTTGTGAATTAACAGTAACGTCGTACTCAGTAGTTACGATTTGAATGGAGGTGATTGTCATATTAGGAAGAGTACTGCTACCCGCAACGCCTTTGAACATGACGGCATTGGCGGAAGTTGCATTGGAGTCGCCGCCATTAACGGTCATTGTAATATAGAAAGTGAATCCATCTTCTCCTTCCTTATAGCCATCCAACTCAGATACACTACGCGCATCAGAAGCTCTGTCGCCTCCGCTAAGAAGCCACATTCTGAAAGGTCCATCGGTTGTTCCTGTAACTTTAAGAGTTATGCTCTCGCCATAGCTGACAGTCGTGCCCAGAGTAACACCAATCTGTCCTCCGCTATTATTTCCTTTGCTATCTACAGCTGTATTATCTGAAGTAAACGATGTTCCACCTTCATTAAGTGAATAACTATTGTAATAGCCCTGATACATGGAAGAACTGCTGATTATATTATTACCTTCGACGGTGCTTTCCGCCACCATCCCCACCGGCAGGACGGAAATTATCATCAGGGCGCTCAAAAGGGCGCACAGTAACCTTGTCGGGATTTTTTTCTTCAATATTTTTTGCATTTATTCAGTACTCCTTCCGTAGTGCTTCAAAAAAATTCTATATAAAACATTCTACCCCCCCGCTAATCACAATTACAACACATATTACGCCCAAAACTACACATTTTCCGACTTCTTTTGTGAAAAGGGTCAAAAAAGCTTTGAAAAAGGTCAGGAACGATTGGAAACCCCTCCGCCGGCTTCGCCGGCACCTCCCCTTTCAGGGGAGGCTATGACTACTTCTTCCAAAGCTTGTGAGAGAAAGCAAAAAGGCTCCCCTGAAAGGGGAGCTGGCAGCCACGAAGTGGCTGACTGAGGGGTGTGCGAGCCCAAAGGGCGAGCACGTCGGCGCCGAAGGCGCCGACCAATTCCGAATTCCTAATTCCTAATTCCGAATTATTTTGTACAACACTCCCTCCGCAAACACAAGCGGGCGGTTGTACCGGAAGAAGACAATGCCATCTGTCGGGGCGGTGATGCGCTCTACAACCGTGCCTTCGAGTGGGTCGAGGATTTCGCAGAGGAGGTCGCCTTTCTCGAATTTGTCGCCGGTTTCGGCGTAGGGATGATAGATGCCGGCTTTGGTCGAGTGGAGCTGGAGGAGTTCGCCCTCAGATATAATCTCGGTGAGACTGCCGCCGGGGATTTTCTGGGTCGTGATGCCGTTCTTATTGGCAAAACGGAGCACCGCCTCAATCGCAATTTTGGCGGACGGAAGGTCAATCTGATCTGTTGCGTTTGTATAGAGTGAAAACGCCTTCGTCTCCCAAATCTGCCAGTTGTAATTGAGAGTTGTGGTGTCATACGGGCGGGGAGTTCTTATAAAAGCATACGGAAGCCCGAAATCGAGCATGTAGTTGTGGTCTGTGAAGCCGGTTTCCATCATTTTTACATGCGACAGGAAGTCGCCCTGCTGATAGAAGCTGGCGAACTGGATGCCGAACTTGTAGCCCTGAATCTCCTCGAAAAGCCCGTCGGCAATTCTCTGCGTCGTTTCGCCCATGTCGTAGCCGGGGAACATGCGGTTGATGTCGGTGTTGTCCATCGTCCAGAACCGCTTGCCGATGTTCATTGAATAGTAGTTGACGCACGGGATGATTAAAATCTCGTGATTCGGGGAGATTTTGCCCTCTTTTTCGAGACGCTTGAACTTCTGGACAAGCTGTGAGCAAACGTACATCTGCTGGACTTCGTTTCCACGCATTGAGCCGACGATGCAGAGGGTCTTCTCGCCGCTTCCGAATCTGTAGCCGATTATGTCCATAGGCTCTCTGTAGGGAGATGTTATCGAGTATATTGTCTCTTTACGCATTGTGGACACCTCCCAGAATTCTTGCGATAAGCGAGCCGCCGTAGACGACGGGGTACTCTCTTAAAGTGAAGATTCGCCCGTCGCAGGGAGACGTGACATACTCCTCCACCCTGCCGGTCGCCGGGTCGAGAACGTCGCCGATGTGTTCGCCCTTTTTGATGTCAACCCAGTGCTCGACAGTCGGGACGAAGATTCCTGCGGCTGAGGAGTTGACGAACGAGACGTCGTGGTCGGTAGAGAGAATCGCCTTGCGGACAGGTTCCGTCTCCCCCGTCCATATGCCGATATTTTTCAAGAGGTTGAGGATTCCCTTGACAAGCTGGTCGCAATATTCTTTTGTAATCCTCATTCCGACGCCCATCTCAACAACAAGAGTTTTCGTGCCGATGGAGTTGAGGCTGTATGCAAGCGTCGATTCAAGGACGGTCGCCGAGCTGTGAACCCAGATAAAGTCCGTCCCGAGCATTTCGGCATAAGGGACTAATTCATCAGCCGTAATCTCATTAATACGCACCTGCGGAATCTCTCTGAGATAGATATTACTTGCGTGGATGTCGATGCAGATGTCGGCGCCCTTGATGTCGTTAATGATGTCATAGGCGATGTGCTCCGCCATAGTTCCGTCGGGAGTGCCGGGGAAGATTCTGTTCATATCGAGGTCGAACATCGGCATACCTCTTTGGATGGAGTCGACGCCCAAAGGATTCAGTGCCGGATAGATGTCGACAATCCCTTCGAGCTTCGACGACTCCCGGGTGAGAATGTCGGCAAGCCGGGCGCAGACAAGCTGACCCTCCAGCTCATCTCCGTGTGTCCCCGTGACAATACAAGCACGCTTCTTTCTTTTCGTGGAGCGTGCCATGTTTGAAATCCGATTTTTGCGGATAACGAGATTCTCGTTCACCGCTAACGCCGCTTGGGCGATGGTTTCGAGCATAGGTTAAAGTCCTTTCTTTTGTGGTTAGTTGTCGCCGACTTTGTCGGCGACGCAAGTTCGGCTTTGCCGAACTTGCACCCCTCAGTCTGCGCCTGCGGCGCAGCCAGCTCCCCTTGACAGGGGAGCCTATTTATATTCTTACAAAAACATCTGGAAAAGGCAGTTAGAGCCTCCCCTGTCAAGGGGAGGGGGACCGCCGCCGAAGGCGGTGGTGGAAGGGTGCGACCCCGCAGGGGTCGCTTCGACGGAAGCGACGCCAGTCGCTGGAGCCGAACATGTAGGGCGGTGTTATTGCGTCACGCAAGACCTCACCGTCTGCGTGGATTCGGTTATCCCCACATAGCACCCCGATTCAATCGGGCAGTCGGCGTAGTCTCTGCCGTGGCAGAGCTTTAAGTAGTGGGTGCTGATGAGGCAGTTGTTCACGGGGTCGATTCCGTACCAGCGGGAGCCGTCGTTGACTTCCACCCATGCGTGGGTTTCGCCTTCGTTGCAGGCAAGTCCTGCTACATAGCGACAGCTGATTCCTCCCATGCGGCAGAGTGCAAGCATGATGTGGGCATAGTCCTGGCAGACGCCTTTTCCGAGAGTCAGTGCCTCTTCAGCAGTTGTATGCACATCGGTAGCGCCCTTTTCGTAAGTCATGTATTCATATAAGCAGTCGGCGAGTGCAAGCGCCCGATACAGGACATTCGACTCGGTCGGCTGGTGGGCTTCATAAAATGCAGTCAAAGCTTCTCCCGGATGAGTCAGTGGCGACTGATAGGCATACATCGGGTGCGCCTTTCCGGAAACGGTATAGCTTGATGTTATCGACGCCGTGCCTTTTACCGAAAACGAGAACTTCCCGTGCGGCTTCTCAATTCTTCCGCATAAAAGCGAGTTCCCGAAGCTGTCCCGTGAGTTCCAGATGACTCCGCCCGAAGGCTGGATAATGTATCTCGGCTCGCTGATAATCTGCCGGTCGTCGGAGAGTGGCAGGCACCGGAGAGTGAAGGAGTGCACGCTAATCGGGCTCGAAAACTCGAACTCGGTGCTGTATTCAAAACTCAGCTTCTTCATCAGCCTTCACCTCAACAAGTCTCGAAATCAGCGCCAATGCTTCTCCCCGACAGCTTTCAATTCCCTTTCCACGTGACAACAGCTTTTCCAAGCCCTCATACGCTTCGACGTTCAGAACCGGATTGTAGACGTTCTCATACGGATGCACCAGACCCGTCATATAATCAAATACTCTTCGTATATCTTCGTCCTTATATGACAATCTGACATACAAATCGAGCCTTTCAACAGCCTTTCCGATGTAGATTAAATCCCGTCCTTCGAGGTCCTCCATGTTGTCCTCAACGCTTCCCCAGAATGCGTACAAATCATCCTTGACGGGAAGCAGGTCATATCTTACCTTACGAGTGCCCCGAACCGACTTAAACTTGTTCAAAGCAAGCTGTAGGTAAGAAAGCGAAGAAGACTTGATAGCTTCTCTCAGAACGATTCCGTTGTCCATAGCTCTTTCGAGATTAGACCGAAGCGAGTTCGGGTCGGTCTTGTCGAAAAGATACCTGTCGAAGAAGTCGTTGTCGTCCGTATAGATGTTCGGTGCGCCGATTTTTTCGAGATATTTGACATACGAGTCCTTGTCGACGTCAATCATCAGGTCAAAATAGTTAAAAAATGAATCGAGAGTCGTGAAGACACGCTCAGTGTATCTTCCAAGCCAATATAAATTGGAACCGTTTAATCTTGTGATAGTACCCATGTGTCTTTAAAGCCTCCTCCTTGCGATGAATTTACTACGAACGAATCAGGATTGCGGGAAAATCTCGTCAATCCGCTTGCCCAGACTTTTGTGGTTTCTCCCGAAAGGACGAATGCACGCAAATCGGCTTTGCGGGGAACCGTCGTCCCGTCGTCGCTTAAAATGTCCAGATCTATGAAGTCGATTACTTCCTGAGCTATGAAGCGTCTTGATTGCTCGGTGATGAGAGTCCGCCACTCGGCAAGCTGTTCCTTCGTCATATCCCGACCGAACACGACTCCATATCCCCCGGCTTCCGAAACGTCCTTTACAACCAGCGTTTCGAGATGGTCTAAAACATACTTTCTGTCCTCTTCATAGAACGGAAGATATGTCGGGGCGTTCTTTAAGATAGGCTCTTCGCCCAAGTAATACTTAATCATCTTCGGGACGAAGTAGTAGATGCCCTTGTCGTCCGCAACGCCGTTGCCGGGTGCGTTCATGATTGCGACGTTTCCGGCTCTGTAGGCGTCCATGATGTGCGGAACACCGATAAGCGATTCGGGCACAAAGGTCATCGGGTCTAGATACTCATCCGAAATTCGTCTGTAAACCGTTCCGACACGGGTTCTTCCGCCCTGATAGTCACGCATGTAGAGGATGTTGTTCTCAACAAACAGGTCGCTGTTCTGAACGAGCACAGCGCCGGTTCTCTCAGCGAGATATGAGTGCTCGAAATAGGCAGCATTATAGCGTCCGGGAGTGAGAATTACATTGATTCCTCCGCAGTTGACGCTGTCCATCGTGTCTTTGAGTAAAGAAGCATAGTTCCGGTTGTCGACGACAGAGACGTTGTGGAAGACATCCGGGCTTGTCATTCTGCATAATTCCCTAGCAATTAAGGGATAAGAAGCTCCCGACGGAATACGCAAATTATCTTCGAGAATGTACCAAGTGCCATCTTTGGCTTGCACCAAATCAATGCCGGAAATGTGGCTGTAGACGCCGTGGGAGGGAGTGACTCCTTCGCACTGCGGCAGATACCCTTTCGATATGTAGACAAAGTCGGCAGGGATAATTCCGTCCTTGATGATTTTCTTTTCGGAATAGATGTCCTTCAGAAACAGGTTCAGGGCATCAACACGCTGGATAAGTCCCTTTTCCATATCCTGAAAGTCCGACTTTGTGATGATTCGTGGGATAGCGTCGAACGGGAAGAGCTGTTCCTTGAAGACGCCGTTTTTATAGATTCCGAACTTCACGCCATACCGGGCAAGAAGCTCGTTGATTTCACGTGTGTTGGCAACTGGGGTGTTCATATTCATTCCTCCAATGTAAAATGTACAATGTACAATGTACAATGAGTGTGTCGGCTTAGCCGACGTTTTTTTGCAAAAATGCAAAAAGACGCCCAAACAATTGGACGCCTTTGCCACTGTATTAAGAATAACACACTAAAGTAGAAAAATCAATGGTGAATTTTGGACAAAGATTTACGGTATAAAACCCGATGGTTTGTGCAGACTTTCGGGAACGCTGAGGCAGTTCGGCTCCGCCGAACTGCGCTATTTTCAGCTTCGCTGAAAATAGCACCTCTCAGTCGCCTTCGGCGCCAGCTCCCCTTAGTAAGGGGAGCCATAATTACGCTAATCTAAGCCTCCCCTGTCAAGGGGAGGGGGACCGCCGGCGAAGCCGGTGGTGGAGGGGTGCGATTTCAGGCTTCGCCTGAAATCGCTTCGGCGGAGGAGGCAACGCCTCCGTAGCCGAACACGTAACGCCGACGTTCTACCCATTATTCATGATGAGCATCTGCAACCTATTCTCCACATTTGCCAAACTCGTATCCGGGTCTAAATCGAGTGGGAGGATGGAGATGTCCGGGTGCTTGTCTTTGAGGCTCTTGATGACTCCCCTGCCGCAGATGTGGTTCGGGAGACAGCCGAAGGGCTGGAGAATGATGAACGACTTGACGCCCTTTTCGGCATAGTGGTCTATCTCCGCCGCCATCAGCCAGCCTTCGCCACAGCTGAGGGTCTTCGGAATTATGTCGCTGACCGAATCGTAGAGCTTATTGGGCGACAGCACTTTCTCATAAAGCGGGTGCCGGACGGCAACTTTCTCCAATTTGTCCTGGACATAGTTGAAGAGGAAGTCGACGGCGAACGGGTACGGGAAGATGTTAGCCTTGTAGTCGCTGATTTCGCTCATTGTGGCTAAAAAGTCTTTTCTCAGCTGGTCGGTGACTCTCGGGAAGACCGCTTCCATGCCGTTTGATTCAAGATACCTTTCAATATGGAAGTTCGAGCCGGGATGGTATGTAACTAAAAGTTCTCCCGTGACGAATACTCTCGGCTTCAGGTTAGTTCTGTCATACGGAATCTTTGCCATATCGTCGATTGTTTCCGGGAAGACTCGCCGGGCTTCTTTGATGCTCTTTTTGATGCCGTCGGCAAGCTTATTGATGCAGGACATATAGACCCTGTCCGTCTCGCCGGGGTTGATTTCATAGGGACGAATCTTTCGGGCTAAATCTGTCAGAATATCCATCATCATGAATACCCAGACGGCTTCTAAGACGGCGCTGACTCCTAAAAGGAACACTCCCGGGTGCATGTCTTTTGAATCTCCACCGTCGGTTGTTAAGATTGGAACTTCGGTGAAGCCTGCGCTGTCCAAGCCTTTACGAAGAAGTCCGGCATAGTGGGACATACGGCAGTCGCACTGGAACTTTACCATGCCGACTGCGACTTCGTCCTGCTTGTAGTTGCCCTTTTGCAATTCGCCGATAAGCTCGCCGATTACCATCTGGCAAGGGAAGCAGATGTCGTTGTGGACATACTTTTTGCCGAGGGCGATTTCGTTCGGTCCGCCGACTGGAATCGTCTTCACCATGAAGCCTTCCTTTTCGCAGATGGCTTGCAGGAGTATCGAGACTTCTTCGGATATATTGGGGATAAGAAGCGTTCTTATCTTCTTGTCTTTCTTATAGAACTTCGCCGGGCTCGGCTCAGGCAAAGGCTTTGGCGGGTTGTCGAGGTGAAGATTTCTTCTTATATCGACCGTTTCGATGAACGACTGGACACGGATTCCGAGAGACCCGGAAGCGTCGCTTTCGTCAATCTTTAGTATCAGCGGCGGCTTTTCGCTTGTGGTAGTCATAATCCGGATGATTTCGTCCGACAGAATTGCGTCGTGCCCGCAACCGAAGCTGACGAGCTGGACATATTCGAGCTCCGGCTCACGTGCGGCGATGACTGCCGAAGCAAGCATACGTGTGTGGAAGTCGTTTGTGATTTCGGCTCTTGTGTTGTGCAAATCCACTTCGTTCAAGCCCGGAAGGCTGTCCGCAGTCAGGACTGGAACGCCCTTCTCAGTGAACTTTTTGGATATATCGTGGCTTATAAATCTATCTGTGTGATATGGTCTGCCAGCCAGAACCACGGCGAACTTGCCTTCACGCTTGACTTCCGCCATAATCTCCGTGGCTCTGTCAGTAAGAGTCTTACGGAAAAGTTTTATTGCGGCTTCAGCCTGAGTGAAAGCCTGCTCGGCTTCTTTGTCTGAAGCTCCAAGCTCCTTGACGGCATATTCGCAAATCTGGGTGTGGCGGTTCTTCTCTGAGAACCAGTGGAAAATCGGGGTGTCGAAGACGACGCCGTACCGTTCGGCAGGGTTCTGCGAATTTTTCACGACCATCGGGTAGCCCTGGACGACTGAGCAGACATACGGGCTCTGCTTGTCGACGCCTTCCGGAGGCATGTGCATAACATAGGGCATGAAGATTCTGTCGGCGCCCTTTTTTGCCAAATCGGCTATGTGCCCGTGCGCAAGCTTTGCCGGGAAGCAGATTGTGTCGGACGCAACGAACGAGATTCCACTTTCGTAGATATTTCTCGAACTTGGCGAGGAGAACTTGACTTTATACCCCAAAGCTTTAAAGAAAGTGCTCCAGAAGGGCATACTGTCCCAAAACTCCAAAACCCGTGGAAGTCCGACGGTGATGTTCTTATCTTCACGAACCGGTGTGAAATCGTAGTCTTTGAATAGCAGTTTTTCACGCTCGATGAACATGTCGGGCGCCTTTTTCGGCTTTTCAAGCGGTTCTGAACCTTCAAGCTCTGCTCCACGTTCGCATCTGTTTCCGGTTACCCATGCTCTACCGGAAGAGAATCTTGTAATAGTGCGCTTGCAGTGGTTTGCGCAGTGCGGGCATATGGCGCCCGTTTCGGTGGTATAATCGAAATTCCTGACGGCGTCAAGACCGATGAAGTGGGTTTCGCCTTTCATCTTGCGCCTTGTAAGAATCGCCGCACCGACTGCTCCCATCTCGCCAGGGTACGGCGAAAGAGTGACGTTTTTGCCTAAGTAATCTTCAATCGCCTTCAGAACGGCGAAGTTTCTGAAAGTTCCGCCCTGGACGACGACACGTGAACCCAGCTCGTCGGTATTCGAAATTCGGACGACTTTTGTAAATACGTTTTCGATAATCGACCGGCAGAGACCAGCCATTATGTCGTCCGGGAGCTTGCCATTACGCTGTTCATTTATAATAGTGCTGTTCATGAAGACGGTGCAACGGCTTCCGAGGTGTGCCGGGTGCTCAGACCTGAACGCCGATTCGGCGATGTCTTCGACTTTGATGCCTAAAGAGGACGCAAAGTTCTCTAAGAAAGACCCACAGCCGGAAGAGCAAGCCTCGTTAAGAGTCATATTCGTGATGACTCCGTTTTTCAGCCAGATAGCCTTCATGTCCTGACCGCCGATGTCGAGAAGGAAGTCGGCGTCGGGGAAATATTTAAGACAGCCCTGCGAATGGGCTACCGTCTCAACAATGTGATAGTCGGCGTTGAAGGCGCTTGCGAAGAGCTGTTCGCCATAGCCGGTGGTGCCGACGCCCAGGACTTCGAGCCTGATTCCCTGCTCAGAGTATTTGTCTTCGAGGTCTGAAAGCCCTTTGCAGATGACACGAAGCGGCTCGCCGTTGTTGTTTGAATAGAACCGGTCGACGATTCTCTCGTGCTCGTCCATGAGAACCAATTTCGACGTCGTGCTTCCCGAGTCGATGCCGATATAAACACGAAGAACGCCATTCTCAGTTATGGGGGTGTCTAATTCTCTTAATTCTGCATTATGCCTTGATTCAAACTCTTCCCTGTCGGCAGAATTTTTAAAGAACGGCGGTGCGGATTCGCCTGCTCCGAAATCGTCTTTAGCCGATTCAAGCCTCGAAATAAGCTCTTCAGCCGTGACGAACTCGTCCCCGGAAAGCTTTTCTGCCGCAATCGCAGTGCCATAGGCGACTATCGTCTCCGGGTGCTCGGGGATTACTATATCAGATTCGGTTAAATTAAGCCTTTCGGCGAAAACTTTTATAAGTGTGGGATTGAATGTAAGCGGTCCGCCCTCGAAGATTATAGGTGCTTTGAGTTCCAAACCCTGTGAAAGTCCGCCGATGGTCTGCTTTGCGATGGCGTGGAAGCTTGACAGTGCGATGTCTTCCCTCTTTGCGCCCTGAATCAGAAGCGGCTGGATGTCCGTCTTTGCGAAGACGCCGCAACGTCCGGAAATGTCGAAAACTGTCGTGCCCTTTTCCGCAAGCGACTCGAACTCCTCGGTCTTGACGCCTAAGAGCTTTGCAATCTCGTCGATGAATGCGCCCGTTCCGCCGGCACAGCTTCCGTTCATTCGCATGTCGGAAGTCATCAGCTCTCCTGTGTGCTCGTCCTTGTGGAAGAATACCACCTTTGCGTCCTGACCGCCGAGCTCGATTGCAGTTCTGACGTCAGGGTAAAGCTTCTTGACCGCCGCCGCATTGGCGACGACCTCCTGGATAAACTGAATCCCCGCCGCTTCCGCAACCGGTTTTCCGCCCGAGCCGCAGACCGCCGCACGGAATTTTGTCCCGGGGAACACTTCCGAAACTTCTTTTAACAGCCCGATTGCCGTCTCACGCTGGCGGGCGTTATGCCTTGTGTATCGTGAAAATAAAACTTCGTCCGAATCGGGATTTTTTACAACGACCTTGACGGTTGTCGACCCGACGTCGATTCCCAGAAGAAGTGCTTTTTCTATAGGAACTGTAACTGTCAACCTTATTCCTCCAAAAAATGCCCCGTCGAACGGAGCCATTCAAGCCGCCCGAGGGCGAAATATCCAACAGTTGTCGAATTATTGTCGGACTATTTTAATCATAAATCGACACTATCCGACTTTGAGAGTTATTTTATCACATCACATCGGCGATGTCAAGGTTACAGGTTTGGGTTCGTGGGAAAAAGAAGCCCCCGTTTCCGGGGGCTGGCGCGGCTTCAGATTTATTTGAATGTCCTGTAAATCTGAAAATTTTTCTCGTCGTCTTCTATGGCATACTTACGTATTCCCGTATCATCGCTACCTGTGCTAACTGCCGTCCACACGTCTCCGTCAAAGAGAATAATATCCATCGTCGGGTTTTCGTAATCGTAATTTCGCATAACATTATCCTCCTGTGAGTTTTTGAGATAACTAAATCTTTTCGGTTATCTTGATTAAAGCTTAACATACCTAAAATACGAAAGTCAACCGATTTCCCGAGTTCATAAAAATCGGTCATTGAAGTTGTGGGAAAAGTCAAAAGGGAAATCTCACCTCATAAAAATCCATCACTAAACCCGTCAAAAAACGTCAATCCGGGGAGATTGACAAGGCTAAAATATAGTGGTAAACTGAAATTACAGGTTGACTTTTTTGCGAATATGAGGTGCCAAAATGATTGATATTATGTTCATCGGGATTGACCATACCCATCCTGCCGACTTTTCCTACTACGCTTCCGACAACGACTGGTGGTTGCTGGTCGAAATTAAGTCAAAGACCATCCTCCATACCGTCAAGGGAAACGTCTATGCGAATCCCGGAACTGTGGTGGTTTATCCGCCGAACTCGAAGCACCTCTGCTATGAGGCGAACGGCGAGCCGTTTGTCAACAGCTACGTCCGGTTCAGGACGGACGAGGACTTCGTTATAAACGGCAACTACCCGAAGGAGGAACCGATAACTCCGAATCTTTCGTCAAATTTCGACTATTTACTGAGGGTTCTCTCGTCGGAGGTATACCTCGGAGACAGCTCTTCAAGCGTCGTCAATCACATAATGCAGACGATTTTTGAGAAGCTCTGCGAGTCGACGAGGTCCGATTCCGCCGACGAATACCGGCAGAAGCTCATCGACCTTCGGTACGAGATAATAATCAGCCCACAGCTCGACTGGAATATGGAGGAGCTTGCGAAGAGGTTTCACGTCTCGGCGGGGTATCTCTCCGTCCTATACAAAAAAGAGTTCGGAATCTCCTGCAAGGAGGACATCGTAACCCACCGGATTGAGCTCGCAAAGGATATGCTGGCAAATTCGCAGGACCCCGCCGTCAGGATAGCCTTAATGTGCGGCTATAAATGTACCGAACACTTCACCCGCCAGTTCAAATCAAGAACCGGTATGACACCGATTGAGTATAGAAAACAGGTGAAAGGGTGAAAAAGATCCCGGACAATTTCCATAAGGGAATCGTCCGGGATTTGGTTTTGTTCAGTTCAGAAGTCAGGCACTCTTTTCAAGAAGATAATCCTTTGCCTCTCTTTCAGTGAGGCTATACTTTGTCATTATTTTTTCTTTTATCACTGCGTCTGAAATATTAACTTCTCTCAAGGTTTCGATTGTCGTTACGATTGCTTCATCTTTCCACGCCTTACACATATCTATTTCCTCCTCATTAGAATCGATATCTATCGCAATATTTGCACATTCTTTCAGCACTCTGGCTGCATTTCTTTCCATGTGGCTGTATCAGCTAAACCTCATAAATCATACTTCCTCCGCCTTTTGGCGGCTTCTTTATAGACTTTCTCATCCGTTCGGGCGGAGACCACAAGAATCTTCATGATGGTATCTTCCCGTATCACTTTGTAGACAACCCGAATTCCGATATCCCTGAACTTTATCTTCAAAAGATTGGCAAGATTCAGGTTGCCTTTGTTTCCGAGCGGCTTGCCGTATCCGCCCTCGCTCTGGGGAAGCGGATTCTGGCTTACTTTCACAATGCCTTTGAAGACCTGTGCTTTGACAGAGCCGTCAAGCTCACCGATGTCCCGTTCGGCTTCGGGGAGAAATTCAACCTGCCAGTTCATTCAATCACCACGTCTCCCACTTCGTCCAGATCTTCTTCGGTAATCCCCAAATGCTCCATAACCTCGGACATCGGAATTCCCGGCTCGTTTTCATGCTTTTCGAGCCGCTCATATGCCTCCAGCAGAAGTTCGTAATCCTCTTCAAGTTCTGTCAGTCGGTCGTACTCATCCGGTGAAAGGATGAAAGCGGTTGGCTGATTGTTTTTGAGGACAATAAGCTGAGATTCGTTGTGAAGCCGGTCAAAAATTCTTGAAGCCTGACCCTTGCTGAACTGGGAAATCGGGACAAGGCTCTTAGCAATATTGGTTGCCGATGGCATAATAACACCTTCTTTCGTCTGATTCTATTATACACATCCGGCGGCAATATTGCAAGCATTTTCACGGAAATTTTCTGTATAATTTGAATTACAATTTTTCGATTGGTTTCCCAGCGTAGCCCTACAATCTTGATGTGAATCTCCGCAAATTTTATGATAAAAGAGGGCTTTTCCCCACCTCAAACTCCCCACTCTCAAAATCAACAGTGACGGTGGTGCCATCTGCGAAGGTGGTTCGCTGGCGGGTGTAGTCTCCCAAAAACTCGTGGCGGAGCATTTCTTGCTTGGCGAGCTTTTCGTGGGGAGTGGTGACGGTTTTGCAACGGGCGATTTCCTCATCAAGGCGCTTCTCGGCTTCGGTGTCGAAGGCGCCGTCGGTGTTCGGGTAGGCGCCGTCACGGTCGAGATACGGCACACCTGCGTTCAACACGGCATAGAGCATGTAGTCCTCACCGTCCGTCTTGTCCATGAACCACGGGAGAATCATGCAATCGTGGTAAACAAGATTAAACAGCGGCACTGGAACGCCACGCCGTGGGCTTCCGGGGCTCTGAAGCATGAAGTCATACGGTCCATAGTGGCAGAAGACGAGAGTTTTCATCGCCCAGTCGGAGCACTCCTCACTGCTGGGGAGGATTCCCTTCGACCAGAGATAATCAAAGCAGGCGCTCCGGTATTCAAGGCACTCTTTGCGGGTCATCCGGTGTCTCGGGTGTGCGCACTCGTCCGGCTCATTGCAGGTGAATACGTCCAAATAGGACGCCTGAAGCCGGATTCCGTGCCGGAGAACCTCCTCAAAGTTACGCTTGACGTAATATGGCGCCTGAGTGGCGCAGAGATAGTTCTGCCGTCCACCTGCCCAGACGGACATCTCGAAGACCGAGCCGTCGGGAGCGTGGAGTGCGAACTCTTTATCATAGGTTTCGGCGTCCATGTAGTAATCCCTATATTGGTCGTGGAGACCGAAGAGATAGCCGCAGTCAGCGATTGTGTCTGAAAGCTCTTTGAAGCCTTCCCAGCCGCCGGCTTCGGGACAGGCAGGAAGGTAGTCGGGGTGCTGGTTGTCATATCCGGGCGCTCCCCAGCCGTCAAGATGGAGATAGAGCTTCGGGACGCCTTTACTATGATACCTCTTAATCTCAGCAGTTCTTGCGCTGAACGGGATAACCGAATCGTTGTTTTCGGGGTTGTCTTTATCGTAGTATCTCGAATCCGGCGAAACATGCTTCTTGATTCCCTTGTGGACGACTACCGAGCCGATTAAATCATCGACAAGTGGATTTCTCGCCGCCTTCTCCCGAAGAGTTGTCAGAAGTCCCGTCTCGATGGCATAGCTTCGATATATCTTGCATAAATCGTTATAGTCGCAATCGTCCGAAAATACGTACTTTATAATTCTGCGATAAGAAATCTCGCCGAGGCTCGGGAGAAGATACTCCCCGACGTGGGTATAAGTGCTCCCTGCCGGGTGGTCGACATAGTAGCCGGCGTCCCACGGAGTCTCGCAGATGGCGATGTAGCCGGCTCCGTTCTCCACCTGTCCGAACCAGGGCATATAGGCGCCCGACGAGCAGAACTGCCCGTCAAACGGGAGCTTTCCTACCTCGTTCTCCCAGGTATTCGGAATCAGAATCCCCTGCAGAACCGGCATCACGGTGTAGGCGGCGGGGTCCTCAAACGAAAAGTAGCCGGGATAGAGGATTTTTTTGAAATCAAGCGAGCCCTCGCCCGGAATCAGCTCGAACCGGACAGAGTCGGTCGCCTTCTCAATCCACACAAGCGTCTCAAACGAGAACCCAATCTCGTTCCATTTGTAGTGGGAGAGAATTCCCTCCCCGACTCCGCTTCTGTAGTACTCGTGCCCGATTTCGTCGGCACTGATAAACGGCATCTCGCCGCCGTCGCTAAGAACAATTTTCGGGGAAGAAGCCTCCGCCTGCCGCCAGACACGGGAATCCGTTTCAATAGTGCAAAGAAGCGTTCCCGGCTCGAAGTTAAGCTTTATTTTGCTACCGGAAATGTGTAAGGGCATTTTGCGCCTCGCTTTCTGTTAGTCAGGGTTTGGGTGGTGATTTGGCACCCGCCTCACTTCTCCACCATCTCCCTATACATCCTCATCAGCTCCGCCACGCACCCGGACTCGGTCATCTCCTTAGAAGAGAACCCATAAGCCTGCATGACGGCAATATCATTATACTGATGTGCCTTCCGAAGCTCCGGCGGCATAACCGCCTCGTCATAAAGGTCTGCCAGGCTGTCATTCGGATACAAAGCCCGGGCATCCAGAATCCCCTGCGCCGTCTTCTCAATCTTAGCCTTCTGCTCAGCAGTAGGAGAGCACCAAGGGAAGTTGTTGTAAACGATGTCCTTTGAATAGCTATAACGCATTTCAAGTCTACCACAGACCGCCCTCATCCACGCCATATGTACGTTTGAAGTGAGAACGCCAAAGTTGTACAAGTCTGCATTTGGTATGATAAATAGCTTGTTGCCAGCAATAACATCACCGTTTAGATATCCCATTGGAATATACTTTCTTTGCTCAGAAGATACAACCGGAAGCGCAATATACTTATCCGGGTTGAGTTGTTCTCTAAACAGAGTAGGCGTTTCTGCTAACTTACGTCTGCCTGCGTCAGGACTGTTTTCTCTGTCTTCCTTGCAAAGAGCCACACGCTTGAGAACAGAAGGACACTCACGCAATTCTTTTGGAGACACTCCAACTAACCATAGGCAATATCGAGGCACATTATTGATAAACTCATATCCCATCATAAACCTTTTGATGAATTTTTCCGCTTTAGGTTCTTTACTAATCAACTCGTCACGTTCTTCTTGCGACAATAGAAGGAATCCGCCGTCCGCAGGACGATTTCCAGATAACATTTCTGGTGCATTACACAGAGGCTTGCGTCTCTTTTCAATGAAAAGTACTTCGCCATCAGTAAGATAGAAGTTTATATTTTTTACCTGCTTTCTAGTGTCACCTTCAAAAAGCACTTTTTCTTTATCATTTGGCGCAACACTAAATCCGACTATTACGCAGTGAACGTGCGCTTTCAGGCTGGCTTCGCTGTCCCAGCGGAAAGTGCGGTGGGCGAAGTCTATGTGAATACCGAAGCGTTCATAGAGCGGTTTCCATATGCCTGCTACTTGTTCGCCTTGCGTGATTGAATTTGTCGAAACAAGGGCGGCACGGATATTTGTGCCTTGCATAAACTGAGCCGCTTTGAAGTACCATCCGGCAACATAGTCTATCTTTCCGGCAGTCTTGTAAGGCTTGCCTTTTTCGTCAACAAAGATGGAAAGAATATCGTTCTTTTGCTCCTTCGATTGCAACGAATATCCCACAAACGGTGGATTGCCCATGATGTAGCTCAGTTCGGTTTTGGGGACTATGGTTTCCCAGGCGGTGGTGAGGGCGTTGGATTCTATTATGTAGGCGTTGGTTTTTAAAGGGAGGAAGTTGAGTTCTTTGAAGACTATTTCTTCCGTCTCCTTCATCATCTGGCTCTCGGCAATCCATAGGGCGGTTTTGGCGACGGTGACGGCGAAGTCGTTTATCTCTATGCCGTAGAACTGGCTGATGGTGACTTTGATGGGGTCGATGACGTCGCCCATCGACATCTGCCCGTGGGTGAGCTCGCTGATGACTTCGTTTTCAAGCCGACGAAGAGATAAGTATGTCTCGGTGAGGAAGTTGCCGCTTCCTGCGGCGGGGTCGAGGAATTTAAGGTTTGCTAGCTTCTCCTGGAAAGCTTTGAGGGCTTTATTTCGCTTGCCTTCGCCGGGAATCGCACGGATTTCGGCAAATTCTTTCTTCAGGTCGTCAAGGAACAACGGGTCGATGACCTTGTGGATGTTCTCAATCGAGGTGTAATGCATACCGCCCGAACGCCTGGTTTCGGGGTTTAAGGTGCTCTCGAAAACGGCGCCAAAGATGGTCGGGCTGATTTCCTTCCAGTTGAAGCCGGAGCTCGCCTGCTCTAAGAGAAGCTCACGGATTTCGTCGGTGAAGTTCGGGATTTCGATGTCTTCGTCGGAGAATAAGCCGCCGTTGACATATGGGAAAGCCGCAAGCTCAGGGTCGAGGTATTTGTCTCTCTTGTCTTCGGGAGTGTCGAGAATTTTGAAGAGCTCGATGAGGGCGGAGCGCATCCTTCTTGTCTCAAAGCTTGCCATATAGTCGTGGAACATGCCGTATCGGTCGAAAATCCCGGCGTTCTCGGCATAAAGGCAGAATACGAGCCGGACGCAGAGGACATTGAGGGAGTGCATGGCGGACTTGCTCGTCGGGTCGACGTATTCCTTCGAGAAGGCATCATAAAGAAGCCCGACAATCTCGCCTGCGGCGATGGAGACTTCCATCTCCCGCCTGATGTGCTCGCTTCCGGTGTCCACTAAAAAGTTCAATCTGTAGTATTCTTTAGGTAAATCTTCAAGCTTGATGATTTCCGGCTCGCCGTTCGGCTTGTTCATGTCGTAGACCCAGAACTCGGCAAAGTTGCAGGTGATAACCCACCTCGGGTGCCGGTCAACAGGAAGCTCGACGATGTAGCGCTTTGCCTGCTGGAAGGGAGTCAGATATGTTCCGTCCGACTGCTTGCCGGCTTTTTTCAGGTCCTTATCTATTCCCTTCTGCTCGATGAGGACTTTTGTTGAAGGGATGTAGCCGTCGATGAAGCTGGTGTGATCTAAATGCACCTGGTCCTCAAAGCTTATAAATTCCGAAATGTTCTTTACGCCATAGACGTGTTCGAGCAAATCAATCCAGAATTTCTGCGATTCGCCCTTTTCATATCCCTTGCCCTTCCAATATTCCGCAAATTTCTTCGCTTCCGCCGCCTGTAAATCAGTCATCAAAAATCCCCCGTTCAGATTATTTTCTCATATTATGATAGCATAAATTGAAACGGTTTGCAATAAAAATATGGCGCAGCCCGGCATTTCAAGCCGAAGTTACGCCAGTTTGGGTGAGGTTAGTTTATCTACATCAAAAACTCCGTCCCCATCCTTAAAACTGCCCGGACAATCTTTTTCACGGACTCTTCGAGATATTCGGACGCAAGGGTGGTGAGTTCTTCACCGCAGGTGAGGCAGGCTCTTGTCACCGTGGCGGTTCGGTAGTTGGCTGTTCCGGTGAAGACGGGGGTACTGCCAAAGTAGGTGTGCCCGAAAGCCTCGGTCTCGCTATCAGCATAGCTGTCGCCGCAGTTCGAGCAGGTATGGGTTGTATAGCCATTCTCAGTACATGTCGGGGCGACGACAAACTCTTCATAGTTGTGCCCGGTGGCTTCCGTCTCGTTGTCAACATAGCTGTCGCCACAATTTGAACAGGTATGTACGGTATAGCCATTCTCGGTACATGTCGGGGCTGTCACAGTTGCAACATAGTTGTGCCCGGTTGCTTCTGTAACAGTATCGGAAAGTGTGATTTCGGTCGTGGCGTTTTTGTCGCTGAAGTAGGTGTCACAGCCGGAGCAGTACCAATATTCGATGTTGCCTTCCTCAGTGCAGGTGGCGTCCCTGGCTTTGGTTCTGGTTAAAGTGTGAGTGTGCACTTCCTCCACCTCCTCGACAATCTCATCAGAAATCTCCACAGTCGTATCATCGGTAGTCTTGTTGGAATTTCCGAGAGTCAGATAGCTCTCGGGATACAGCGTCAGCATCAGTTTGTCGTAGGTATATATGACGGTGTTGGAATTGATGATGAAGGTGTAGCCGGAAGAGTCGCTCGATTCGGCGTCGCTGGCGCAGACCATGAAGAGTTCGCCGTTCTGACCGATTGAGTCGGTGTCGCTGTTGGTGAGATCGACGAGATAGTTGACACCGTCAAGCCGGACGACATTCCACATATGAGCGCCTGCTCCCGTGCCTCCGGACATAACTCCTGTGACGGTGATGCAGTCAATTCCCGCAAGGTCGCAGAGATACTGGAAAGCCTTTGCGTAGCCCTCGCAGACGACGTTGGTCGAGTCATCCTGGTCGAAGACATAGACGAGTTGCCAGATATCGCCATAGTCGGAGCCAGAATAGTTCGTCTCATACGAAACCAGCGAGCAGATGACGTCCTTGAAAGCCACGAGCTTTTCTTCGTCGGAATAGCCCGAATATTTCTTCACGACCGACTGCGCATAAGCGGCGGCAGTCTGAGCCAAAGATATTTTAGAAGAGTCGACGGTGAAGGAGCCTTCCGCCTGATAAGCGGTCGCTACCGGCAGATAAATCGTAAGACTGACATTCAGAGTGTTTCCCTCGCCGGCAGACTTCTGCTCGGTGTACACCGAAGAGGACTTGTCCATCCAGCAGAGCTCATAGGGACAACTGTAGATGAGATAGCTGAGAACCAGATTGTAGTCGAGCGCTTCCGAAAAAGCGTCAACCGCCTCCGTCATCGTCCTGTCGTCGGTAATCCGGGCAACTCCCAGGGAAGCCGTGTCGCAAGTGACGTCTATCGTGACAATCGTCGACGACACCGTCCCGTCGGCAATTCTTTCAACCGCCGCCTTCAGCTTCCGGTAAACTTCAAGATTGATGCCGGACAAGGCGTCCTCCCCGGTGTAGCTTGCAGAAAGAGACGCCGGCAAAAGCTCAAACATCATCACAAAAGCGACTATTAAAGATAAGATTTTCCTTGATTTCATAGTGTTTCTTTCCAAATTTCGCAAAACAAAAATCTCTTCCGGCGAACCGAAAGAGATTCCAGGATGCCAAAGCGCACAAATCCATCCGGTCCCCCATTTTCATGCTGAAATTGTAGCATATTGCGGTGTGGTTGTCAAATGGTTTTTGAACCCTCGTCGGCGTTTCATTGATTTTGTCCGAGGATTTGGGAGTGGTGGCGGGGGAGGATGAACGATAAATCCCGTCGGTCTACTGTAAGTAGGGCTGATGGGATTTTTTCTGCAGTAACAGCTCAAATACATAAAAGTGTGATAAACCTCACACAAAATCCGCATAATTATGTGAAAAGGGATTGCATTTTTCTCACGCATGGTATATAATAAAAGTGTGATTTTATAGCACCAAAACATCAATAATAATGTGAGGAAGTGTTTTTATGGAGAGGCTTATTTTTAAGAATCTGTCAGAGTGGAAGAATTCACCTTATCGTAAACCTTTGATTCTGAAAGGTGTCCGACAGGTTGGTAAGACCTGGGTTCTAAAGGAATTTGGCAGGCGATATTACGAAAACGTTGCGTATTTTAACTTCGATGAAAACGAAGAATATAAGCAGTTCTTCGAGACAACCAAAGATGTCAATCGCATTTTACAGAACCTGATGCTTGCCAGTGGGCAGAAAATCGAGCCGGAAAAGACGCTCATCATTTTCGATGAGGTGCAGGATTGTCCCAAGGTCATCAACTCCATGAAATACTTCTGCGAGAATGCGCCAGAGTATCACATCGCCTGTGCAGGCTCTCTTTTGGGGATTGCCCTGGCAAAGCCATCTTCATTCCCCGTTGGCAAGGTCAACTTCATGCAGATTGACCCGATGACATTTACGGAGTTCCTGCTGGCAAACGGCGATGAAAATCTGGCAAAGTATCTGGAAACGGTTGACATCATTGAGCCGATTCCCGATGCCTTCTTTAACCCTCTATATGAAAAGCTCAAGATGTACTATGTGACCGGCGGTATGCCCGAATCGGTGAAGATGTGGACGGAGGCGCGGGATGTTTCTGCCATGCAGGAGGCTCTGTCCGGGATCATCGGTGCTTATGAACGGGACTTTGCCAAGCATCCCTCAGTCAGCGAGTTTCCGAAGATTTCGATGATATGGAAGTCAATACCCTCTCAGTTGGCGAGGGAAAACAAGAAATTCCTTTACAAGGTTGTCAAAGAAGGGGCAAGAGCCCGTGAATACGAGGATGCTCTGCAATGGCTCGTGGATGCTCGCCTGGTACACAAGGTTTATCGCAGCACAGCACCCGGTCTCCCCATAGCTGCCTACGATGACTTGTCTGCTTTCAAGATATATCTTGTTGATGTAGGTCTGCTCCGCCGCCTGGCACAGCTTGCACCGACCGCTTTTGGTGAAGGCAACCGCTTGTTTACCGAATTCAAAGGTGCATTGACGGAGAATTTCGTACTCCAGACTCTGGTGACGCAGTTTGAGGTCACTCCCCGATACTGGTCACAGACAAATCCGCCTTATGAGGTTGATTTCCTGATTCAGCGGGAAAATGATATTTTCCCTGTTGAGGTCAAATCCGAAGCCAACACCACCAGCAAAAGCCTCAGGAAGTTCAAGGAGCTTTTCCCGGACAAAGTAAAACTCCGCATCCGGTTTTCTCTGGATAATTTGAAGCTCGACGGCGATGTGCTGAACATTCCGCTGTTTATGGCAGACCAGACAGACAGGTTGATTGGGGTGGCTTTGAGGCAACGGTGATATTACAATGAGCAAATCCTGCTTATAACTCCCCTGCTCCTCCCTCTCGGTCCGTATCTCCCTCAGGGTTTTGCCTTGATAGGTCCACTATGCGGGTCCGGCGAGGGCGTGGTCAACTTCCAAAAGTTTTCTGGCGAGGCTCGAGGTCGAATAGGTCAGCCCGTGATACTCGATATGCCTGTCGTCCTTCACCGTGGCGACGAACTCGGTTCGAAAGCATGGGAGGGCTCCTTTCTGGTGCTTTTTCATGAACAACAATCTATCTTCTCTTCACTCTTTCTCAGACATTCCTCCATCAGCGTATTTTGCTGAACCCTCAACACTTCCACAATATGAGCATCGTCACAGACCAACGCCTACAGACCAAATCGGAAAGAACCACCACAGGAAGTCTCACCTTCTGACCACTTCATTCAGCGTCTTTCCATCCTTATCCTTCCACGCATCCCAGCCGTTGATACTACCGCCAAGGACAAAGGTTGCGGCGGAGCTGACGGAAGTAAACGATATGGACACCGTCGTCTTATGAATCCCATCCGAATATGCAATGTCGCCGTTTTCGATGGCGGTCTGCCTCTGTCTTTCGATACTAGCGGAGTGGCACTTGCGGTCAATGTCTATCTGAGAGCCTTCCAGAACCTCAAACTTTTCGCCGTCATACACTCCGAACGCAGCGATTCCGTTCCTTGTCGTATGTAAAATATTCGATTCGTTCAGGGAAGCCTTTGAGTTGTCCATCTTGTAACCCTGAGTCGCCATGATGAACTGAATTTCCTCGTAAGCCTCCTCAATCAGCGGCATATCGTACTCATCAATCTCGTATCTCGGATTGACGGTATTCTCGACTTTGTAACGCTTTGCCTCGTGAGCCTTGCCGATGGCGTATGCTTCAAGACCGCTTATCATGTCAAGAGAGAAGGTCTTACTGTCAGCCAGAAACATTATCGCCTTGTTCCAGAAATCCTTGGAGCGGTTGTGATCGTCAAGCCTTGCGACCCCGTTCCGGGTTTGTCCGATATAAATTTCGGCAATCTTGTTGTCGTCATTCTCACTGATAAGATAGTAAATCCCCGGGCGATTGATTCCGGAAATCTTCTTCGCCTCGCTGAGAAGCGGTCTTGGAATGACATAAGTCGTCATAGTAGAAAGATGCCTGCGGATGGAACGAATCCCATCCGGCTGACCGTTGTGGTATATAACTTCAAGCTTTTTGCTGATTGACATGAAGGTTGGTCCTTTCATAAAACTCTGTTGTTAATTATATCACAAACACTTTACTCTTTTCAACTGTTTTGCAGGATTTTATACGATAGTTGTTGAAATTAGAGTACGCATATTCCCGCCGTTTCGGCAAATAATAGCACTAATTGCCACATCCTGTGGCAATCAGAAAACTACCGAAAGGACTGATTCCATGAAAGCGACGGGAATTGTTCGGAGAATTGACGATTACGTTATAATAAGACCAAGTCGGAACCCTCGTCGGCGTTTCATTGATTTTGTCTGAGGATTTGGGAGTGGTGGCGAGGGAGGATGGCGAAAATAAGCTGAAAAGCTAAATATTGGAGGCTTTTAGCGGTTACATAACGTAAAGTGATTGGGGGTGATATAGCGAAGAAAATTCTTCAAGCCTGTTTACTTTCTCGCTCCTATATGATATAATAAGAGCGAGAAAGTAAGGTGACACGAAATGCTTGCAAAAGATAAGCTTCAAACACTCGTCAAGCAAAACAATGGGTATCTGCTGACTTCCGATGCTGTTGAGGCGGGAGTCTCAAAAACATATCTCGCTCAGTTCGTCAAAGACAACGGAATGAAGCGTGTATCACACGGCGTTTATCTTTCCCAAGATGGGTGGAGAGATGAATACTATATTCTGTTTCTTGCAAATAAAAAAATCGTCTTTTCGCACGAATCGGCTCTGTATCTTCATGATATGACAGACAGAGAACCGCCGCAGATTTCGGTCACCGTCCGAGCCGGATATAACGCCACGCATTTCCGCAAACAAGGTGTCAAGGTTCATCAGGTTAAGGCAGATATGTTTGACATCGGAATCAGTAACGTCAAGACGAATATGGGCAACGAAGTTATGGCATATGACCGTGAACGCACTATTTGCGATATTGTCCGTTACCATGACGATATGGATTCGCAGACGTTCCAGACAGCTATGAAAGAATATATGCGAAGTAGTGACAGGAATCTGAACAAGCTGATGAAGTACGCGACGTTATTCGGAATCGAGAAGGAAATGAAAAATTATGTGGAGGTTTTGACGTGATAAAAACATCGAGTCAGTTAAAAGCAAAAGTTCGGAATCTCTCCGGCGGTGACACGCAGAGAGCTCAAACCTTGATAAGAACTTTCGTCATGGAGAGATTTCTTGAACGAGTAAGTCTGTCAAAATACAGAGATCGCTTCATTCTGAAAGGCGGAATGCTGGTTGCCGCTGTTACCGGAATGGATATGCGCGCAACGATGGATATTGACACCACAACAAAAGCTCTGCCCCTGAACGCACAGGATGCAGAGCGGATTGTAAAAGAAATCGCAGACATCGAAATCGAAGATGGCGTTTCATTCAGAATCACCAAGGTCTCCGACATCATGGAGGAACACGAATATCCGGGAATCCGAATTATGTTGGAAGCCAATCTTGACCGTCTGAGACAAGCAATCAAAATAGACATCTCAACCGGCGATGTAATCACTCCGGGAGCGATAGAATTCTCGTATAAGCTCATGTTTGAGGACAGGAGTATTTCGCTAATGGCGTACAATATTGAGACTCTCTTGGCAGAGAAGATGGAGACAATTCTCTCACGGGGAATTGCCAACACCCGAATGCGTGACTTTTACGACATCTATATTCTCACTGAGCAGAACATGGAAATTGACGATGCCATCCTTTCCGAAGCCTTAATTGCAGTATGCAACAAAAGACGTTCCGAAGCCTACATATCAAGTGCATCTGAAATTCTCGACGACATTGAATCCAACGAACTGGTCAAAACCGAATGGGAAAGATACAGGAAGAACAATTTCTATGTCGGGGATTTGGAATTTGGTGAGGTTATGAGCGGTGTTAGGCGGATATTTAGACGGTGTGGCATAGTAGTTTAAAAGTTGTCGAACAATGATTGAAGCATCTCGGAATGAGGTGCTTTTTCATGGGCAACAACAATCCAATGGAATGTTTCAAACAACTGGTTTCTGGCTATCAAACAACTGGTTTTCATCTGAAACGACTGCTTTTTTAACCGAAACATTGTAATTGAGGTTGTACAGTATGACCTTGAATGTAGAAATATCGGAATAAAAGTCAGCTACATAAAAGTATGATAATTCTCACGCCATACCGGGGTTAATTGTGTGAAAAGGGGCTGTACTTGTTCTATAAACTTGTACTGTGACTTGTTCTGTACCATGCTCTGTTTCCTGTTCCCTTCTTGTACCCGACTTGACCCCAACTTGCACCCGACTTGTATCCAACTTGTTCTGTATCCTGGTGGGTGTCTTGATGGGTATCTTGGTGGGTGTCTTGGCGGGTATCCACTTCCACCCACTTATATTGACTAGATGTCAGCGACAAATAACTAAGACTACTGTCGATTTTATGACAAATGTCAACGTTCTTGCAAATAAAATCCCAACACCTAATTTCAAAAATAGTGTCGGGGCTATGTCATATTTAGTTGCAAATCGGCTGAGATGCGTCACAAAATAAAAGTCCCGCCGGGTTGCGCATTGAAACCCACAAAATGGGTAATCAGAGGCGTGGCGGGTTCTGTTGAGTATTATGATAGTCGATTTCACAAGAAAAGTCAAGCTTTTCTGCGTGAAATATTGAGAACTATTCGAAAAAACTTGATTCTCCTCAATCCTACTTATAACTCCCCTGCTCCTCCCTCTCGGTCCGTATCTCCCTCAGGGTCTTGCCCTGATAGGTCCAATACGCGGGTCCGGCGAGGGCGTGGTCGGATTCAAGAAGCTTTCTGGCGAGGCTCGAAGTCGAATAGGTCAGCCCGTGATACTCGATGTGCCTGTCGTCCTTCACCGTGGCGACGAACTCAGGGTGATTCAGCAGTTCAATCTCCGCGCCGACGGGGATGCCGCATTTTTCGAACGAGAAGGGCGAACGCCGCTCGTTGGACTCCTCCTGAATCTCGGCGGCGACCTCTTCGTCAAGAATCTCGTGCCCTTCAGGAGTCATTCGCTGGAGGCAGTCCTGCGTGCCGCTCAGCTTCGCAATGCTCTCCAGAAGCGAATAGGCATCCTCGGCTGACATCGCATAAAACTCCTTTGTGCGGGTCTTCCCGTCGAACGTGTCGATGGCTCTCAGGTCGGGGTTCAGTCGGTCGATGATGCTGTGCAACTCCTTGTCCTGAAGCGGTTTCGTGACGTGATAAACGGCGTAGACCCGGAACGCAAACGGGATGCACTCGCTCCGATTCAACTGCTTCAGCCGCTTCTCGAGGTCGGTCGCATAGCCGATTTTTATGTAGTTTGGGAATGACGGGTTTGTCAGGATGTAGATTACGCCGGTGTAATTTTTTGCAGGCATGGGGAGGGCTCCTTTTTCTGAGTATTGCAACTATGGATTCAATTATGATTTTGTGTTATCGTGCTAACTTTCTTGCAAAATATATTATAGCACAATCGCTTTCTGTTTTCAATCAAAGTATTTTTTATAACGCACAAAAGCCGGATCATCTAAGACATCATAATTCGGTGATGTACTTTGCAAAATAAGATTACGACAAATTCTAATGCTGACACTTCATAACCTCTCACTAATAAACTTGCTCACCGTATTACGGTTTACCTTATATATCCTTGCAATTTCGCTTATTGTGACGCCCTGTGCCCGGAGGTCACGGATTATATCTTCTTTGCCGGAAAGCTTCACCTTTCCCGACTTGCTCCCTTTCGGTCTTCCAAGAACCACTCCCTCGGCTCTCTTCCTTTTAAGAGCTTCAGTTGTACGCTGGCTGATAAGATTCCTCTCGATTTCCGCGGACAATCCAAATGCAAATGCCAGAACCTTACTTTGAATATCATCGCCCAGTCTATATCCGTCTTTTATCGTCCAGACCCGGCATTCTTTCATCATGCACTGATTCAGAATCTCCATTATCATGAACAGATTTCTTCCGAGTCTCGACAGCTCAGAGCAGATAATCAGGTCGTCCTTTTTGACCTTATCAAGCAATTTTCCGAGCTTCCGTACGTCATAATTCTTGGTTCCGCTTATCGTTTCTTCAATCCAGCCATCAATTTTAAGCTCATTTCTCTCGCAGAAAGTCAGAATTTCAAACCTCTGATTTTCGACCGTCTGCTTATCACTGCTCACACGAATATAACCGTAATTCATCTTAACGCTCCTTTACATTTTAATGGAGCGTTTTTGTTAGGCAAAACAGCGCAAGCTGTTCCTTCGACAATGAAGAAAGCTGGGTTATCCTCAACCCCATCGAGCAAAGCATAAGGCGCAAAATAGAGGCAGTCGGCACGCCGTTAAAAGACTGGGATATTTCTATCTACAGAGGAATCCTCACAGGTAAAAACGAAGCCTTCATCATTTCCGGTGCCAAGAAAGACGAGCTTATCGCTCAAGACCCAAAATCTGCTGAAATTATAAGACCAATTTTGCGTGGCAGGGACATCAAAAGGTATTCTTATGACTTTGCGGATTTGTGGCTCATTGCCACATTTCCAAGCCGTCACTACAATATTGATGATTACCCCGCCGTTCGGGACTATTTGTTGTCATTTGGCATGGAACAACTCGAGCAAACAGGGATAATCCGTACAATAGATGGCAAGCAAGTGAAAGCCAGAAAGAAAACCAACAACAAATGGTTTGAGACACAAGATAGCATATCTTATTGGGACGATTTTTCTAAGCAGAAAATCGTGTATCGTGAGATAAGTTCTGCCATGGATGCGTGCTTGGTTGAACCGGATGTTATGCTTAATAACAAGTGTTACATGGTTACAGGAGAACACCTTGTTTACTTATTAGCATTCTTTAACAGTAGCATTTTTACAAAGATGATCCTGCCTCAAGCCAATCTGACCGGCGGAAAAGGAGATGATTTTTTAAAGAAAATCAAAGCCATATATCCAGATAAGCAAGATGAAGAAATGGTGCTTAACGAATATGAAGACTTAGTTCAAGCAAAAACAACTGTAGATGAGTTTGATAAAACGATCAATGCCTTTTTCTATGATTTATATAAGCTCACAGAGGATGAAAAAGCTTTAATCGAACGCAGACATTGAGCACACCTTAGTTATTCCTCGATATTCATATTTGTTATCTCTCTTTCCTTGTTTGAAAGAAACTCATCTATGTATGATATTTCTTCTTTGGTAAAACTAAAGGCTTTATATAAGTCAGCATCTGTACAAGCAGTGCTATTTTTTAAGGACTCTGGTAGCGGAATCTCCTCTACATATTGTTGTCTCATCTGCATACCACCATTATCTAAAATAGCGACTTTCTTAAAGAAGTAATAAGCAGCATAGCGTGAGTTTAACATTTTCACTAGGGCATCCAAGTCGTTACCTGTTAAAAAGCATAAACTATCTGCAACATAGAAGTTTTCAGGTAAAATCGAAAACCTAGGAAATTCAGAAAAAGCTTTTTTTGATATTCTAGTTAATCTTGCCCACACGATTTTCTGCTTAGAAAAATCGTCGGAATAATTTGCACCCCATCTTTGCAGTGCATACCATTCGTATCTTATACCAGTTTCAGCTTTGTTGCGTGCTTCTAACTCAGGCTTATATTTCAACAGGTGCTGATAAACGGCAGGATACTCTTTTTCAAAGAGCTTTTCCGCTTCTTCTGAAGCTCCAATTATTGATGGGTCATTTTGTAGCGGGAAATGCCACGGTATGTAAAGTAGCCACAAATCCGCAAAGTCATAAGAGTACCGTTTGATGTCCCTGCCACGCAAAATGGGTCTTATAATTTCAGCAGATTTTGGGTCTTGAGCGATAAGCTCGTCTTTCTTGGCACCGGAAATGATGAAGGCTTCGTTTTTACCTGTGAGGATTCCTCTGTAGATAGAAATATCCCAGTCTTTTAACGGCGTGCCGACTGCCTCTATTTTGCGCCTTATGCTTTGCTCGATGGGGTTGAGGATAACCCAGCTTTCTTCATTGTCGAAGGAACAGCTTGCGCTGTTTTGCCTAACAAAAACGCTCAAATTGTCTTTGCATTTTTCCTGTGCAATACAGGCAGTGGTGTTGTGTTTGTTTTCGCTCTTGGTGAACATGAGGATGTTTACGTCAACCGTTGCCGATTCAAAGATTTTCTGTCCAGCAAAATCAATCAGAATAAGCGGATTGGTGTTTTGGGCAAAGAAGCCCCTCAAAGCCTTTCCATAACCTGCTCTCATCCACTTGTTGCTCGTGATAAAGCACAAAGTGCCATTTTTGTGAAGTAAAGAATGCCCTTTTTCGTAGAACAGGCAGTAAATGTCGCCTGTCTTTGCATAGGTTTCAAATCCCAGATTCTGATACTGGTCGCCGACCTTTTCTCCGGTTTCGTCATTGCAGGACTTCTGAAGCTGTATGTAAGGCGGATTTCCGATGACAACGTCGAAGCCGCCCTTGTCTCTGAAGACCCGGGCAAATTCAAGCTGCCACAGAATGAACGGCTTGGAAGCCTTTTCGGTGGCTTGTTCGTAAAGTTCTCTCGTCTCTGGAGAAATACAATTCAACTGTGACTCAATAGCAGCAGTCTTAAGCTCGGAAATCTCAGCTAATAACTGCTTTTTCTTGTCTGGGCTATCACAATAGAACAGCTCGTCCTGCTTTTTGAGCAGAGGAGGGATTGCGGCTTCAAATTGTGTCTGGGCGAAATCAAACTGCTCGCCTCCGTTTGCATTGCCCAGCATGGTGCTTTGATTGATAAGCTTAACGCCTTCAAACTCATCCACGAGACTGTTACCGCAGAGGATGTTGCATTCAAGATTCGGAAGTGGCAGAGGGTTTCTGTGACCTTCAAGCTCATTTCTTGCATTGGGATTTATTTCATCATCAATGACTAGTGACAGCCAGAGGCGAAGCTGAGCTATGTCAACGGTGGAGGGCTCAATATCAACCGCAAAGATAGAATTCTTGATGGTGTGCTGTTTCAGCATATATGCAGAGCGACTTCTGTATAAGTCTCCTCTTATGAAACTTGCCTGCCTCTCAAATTTGGCATCCTTCACAGCCGCAATAGCCATATATACAGTCAGAGTTTGCCTTGCTCTCACTATTTCACTCATCATGCCGAGAGGAAATGCTCCCGACCCTACCGCCGGATCGGCAACACGAATATCCTTAAGAGCATCATCAAGCTCTTTCAGGCGATTGACATTGTTCTTAAACGAAAGTATATTCTCGGAAATATACATTTCCTTGTTGTAATCAAACTTCATGCAGGGCTTGCCGTTCTCATCGACAGCATGTATCGTCTTCACGCTGTCCTCATCCTTCATGAAATCTCCGTAAAGAATGAGGTCACGGATATCACCTTCAGGCAGCCCTGTTGAACCAACAAGATAACTGATAAGGCTTTCCTGACACATATAGTGCACAATTTCACGGGGAGTATAGAAGGCACCTTTGCTCTTGCGGTCATCCACTTCCAGAAGACTTTCAAATACTTTTCCGAGCATTTCCGGGTCAATGGCAACCTCACGCTCCATGGGCTCGTCTTCGCTCATGGTAAAGTTGTAACTATCGAATATGTCCAGAATGCCGTCGGCATTTCTGTCGTTATCGTCTTTCTTATTTGAGAAAATCTCATCAGGAATGTTCAACCTTGAGTTTTTCCAGTCGTAACCGTTTATCGGTTCAAAAAGCCCTCCGGACAAAAACGGGACGCGGCAGTGCAGGAGGGTGGAATATCCCCACTCTCCACGGTTCCTGTTCAGTGTGTCATAAAAAAGAGGCTCAAGATAATCGTTGTAGAAATTACATCCCTTCTTCTTGGAAAATTCAAAAAGTTCCCTCAAAAACTTTCTGGAACCGTGACCCCAATTATTGGCCTCACCTTTCGGGAGACAGTTGGCAATGGCTTCCTCGGCATCATCGGGAATACTATTAAGAACGGACAAATCCGCACATTCATACTTGTCCTCTTTTTTAGTATAGATTCTCGGAAGATACTCCTTAATTAGTTTGCCCTTAACACCGTATGTGCTGTAGTAGACTTTGTTGTACTGCTTTTCGTCGAGTCTTTTGTTAGTCTTCCATACACTGACACCAAGCCAGCCCTTCTTCTGGAGGAAGTAGAGAAAGACAATCTGACCCATAAGCTTTTTTGCAAACTGCTCTGCTGTAAACCCGCATTTTTCCGATTCCGCTATAAAGTCATCATTGCCACTGAGGTGGTCTTTCAAATCATGGAATTTCTCGCAATATAGCTCGAAGAATTCCTTTGTGACCTTCTCAACGCTGAACGACTCTTCAATATCGTCAAGGGTCGGCTTTAAATCGGTGTGAGCTACTAGGTCTATGAGCCTCTCTTTGGCTGTATGCGACGGCTCGTACTTGCCCACAAGGAAAGAATATCTTTTAGCAGGAGTTATATTCTCCGTTGCCTTTAGTCTTCCGTTATCAATCTTCATTTCGTAATCAAGGCGAACGAAAGACAACCTCCACTTGAAATCGGAGCCAGAATAGTATGCAACCAAAGCTGCATCGGCGTTATTGTTTTCTATCAGCTTCTTGGCGTAGCTTCTCTGAGTGCTCCGTGATGTTTCGACATAAGCATCCTTCTTAAGCTGAACCGCAAGAATCAATAGCTTTTTATTGTCCGGGGTATAGTAATCCGCAACGTAGGAATGGCTTTCTATGTGTGAGGAGAAATTGGTGCGCTCCGGCTGTTGCTTGTAGGGAGCTACCATTTCCGCTGAATACAAAATCTCCTTCACAAGAGTCACATAGTTCTCTATAGAAAACTCGTTTTCGAGAATATTCTGAATCCTTCCGGCATCCGTTACCATTTTTATCTACCTCCGTTTTTCAAATAAGCAGACAAAACAACCTGCTTTTCATCGTTTCCCTTTGCTTTCTTCTGAACACTGTCATTAAGATAGCTTTGCGGTACGATATTCATGATGTCATAGTATAGCTCCAAGGTGTCCGTAGCCGTTTTACTCTTCTTGCTTATATCCTTGGTTACCTTTGCCGGAATATCGCCGGACTCTATACGCTCAATCAGAATATCAAGCTTTTCAGCCTGCTCCTCTGTCAGTCTCTGTTCACTGTGCATTGCTTTCAATAGTCTGATTACCTTAGCATCATTGCCAATCAGCATCGGCTTCTCTGTCGATGCTGTTTCTTCTTCCAGAATGAAATCATCGAAAGCCATGCTGTTTTTCTTCAGGTGATCATAGTAGTCATGTGAAATGCTGGCTCTCTGAGCTTTTTCATCAGACTCTATAAGCTGAATTGCTTCCATAAAAGTCAGTTGTTTGGTCTCGTTAGCGTCAGATACAAAGAATGTTTTCAAAGCTCCCTTTCTGATAAAGCTTACGGTAGATGTCTCGTCAACCAAATTACTGTCCTTACTGCTTTTAGCTTTTATCGGCAGAGCTTTAATTGCACCGAACAAATTGGGGTTGCTGTCTCTGACCTGACGAATAACGCCAAGGTAAGCCAGTTCGGGATTCGTACTTTCTTCATCATCCATATCTTTATTCAATTCGGAGAACAGCTTTTTAGATGAAATCTCCTCATCATCGGAAAGATACTTGATGTCCTCTCCCAATGTGTCATGGAAAGCTTGTAGCTTCTGCAAAATTCTTTCTTCAAGAGGCATATGCTTCTCACTTTGAGCCGTCGGGAAGAAGTTGAATACATAGATTCGATCATGCTCTGTTCCAACACGATTGACACGACCAACACGTTGCATTATCCGAGTTGGGTTCCACGGAAGGTCATAGTTAATAAGAACATTAGCACGATGCAGGTTGATTCCTTCCGCCAGAACATCGGTCGTGATGAGAACATCATACTTGTCATCCCCAAGGCTTCTGAATTTAGGATCGAAGCTTTCTTCAATATCCACCTTCAATGCCTGTGAGCTCTGCCCACTGAAGTTGATAACACGCTTTCCGTAAATCTCTTTCAGGCTATCGCAAAGATACTCAGCCGTTTCCTTGGATTCCGTGAATATGATCATCTTCTTACCACGCATTGCTTCATTTTCAGACAAAGCCTTTTTGAACTCACCCAACTTCGGGTCTGTTTTCACGAACGACCACATGTCTCGGAGACTCTTGAGATCCGATAGGTCTCGCTCAAGGTCTTTCATGAATGCCGGTGTAAATTCCGTGGTTTCAAACTCCATTACATCCTGCTGTTCGATATAGTACAGAAGCTTATCGTCATCGCCATTGTCAAGAAGGTCATACACATCAACCTTTTTGCTTATATACACTTTTCCCGACTTTGCCATCTCAATGAACTTCCCATACGATTCGATGAACCGTGTCAAAGTCATCTTGAAGGCATAAAAACTACTCTCCAACCGCTTAACAAGAATGCCCTTCATAAAGCCACCCATGTTGCGCTGTGCAGTTTGCATTGATGCATATTTAGCCTTATCCCTCAGGTAAAGCAACGGCGTATAACGTGCATAACGAAAATCTTTTATTATTGAGATAGTCTCGGTGAATATCTCATCTGTTGCTTCGTCAAATTCGTAGACGATTTTTTCAGGGCTACCGACACTGGGAAATTTAAGTCCCTGCTTCTTGAGATCATCCGCATAATACTTCTGAATCTCGCCTCTTGTACGCCTTATCATTACTTCACGAAGTAGCTTATCTCTTATAACCTCGGAATTCTCCCTGACTTGCTTTGCATAAGCATCCGTTCCTTTTGGAATCTTTGATAATTTCGAATTCAAGCCACGGAAAAATCCTTCGATGTTTTTGATTCCGTTGATATTGCCACTCTGCTTAGGCTGAAACAGGTAAATCTGATTTTCAATATCGCTTGTATAGTTATTGATAGGCGTCGCTGAGATTAGAATTACCTTTTTCCCACGGCAAATCTGGTGAAGCTTCGTGTAACTATCGGTTCCGCTGTTACGGAAGCGATGAGCTTCATCCACAAAAACGTAGCTGTACTTGTCTGCACCCTTCTCGATTATATGATCCAATTTTCCGAGTGACACTACATCACAACGTGACACATCAAAATCCTGTAGAACATCTTTCCAATAGTCCTGTAAAACTGGAGGGCAAATAATCAATTTATAAGCATTGCGGTTAAAAGTGTTGGCAAGCATCGCACAGATATATGTCTTTCCCAAACCAACAACGTCGGATATAAAGACCCCGTTGTACGCATCCAGTTTTTTCTTGGCTTGCAGGACAGCGTCTATCTGATATTGAAGTCGCATATATCCGTCGGGAAGAAGCATTTGAAAATTCTCTTTGTCAGAGTTGATTTCTTCTTTGAAATACTCATAGAGGGTTTTCAGATACAGTTCGTAGGGCGTAATATCATTACGAAGCCACGTTTTCTTTTCCACAGTATCTATGTAAACATCACGAATATCTTTGCTCTTTTTCCACAAAGTTTCAAACCTATTCAAGGCGAACTCAACATCGGAGGTGTCTTTCAACTCCACATTAAATTCCAAGTTATTGACAAGACCTGCTTCAGAAAAATTGCTTGAACCGGTAATAACACTTCCGTACATATCCGGCACCTTAATCGGATCTTTTCTCATGATGTACACCTTTGCATGTATAGGTGCTTCTGTGTACATTCTCATCTCAAGCTTACCCGATTTAAGCCAATCAATAAAGACTCTTACGCCTTTTTCCACATCATAAGTTGTCGATGCTTGCTCAAATTCTTTTTCTATTTCTTCCTCAACAATTTCTTTGCCTTCCTTTGCGGAAATTGATGAAATCCTAACTTCCTCACCTGCCTGATCCAAAATGCGGACAGTAAACCTGTCAACATTCAGCCCAACCAGTATGCGAATTTTCTCCACATCCTCAAGTGCCGGATACAGTTTGAAAAAACCACTCGTTCTGAAATAGCCAACTAACACATCAAAAAACTGAGTGTTGCTTTTTAATATTGCATTAAAACGGCTGTACAAGTCACGCTCGGGTTCATTTGTGAAAAATTTTAAATCTGTATGCGACATTATAGATACATCCTTTCGCTTTATATAGCTCATATTTGGAAAGGCAAGACTGATTTTCTCTCATCAAGTTCTTTCAAAATAAGAAAGCACAATAATCAACAAATATTATACACCCTCTGACAAAAAAATGCAATGTTTTTGCCCTACTCGTCAAGTTAAAAACTCATCCCTTCAAAAAAGCAACCCCACCGGTTGCTTTTTTCATTATCCGCAAAAATTTTTTCAAAGAATTTTTAAAAACCAACTTGTCATCTCCCCTCCCTCGCCTGTGTTAGTGAAGGGTTAAAGAAGTGCAAAAGCAAGATACGCCCGGTCAGACAGTAACTCAATTCTGAGAACTGCCGCCCCGACATCTTGATGGGAATTGCGGCTTCCCATACCCTCGGCTTTGCAAATTCATCGTATTTGCATTTTGGCTCCCATTAAAAATGGTCACAGCGGCGAAGCCGGTTGCAGTGGCAGAGCAGTGGCAAAAACGAAAGAGGTGAAAACGAATATGGCAAGACCAAAGAAGGATGCGGACCTGGTTCGTCCGCACAGGATAACGTTCCGCCTGACAGACGTGGAATACGAAATAATCAAGAAGCGGTGCGAGGGTGCGGGGGTGGAAAGCGCGCTCGATGCTGTTCTCAAAATTCAAGTTGACGTCACGAGGATGGTGAACGAAGTCCATGGCAATCTTAAAGCACGGTACAAGTAAGAACTCGAATTATGGCGATGCGCTCAACTATCTGTTGTTCGAGCATGACGCATTCACAATGAAGCCGGTTCTTGACGAGAACGGAAACATGGTGCGACGACGGGACTATATCCTCGATGGCATCAACTGCGACCCGTTCACCTATGCCGAGGAGTGCAGGGAACTTAACGAGCAGTTGCGCAGGAATTCGCCGAGCGACCATGCGACTGCAAAGCCGGCTGCAAGCATCACCAAACCAGAAGTTTACTCACGCATATGCAAAAGTCTTTGATGGAAATCTGCGAACGGGAGGGGTTGCATCAGGTTGACTTGCAGAACAACGTCAAGGCACAGCAAAGCCGAGCATATGCGCAGAAGGTCAAGCTCACGAATTTGAAGCAAATGGCGAACACCATTATTTATGTTCAGCAACACGGATACGATACGAGGGATGCTCTTCAGAACTCTTATGATGAAATACTCGCAAAGAGAATAGAAGCGAAGAAAGAGTTGAGGGAGACGGAGGACAAGTTGAAGGATATCAACGAGGTGATTCGTTACATGGGGCAGTATCTCGCAAACAAGAAAGTCTTTGGCGAGATGCTGAATGCGAGGAACAAAAAGAAGTTTCGGGAAGCGCATTCGTCGGAAATTACGGTTTATGAAACGGCGGTAAGGTTTCTGAAAAATCGTTATCCCGGCGGCAAGATTCCTTCGATGAAGGCTTTGCAACAAGAAAAACAAAGTCTGACTATCCGCAGAGGCGCAAAGCAGAACACCTACAATTATTTGCGAGATTATGCAAATGAGCTGAAGACGGTTTGCTCAAATGTGGATTCGATTTTGAAGCCACAACAGGAAAAGGAAGTTAAGAGGACGAAACAGCAGGAGATTTCTTGACATAAAAAAATAAGCCCGACAGTTACACGCTGTTTGGGTAACCGTTGGGGCTTTCGGGTTTATATTTCTTCGGATTCTTTGTTAGAAGTTGACTTAAGCTTATCATCCAACATATCAAGAACCTGTTGCGGCAGGGAGTCAATCGGGTATCTTTTGTCGGCGTACATCACCGTATCATACAGCCAATTCCCGCCGGGTTTTGAGAATATGTATTGAACCTCAAACGCATTCGCCGCCTTGTCAAAGCTATCTTCAACACGAAGACTTCTGGCTATGTAGTACCTGCTCACTTTTTTGCCGGTTTTATCTACATCCTTGCTCAGGCAAACTGTACACTCCAAGTCCGTCAAGCCGAACTTATAAGTGAACGTCATAGTTTAAGCGTATTAATCTTGCTCATCCTGTGTCCTTCTTTTCGCTTAATACAGAAAAAGCGGACGATACAGTGATCGCCCGCAATACTTGTACAGTTGCGTGTTTTCTGCTGGCTGTCAGCCTCGGCAATCTGGCGAAAGCCTATAAGATGCGTCAGCATCTGTAGCCATGGGAAATTTAAGTCCCCCATGCGGACTACACCTATATCCAAGGTGTGGGGCTCGATACCCTGGCGAGTATCTATCAGCCGTGGGCTTTACCCTGCCCCACGCGCAGTACAGCTTTAACGTGCCGCCGCACGGGAAGCATCTCTGCTTCCATATATATTATATGCTATCTTGGCGAAAAAAGCAACATCTTTTCTCTGAAAATTTTCAGTATGCGTAAAGGGAAATTTTCCCGCATACCTCGCCCACCTTCTGCCCAAACTAATCCAAAAGAAGTTGATTACATGGCTATGAAGCCCGATGAGAAGCGGAGCGAGCTTCTTGATTCTTTGGTTGACATCAGGGATGTCAGGATTGACAGGACTTTGCCAGTGGAGGAGCGGATGAAATCCTATGTCGAGCAGATTAAGAACCCCTATATGTTCAAGGTCGGCGACACTGTGGTCAGGGTTTCATATGCGAACACGTCGGAGACCATCAACGACAATTTTATAAACCTCATTGCGAGTCTGTGACTTGCCGCTGGAAAATGATTCTTTTTAGGAAGGGCTGGACTTTTCCGCTCGGTTCTGCTATAATGATTGTGGACAAAATCAGTGGAACGCCGCCCTTTCAGTTTTCCGACGAAAAAAGAAAGGTGTGGCGATTTATGCTGAAATTAACTCTTGACAGAGATTACAAAGCCGCCATCTACCTGAGATTATCAAAGGAAGATGGCGATTTTTCATTCCAATGCGGCAAACAGGAGAGCGACAGTATCTCGAATCAGAGGCTCCTGATTATGGAGTACCTCAAGAAATGTCCCGAAATAACGGTGGTTCGGGAATACTGCGACGACGGATATTCGGGCGCAAACTTCGAGCGTCCGCAGTTCCAGATGATGATGGATGCGGTCAGAGCGGGAGAGATTGACTGCATCGTTGTGAAAAACCTTTCACGTTTCGGACGTGAATACATCGACTCGGGAAACTATCTCCAGAAGATTTTTCCGACGCTCGGTGTGCGGTTCATTGCGATTAACGACGGCTACGACAACGCCCGCTCCGAGTCGGGGGCAAACGACCTCGTTCTGCCGTTCAAGAATCTTATCAACGACTCCTATTGCCGGGACATTTCAATCAAGGTTCGGACTAACCTGGATGCAAAAAGGCGGAGCGGTCAGTTCGTCGGAAGTCGGGTTGTCTATGGCTATATGCGGGACCCGGAAAACAAAAATCATCTTGTTATCGATCGCGATGCCGCCGCCACGGTGCAGGACATCTTCAAGTGGAAGCTTGAGGGGATGTCTCCCGCTCAGATTGCGGACAGGCTGAACTGCGACGGGGTTCTCTCCCCTATTGAGTACAAAAAAGCAAAAGGCTCGAAGCAAAGAACCGTCTTCCAGACCAAGCCGCAGGCTCTCTGGAGTGCGGTCGCAATCTACTGGATTCTTAAGAACGAGATTTACACCGGCACACTTCTCCAAGGAAAGACCACGACCCCGAATCACAAGGTCAAAAAGACGATGCTCAAGGACAAAAGCGAGTGGTCACGGACGGAGAACGCTCACGAAGCGATTATCTCCTCAGCTCAGTTCGACCTCGTTCAGGAGATAATGAAGACCGACACCCGAAGCCCTTCGGGAGCAAACGGCGTGCATCTCTTTTCCGGAAAGATTTTCTGCGCCGACTGCGGAAGCCCGATGATTCGCAAAGTCGAGCGGTGCGGCGACAAGGAATACGTCTATTTCATCTGCAACGGCAACAAAGGCGACCGCTCCGCCTGCTCTCCCCACAGAATCAAGGAGCAGACCGTTTACGACGCCGTTCTCGCCGTCATTCAGGGGCAGATAAGTGCCGCCCTCGTCATGGAGGACGCTATGAATTGCATTGAAAATGCCGACTGGGAAGCGAGGGAGCTTAAGAAAATCGAGGACAAAATCTCGTTTCAGCAGGCAATCATCGACAGAAACCGTCGGCTCTCGGCGGGAGCATACGAGGACTTCTGCTCGGCTTTCATCTCGCGTGAGGAATATGAGGCGTTCAAGAAGCAGTTTAACACTAACATCACCGAGGCACAGACGGTAATCTCTCAGCTCATCGGCGACCGGAACAGCATTGAAAGCGGAATGTCGAATCAACAGGGCTGGCTCGCACAGTTCAAGCAGTACGAAAACATTCAGGAGCTATCACGAAGCGTTGTCGTCAGCCTGATTGACAGGATTTACATCCGTGATAATAAGGACATCGACGTGAAGCTCAGGCACCGGGACAGGTTTGCGGCGATAGCGGAATTTCTCAACGAAAAGACCAAGGAGGCGGTTTAAGTGGCGAGAACGTCAAGAAAAAACATAGTCGCTCAACCCGACACCGCCGTCCGTGTCTGGAACGCCGCCCTTTCAGTTTTCCGACGAAAAAGAAAGGTGTGGCGATTTTTCATTTTGGGGTAGCATCAAAGACATCAAAAACTGACCCAGATAAAAATTCTCCCAAGTCGGGTATGCCGGTGTCTTGTTTTCTTCTTTCCGATATGGTATACTAATTAATGTATGCGAGTACAAATCGGAAACTGGAGATGATAGCGGAATGATTCGTGAAGCAAAAGAATGTGAATTAAATGAAATATTGCAGTTATATTTGTATCTTCATGAAACAAGTATTCCTGATGATACGAAACATCTCAGGACAGTCTGGTCAGAAATTATCAATGACAAGCACCATCATTTGATTATTTGTGAAGTGGATGGAAAAATAGTATCGTCCTGCGTGTGTGTGATCATCCCCAATTTGACCAGAGATGTTCGCCCATATGCGTTTATAGAGAATGTAGTTACTCATAAGGAATACCGTCATTGCGGATATGCTACTGGATGTTTAAATTATGCGAAAGAAATCGCAAAGAGTGAAAACTGCTATAAGATAATGCTGTTGACCGGAGCAAAAAATGCGGAGACATTGGATTTTTACAGGAAAGCCGGTTATAACAGTACAGATAAGACTGCGTTTATTCAGTGGATTGATTGAAAGTAAGTTGAAGGAAAATCGGGATATGCGAACTCAACACATTTTATATTTAAGAGCGACTTTTTTCACATTCGCTCTTTTTTCATACTCATCTAAGGTGATTACAGCGAAGAAACACCAAACGTCTCCCGCATATTCCCGCCAAATCGGCAAATAATAGCACTAATTGCCACATCCTGTGGCAATCAGAAAACTACCGAAAGGACTGATTCCATGAAAGCGACGGGAATTGTTCGGAGGATTGACGACTTAGGAAGGGTTGTCATCCCCAAAGAAATCCGGCGGACTATGAGGATTCGCGAGGGCGACCCTCTTGAAATATACACAAGCGGCGAGGGCGAGGTCATCTTCAAAAAATATTCGCCTGTGGGCGAGATGACTGACAGTGCCGAGTCGGCGGCGGACGTTATCCACAAGCTTGGCTCGGCGCCGGTCGTCATTTTCGACCGAGACCACGTCGTGGCGACGGCAGGTGTCCAGAAGAAAGAGTACGCCGAGCGCCGGATTTCGCAGGGTCTCGAAGAACTGCTTGAAACCCGCAAGAGCTGGGTCTACGACACCGAGGGCAAGGCAATCTTACCGGTTGAGGGCGTCCCGAAAAGCGCTCTTGCCGTCTCCCCGATTATCGCTTCGGGGGACATTGCCGGTGCGGTCTGCTTCCTGGGTTCCGAAAACCAGACAAAGGGCTCAGAGCTCCAGCTCACGCTTGCGCAGACGGCGGCGATGTTTTTGGGAAAGCAATTGGAAGCGTAGTCGAATAATCAGAAAAAAACATGCCATAATACTCCTATCTTAATTAAAGGAGATTATGGCATGACTTTATCACAGAAAGAAATCGGCTTACTCAAAGATTTGAAGGACCAGGAGAAGCTCTGCTGGGAGAAGTACTCGAAGTACTCCTGCGAAGCTTGTTCTGAAGAACTGAAGTCGCTCTTCGACTCAATCTCGCAGGTGGAGCACAACCACTATGACACGGTGAACAGTATGCTTTCCGGCAACGTCCCGACTGTCCCGGAGGGCGTTCTCAAAAATGAGAACAATGGCTGGTGCAAGAAAATCTGCTACAAGGACACCCGTTCCGCCGACATCGACAAGTTCCTTGCTTCGGATATGCTTGCGATGGAGAAGCACGTCTCGGCGCTCTACGACACCTCCGTCTTCGAGTTCTCAGACCCCCAAGCTCGCCGCCTTCTCAACCACATCCAGGCGGAAGAGCAACAGCACGGCGAACAGCTGTATAGCTTCTTGTCGGCGAATGGGATGTATCAATGACTTGGCTAACGCCAAGTCGGCAAGTTCGGCTTCGCCGAACTTGCACCCCTCCACCACCGGCTTCGCCGGCGGTCCCGGTTTGCGAAGCAAACTGTCTCCCCATTTCAGGGGAGGCTTTTTTGCCCTCGTGAAAGTTTGTGCAGAACACAAAAAGGCTCCCCTGAGCCAGCCACTCATAAGACAGGTTTCAGAAAAATCAATATCAGGGTGTCTGCCTGACGAGGTGGTAAACAAAGAGGTATGTATTGCAAGGTGCATACCTCTTATTTTGTAGGCAAGAAACGGTATATCAACGAACTGCTCGAAATTTGCGTCAAATTTGAGGATGGCAGAAACCAAGACCTGTTACCGTATGCACAACTAAAAACGCCGTGCATCGCAAAAAAGTGGCATTTTTCGACCTTTATTCCGACTGTAAATTCACAACGTCTTTCCTCACAAACACCTCCGGCACAACACCCTCAATACAAAGTGTACCATC
>JAJQGB010000002.1 GCA_021200775.1 Oscillospiraceae bacterium
TCTCGCCTACGATACTTGGATGGCGACGTCCTGGGAAAATTGGTGTTGCCGACACGAAACGAATGAGAGCAATACTGTTAAGTATTTGCTCTCGTTCGCATAAAACCCTAAAAATGAAATATTGCCTCTTAGCTCAGTCGGTAGAGCATCTGACTGTTAATCAGGGGGTCGTCGGTTCGAGCCCGACAGAGGCAGCCACAAAGCACTTGCATCTTGCAGGTGCTTTTTTGTTTACGGTACTTGATTTATTGGGCGGAAGTGTGGTACAATATAAATGTAGAGGATAGGGAGTGATTGAAATGGGCTCAGATTTAAAGAACACCGTAGAAGCCGCCGACGTTCGTTCGCAGTACGATACTGCCGCTAAAGTTCTTCTGGCACATAAAACCATCCTTTCCCGTATTTTGGTTGCAACCGTTGATGAGTTTAAAGGTATGTCGCCGGATGAGGTCGAGGGATATATCGAGGGAGACGTCCATGTCGGTAATGTCCCTGTTGACCCTGGAATGACAAATTCCGAAACCGGTGAGAGAATCGTAGGACTGAATACCGTTCAGCCGGAGATAAGAGAAGGCTATGTCACCTTTGATGTCATCTTCTATGTCAGGATGCGTGATGGGCTGTCGCAGATAATCATCAATGTCGAGGCACAAAAGGATGACCCGTCTGGATATGATATTCTGAATCGAGCTATATTTTACGTGAGTAGACTCGTATCGTCCCAGAAAGATAGGGATTTTACTGGCAGAAATTATAACGATTTGAAGAGAGTTTACTCCATCTGGATTTGCATGAATATGGATGAGTGCATCTGGAATCATGTTCATCTCACAAACGATGCAATTATGGCAAACCACGAATGGAAAGGAAAGCTCGACCTGCTGAATATTGTCTTGCTTGGAATCCCGAACGAGCTTCCACAACAAGGAGAAGAATACGAACTTCATCGCTTACTAAGCACGATGTTCTCAGTAGAACTCACAGCAAATGAGCGATTGAATATTTTAGAGAATGAGTACGGAATAAATGTTGAACCAGACTTTAGAAAGGAGTTGGACGTAATGTGCAATTTGAGCCAAGGTATTTATGAGCAAGGCGAGATGGAAAAGGCAAAGAAAATGGCGATAAGTATGCATGAGGACGGCGTAACGGTAGATTTAATTGCGAAGTATGCAAACGTCAGCGTCGAGCTCGTCAGGAAGTGGCTCGGTCTTTCCGTTGCCTGACTCCACCATGATAACCCACACCCACAAAGCACTTGCATCTTGCAGGTGCTTTTTTTGTTGACATGTGCTTGTTCACATGATATACTTTCCGAAAGAAAGGGTGATTAGCATGAAAAAAGCGATTATTCTCGGCTGTCCCGGGTCGGGGAAGAGCACTTTTGCGAGAAAGCTTCGTGATGCAACCGGGATTCCGCTATACTACTTGGATATGCTTTGGCACAAGTCTGACCAGACGAATATTACGAGAGAGGAATTTGACCAACGTCTGCACGAAATCCTCATCCGTGATGAATGGATTATTGATGGTAACTACAATCGTACCATTGAGGAACGGGTGAGGAACTGTGATACGGTGTTTCTGTTTGATTTGCCTGTTGAGGTTTGTGTTGAGGGCGCTCGCTCCAGAGTCGGTACTCAGCGAGAGGATTTGCCGTGGGTAGAGGAGGAACTTGACCCGGAGTTCCATCAGTTTATACTTGACTTTAGGAGAGATTATCTCCCGGGAATTTATGAGATTTTAGAGAAGTACTGCAACAGAGAAATTATAATATTCAAGTCTCGGGATGAAGCGGAGAAATTTTTGACAGGGCTTGATTATAGGGCGGAAGTGTGATACTATATGCATGGGAGAAAAAATGGCGATAATAAGGACGAAACGACACCTTTAGGGAAGCTTGTACACGATTTTCATTGTACCACAGCAGATGAAATGTATTACAAGCCCTTAGCCAAAAGCATGAGACATTTCAAAGAGTCAGAAGGAGGTATCACTCAAATGTGCAAATTGATGGAAGATATGAGGATAGAGTATGGGAAAGAGGTAGCGAGAGATTCGGAAATCAAATCCGCAATTAAAACTGCAAGACGCTATGGCATCGCAGAGCATTTGATTCTTTCCGACATCATGAAGCAATATAACCTTACCGAAAAAGAGGCGAAGGGATATATGCTTAAGATGAGTGCATAATCTTCCGGAGGTATCACTCAAATGTGCAAAGCCCGGCAACATTTCCGGGCTTTTTTCCAAAAAAATTTTTTATTCTGCAATAATTCCGCCCCACTCTGTCACCTTTCCCAAAACAATTTCTCAACACTATCACAATTTTTGACTATCCGAACATCTCATTTGTCAAATCAGCTAAAATGGGTTCGTTTCAAGCAACTTTATTTTGGCATAAGTTATTGACAAGCGGGATGTTCTTTGATATAATAGGAAATGTTATAAGGTGATTTTGTGAAAATCACGGTATATTCTTCTCTCTGAAAACGGATTTCGGGTTTTGTCCGCCACGGGGAGACTTAATCAAGCAAATGCCTTTTTCTAAAGTTGCGGAGTTGCGACTGCCGCACTTTAACTCGCTGAAGTTTATGCTGAAGCGTATGCACGAAAAAATTGTGCAAAATTTCGGAAAAGGAATTTGCTTATAAGTGTTTGTAGAGGACGAAACAGCGATTTTGTGCAACATGCACAAATACCACAATTCGCAATTGCGGAGGAAACCGGATGGAAACAATCATAGCAACACACGGTCTGAGCAGAGACTTTCAGATTGGTGACGGAAGTGTGGTTCACGCACTTCATGACATTAATATCACTGTAAACGAGGGCGGACTTACCATTTTAAAAGGTCGCTCCGGCTCCGGCAAAACGACCCTCATCAATCTTCTGGGAGCATTGGACAGACCCACCGAGGGCGAAGTCTTCTTTGACGGAGTGGACATCACAAAGCTGTCTGACAGTAAAAGAGACGAGCTGAGGCGCTACAAGATGGCGTTCGTATTCCAGTCGGTGGCTCTGATGTCGTCGATGACGGCATACGAAAACGTCGACTTCGGACTCAGGCTTTCAAAGTTCCCGTTTGCACAGCGTGACGAGAGAGTTAAGAAGTGCCTTGAAGAGGTCGGTCTTGCAAAGAGAATGAATCACCGCCCGGGCGAGCTTTCCGGAGGCGAACAGCAGAGAGTCGCAATTGCAAGAGCTTTAGCACACGAGCCGAGAATAATCTTTGCCGACGAGCCGACAGCCGAGCTTGATACGGCGACAAGTCACCACGTTGTAGAGCTGTTCAAGAGGCTTGTAATCACAGAAAAGATGACAATAGTCATGACAACTCATGACCCGAGCCTGCTGGAGATTGCCGACAGGGTTTACACTTTGGAGGACGGTGAGATTATTGACTGAGGAAGAGAAAACCACCGTTTTGGACGAAGAAAAGAAACCAAAAGAAAAGAAACAAAAAGAGCCCAAAGAGAAGAAATTATCAAAGAAGAAACAGCGCATACTAGAGCACGAGCAGGAGATAACGGCTCCGACAACGGAGTACGCGATCGAGTGCGAGAACCTAGTCAAGATTTACAAGACCGAGCAGATTGAGGTCGTTGCACTTCAGGGACTTGACCTGAAGGTAAAACGTGGTGAACTGGTCGCCATTGTAGGAACCTCCGGTTCCGGTAAATCGACACTTCTGAATATGCTGGGAGGGCTTGACAAACCGAGCGCCGGGTCGCTCAATGTGAACGGGAGAAATCTTCTCAAATTCACCGAAGAGGACTACATGCTCTACAAGCGCAATATGGTCGGGTTTGTCTGGCAGAATAACGCAAGAAACCTTGTTCCGTACTTGACGGCGGAGCAGAACGTCGAGCTTCCGATGCTCCTTCAGGGACAGAAGCAGAGGCGTGAGAGAGCCCTGGAACTACTTGATGCAGTCGGGCTGTCACACAGGATAAATTCCCGACTTGACCAGATGTCCGGAGGCGAACAGCAGAGAGTTGCGATTGCCATCTCGATGGCGAACAATCCGCAGATACTTCTTGCCGACGAACCGACAGGGTCGGTCGACACAAAAACCTCCGACCAGCTTTTACAGGTCTTCAAGGACCTGAACCGTACCCGGGGGATAACGATTGTAATCGTAACCCACGACATGCGGCTTGCAAAACAGATAGACAGAGTAATAGCAATAAGGGACGGCAGAACGTCCAGTGAAATAATAAAGAAAACGCACGCCGAAATCATGAGAGAGTCACAAGGTCTTGAAGAGACGGACGAGGAACTCACGAAATCGGTGACTGAGGGCGAACCCGACTTTGTTTCCGAAGAACTCGTGGTACTTGACCGCACCGGAAGACTTCAGCTTCCGAAGGAGTACCTCGAAGAGCTCGGAATGAAAGGCGGAGACCGAGTCAAGGCTGACCTTGACAAGGAAGCCGAGCGAATCTATATTCGCAAGGCAGAATAAACTTTTTATAACCTGTAAGGAAGAATAGAAGCATCCGACCGAATCTTATCGGGAGCGGTTGGAGCAATTTAGAAGAAAGGTGGATACCACAGTGAAAAACAAACTGTTCGGGGACAATAAGTCCGGGAATAGACTGTTCATGCGTATACTATCGCTTGTGCTTGCACTTTGCATGATGGTGCCGTTTGCAGGCACGGTTTATGCGGATAGCGACACTTCCGAAGAGGAAGACACGTCTACATCCACGGCTTCGGTCGCCGAAACATCCGCACAAGCCATCGACGATGCCAGTAGAGCCAATAGCTACTCAACGTTCTACGACAACCACGCTGATGACCCGAGACCGGACACTGAAATCGTCATTGACGGCGTTGATTACGACTCCGTTACCGACGAATCAGAGGCTTATATCGACACAATCGACGGAGTAGATGCACTTGTTCTTTCCGCAGAGGAAGCCGAAGTCTCCTACTCATTCAGCATTTCGGAAGCCGGAATCTACAACGTGGAGATTATGTACTACGCTCTTGCCAGCACCGCAAACGATATTGAAATCGCCTTCTATATCGACGGCGAGCTTCAGTATTCAACCGCCGAGAGAATTCTTTTAAGCAAGCTCTGGGCTATCTCCGAGGATTCCTATGAATACGACGAAGATGGCAACCGTAGCTTCAGAACCGATGCTACCGGCAACCAGGTAAGACCTACTCTGGAAGAATCACTTTCCTGGCAGACAACTACATTTGAGGACACCGACGGTCTTTACAACGATGCTCTCGAATTCTACCTTACAGAAGGTGAGCACACCCTCACAATCGTGTCCGACAAGGCAAGATTCGCAATCTCCTATTTAAAGTTCTTTAACGAGGAAGAACCCGCTTCTCTTACCGTGGTTGACACCGTTACAACTGATGAGTCGGTTGCTTCTTCTACAACCGGAGTTTACATTCTTCTCGAAGGCGAAGATTGCACCTATACTTCTGACGTAACACTTTATCCTACTCAGGACCGTTCTACATACCTCACTTCTCCCGCCGCTTCTTCAAAGCAGGTTTACAACACCATCGGCTCGGAGACGTGGAAGGATTCCGGAATGAAAGTCACATGGACGTTCACGATGGAAGAAGCCGGCTGGGTAAAGATTGGTATCCGCGGTATTCAGGATGAAATGCGAGGACTCTTCTCCAACCGTACTATTTATATAGACGGCGAGATTCCTTGCGAAGAGGCTGAGGCTGTCAAGTTCTACTATTCGAACAGCTGGAGCGTCACCACTCCTACCGATGATGACGGCGACACCCTTTACTTCTACCTTGAAGCAGGCGAGCACACCTTAACACTCGAAGCTGTCCCTGGCGACATCGGCGAAATCATGCGTGAGCTCGACGATTTGGTTTACTACCTCAACAGCTACTACAGACAGATACTCATGATTACCGGTTCCGACCCGGATGAGTACACCGACTACATGGTTCACAAGCAGATTCCTGATTTGCTTACCGACTTCCAGACCTACGCTGACGAGCTCAGAGCTCTGAAGACTAAGATTGAGGATATCGCAGGAACCTCCGGTACTGAAGCAGTTTCTTTGGAAACAATGGCACAGCTTCTTGACAAGATGATCGACCGTCCGGACGACATCCCTGCCAAGCTCGGTCAGTTCAAGGACGACGTCACCGCACTCTCTCAGTGGATGACCGACTACCGCAGTCAGTACCTCGAAGTTGACTTTATCGAAATCACTTCCGCAGATGTTGAGTTCTCTTCCACAAAGGAAAGCTTCTTCAAGTCACTTTCCTTCAGCTGGGACCAGTTCATCGCTTCCTTCTTTGAAGACTATAACAACCTTTCAACCGGCGGCGAGGATGCCCTTGAAGTGTGGGTTTCTTTAGGTCGTGACCAGGCTCAGATAGTCAAGGAACTCATTGACTCCTACTTCGTTGAGGATACCGGCATTGCAGTAAATGTAAGCCTTGTACAGGGCGGTATCATTGAAGCGACACTTGCCGGAAAGGGACCTGACGTCGCACTCTTCGTTGGCGGCGACCTGCCTTTACAGCTCGCAATCCGTGACTGCCTGGTAGATGTATCGCAGTTTGACGACTATGAAGAGATAATCTCGAGATTCTCCGACAACATCATGACGCTGTATACATACAACGGAGAAGTCTTCGGACTCCCGATTTCCCAGACATTCTCGATGATGTTCTATAGAACCGACGTACTTGAATCGTTCGGATTCGACGAGCCGCCGGAGACATGGGACGAACTCATCGAAATGCTCCCGACCATTCAGCGTAGCTACATGGGCGTCGGCTTCAACTTCGATGCATACGCTACATTCATGGTTCAGAATGGTATGGACTACTACAACGAGAACAAGACCGCAACAACATTTGACAATATCACGTCTGTTGAGTGCTTCGAGATGTGGACTGAGTTCTACACCCTCTACTCATTCGAGCAGACATTCGACCAGTTCTCAAGATTCCGTACCGGTGAGTACCCGATAATCATCACCGGCTACACCTTCTACAACCAGGTTTACACCGCCGCACCTGAAATCAGAGGTCTTTGGGACTTCGCTCTGGTACCCGGTACTGTTCAGGAGGACGGAACCATCAGCCACGCCACAACTTCTACCTCTACCGGAGCTATCATCTTCTCGAAGCTTTCTCAGGAGCAGAGGGAAGACGCTTGGGAGCTCATCAAGTGGTTCACCGAATCCGATATCCAGGCTCAGTACGGACGTTCAATCGAAGCTTTGTTAGGTCCGATGGGACGATTCGATACCGCAAACCAGGAAGCTCTTACACAGCTCTCATGGTCCAAGACCGAGTATTCACTCATCTTGGAGCAGATGAACTACACTACTGAGATGAGACTTATCCCGGCAACATACATTGTTACACGTAACATAACAAATGCATTCAGAGAAGTCGTCAACAACTATGCTAACCCGAGAGACACGTTGCTCTGGTACAACAGAGACATCAACGATGAAATCACGAGAAAGTACGAGGAGTTGGGAATCGACATCTCAACACTAGAATAGAGGAGGGAGCATGAGTAATGGCAAAGGCTAAAAAAGAGCAAACAGCCGTCAAGCCGATAAACACAGAGAGCAAAGCCGCCTATACCTGGCATCTCATCAAGCAGAATAAAACTGTATACCTGATGATGCTTCCGTTCTTTGTACTGTTTATCATCTTTACACTGGTTCCTGTTATCATGACGCTTCCTTTGGGTCTTACGAACTTCAACCTCGTACAGGCGCCAAGGTACATCGGACTTCAGAACTTCTACTCGCTGTTTGTAAACGATGATGTATTCATGACAGCCATCAAGAATACACTCATATTCGCAGTTTTCACAGGTCCGTTCTCCTACGTATTGAGCTTCCTTCTTGCGTGGCTCATCAACGAGATGAATCCATTTTTCAAGGTATTCTTCACATTCGTATTCTACGCTCCGTCAATGACGCCGTCGGCATACGTAATCTGGCAGCTCATCTTCTCCGGTGACTCCTATGGATACCTGAACTCGGTTCTTATGGATTTGGGAATCATAAACAACGCCATACAATGGTTGACGGACACGAGCTATATGATGGGGGTTGTAATCATCGTCCAGCTCTGGTCGTCAATGGGTGCCGGATTCCTTGCACTCCGTGCAGGCTTCCAGAACATCGATAACTCGCTTTATGAAGCGGGCGCAATCGAAGGCATCCAAAACAGATTCCAGGAGCTATTCACCATCACAATCCCTGCAATGGGACCGTCACTTCTGTTCGCAGCCGTCCTGGCAATTTCCGGAGCTTTCACCTGCGGTACCGTTGGTTCAACGCTCTGCGGACTTCCCTCGACCGACTACGCAGTACACACGGTTATGAACCATGCTCAGGACTATGGTACAATTCGTTACGAAATGGGCTACTCGAGTGCAATTTGTATGGTGCTCTTCGCGGTAATGCTTATAACGAACACTATCATACGTAGGATTCTGAGCAGATACACAGATGATTAAGGGGGTGGAAAAGTTATGGCATCAGATATAAGAGTAGATCAGGAAAAGCTTGCAAAGAAGCAAGCTAAAGAAGTAGAAAAGCTGAGAAAAAGACAGGCTAAGATAAATATCGAAAAGGTCCACGTCAAGAAATCAAAGGGCAAGCACATAAACGGCTCTTTGGGCGGAGACATAATGATATTCATCCTTCTCGCCCTCCTCGGAATCTTCATGATTTTCCCGCTTTACTACTCAATCATTCAGTCTTTGAAGCCGATCAGTGAACTTTTCGTCTTCCCTCCGAGACTGTACGTAATAAATCCGACCACTGAAAACTTCTCAAACCTCTTCAAGGTTGCCGGTAACCTCTGGGTTCCGTTCTCGAGATACATATTCAACTCGGTATTCATCACAGTAGTAATTTCAATCATCCACGTTTTCGTAGTCTGCTGTGCGGCGTATGCACTTTCCAAGTGCCGCTTCCCGGGATATGGTGCTCTCAACTCGATCATTGTAAATGCACTTCTCTTCTCCTCGACAGCGACATGGATCATGCAGTACGTAGTCATTGCGGCAATGGGACTCATCAATACCTACTGGGCTTTGATTCTCCCGAATATCGCAACATCAATGGGTCTTTACCTCATGCGTCAGAGTATGTCAACCATCAACGACTCGATTATCGACGCCGCCAAGGTTGACGGTGCGGGACACTTCCGCATCTGCTGGCAGGTAATCGTCCCGAACCAGAAGCCTGCAATTGCAACCCTTATCATTTACGTTTTCCAGGGTGCATGGAACATCCAGGGCGGTTCACTCGTTTACGAAGAGCAGTTGAAGACTCTTCCGACCATCATGAACCAGTTGGCGGCTTCCGGTATTGCACGTCAGGGCATCATCTACGCTTCGGCTGTAGTACTTATGCTCCCTCCGCTTATCATCTTCCTTGTAGCACAGAGCAACGTTATGGAAACCATGGCAAGCTCAGGTATGAAGGACTAACCCTTATGGGCACAGTCAAGACTGTACTATATAGAAAAGGAGACAGGTGATAAGCAGTGACGAACTTTAATATCAAAAAAGTGCTGTGTATAATGCTCGCTGTGATGCTGACAGTCACGATGGCTGTAACCGCATTCGCCGACGACCCGTACACATCCTACAACTATAATGCATGGAAAGAGGCAGTTCCCTCCCAGAACGGTTATCAGGTCACAGACACGATAACCGGTGCGGAAATCGGACTCGACCAGCTTTCCGACCCCGACAGCGAGTTCTTCATCAGTGAAGATGAACCGGCTACTCTGTCGGATGCCAAGGACTTCTTCCTTTCCGAAAATGAGGAATGGTATATAGTTGACACCGGCAACAACCGTATAATCAAGACAGACCTTGAATTCAACCTTCTTGCTTGCTTCAAGACCTTCACGGGAAGTTCGATTACTACTGAGACTACCCTTGAAGACGGAACGGTTGAAACCACAGTGGCAAACACACTGAAGAGCCCATATGGCATCTACGTCGACGAAGACGACATCATGTACATCGCCGACAGAGATAACCAGAGAGTTATCAAGTGCAATCAGGATTGCGAAATCATCACCGAGTACACAAGACCTGATTCAGAGCTTTACGATTCAGTGTCATTCTACTGTACGAAGGTGCTCGTCGATGCGGCAAAGAACGTTTACGTTATCTGCCCCGCAGTAAACAAGGGTGCTATCATGTACTCCGCATCCGGAACCTTCTTAGGCTTCTTCGGTGCGAACAAGGTTGAGGTTACCGCACAGGTAGTCATCAACAAGATGTGGAGAAAGATAGCGACCGAATCCCAGTCGGCAACTCTTACAAAGGCTACTCCTGTTGAGTATGCAAACTTCGATATCGACGACCAGGGCTTTATCTACACCGTAACCGAAGCGGCTAACACCACAACGGACGCTGTAAAGAAGCTGAATCCGGCAGGCTCGAACATTATCTCCCGTACCGAGAACGGTGCTGAGATTGTATTCGGTGACCAGACGTCGGTAACCTACTCGGGCACGACCTATTCGACCCGACTGACCGACATCTCAATCGGCGATAACGGAATCGTCAACATCCTCGACTATACTTCGGGACGTATCTTCCAGTATGACCGTGAGTTCAACCTCCTCTTCATCTTCGGATGCGACCAGGAAGACCAGAACGGCGGATTTGACAACCCGAACGCAATCGAGTCCTATGGCGACAAGATTTACGTTCTCGACGGAAGAAACAACGACATAACAGTCTTCTCTGAGACGCTCTTCGGCTCCTATGTTCACGAAGCCGCTGAGATGTACAACGAAGGTTTGTACGAAGATTCTCTCGAACTCTGGCAGGACATCCTCAAGCGCGACGGTAACTACAACATGGCTTACGTCGCAATCGGCAAGGCACTCCTCAATCAGGATGAGTATGAGGAAGCTATGAAGTACCTCAAAGCAGGTTACGATGACGAAGACTACGACAAGGCGTTCGAGTATTATCGTAAAGACCTCATGAGAAACAACTTCACAGCGGCGATTATAGTAATTGCTGTTCTGATTATAGCTTACCTCGTTGTAAAAGCCCTTCAGAAGAGAGGAAAGATTCCCGATCATCTCTGGCGCAGACTCTTCAGACTTATCGGGAAGGGTATCAAGACACTTGCAAACAAAATTGTGGGAGTCTTTACAAAGAACAAGAAGGGAGGAGCAGTAAATGGTCTATGATATGACGCCGATTCAGTGGCTGAAGCACGTCATCTTCCACCCGCTGGAAGGCTATGAGGATATGAGATGGAAGAAGCAAGGTTCAATGTCCATCGCAATAGTTATCGTGTTCCTTCTTCTCGTGGCTCAGGTAGTCAACCAACGTATGGGCGGATTTGCATTCAACATGGCGGCATATTCGGACGTATTCAACATCGTTCCGATTATCACCCAGAGTGTTATCATCTACATCGCCTGGGTCGTATCCAACTGGTCGTTCTGTACGCTTCTTGACGGTGAAGGCAACATGCGCAGAGTAGCAATTTATTCGGCGTATGCACTCGTTCCCTACATCGTCTGCATGGTTATTTCGACTATTATGACCTACGCCCTCACTCTGGACGAGTCAATCTGGTCAAGCGCAATATACTACGTCGGAATCGGATGGACTGCGATTATGATAGTAACCGGCATGAAAGCGTGCCACCAGTATTCCTACACAAAAACATTCGTATGCATAGCTCTGACAGTTGTCGGCATGATTCTTATCCTTTGCATGTTCGTACTGCTCCTGTCACTCTTCCAGCAGGTATACGTCTTCTTCTACACCATCTATACTGAGATAATGTATAGAGTGAGAAGCTAGTGGGCAGAAAGGTGAGTGTAAACTGATATGAAGAAAAAATTTCTCAGATTAATCGCCGGACTGCTTGTAATCACCATGCTCATGTCGATGACCGTCTTCACGGCGGTCGCCGAAGAGGAAGCGGAAGAAGCTACGGCTGTAAGCGATGATGCAGAAGTCGCAGAGGCTACAGACGCCGAAGCCGTCGAAGCAGACGTCACCGATGAAGTCGTGGCTGAAGCCGTAGACGAAGAAGCGGACGAAGTGGTCGAAGAAGACGAGGACGAGGCGGTCGAAGACGAAGATGAGGACGCCGACTCCGACGAAGACGAAGAAGAGGAAGAAGAGACCGTAGAATATCTCACCGATGAAGATGAGATTGCACGGTGCGAAGTAGTCGCTGAGAACGACGAAGCTATAATGTATCTCGACAGAGAGTACGAGCGAATCGGCGTCTACGTCAAGGCTTCCGGCAAGGTTTGGTGGTCGAACTGCGTTAATGCACTTCTGGACGACGCTACCACGAAGTCTTCGCTTCAGGAAAACCGTCTTTCCAACATCGCCGTCAGATACGGCAACGCAACAGACCTTATCATTTCCGCATACCTTTATTCTTACAGACAGTCAACCGACAAGGAAGACACCGAATTTGAGCTTGTAGACAACGGCGTCAAGGTTACCTACAACTTCTCCAGTGCCAAGGCAACCGTTCCGGTCTACTACATTCTCGAAGATACAAATCTTTACTGCTACGTAATCACCTCCGAGATAAACGAGAAGGCTGGATACGTTGAAGGCGAGGATGCTCAGGAATCCGATTCCGACGTTCTCATCCTTACCGAGCTTGCAATGAACCCTTACTTCGGTGCAGCTGACAGCGAGGCTGAAGGCTATATGCTCGTAGTTGACGGCTCAGGTGCTATCATCAACCTCAACAACGGCAAGGGCAACTACTCCAACTATTCATCCACCATTTACGGAAGAGACGTAGCGGACGTCAAGGACAATCAGCCTGATGAAGTCGAGCAGGTTACAATGCCTGTTATGGCTATGGTTCAGGGAAGCGACGGTCTGGTAATGGTCGCTACTGAAGGCGATACGTTCGCATCTGTCAACGCCGCAGTCGCCTATAATTCGGACGATAACTGCGGATATAACTACTGCTACTTCTCATTCACCCTCCGTTCAACCGATACCTACAGCATGTCCGGTGACTCCTCTTCAATCATCATGTTTGAAAAGGGCGACGGAACAATCGCTGTTGAGAAGCTCGGCGTAAGATACTACTGGGTAACTTCCGAAGAGGAAGAAGTAACAGTCACCGAGATTGCGGATGTCTATAGAGACTACCTCATCGAAGAGGAAGGCTTAACCCAAAAGGTCGATTCCGACTATGCTCCTCTGTTCGTAGAGTTCTACGGCGGAACCTTAAAGTCGAAGTCAATCCTTGGTATTCCCGTAAACCTCAAGACCGCTTTCACAACATTTGACCAGGCGGCTGAGATTCTCGAAGAACTCGTTGAGCTCGGAGTTGACCAGTTCGTCGTCAACTATAACGACTGGACCACCGACTCGATGACAGGAAAGATTGACACGGCAAAGAGTGCGGCAAGCGTCCTCGGAGGCAAGAGTGATTTTGAAGATTTAATCGAGTATTGCGAGAGCATCAATGCACAGTTCTACGCATCGGTTAGCGATTACACCTTCTCCTCGAACGGCAACGGCTTCTGGACACTCTTCAACACGGCTTACCGTGTATCGAAGTCCTATGCAAGACCTTATGAGTACAACATAGCCTATGGCACACCGAACTCCGGCGTTGCTTCGGCACTTCTCTCACCGAGGTCGATCAGTAAGCTTTCAACGAAGGTTGCAAATAACCTTGAAAAGTATGACCTTCCCGGCGCAGGACTTGGCTCTTATGCTAACACACTCTGGGGCGACTACTCCACAAAGAATCGCACCAACCGTGAGGTTACCGCACAGTACATCATCGACTACTATAAGGAAGTAGCAGGAGTCGTTGACAGCGTAATCGCAGACGCTCCGAACGCTTACCTCTACAGCTACGTAGATGTAATCCAGAACCTGACGCTCCAGTCGAGCCAGTTCAAGATTTTCGATGAGGACGTACCGTTCGTACAGATTGTACTCCACGGCTACATTCCTTACTCCACCGAAGCAATCAACAGCTCAGCGGATTCAATGGAACTCTTCTTAAAGGCAATTGCTTCCGGCTCTTACGTCAAGTACACCTTCATCTATGAAGAGACAACCGAGATTGAGGACACCGATTACATCAATCTCTACTATGCAAACTACGATGGCTGGCTTGAACAGGCTGCCGCTGAATACGAGCTTGCAAGTGAAATTCTCTCATCCGTTTCCGATTCCGTAATCACCGGATATGAGACCGATGGCTCAGTAATCACGACGACTTACGAAAATGGTGTTGTGACTACAGTTAATCTCTCAACCGGAGAAATCACGGCAAACGGAAAGACCTATAACTATTCAGATTATGTTGACGAAGGAGGGATATTGAATGGCTGATACAGTAGTTAATGAAGCCGCTGAGGTCGCAGAGGTTCCTGCAGAGGAAACCGTAAACGAGACTGTTGAAGAGACTGTCGTCGAAACTAAAGAAAAGGCTTCAAAGAAATCCGCCAAGCCTCCGAAAGAGAAGAAAGTCAAGGGTATGAAAATCCCTTACGAGAGGCGTAAAGCGCTGTATGGCTATGGGTTCCTTGCCATCTGGATTTTGGGAACCATCTGGCTCTTCTTAAAGCCACTCATCACATCGCTTTGGTACTCTTTCAACACGACCGAGGTAACGGTCGGCGTCATGAAGACCACATTCGTGGGAATCCAGAACTACATTGATGCGTTCACAATCGACACCGATTACACGACTGCGCTCATTAATGTTCTTGGTGAAACACTTTGGTCAACGCCGGTTATCCTGATATTCTCGCTGTTCGTAGCGGTTATTCTTAACCAGAAGTTCCACGGAAGAACCTTCGCCCGTGCGGTATTCTTCCTCCCGGTTATCATTGCAACCGGACCGGTTATGAGTATCATCAACGGCGATATGGACACCTCCGGATATTCCGGCGGTTCCGAAGCCTTCTCGACAATGTTCGAGACGGATATGGCGGGTGAACTTCTGACGTTCTTGGGAGTTTACAACATAAGTGACACGGTCACTGAAATGGTAACCTTGATTACATCAGATGTATTCAATCTCGTCTGGAACTCAGGTATTCAGATTATCATCTTCCTCTCAGCCTTGCAGAATATTCCTGTTTCCGCAAGAGAAGCGGCATCCATCGAAGGTGCTACCGCATGGGAGTTCTTCTGGAAGATTACTCTTCCTTACATCAGCCCGATGATCGTTACAAACCTTGTTTATACGATTGTTGACTCGTTCGTTGCTACTGATAACGAGGTCATGACGCTGGTTCTTTCCGAAGCGTCTGACTGGAACCACGGCTACTCTGCGGCACTCGCATGGATTTACTTCCTGATTGTAATTGTAGTCCTGGGAATTGTACTCGGTATCATCAACAAGCACATCTACTACGAAGTATAAAGGGGGGGAATCACAGTGGCTAAAGAAAAGAAAGAAAAGGTCGTAAAAGAAAAGGTCGTCAAGGAGAAGGCTGTCAAGGAGAAGAAGCCTCGCCGTCAGAAGGAAATGAGTACCGAAAAAGCCGAAAAGCTCTTTGAAAAGGAACGCAGACAGCACCTCAGAGAGAAAGAAAAGGCTTATAAGGAAGCCAAGAAGAACGGCACCCTCGACGAACGTCAGCTCGACCCGAAGTATCTGTGGTATCTCCGCCGTAAAAGGATTCTCGGATGGGTTTGGCCGATTGCCAGATTCCTCATCCTCTTCGGACTCTGCTTCGTAATCCTCTATCCGCTCATCTACATGCTCTCGACCGCTTTCAGACCGAATGCTCAGATGAACGACCCGTCAGTAGTCTGGATTCCCAAGTCGTTCACGCTTTCAAACCTCCAGGATGTCTGGGACGTTATGGACTTCGGTGCAACGCTTCTGAACACCATCAGACTTAACCTTGTCTGCTCGCTCCTCTCGGTTGTAAGCTGTTGTCTTGCCGGTTACGGCTTCGCAAGATTCAACTTCAAGGGAAAGAGCCTCATGTTCGGAATCGTAATCATGCAGATTATCGTTCCTGCACAGATTACCGTTATACCTCTGTACCTCCAGTGGGCATACTTCAAGTGCTTCGGACTTGTGGAGGTTGCGGCGGGCGCCGGTGCGACGACGTTTATGGGAATTGCCATAAACACGGCATCAGACGGTGCGCACTATATCTCACTCATCGACCACCAGATTGTAATGTACGTCCCGGCGATATTCGCAAACGGTATTCGTTCCGGACTGTTCATCTACATATTCAGACAGTTCTTCAGAGGACTCCCGATGGAGCTCGAAGATGCCGCATACCTCGACGGTTGCGGACCGTTCAAGACCTTCATCCGAGTAATGATTCCGAATGCTTCTTCGGCATTCCTGACAGTATTCCTCTTCTCGATAGTCTGGTACTGGAACGACTACTACGTTTCGTCCACATTCTTCATCAACAACCACACGGTCGCTTTGCAGCTACAAAAGCTATCGGCAACGCTCGATGCCCAGCTGTTCAACAACGCACAGGTTGGTACACGACGAAAGATTGTTTGGTTGGAAGCCGGTTGTCTGTTGTCAATTTCACCTATTCTGATAATGTACATCTTCCTACAGAAGTACTTTACCGAAGGTCTTGCAAGATCCGGCTTGGTTGGATAATTCCAAAGCAATTAAAATTCCCTCATGGTTTTTCCGTGAGGGAATTTTTTTCGCCGCCTTCGGCGCCGACTCGCCTCCCGTTGGTCGGCGCACCTCTCAGTCAGAGTTGCGAAGCAACTCTCTTAGTTCGGCGAAGCTGAACTAATGCGCTCGCCCTTGACAGGGGAGCCATAAGTGCATCATGTATAATTACAGATTTATAACAAATACTATCCTAAAAAAGGAGTTTTGTGAATGAACCTATCCAATAAACAATATTCGGAGCTTGCGAAGGACGCCGAAGAGCCGTCGAAAGCCTGGTTTAACGTACCGAAGGCGTTTTTGATTGGCGGATTCATCTGCCTGGTAGGGCAGGGAATAGGCGATTTGTACCGCTATTTCGGAATGTCGGAGGAGGAGACTGCGGCGTTCACGTCAATTACGCTCGTGCTAATTTCGGTAATCCTCACAGGCTTCGGGCTTTATCCGAAGGTCGCCAAGCACGGCGGAGCCGGAACTCTGGTCCCGATAACAGGATTTGCGAACGCAGTCGCCTCGCCCGCAATCGAGTTCAAAACGGAAGGCTGGGTAACAGGCGTCGGCACAAAAATCTTCACCATCGCAGGACCCGTCATCCTCTATGGAACAGCCGCAGGAGTCGTGTATGGGGTGATTTACTTCATCTTATCGAGATTATAGCGCAAAAAAGCCGGGTTCTTGGGAACTCGGCTTTGTGTTTTTTTGAAGTATTATCTGAGTGAAAGTAGCTCTACAACCCTCTTGTTGAGATGCTTTTCGATGGCTGTCAGCCTTTCTTCGGGCAAATTCAGACTCGGATGCCTCGTGAATGTAAAGTTTATAAGTCTGCGAAGTTGAGCTTTCTGATTGGAGCTGATAACCTCCCGGCAAACGTCCTCATAAGAAACACGATAAGGATTGGCTCGTGTCCTGGCGTATTCGTCCAGATTCCTGAAATCATCCGGCATACCGTAGTTGAAAAGGGACAAGCCGTTGTCAAAAATCGGAGCAGGAGAGATAATCTTGCCGGAGTGATTGTCACGAAGCAATCCGAAGTTTCCAAAATGCCGGTCCTCATTATAGATAACGGCGTCGAAAACCAGCATACTGCAAATCTGTTCGTAAAAATTATCGCCGAGGCTTTTGTAGTAGGACAGGCACTCTGCAAGAGTCGATTTTTTGAGAAGCCGTCCAATTGGAACAAAAGAGGTGTCGATGTCGGTGAAGAGCTTACATTTTGAAGCGAGAATTCCCTTCCACCGTTCCAGGTCATACCGAACGCAGTCAAGACCCATAGCATTTGCAACCTGGCAGGCGTAATACTCGTTGTAAGGCTCGTTGCCGGTGTTTGCGGCGCCTTCGGTTCCGCCTTTGTAGAGGTAAATTTCGTCGTCATCAATAAGACGCCACGCTTTTCTTAACATTCCGTTTGTCGTGAGCTCGGGTGAGGTGGAAAATGCCTCATCAGAACCGCCGATTCCGGTGTATGCAACAAGTGACAGAGCCTCGGAAAACCTGTTTTCATAGAGATTGTAGTCTGCAAATTTTCCGGGAAAGCCGTTTTTGACAACCCAATAGCTGTCGTTCAGCGAAAGCCCCATGCAGACATCTATGATGCCCTTCGTGTTGTTGACGCTCAGTCCCAGGGTTTTCAGAACTTCGTCGACAAACTGCCGGTTCTTTGGAATAACCCGCCTTTCCAGCCAGCGGACAATACCTTCGCCTGAAAGCTCCATATCCAACGGAAGCAGGTTTCTCTTTTTATCAGCTATGTCGATTATTTGCACCTGTAAGCCCTCGATGCCCTTTTCTTCAAGAGAAAATGTAACGAGATTCTCATCATAGAGTCGAATATTGTAAATATTATTCATAATCTGCCTCCTTTCTGGCGTTTTTGTAGTTCAGGAAAATTGCCCGCAGCGAATCTCCTCCCTTATCTTCATCCAGAGCTTGCCCATGTGGTTCTCGCCGTCACGGTTTTTGCCCCAGCCCCAGTATGTGTCCTTCGGTGAATCCTCAACGATGAGGCAGTCGCCGGTTCCAAGCAGCATTTCCCTGACATACGGGTGTTGCCTGACCTTCTCACGAAGAAGCTCCTCCATCACGACGACTTTCTCAGCTTCCCAGTCGGGACGCTTGCGGTCTTTGTTGGCAATAGAAATCTGCTTCGCCTCATATGGCGACTTTGCCCGGCGTATGAGCTCCACAACGTCCTCAGCAACGTCCTTGAAAGCACTTGCCTGATAAGCCTCCTCAACCGTGCCGTAAACCCAGCCGTCGTACTCAATCTTGTTGGCACTGTAGTTGTCAAGGCAGTAAAACTCCCTCGGGAAGAACCCGATAGCTTCATCAAGCAGTATTCCCTCCGCCAGCCACGGATCCCTGTAGTCGGATAATTTCAAGCTGATACTCATGCGCAGTCCCTTCCTTTTTGATTATAGTAGCATAGATTATGCGGGGATGTCAACTCTTTTCAATTCTTTAACGCAAGAATCGGCACAACGAACACCCCGTCCGGACGTTGATACGCCGCCGTTGCGAGACCGCTTACCACACAGCATATTTTAGGTGGTTTGCCTCCGGCTTCTGAGATTCTGTTGTTAAGATAGTTCAGATTCTCTGCGGCTTCGTCAATTCTGTTAGCGCCGAGCTTGATTTCAAAAGCACACCAGTCGCCGTCACGGAGCTCGATTACAGCGTCAATTTCTCTTCCCGAGTAATCCTGATAGTGGTAGAGTTTTGCGCCGAACGATTCGGCGTAGATTCTCAAATCCCGCTCGCAAAGTGCTTCAAACAGAAAACCGAGAGTATTCAGGTCGTGAAGGAGCTTGTCGGGCGTAGCCCTTAAAAGGGCGCTGGCGAGAGATGGGTCGGTGAAATGCCGCTTTTCCGCTTGCTTGATCCTTACGGACGAGCGAATGTTTGATGAAAACGGCTCCTGGTTTTCGATAAGGAAGAGCCGGCTGAAGATATCAAGATATGTGGCAACGGTGTTTATGTCGAGGTCGCCGTCGTCGGTAGCCTTGATGTCCTCTTTGAGAACTCTGTTCGATGCGGTTGTCGACTCGTTTCTGGCAAGCGACCGAAGAAGAAGCATTACCTTCCTTGTGTCACGCTGGATTCCGTCAATACGGTGGATTTCGTCCTCCACAATAGCGTTTATATATTCGCCCGGCAGAAGAGCCGCTTCCGAAAGTGGCAAATCCTGAGTAGCAGGCCATCCGCCTCTTATGACACTATCGATAATCGTATTAAGGTCAGGCTCGCCGGTAAGAGCTGGCGACAGTTCGCCGTTACAGAGTGCCTCCAGCGAAACCTGTCCGCTTGAACGACCCGATTCGTAGAGAGACATCGTCCTCATCCGAAGCCTTGCGATTCTTCCGGCACCGCTGTGGAGAATTCCCTTTGTCTTTGGAGTCGACGAGCCGGTCAGAATAAACTGTCCTTTTGCTCCACGCTTGTCGACCTCGTACCGAACAGCATCCCATATCGGCGGAACCTCCTGCCATTCGTCAATCATTCGTGGACATTCGCCCTCCAGAATAAGGCTTGGTGACATCTCTGCCAGCTTCCTTGCCTGAAAGCCCTGTTCAGGATTCCCGACCAGATATTCACTTTTCGAGTGGTGTCTCGAAGTCCATGTCTTCCCACACCATTTCGGACCTTCAATGCAAACAGCACCGAAAGCGGAAAGATACTGCTCGACTTCATCGTCTACAATTCTTGGATTATAGCTTTTCTGTTCCATTATAATCTCCCGCAAGTAGTTTTCTACGCCTATTATAACCCATTCAGACAAATTTGTCAAGCTCATTCAGACAAATTCGTCTTATTCATTCAGACAGATTTCACTTTTTTATTCAGACATATTCCCATCAAAAAAGAGCCCCACGCAGGGCTCTTTTCATATTTCGATATATCAGATTCTTGTCGGCTGGTTATCGTCGGTCGGGGCTTCCGGTGCGGGAGTCGGATTCTGGTTTACGACTGGCTCGTCGCCGGGGTTGTAAACCGGTGCGGGCTGGGTCGGGGGAATCGGCTGGACTTCGGGAGCAGGAGCAGGAGCAGGAGTGGGAGCCGGCTGGGTCGGAGGGATTGGCTGAACCTGCGGCTGAATCGGCTGACCAGTATACGGGTCGAAGTTGTACTGCTGGGGCTGAGGCATCGGCTGAACAGGTGCGGGATGAGCAGCTGTATACAGTGCATCCTCATAGAACTTCGCACTTACCAGACCGAAGAAAATCGGGCAGAAGAGGACAACTGCAACGATGAGGAGGAAGAGAACGAGTCCGAACAAACCGCCGATGAAGGGGATTGCGGAGAAGATTCCCAGGATAAGTGCGCAGAGCCAGATTGCAACGATAACAAGAGCCTGAGCGCCGAACATCTTGCCCTTCCAGCCCTTAGTCATCTTCTTTGACTCTTTGAGAGCGTCCATAGCGCCGATTTCGGGACGGGTGATTAAAATGTATGGCGTGAATGCGTACTCATATGTCTTGATGACAGCGAAAACGATTCCGACAATCGGGATAAGTCCCCAAAGGAGAATCCAGAGCTCCATCCAGAGCATACCGCCGGCGACGTGAACCGCCTGCTTAAGGCTTGTGAATCCGGAGAAGATGTTTTTGGTCTCGATGCCTTCGCCTCTTACTCCCTTCAGATAGAGCACTGCAAGGCTTGCCTCAAGAACGAGAGCAACAGGAAATGTGATAATTCTGGCTCCACCGAGGAGAGAAACGATGAGAATAATGAAGTTTGAAAGGAGCGACAGTCCCCAGAGGAGAATCGGCTTCTTCTTCAGAATCTCGAAAGCTGCTTTGTAGTTTTGTGTGATAGAACTCATGTCAAAGTCCCCCTTACAATTATTATGCACTAATTATAGCATTAATTGTGGCAACTTGTCAACATATCTGAGCGCACTGGCGCAAAAATTAAGGAAAACTTAATCTTTTACGTCACATTAAAACTTTCCCGTCAAATCGGCACTGAATGACGGGAAAGTCGTATTGATGGCGGAAAAGCCTGTGCATTAAAGCATTTTCAGATATGTATCAAGCCTTTCGTTGATGTACCTTGCAAACAGGTTTTCCATTGCGGAAATGTCATGCTTTGTATGATACTCGTCAAAGGCGTTGTAATATGCCATCCTGTCGGTGAATTTGATGTCGATAGGCGGATAGCCTGCCTTCATAAGTTCCAGGTTCACCAGCAGTCGACCGGTTCTGCCGTTGCCGTCAATGAAGGGATGTATGCTCTCGAACTCAATATGAAACCGAGCCAGTCTGGCTATGATGTGCTCCGTACTTTTGGCATAGTCGAGAAGGAGCTGTTCCATCTTCGGCTGTATCAGATAAGGCTGAACCGGCTCGTGATGCGCACCCATGATTCGCACAGGAACCTGACGATAAACTCCACGGTCTTCCCGCTTATCCGCAAGCACGAATGAGTGAATCAGCTTGACAATCCTTTCACTGAGTGGCGTGTTATCTCTGACAAGCTCGCACACAAAATCGAACGCTTCCTTGTGACCGACTGCTTCCAGATGGTCTTTCAGAGGCTTCTGTGCGACGGTGAGTCCCTGCAGAACAATAGCTGTTTCATTTAAAGTCAGAGTATTGCCCTCGATTGCGTTTGAGTTATAGGTGTATTCTATAGCAAACTCTTCACGGAGCCTTTCCAATTCGCCTTCCGTTAGTGAGCGTTTGCCGTCAAGCTCAGCTTTCTTTCGCTCAATTTGCTCGAAAACGCTTTCTTTGGATTTATAGCGCCCGTCAGCAGGCTTCCGTGCATCCGCCGGGATTCTCCATCCTCGTCCTTCGTGAAATGCACCGGGGATTTTTCCGTCAGCGCACAGAACCCGTATTCTCCTGTCGGAAATTCCCCATTTTTCAGCCGCTTCTTTTACCGTTATATACATATGAGATGCCTCCTTCTCTCAGTTTTTCTCATTATATCACATTTGCGGAACAATATCAAGTCTTTCGGAATAATATTTTCTGGTTTATCGGAACAATGTATTCTTCAAGTGAAAATTTCCCCACTACCTATTGACTTTTTGCCCGGTTTTGGCTATACTAATAAAGTATCGCACCGTGAGGTGCCATTATGCCGTCTGGCTGTCCGCCTTAGATTCTGGATAATCAGTACAGCATTGACTAACAAATTATTCTAAGGAGGCAACAGAAGTGCGGCACATAAAAAAGCCTGTATTCTTTATTGTTGTTGCGCTGTTGGTGGTTTTCACGCTGCTTAACATCTTCGGTATCAGCACCTACTATGGCGACATCACTACGACTGTTATCAAGTCTATGAGTGATATCCGCTGGGGAATTGATATCAGCGGCGGTGTTGAAGTAACATTCTCACCTGCTGAAGACGTTGACGCTACCCAGGACGAGCTCGATGCGGCAAAGACCGCTCTGGAGCTGAGACTTGTAAACCTCGGTATTACCGACTATGAGGTTTATGTTGACTACTCAAACAGTGACATTATTGTAAGATTCCCGTGGCAATCGGACGAGGAAGACTTCGACCCTGAGGAGGCAGTTCAGGAACTCGGTGAAACTGCCGAGCTCACCTTCCGTGAGGGCTACGAAACTGACGACTATGGCAATCCTTCGGGAACCACAGCCGACACCATCATTTTAACTGGTGACATGGTAACATCGGCAACGGCTGTTTTCTGGGAAAACAGCGACGGAACCTATGAGTACGGAGTATCTCTGGTACTCAACGAAGAGGGAACCGAAGCATTCGCAGAAGCAACCACAAGACTTGCTGAGGAAGAGGGCATAATCTCCATCTGGATGGACAACACCTGCATCTCTTACCCGACAGTAAGCTCCGCCATCACCGACGGACAGTGCCAGATTACCGGCGACTTCACCTATGACGAGGCTAGCGACCTTGCTGAGAAAATCAGTGCAGGTTCTCTGCCGTTTGCTCTTGAAGCATCCAACTTCCGTTCGATTTCCGCTTCGATGGGCGAAGGTGCAAAGAACACCATGCTCATTGCAGGCGTGGTTGCGTTCATCATCATCTGCATCTACATTATAGCTTCTTATAAGCTTCCCGGCGTTGTTGCTTCAATCTGCTTGTTCGGACAGGTTGTCGGAACGGTCGCCTGCATCACCGGCTTCTTCGGAAACATCTCCGGTGTCACACTTACGATTCCCGGTATTGCCGGTATTATCCTTGCGGTCGGTATCGGTGTCGACGCAAACGTAGTTACGTTTGAAAGAGTCAAGGAGGAGCTTCGCTCCGGTAAGACCCTTGACACGGCGCTTGACCACGGCTATCAGAAGGCATGGAGAGCTATCTTCGACGGCAACATCACTATCGTATTTGTTGCATTAATCCTTATGGGTGCGTTCGGACCTTCCGACAGCATCATCGCAACAATCATGAAGCCTATTTACTTCATGTTCCCGACCACAATTGAAGGAACAATCTACTCCTTCGGCTACACTCTTCTGGTCGGCGTTATAATGAACTTCATATTCGGAGTACTTTGTTCGAGACTTATGCTCGGCTCGCTCTCAAGATTCAAGAAATTAAGAAATCCTGTACTGTACGGAGGTGTTAAGAATGACGAAAACCTTTGATGTAGTCGGGAAGAAAAAGTATTTCTATATCTTCTCTGTAGCGGTTATCGTTATAACCCTGCTTCTTGCCGCTATCCTCGGCGTAAACGTCGCTATTGAGTTCAAGGGCGGTACCATCATTACTTACTCCTACACTGGTGAGGTTGACGGAAATGCAATCGCCGCAACCGCTCAGGATATAACCGGTCTTTCCTGCGAGATTTCCTATGGTGAAAGCGTCTCCGACGGAAGCGAGACTATTTCCCTCAGTTTTGCAGAATCCACCGGTATGGACACCGAAATTCAGTCGGAATTAACCGATGCCCTCGAAGAGGCATATGCTTCGAGCTCACTGACGCTTTACAGTTCTCAGGACGTAAATCCTTCAACCGGTAGCGGCTTCTTCGGAAAGTGCATGGTTGCGGTTCTCGTTTCGATGATAGTAATGATTGTCTACATCGGCTTCCGCTTCAGAAAGATTGGCGGCTGGGTCGCAGGTATCTGCGCAGTTGTTGCACTCATGCACGATATGTTCTTCGTATTCGCCTGCACAACTATCTTAAGATTCGACATCGACTCGAACTTCATAGCCGTTCTTCTTACAATCCTCGGCTATTCAGTAAATGCGACAATCATCATCTACGACAGAATCCGTGAGAACAGAAACCTCTACGGGACTGAAAAGAGCTTGGACGAGCTTGTAAACATGAGTGTCAGCCAGTCGTTCGGACGTTCGGTTCACACAACCGTTACAACCGTTATCGCAGTCGCTTCAATCTGCATTGTTGCGCTCGTTGCAAACGTCGATTCCATCGTAAGCTTTGCCTTCCCGCTCCTCGTCGGACTTCTTTCGGGTGTATATTCCTCGAACTGCATTGCTCCGACTCTCTGGACAACATGGCAGGGTCACATCGATAGAAAGAACGCCGAGAAGGCGCTTGCTGAAGGAACCAACACAGCGGCTCCGAAGGCTAAGAAGACTGCAAGCAAGTCAAAGAAAAAGAAATAAGCCGGTTTTCGGCACAAAAGGCGGCGCAGGAATTCCTTGCACCGCCTATTTTATCGGGAGGGATAGTTATGTCCACTGTAACAGATACTAAGACAGAAAAGAAAATAGAAGTAGGAGTTTCGGTGGCGTGCGGCTATCCCGAATATCCCGAAATAACTCTCAAAAGACTTCTCGACCTGGGAGTCAAGCACGTCGAAATCTTCCTGAACACCCACTCCGAAACGAAGCCGGAGTATGTCAGGGAACTGAAAAAGATGATGGACGACTACGGTTGCACCTGCAAGTCGGTTCACCCGTTCACCGCCGCCATCGATACATACATGCTCTACACTCCCTATGAGCGCCGGATTCAGGACTATTTAGACTATCACCGCCGCTATTTCGAGGCTATGGACATCCTCGGCGCCGAGTACCTGATTTTACACGGCAATCAGGATAAGGGTCCCGATGAAGTTGTCATCGAAGGCTACCGGAGACTCAATTCCGTTGCAAAAGAATACGGCAAGACAGTCTTGCAGGAGAACGTCTACCGTTGCACAACCGGCGCACTCGAACAGCTCGTCGCCATGAAGAAAGCGCTCGGCGATGAAGTGAGCTTCGTCCTCGATACGAAGCAAGCCATCCGCCGCGGCTACGACCCGTATGATTTCATAAAAGAACTCTCCCCGAATATAAAGCACATCCACTATTCCGACCATAATTCTCAGTCCACCTGCACCCTCCCCGGCAAAGGCGACATCGACACCCCAAGATTCATCCAAGCCCTCAAAGCCGTCGGCTTCTCCGGCTCCATCATGCTGGAACTCTATAGAAGCTCTTTCGGGACGTTTGAGGAGCTGGTGGAGGCGATGAAGTATGTGCAGAATATTGTGAACAGTCTGTAAAATTTGATTTTTGTATTGCTATTGTGCGGACAAAAGAGTATAATAGGAGTATAAAATATTGAAAGGATGATTTCTGATGGCAGGAAAGTCGGCTAATTTATATGTTCGTATCGAACCGGAGGTTAAAGAGGAAGCGGAGCAGATTCTGTCTTCGCTCGGAGTGTCTTCATCAAGCGCAATCAACATGTTCTACAAGCAGATTATCTTCTGCGGCGGTCTGCCGTTCGACGTCAAACTCCCTGGTCCGCCACATCTCGACATGACTCAGTGGACTGACGAGCAGTTTGCAGAGGAAATCGAAAAGGGATTTCAGGCTATCCGTGAAGGAAGGTCAATGCCTATCGATGATTTTGAGAAAAAGCTTCGGGAGGAAGGAAGACTGTGATTTACAGAGTAGAAATTTCCGAGCCAGCACAGAACGATATTGAGGAAATATCCGATTATATCGCACCCTTATCGATACCGGCAGCGATAAATCAGGTTGATCGGTTGATTAAAAGGATTCATAGCCTAGATTTTATGCCCGAGAGATACAAGCTGTACGACAGAGAACCCTTTGAGGGAAAAGGTCTCAGGATGGTGGCTGTTGACAATTACTGTATTTTCTATCATGTAGATGACGAAGCAGAGATGGTTGAGATTTCACGAGTTGTCAATGGCAGGCGCAACTTTGACACCCTCGACATCGACATACATTGGGGAGAGAAGCAGGAATGATAATACTTGATAAATCCAAAATAAAATACATCCTCTACGACCTGGACGGGACGCTTACAGACTCGGCTCGGGGGATTGTCAATTCGTTCAAGTATTGCCTTAATGAGCTCGGCATTACCGGCTGGGACGGCAAGGCGCTTCTGAAGTTCGTCGGTCCGCCGCTTCGGGAGTCGTTCGGGGTTTACCTCGGGATGGATGAAGCGGAAGTTGACAACGCTATAAAAGTCTATCGCACTTACTACGCTGACAAGGGAATTTTCGAGAACAGCGTCTATGACGGCGTTCCGGAGGCTCTGGAAAGGCTCCGCCAGGCAGGCTTCATCCAAGCCGTTGCGACCTCGAAGCCGGAGGTTTACGCAAAAAAGATACTCGAAAAGTTCGAGCTCTCCGAGTATTTTGAAGATATTTGCGGCATCCCTTTGGGCGATGAATCGATGACGAAAGCGCAGGTAATCGCCCAGTCAATGGAGCGCCTCGGCATCAAAGACAAGTCGACTGTTGTAATGGTCGGCGACCGTGATTACGACATCAAGGGCGCACACAAAAACGGCATCCCCTGCATCGGCGTCACCTACGGCTACGGCTCACGTGAAGAACTTGAATCGGCTGGGGCGGATGAGATTGTTGATTCGCCTGCGGAGATTCTCGGGTAAACCCCTCAGTCAGCCACTTTGTGGCTGCCAGCTCCCCTTTCAGGGGAGCCTTTTTCTGCATTTTGCAAGCTTTTGAGAGAGCGACTTTAAGCCTCCCCTGAAAGGGGAGGGGGGACCGCCGACGAAGTCGGTGGTGGAGGGGTTATTCCTTAGTCTCAAACCAGCTCTTCCCCATATGCACGTCCGCTGTCAGCGGGACGGCGAGCTTGACTGCATTTTCCATTTCTTCATGCAAAATCTCTGCGGCTCTGTCGGCACAGGATTCGCTTGCTTCGACAATCAGTTCGTCGTGAACCTGCAAAATTAATCTTGCGTCGAGATTTTCGGCTTTAAGGCGGTGGTAAACCTTTACCATCGCTATTTTTATTATGTCGGCGGCTGTACCCTGAATCGGGGCGTTCATTGCGGCACGCTTGCCGAACGCCTGGACATTCTTGTTCGCATTTTTCAGCTCTGGAATGTAGCGCCGGCGGTTGAACATCGTCACGGCGTAGCCGTTATTTTTTGCAAACTCAACCGTCTCGTTCATGAACCTGTCTACTTCTGAGAAGTTCGCCAAGTACGACTCGATATACTTCTTCGCTTCAGCGACCGAAACGCCGATGTCCTGCGATAGGGAATAGGCGCCGATTCCGTAGATGATTCCGAAGTTGACAGCCTTTGCGGCTCTTCTCATGTCGCCGTCGACCATGTCCTCGGGGATTCCGAATACCTGCGAAGCGGTGCGGGTGTGGATGTCGACTCCCGACAGGAAGGTCTCAATCATGTTCTTGTCGCCGCACATCGCCGCAAGGACTCTCAGCTCAATCTGCGAGTAGTCGGCGTCGAGGAGGGTGTAGCCGTCCTCCGAAATAAAGAATTTTCGCATGTTCCTGCCGATTTCCTTTCGGACGGGAATATTTTGTATGTTCGGGTTTGCGGACGAAATTCGCCCGGTTTTGGTCTCCGTCTGCTTGAACTCGCTCCTGACCCGACCGTCGGGGCAGACTACTCCCAGGAGCCCGTCGACATATGTCGATTTCAGCTTCGTGAGCGTGCGGTACTCTAAAATCAGGTTGACAATCGGGTGGTAGTTGACAAGACCTTCGAGCACCTCAGCACTCGTCGAATAGCTCTTCGATGCGGAATTTTTCTTGCCTGTCGGGAGCCCGAGCTCGTCGAAGAGCACCGTCCCGAGCTGTTTCGGCGACGAAATGTTGAACTCATGCCCGGAAAGCATGTAGATGGTGGATTCAAGCTCCGAAATCTGCCCGCTGAGTCCTTCTCCGAACTCTTTGATTCCGTTTTCGTCGACCCTAACTCCTAAAACTTCCATAGAGGCAAGAACCTCGCAAAGCGGCAGTTCAATGTCGTAGTAAAGGCTCTTCATGTCGGTCTTTTCAAGCTCCGTAAGCAGAATGCCGGCGAGCCTTTCAAGGGACAGGATGCCCCCGTACTTCTCGTCACTGCTGTAGGGAACCGAGTAGGAAGCGCACAAGTTCTGCACGCTATAGTCGCTCGACTGGGAGTTGAGGAGATACCCTGCCAAATCTGCTGAAAAAGTAAGATTCTTTAGCTCACTTCCACGCTCAAAGCAGTATTTATGAGCAGGTTTCGCCTCGAAGGTAATCTTCTCGCCCTGAGATTCAAAGTATTTCAAGATTAGATTCTCGTCGCCTGTGACATAGATATCGCCGCCGTGCTTTATAGTCAGGCTGTCGCCCGAGAGAATAAATGCCGATTTCTCGAAAATTTCGTTTCCTGTAAGCTCTTTTTCGGTGTAATCATCCGTGATGATTTCGGCTTCTTTTTTAATCTCAATATTTCCGAGCCCGAGTTTGTCAATCATCTTGAACATTTCGAGCTGGTTCAAAAGATTTGCGGCGGCGGGGAGATTTTGCTCACGTCGTTCGTAATCGGAAAGATTTTGCGGGACGGGAGCATCACGGACGATTGTTGCAAGCCACTTGCTCGTCTCGGCGGACTCCTTGCCCTCGGTGAGCTTACGCTTGACGGACGGCGACGCAGTAATCGTGTCGATATTCCTATAAATCTCTTCTATTGAAGGGTACTGAGCCATGAGAGCCATCGCCGTTTTTTCGCCAATTCCGGGAACGCCCGGGATGTTGTCCGAGCTGTCGCCCATAAGGGCTTTCAAATCTATCAGGTGAATCGGCTCGAAGCCGTAAACTTCTCTGAATTTTTCGGGTGTATATGGAGTAGTCTCCCGGGTTGTGACGAGACGCACTGTCACATGCTCGCCGACGAGCTGAAGGGTGTCCCTGTCTCCCGAGAGAATGACGCAATCGCCCGAATTGTCCGACATGAGCTTTGAGACAGAGCCCAAAATATCATCGGCTTCGTAGCCCGAAATCTCCAAGATAGGGATTCCCAAATCGGTCAGAAGCTCTTTGACTTTCGGGAGCTGCATCGCCAGCTCCTCCGGCATCCCGTGACGGTTAGCCTTGTAGAAAGCGCACTTCTGGTGCCGGAAGGTGGGTGCCTTCAGGTCAAACGCAACTATGGTGGCGTCCGGCTTCACTTCGCCGATTTCCCTTAAAAGCGTATTCATAAATCCGGTGACGGCGTTCGTGTAGAAGCCGTCCTTCGTGGTGAGCACCTTTATCCCGTAAAAAGCCCTATTGAGAATCGAGTTCCCGTCAACAGCAAGAAGTAGCATGGTTATCCTCCGAAAGAATTGTTATCTATAGTATACCACCTGAGCCTAAAAAGAGCAAGGCAAAAAAATGTACAATGTACAATGTACAATGTACAATGGTCGGCAGAGCCGACTTATGGGATTCTTCAAAAATTCCCTCTTCCCAAACTCTGCAATTTGTGCTATACTATTTACATACGACTATTTTTGTGTGGGGACTGTGTGACAGAGAATGGAGACTTTGAAAATCGGAAATGTGGAGATTGAACGCTCTTGTGCGCTGTCGCCGATGGCGTCGGTTGCGGACAGGGCTTATCGTACCATCTGCAAGGAGTACGGCGCAAGCTTACTCACAAGCGAGATGGTCTCGGCAAAAGGACTTTGCTACTCGTCCACAAAAACCGAGGAGCTCTGTTCTATCTCTGAAATCGAACGTCCCTACGCAATCCAGCTTTTCGGCGAGGAACCCTATTTCATGGCAAAAGCAGTCGGCATCATCAAGAAATACAAGCCCGACCTGATAGATATAAACATGGGTTGCCCTGTTCCGAAAGTGGTGAACCCCGGCGGGGGAAGTGCTTTGATGAAGACTCCCGAGCTCGCTTCTGATATAGTTAAGGCGATGTGCGACGTTTCAGATTGCCCGATAACCGTCAAAATCCGTGCCGGCTGGGATGACGAGCATATAAATGCTGTCGAGTTTGCAGTTAAGATGGAAGAAGCCGGAGCGGCGGCAATCGCTGTCCACCCGAGAACAAGGCGGCAGATGTACACCGGTCTTTCCGACTGGTCGATTATCCGTGACGTTAAGAACGCCGTCAGCGTTCCCGTAATAGGCAACGGCGACATATGCGACTGCTTCGATGCAGAAAGAATGTATAATGAAACCGGTTGCGATTTGGTTTCTCTGGCGAGAGCCAGCAACGGCAGACCGTGGATTTTCAAAGAGATTCGCGACTATTTAGAGGACGGCACTATCTATTATGAGCCGTCGGTAGAAGAAAGAATGAACATAATGCTCCGCCACGTCGGGCTTCTGGTGCAGTTCAAAGGCGAAGACACCGGAATCCGTGAAGCCCGCAAGAACGTCGGCTGGTATTTCAAAGGACTCCGTGGAGCTTCGGCTTTTCGTCAGAGAGCAGGAGCTTTGAAATCTTTGGATGAACTTAAAATGATGGCGGATGAATTTATAGAAATATCGAAGAGTGAAGAATGATGTTTTCATATGAGAGTCTGGGAGCAGGCTACAAAGTCTGCATATCGGAAGAGCATAGATTTGGGACGGATGCTTTCCTGCTCGCCGACTTTGCGGGTGCCCGGCACAAGGACAAGGTCTGCGATTTGTGTTCCGGAAACGGAATCGTGGCGCTACTTTTGTCACGGGACTATCAGCCGGCGGGGATTTATGCCGTCGAATTGCAGGAGCAGGCTTATTCGCAATTAGAGAAGTCGATAGAGGCTTCTCCTGATGAGGCAAAGAAAATTCTGCCTGTTATGGGTGACCTCAAAGAGTGGACTGCTCCCGAAAAGCTGGATTTAATCACCTGCAACCCACCATACAAGGCGGACGGTGCGGGGATCCGGAGTGACACAGAAGCCGCTATCATCGCCCGGCACGAGACGGCTTGCACCATCTACGACGTTTGCGAGTGCGCCGCAAGGTCTCTTAAATACGGTGGCAGGCTCTGCATCTGCAACCGCCCCGAAAGGCTTGCGGACGTAATCGAAGCGATGAGAAAGAATAAGATTGAGCCAAAAAGGCTCAGAACCGTTCATAAAGACAAGTCGAGCGAACCGTGGCTTATCTTGGTTGAAGGCAAATTTGGCGGGTCGGCGTTTATGAGAATAGAAAAGCCCTTATTCATCAAGGGCGAGAACGGCGAGAGCTACTCGGAAGAGATGAAAAGAATCTATCGTTTATACGAATTTCAGCGGCAGAACCAGGAGGAAAAGTAATGTCAGAGCTTTTTGTGGTCGGGACGCCAATCGGCAACCTGGGAGACATAACATATCGGGCTGTTGAAGTGCTTAAGTCAGTCGATTTTATTGCGGCTGAGGACACAAGGGTCTCGGCGAAGCTTTTAAGCTACCTCGACATAAGAAAGCCGATGGTGAGCTATCATGAGCACAACCACAAATACTCCGGCGAGAGCATTATAAAAAGAATCCTTGACGGCGAAAGCTGTGCCGTCATCACCGACGCCGGTATGCCCTGCATCTCCGACCCGGGAGAAGATTTGGTGCGGCTCTGCATCGAAAATAACGTCCCGGTGACGGTTGTTCCCGGACCTACGGCGCTGATTTCGGCGCTTGCCGTCAGCGGGCTCGACACTTCGAGATTCGCATTTGAAGGCTTCCCGTCGGTCGCAAAGCGCTCTCGCAACGAGCTTTTCGCCAAGTGTGCGCTTGAAGAAAGAACCCTAATCTTTTACGAAGCTCCCCACAAGATGGTCGAAACTCTCGGCGACCTGTATAAATTCTTCGGCGACCGTAGAATCACCATCTGCCGGGAGCTCACGAAGATTCACGAAGAGATTATTAGAACCACCCTTTCCGAAGCCCAGAATCTCTACAACGACGATGACAGAAAGCCCCGTGGCGAATATGTCCTGATTGTCGAGGGCTTGAAGGAAGTTCCGGAGACAATTACGAAAGAAGACGCCCTGGGAAAAGTAAAAGAACTGGTCGCAAAGGGAATGCGAGGCGCCGACGCTTGCAGAGAAATCGCCAAAACTACTCCGTTCTCGAAAGCCGAGCTCTATACTCTTCTCCTGAACGAGAAGGAGGACGAACAGTGACTGTCCGTGAAATGGCTTTGGGCGACATTCCGACGGTCTGCGAAATAGAAAAAGACTGCTTCACCGCCGAAGCCTGGAGCGAGGATAGCTTCAAGTACAGGCTCGGAAAGCCCGGATTCATCTCGCTTGTGGCTGTTGATTCGGGAGAAATTGTCGGCTATATTGCCGCCTCCGAAGTCCTTGACGAGCAGTATCTCGACAGCTTAGCCGTCAGGGCTGATTATCGTGGACAAGGCGTTGCGACCTCCCTTATGAAAGCGGCTTTTGACCCGGAAAAGACGGTGTATCTTGAAGTCAGGAAGTCGAATCTTCCGGCGATAAATCTCTATAAGAAATTAGGTTTCACCCAGTATGCCGAGCGTGGCGGCTATTACGAAAATCCGACCGAAAATGCAATATTAATGAGGAATGAGAAATGAAGATATTAGGAATTGAAAGCTCCTGCGACGAAACTGCGGCGGCTGTCATCGAGGACGGCGTGAACGTCCTTTCAAACGTCGTTGCTTCCCAGATTGACGAGCACAAGCTCTATGGCGGAGTTGTCCCGGAGATAGCGTCACGAAGACACGCCGAGAACATCTGCGGAGTTGTCAGTGAAGCTCTTGAATCGGCATCCGTCACGATGGACGACATCGACGCCGTTGCCGTCACCTATGCTCCCGGGCTTATCGGGGCGCTTCTGGTCGGCGTGAGCTATGCAAAAGGGCTGTCGTTTGCAACCGGAAAGCCGCTTGTGCCCGTCCACCATCTGGCGGGGCACATCGCCGCAAATTACATCTCGCACCCGGAGCTCGAACCGCCGTACTTGTGCCTTGTAATCAGCGGCGGACATTCGCACATCATAGAAGTTAAGACGCACACCGAATTTCACGTCATCGGAAGAACCCGTGACGATGCGGCGGGGGAGTGCTTTGACAAGGTAGCACGTACTCTCGGCTTCCCTTATCCGGGAGGAAAAGAGATTGACCGTGCCGCACAGCTCGGAAACAAAAACGCCTTCAAGCTTCCGCACCCGAAGCTCACCGGTTGCGAATATGACTATTCCTTTTCGGGGCTCAAGACCGCCGTCATAAATCTCTGGCACAATGCTGAACAGCGTGGCGAAACGCTCGAAGTAAACGATTTAGCGGCTTCGTTCCAGAAGACCGTCTGCGACATATTAGCAGAGAAGCTCATGCTTGCGGCGGAGAACTTAGGCTACACGAAGATAGCCGTCGCCGGAGGAGTTTCCGCCAACACCGGAGTCCGGGACAAGATAGCACATGAGTGCAAAAAGCGTGGCTACGAGCTTTACATGCCGAAGTTCACCTACTGCGGCGACAACGGCGCAATGATTGCCTCGCAGGGATACTTTGATTTCATCGCCGGAAAAACCGCTGGAACTGACCTGAATGCATATGCAACGATGGCGATTGACTGTGCAAATGTCGGCTGCGGACGACTTGGCTGACGCCAAGTCGGCAAGTTCGGCTTTGCCGAACTTGCACCCCTCCACCACCGCACTTCGTGCGGCGGTCCCCCTCCCCCTTCGGGTGAGGCTTTGACTGCTTCTATTGTAACTTTTAACTAAGCACTACTTTTTTGCAACCCTTCCTATTACAAGAGTCTTCGAGAGAAGGAAAATAGCCTCCCCTGAAAGGGGAGGGGAACCGTGCGAAGCACGGTGGAGGGGTTTCCATGCGAGGTTCACCATGAAACTTAAACGCACAATATCCATAATCCTATCCATAGCTCTTTTGCTCAGCCTCACCGCTTGCAGTGACATCACGCCGGAGGCGGTGGTGACTGAGGACGTTGTCATCGATGAGGCGCCGGTGAAGGCGGCTTATCCTGTCAGCTTCGGAACGGAGACGTTTGACTCAGCACCCGAGACGGTTGCTTCGCTTTCACCCGCACTGACTGAGATTCTGTACGAGCTCGGGCTTTCTGAGAAGCTGGTCGCCGTCAGCGAGTACTGCAACAACTACAATTCGCTTCCCACTGTCGGTAGCCCTGCTAATCCGGACATCGACGCCATTATCGAGCTTGCACCCGAGCTTCTCATTACCCAGTCGCCTATAGCTTCGACCGACGAGGTCCGGCTTGACCAGGCGGGCGTCAGAGTGCTCTATCTCGAACTTCCGACCGGGTTTTCCTACTTGTGTGAAGAGTACATCGAGCTCTCGATGATTTTCTATGGTGCTGTCGACTCGGAGGAGGTTGCGCTTGCGGCTCTCAGCGAGATTGACGACACCATGCTTTCGGCGCAGAACTTAGGAGTCAGCGAGAATTTCGTCATCATCTACTATGGTCTTGACGGCGGCTACACCGCTTCTGCCGGAAACGACCTTGCTTCCGACATGCTTTCCGTTTTCGGGACGAATCTTCTTGAAACCGAGGACGAGGAGCTGGCGATAGTCTCCTATGAAGAGCTCGAAGAGATGGATTTGGGAGTAATATTTGCCGACGAAGCGCTTTCGGACGAAGATTTTGAGGATTTGGACGCCGAGATAATCTATCTCGATTTGAGTGAGTTCTCGAAGCCGACGGCTCAGTTGTCGGGGATTATTTCAGAATGTATCGCAGAACTCAGCTAGCCGGGAAAAGTGAATAATTTGTAAAGATTCCGATTTCGGTTGACATCGGGCAAAATAAAAGGTATTATATTAGAATACGGTTACGAAAAATTTTTGCCCAAGCCGCAATAATTTCGGGGCTTGATTTGTATTAAAAGATACGGGACGGTTCGCCCCAGAGAATAAAAGAAGAATTTTCGCAAAAAAAGGAGAAACAAAAATGAGCAAAAGAATAATATGCCTTCTGCTGGCTTTGTGCATGGCACTGTCCGTCTTCACGGGATGTGGCACGACCATCGACGATGAGCCGGCATCGACCACAGCATCAACTGACGCTGAAGCTTCAACCGGTGCTGATCAGACAGACGGGGCGTCTGATGCCTCTGCCGACAGTCCGACTGCCTCCGCAATCACCGAGAACTGGAGCTACGACTTCGACTCCTCGTTCATCACCGAAAACGGAATCGAATATGTCTGGGAGAGACTCGATGAAGAAACAAGAGTCAACTTAGGCGAGATTATGAACGCAATCCGTGAAGGTCAGATTTACTGTTCGCTTTCAGTCGGCTTCCCTTATGAGGAGAGAGACGACTTCCTCACGCTCGTGTCGAACTGCTGTATTTATTACACCTGGGTGGGAACATCCTTCAGCACTGCGACCGACGAGTCGGGAACGGTAAAGGGAGTCACGATAAACTACAGAGGAATCGACTATGAGTCGGATATCCTGGTTATCATGGATGAGCTCGACGCTAAGCTTGACGAGATTATCTCGGCTATGCCAGACGGAACCGAGTTCGAGAAGCTGAAGTACTTACACGATTATCTTATACTTAACTGCGACTACAGCGACACCGCCGGAACAAGTCCGTTTACATCCTATGGAGCGCTCGTCGAGGGCTACGCCACCTGCCAGGGCTATGCGGACGCTATGCACCTGCTTCTCAACCGTGCGGGATTTGAAACGATGTTTGTAACCGGTGTCGGAACCGACTCGGCTGTCAAGCACAAGTGGAACTATGTCATGTGCGAGGACGGTCACTGGTACATCATCGACCCGACATGGGACGACCCTTCGGACGTCACCGACCCGTACTACGTCGGCTACTGCTACTTCCTCATCAGCGACGAGGAGATTTTGAAGGACCACGCCGCAAAGCATGAGAGCAACTATTACGAGACTCCCTATGCTGATTCGATGGACTTAAACTTCTTCAACGTGATGGGCTACTATGCGACCACCGCTGATGAAGCCTATGAAATTCTCATGGAGCAGGCAAAGAGCAGTACTATTGACTCTGAGAGAAGATGCTTCTATGTCAAGTTCGAGAGCTCGGAGGCAATGCACGAGATTTATGAGTCCTTAAAGGACAACGGACAGCTTGCAGAGATTATCAGTGCGGCAAATTCCGCCGCCGGAACGACATACAAGACGACTTCCTGGTCGAGAACGCTTAATGACGCTCTCGGAATCCTGACGATTACATTGAAAGAGTCAGACTAAGTAAATGTTAAGGCGACGGCGAAGCGCCAGGCGCCCTATCAGATAAAAACAGATAAATCCGAAAACGGAGGAAAGAAACATGAGTAAGTTCAAGAGATTCCTGTCGCTCATAATCGCAATGGTTCTCACCGTCACAATGCTTTCGAGCTGTGGAAGTGAAATCATTGAATCGAATTCTGACGGCTTGGTAACAGGCGACGCCGCTGTAACGGAAGTGCCCGAGGAGACAACCGAGGTCACCACCACAACGGAGGTAACAACCACCGAAGCGACCACCACCGAGGCAACAACCGTCGCCACAACCGAGGCGACAACCACTGCCGCAACCACAACCGCTTCGACATCTTCAGGCGAATACACCGTCGAGGCTATGAGTGCGACAATGTACGCTACATATTCGGTAAACGTAAGAAGCGGTCCTTCTGCCGACTATGACAGAATCGGCGGCTATGCACAGGGCGCCGAAGTCACCGTCACCGGACGTGCATCCACCGGCTGGTATCAGGTCGACTATAAGGGTGAAACCGGCTACGTTTCGAGCTCCTATCTTTCTTCCGACCCGGTTGCTACAACTACAACCACTACTTCCAGCGATGAGGATTCAGTAGACCTCGGCGACGATTCGTCTTCCGGCTCTTCAACCTCCTCATCCACCACAATCTCCTCTTCAAATGCAAGCACCACCGTTTCCTTCGGCAGTTGGGCTAGCGACAACGGCTGGGAGACAATTTTGAGCTACATGAAGGAGGACAGATACGTAACCGTCCTCAACAAGGTTATGGAAGCAGTCCAGAACTATCAGTCGGTTGTCGATGTAAGCGGATATATCACCGCTGATGAAGCAAGCGACTTTGCAAACCTCATTTTGCAGATTGTTGCGGTTGAATACTTCTATGTTGATTCAATCGGCGCTACAACAAGCGGCGGATATCTGAACAAGGTCAAGATTTCCTATAACGTCGACACCGAAGCTCAGGGCAACCAGATGGTAAATACCCTCAGGTCAACTGCGGACAGCGTTATTGCAAACCTGAAGAGCTCGATGTCCGACTACGAGAAGATTAAGTATCTCACCGAGTGGCTGGTCTTTAACTGCTCTTATGACGGTGACGCTTCCGTCTGCGATACCGCATACGGCTCTGTCGTAAACGGTAAGGCAAACTGCGCTGGTTACGCAAAGGGTCTCTTCTATCTCCTTACAAGAGCAGGCTTTGACGTAGTCTTCTGCGAAGGTATCGGCTCAGAAGCCAAGCACCTCTGGGTAAAGGTCAAGATTGGCAGTTCTTGGTACAATATCGACCCGACATGGTGCGATGACAAGACTATGCCTTCAACCTATATCGACTACAGCCTCTTCTGCTGCACCGACTCTTACATGGCGGCAACTCACGCAGATGTCTTCGACATGGAATTCTACACCGTTCCTTCCGCAACAAGCACATCCTATGACTGGTTCGTTATGAACGGCTACTATGCGACAAGTCTCAGTGAGGCTGTAAGCATACTCAAATCCGAGACAAAGTCGGCTGTAAGCACCGGCAGTTCGTATGTATATGTATATCTGAAGGTTTCCTCTTCGAGCGTCTATGACGAGGTTGCGGCTTCCTACAAGAAGAGCGGATATAACTCGAATATCCTTGCAAGCATCAGCTCCTCCTACACCTGCACGAGCGTTCAGGTAAGAGACAACTCAAACGTCAGAATTTACGTACTGAAGAAAAATTAACAGTCAACAGTCTGGCTATCAGATTTAAATGGATGTCCGACAAATTCCGGACAGTTGTGCATGTTGTACAAAACTAACGCCGGAATTTCGGCGAATTGCACATTTCATTTTCCGACGATATGTGCTATAATGTTTAAGTACTTGTGATTCGTGTGAGAGCCTTTTTCGCACGAATCACAAAAATAAACCCGTTGTGAATAACTCCGTCGGGCGGACGCCCGGCAAGAAGGCAACTACCACACTATTGAAAGGAAACATTACTATGGCAAAAAGATTTATTGCGGTCCTCATGGTTGCGCTGATGATTGTTGCACTGGTTGGATGCGGAAGCTCCAAGCGTGAAATTGTACAGCTCACCCTTTCGACCGAGGATTCCACTGCTATTCTCGCCGCGGCTGGCATTACGCTCCCCGACGCTGAGACTGTTGCTGGAACCAACACAGTCATCAAGTTCCACAAGTGGACTGACGACTTCCACAACTATTCTGAGGACGAAGTCATCAACACCGGTTACTGGACCTTCGTCAACAAGTACGGCGGAGAGATAGAGTGGATTGAATGTACATACGAAAATCGTTTCGACGACTTGGCGAACCTCGTTCTTTCCTCCAACTCACCTGACTTCACCACCTGCTCGGTTTCGACCTTCCCTTACTACTGCATCAAGGGAATCTTCGTTCCCGTTGACGACTACATCGACTACACCGACCCGCTTTGGGCAGGAACTGCCGATTTTGCGGCTAACTACTTCTCAATCGGCGGACAGAACTACGCTATCATCACCGATATCAAGGCGACCACCGTTATCGCTTACAACAGAAGAGTTATCGAAGAGTGGGGCTATGACGACCCTGCCGAGCTCTACTACAATGATGAGTGGACATGGGATGTATTCTATGAGATGTGCGTAGACTTCACCGACCCCGACGAGGACAGATATGCTCTCGACGGCTGGTACTGGCAGCAGGCTATTATCGATTCGACGGGTGTAACCGTTATCGCTCTTGAAGACGGCGTCTTCGTTTCCGACATCGACAATCCGCTTCTTGAAGAGGCTGAGTCACTTATCTACGACCTCAACAAGAACGACTGCGTATATCCGAGATGGAATAACAGCTATCAGTGCCGTAACTCCAACACCGTTGGTGCCGGAGTCAAGGAAGGCTTGACTCTCTTCTATCCTGTTGAGAAGTGGGGCTTCACCGATACTGTTGAAAGCATCAGCTCTGTCTGGGGCGACATCACTGAGGGCGAAGTCATGTTCTGCCCGATGCCTCGTGACGATGATGGCGACGGCAACTACTACTTAGCCGCTCAGCCGGTTGGCTACCACATCATCCAGGGCGCTAAGAACCCTGAGGCAGTTTACCTTCTCTCCGCTTGCGAGAGATTCAAGGTCATCGACCCGACAGTTATCGACATCGACACCAAGCAGCTCAAGGAAACCTACATGTGGACCGACGAAATGCTCGAAATGCTCGATGAAACCTACAGACTCGTCAACAACTACCAGATAGTCAACTTCACCTCCGGATGCCAGTCTGCACTTTCCGATGCAGTCAGCAACCTTATCGGCGGAACTCTCGGCAACAGTCCTTCTACATGGGCACAGCTCAAGGAGACCTACTCCGACAGAATTGCGTACTACGTTGAAGAGTTGAACGCAATGTTCTCCGGCGAAATTGAAGTTGAATGATTAAACCAGCTAGCTTTTTCCATAAAATAGCCTTATGCAAACGGTCCGTCTCATCTGAGGCGGACTTTTGCTGTATGGAGACCCCTCAGTCACGCCTGCGGCGTGACAGCTCCCCTTTCAGGGGAGCCTATATCTGCCTCTGCATAACTCTCCTGTTTTTCTCATATCCTGTACTAAAAGAATTTGGGAGGAATAGGAATGACTACACCTGAAGCACCTTTGAAAAAGCACAACCTGATTCTTGAAGACCGGCAGAAGCTTTCTTTGTCGGGAGTGACCGACGTCGAGAGCTTTGACGACACCGAAGTGTCACTCTTTACGTCACAGGGCGAGCTCGTCATCCGGGGAAAGAATCTCCACGTCGACGAAATAAGCCTTGAAACCGGAGATTTGGAGATGTCGGGAGAAGTGAAGTCGCTGATTTACGGCGACAGAGACAGAACGAAGAAGCCGACGGTGTGGAAGAAGATTACGAGGTGAGATTATGGATTTCAACCCCGGTTCGTTCTTAGGAGTTTTGGGCGAGCTTCGGATGCTTGGGCTGGCGGCGGTCGTCGGGGCACTTCTCGGCGCAGTGTTTGACATCCTTCGGGTATTCCGGATGAGCTTCCCGCACAGAGCCTGGATGGTGTTTTTGGAGGATTTCCTGTTTGTTTGGTTCTTCGGGATGGTCTTCTTCCTATTCTCGGTTGAGATGCTCGAAGGCTCGCTTCGGTTTTATGTCATAGCCGGGATGATAGCGGGATTCGGAATTTATCTCCTGACGCTCGGGCGGATTATCTCGGGAATGTTCAGAATGGCGGGAAATATTTTCAGAAAAATCGAAAAATTGGTGATGGAGAAGCTGAAAACTGTCCTTCCCGCAAAAAAATTTCCCGGAAAAATAAAAAAATCCTCCTAAATGACTTGCAAGGTGTGCACGAAATGTAGTATAATATACCTTGCATAACTATCTCAGATTGGAGGGTGAGGAAATGGCAACGTCAACTCAGAGTGTCAACCGCAGACCGTCGGCAAAATCGAAGCAGAAACAGCCGCCAAAGGTTTGGCACTTTATCAAGCTCGTCTTCTTCTCAACCCTTCTCGTCTATGCGGCGTCGGTAATCATCAACACGCAGGCGGAAATTGCAGAGCAGAAAGCTACCATCGAAAAGCTCGAAGCCGAAATTGTCGAGGCACAACAGGAAAACGACGAATACATAAGGCTTCTGGGCGACGACGATGAGTACGAGTATATGCTCTCAGCCGCTATCGCAAGAGGATATGCCTACCCGAGAGAAACGCGTTACTATGCCAAGTCGGTGGAGTGACGCTTCAAGGCGAAAAATGTGGAAGTTGTGACAGAGACGCACACATCGCAGTTGCGGTGCGGCAAATAAGTCATGAAAGAGGAAAAAGTAAATTTATGCAGCTTGAAGAAGGTAGCATTATCGAGGGCAGAGTCACCGGTATTCAGAAATTCGGCGCATTTATCGACATCGGCGGTGGCAAAAACGGAATGGTTCACATTTCGGAGGTTTCGCCTACATACGTAGCAGATATCAACGATTTTCTGAAGGTCGGGCAGATTGTCAAGGTCAAGGTCATTTCAATCGATGAGAGAGGAAAGGTCGCATTGTCCATCAAGAGGGCGCTCCCTCCGAAAGAGCCGGCTCCGCACCATCCGAGAAACGGACAGCCAGGCGGACATCAGGGCGGACACCCCGACGGACGCCGTGAAGGACATCCCGGTGGACAGGGTGGACAACCCGGCAGGGACAACCGTGGCGGCTATAACCAGAACCGTGACAAGGGCATGTATGACAAGGACAAGGACGCCCAGCCGGTAAGGCACTATCAGCAGAAGAAGCCTGTCAAGAAGGAGGAGCCAGACCCGGAAGCGCTGGTGAACGCTGAGTACGCCTACAAGCCGAACAGCACCACGACCGACGCCGGCTTCGAGGACATGCTCTCAAAGTTCAAGTCTTCAAGCGAGGACAGAATGTCCGACCTCAAACGCTCGATGGACGTCAAAAAGCGTGGGTCGAGGAGAAGGTAAGTCAGACTTTAAGGAGGTGCTTGAACGTGTGCTATCTGGTTGCTAAAAACGCCGATGATATCGGTTGCATAGCGATTGAAATGTCAATCGGTCAACATCTGGCAGACTTCAAGCACAAGCTCTCAAAAGAAGTAGACCAGAGGAAAATCCAGCTCGTTACCATCAGCCGACCGTCGGCTTATGGGGAGTATGAGCCTTATCGGTTTGTCAATACCGAGGATGAATTTGAGGAACAGGTCAAGCTGTTGTGACAGCATTTGCAGGAATCGAAACCGTGCCGTTTCGCGCACGGTTCTCTTTTGTGGAGGATTAAGATGAAGTTAAAATCATTCGGAAAAAGGCTGATGGCAGTTATGATGGCGGCGGTTATGGCTTTGTCGCTTACCGCTTGTGGGGATGATTACGTGGTTGCCGGCGAGGATTATATCCTGGCGGCAAGGGCGGCTTATGTGGAGCTCGATTCCGCAAGAGTCGACGTCATCAACGACAACACCGGAGAGTCGGAGCAGATATTCATCTACAAGTACGACGAGAAGGGTCTCATGACATATTCCTACTATGCCGTCTCCGGCGACACGACAATCGCCCAGTACAACAACGGCTATGAGCAGTACACCGAGGAAAACGGTGTTGTTTCATATCTCGACACCGGCGACGCAAGCTTCACCTCCTACTCAAAGGACGTCCCATATCCGCTGGCTGACGAGGGTCTTATAGTCTTCTACAAAAAGGCTGTCAACACCGAGACTTCCTACATCGCCACAAACGAGCTTGCAAGCGAGGTTTGCCACTACTATGACATCTCAAAGATTTCGGGAGTAGACACCGCCGATGGAATGACCGGCTTCAAGGTTCTCTACTACTTCGACGCCGACGGCAACCTCCTCTTTTTGAGGGAAGTAACCGAAGTCACGAACGACGACGGCAGTATCACCGAGTATTCCTACTCCATTTATATAACCCAGCAGAACGAAGTCGGAACCGTGCCGAACTTTATCGATATTTCGAGGGTTGAGGAAGAGGTTGGGGAAATGGTGTAAACCTCCGCATTGTCGGCTACGCCGACGCACCCACTGCGTGGGCGCACCCCTCCACCACCGGCTTCGCCGGCGGTCCCCCTCCCCTTGACAGGGGAGGCTTAGATTTGCGCAATTATGGCTCCCCTGAAAGGGGAGCTGGCGCCCGAAGGGCGACTGAGGGGTTTGCGCATATTGCACAAATCTCCGCCCCAAAAATCCCTGATTTTTCTACACCAAAAAATCCACACAAATCGTGAAAAGTGCTTGCAATTGCAATTCAAAAGTGTTATTATAATTACTGCGTGACTGCAAAAGATATGCGTTGAAGCTGGAGGTTGCCGGCGGTATGCCGGGTAATTTCAGCCGAGTATGTCCGATTTTAAACCGGGCGACTGTAATAGCAACACGGTACTGTGGTACAATGGGCTTGCCAGAGTGAGTACAAGGGCGTTTGTGTGTAAACTTCCGAGTGCATTGCGAAGGCGAAGCAGATTGAGGGCGATTTTGCGCCTTTGAGTCAGAAACCAAGCTCCGATGCGATTTATGTGTCCCGCCGAAAAGATGATTTTTCGGCTTTTTTCATGGGGACGCAGGAAACACACGGATTCGTGTTAAAAAACAGATGGGATAATCCCAGCCCCCAATAATCGTTAGCTTTAAGGAGGCGTTTTTAATGGCAGTCAATGAGAAAATCAGAATCAAGATCAAGGGCTACGAGCACACTAACGTCGATGCGGCAGCGGCTAAGATAGTCGAAGCAGCAAAGCGTTCCGGCGCACAGGTTTCGGGACCGATTCCGCTCCCCACTGAGAGAGAAATTGTCACCGTCCTTCGCTCCGTATTCGTCAACAAGGATAGCCGTGAACAGTTCGAGATGAGAACTCACAAGAGACTTATCGACGTAATTCACCCCACCAACGACACAACTGCGGCTCTGCAGAATCTTGAACTTCCCGCCGGTGTGGATATCGTAATGGAGATCAAGTAATCTCCCAAGGAAATCACATTGATTTCTCAGCGAAATCCCACGACAGGTCAAGTCGGTCCGACCGACCAATAACCATTAGGAGGAAACAAAATGAAGAAAGGCATCATCGGAAAGAAGATCGGTATGACACAGGTCTTCGACGATAAGGGAAGAGTCATTCCCGTATCGGTAATTGAGGCAGGTCCTTGCGTGGTAGTCCAGAAGAAGACTGCCGAGAACGACGGCTACGAAGCCGTGCAGCTCGGGTTCGGCGACGCCACCGCAAAGAGTTTGAAGAAGCCTCTTACAGGTCATTTCAAGAAGGCTGACGTTGCTCTGAAGAAGACTTTAAAGGAATTCAGACTTGAAGACATTTCAGGCATGAACGTAGGCGACATCGTAAAGGCTGACATTTTCGCTGAGGGCGAGATTGTTGACGTTTGCGGCACTAGCAAGGGTAAAGGATTCTCCGGCACCATCAAGCGCTGGAACACCCACAGATTAAAGGAAACCCACGGTACAGGTCCTGTTCACCGTGAGGCAGGTTCCATGAACGCTTGCTCCAGCCCTTCGAGAATCTACAAAGGAAAGAAAATGCCGGGTCACTTGGGAGCAGAGAGAGTTACAATCCAGAACCTCGAAGTTATCAAGGTCGATTCGGAGAACAACCTTATCGCTGTAAAGGGAGCAATCCCCGGACCGAAGAACGGTATCGTTACCGTCTGCAACAGCGTTAAGAAGGCTTAGTGGAAGGAGGAAGTACAATGTCAAAGGTTTCCGTATACGATATTAAAGGCAATGTAGTTGCCGACACTGAGCTTAACGACAGCATCTGGGGAATCGAGCCCAACACCGCTGTCATGCACACAATGGTTGTCAATTATCTCGCTAATCAGAGACTGGGCACTCAGTCCACACTCACTAGAACAGAGGTATCCGGCGGCGGTAGGAAGCCCTGGAGACAGAAGGGCACCGGTCATGCAAGACAGGGTTCAATCCGTTCTCCTCAGTGGACACACGGCGGCGTAGCTCTTGGACCGAAGCCCCGTAGCTACAGATTCACCGTCAACAAGAAGATGAGAAGACTCGCTATGAAGTCTGCACTCTCTTCCAAGCTCGCTGAGAACGAGGTAGTCGTAGTTGACAATATCAGCTTCGACGAAATCAAGACTAAGAACGTCGTTTCGATGCTTTCGGCACTCGGAGCAGAGGGCAAGACCCTTATCGTAATGCCCGCATCCGACGAGAAGGTCATCAAGAGCGCAAGAAACATTCCTGGTGTCAAGACCACTCTTGTGAACACTCTGAATGTTTACGACATCCTTAACTGCAACAAGTTTGTTGTAGCTTCTGATGCCGTCACCAAGATTGAGGAGGTTTACTGCTGATGGAAAAGGTTGCTCAGGATATCATTCTGAAGCCGGTTATCACCGAAGCTTCTATGGAGGATCTTCAGGCGGGCAAGTACACTTTCAGAGTTGCAAAGACCGCCAACAAGATTGAAATCAAGGACGCCGTTGAGGAAATCTTCGGTGTCAAGGTTGCCAAGGTTCACACTATCAATGTTCGCGGTCGCTACCGCAGAATGGGTAGATCTGAAGGCAAGACCTCAGACTGGAAAAAGGCAATCGTTACGCTTGCCGAGGGCTCAAAGACCATCGCCTTCTTCGACGGCATGATCTGATAACGCCTGAGAGCGAGGAAAGTCACAGGGACTGGACAGCTCTCACATTCCGGCAATCGTTACTGGTGCGGGGAGACCTGCACGGTATGTATGGGACACTGCATGGCAGTACCTGCCGATGCAGCCCGCAAAACACTAATAAGGAGTGAAAAATTACATGGCTATAAAGAGCTACAAGCCGACTACCAACGGTCGCAGAGGTATGACCGTTACCGACTACAGCGGCTTGTCCAAGGTTAAGCCGGAGAGAAGTCTTCTCGAACCGAAGAAGAAGACCGCCGGCAGAAACAGCTATGGCAGAATCACCGTTCGTCATCACGGCGGCGGAGAGAGAAAGAAATATCGTGTAATCGACTTCAAGAGAGACAAGACCGGCATGGATGCCACTGTTATGACTCTTGAATACGATCCGAACCGTTCGGCTCACATTGCACTCGTTCAGTATGAGGATGGCGAGAAGAGATACATCATCGCACCGAACGGACTTAACGTAGGAGATACAGTAAGAGCTGGCGCAGACGCCGACATCAAGCCGGGCAACGCACTTCCTCTTATGAACATCCCCGTCGGTACCTTCATCCACAACATCGAGCTTTATCCCGGCAAGGGCGCACAGCTTGTCCGTTCCGCCGGCAACATGGCTCAGCTTATGGGACGCGAGAACGACAAGGTTCTTATAAGACTTCCTTCCGGTGAAATGAGATATGTTCCTGCAAACTGCATGGCAACAGTCGGACAGGTCGGAAACATCGACCACGAGAATGTTCACCTCGGCAAGGCTGGTAGAAAGCGCCACATGGGCGTAAGACCCACAGTCCGTGGTTCTGTTATGAACCCGAACGACCACCCTCACGGCGGTGGCGAAGGCAAGGCTCCTGTCGGACGTCCTTCACCTGTTACACCCTGGGGCAAGCCTACTATGGGTTACAAGACTCGTAAGAAGAAGAACCGCACTGACAAGTTTATAGTCAAGCGTCGTAACGCCAAGTAATGCGAAGGGAGGCAGATGAATAATGGGCAGAAGCATTAAGAAGGGACCATACGTACAGGAATCCCTTTATAAGAAAGTAGTTGCCATGAACGAGACCGGCGAAAAGAAAGCCATCAAGACATGGTCGAGAGCATCCGTTATCTTCCCCGAATTCGTGGGACACACATTTGCCGTCCACGACGGACGCAAGCATGTTCCGGTATATGTCACTGAGGACATGGTCGGACACAGACTTGGTGAGTTCGCACCGACAAGAACCTTCAAGGGTCACGCCGGTTCAAAGACTTCCAACAACGGCAAGTAAAGGAGGAGATTTAGATGGAAGCAAGAGCAGTATTAAAGACTGCACGCATTGCTCCTCGCAAGGTCGAAATTGTCCTCAACCTTATCAGAGGCAAGGACCTCGAGACAGCATTGGCAATCGTAAAGCATACTCCTAAGGCTGCCTGCGAGTATCTGGAGAAGCTCCTGAACTCGGCTGCGGCTAACGCAGAGAATAATCTCGGGCTTGACAAGAAGAACCTTTATGTCAAAGAGTGCTATGTCAATCCGGGACCGACCATGAAGAGAATGCAGCCTGTATCAAAGGGCAGAGGACACAAGATTCTCAAGAGAACTTCAAACGTAACCGTAGTTCTCGGCGAAATGGAATAAGGCGGCAGGAGGTAGACTATGGGACAAAAAGTAAATCCGCACGGCATGCGTGTCGGAATAATCAAGGACTGGGATTCCCGCTGGTTTGCAGATAAGAGCACTTTCGGTGATACTCTTGTAGAAGACTACAACATCCGTAAGTACATCAAGAAGACTCTGTATTCCGCCGGTGTTCCGAAGATTGAGATTGAAAGATTCGCCGACAAGGTGAAAATCAACATCTGGTGCGCTAAGCCGGGTATCGTAATCGGCAGAGGCGGCGAGGCTGTTGAAAAGCTCAGACATGATATCGAGGCTAAAATCGGCAAGACCGTATCCCTCAATATCATCGAAATCAAGTCTCCCGACTTGAACGCTCAGCTGGTTGCTGAAAAGATTGCTCTCGATTTGGAGAACAGAATCTCCTTCAGAAGAGCTATGAAGGGCGCCATCAGCAGAGCAATGAAGCTCGGAGCAAAGGGTATCAAGGTCAAGGCAGGCGGCAGACTCGGCGGTGCTGAAATCGCAAGAAGCGAAAGCTACCACGAGGGTACCATCCCGCTTCAGACCATCAGAGCAGACATCGACTACGGTTTTGCTGAGGCTAACACAACCTACGGCAAGATTGGTATCAAGGTCTGGATTTACAAGGGAGAAGTCCTGAAGGGCGAGATTTCTAAGACCGAAGAGAAGGCTCCCGACAATCGCAGAAACCGTAAGCCGAGAAATGGCGACGACAGACGTCGTGGCGACAGAAACGGTAATCAGAGACCGAGACAGAATAGAGACGGCAACCGTAACTATGAAAATCGCGGCGAGAGACACACACAAAACAAAGAAGGAGGTAATAAGTAATGTTACTTCCGAAGAGAGTTAAATATCGTAAGCAGCAGCGCGGACGCATGAAGGGTCAGGCGACAAGAGGAAACAAGGTTTCATACGGTGAGTATGGACTTCAGGCACTCGAACCCGCATGGATTACTTCAGCTCAGATTGAGGCGGCTCGTATCGCAATGACACGTTACATCAAGCGTGGCGGACAGGTCTGGATCAAGATTTTCCCTGACAAGCCTGTAACGACCAAGGCTTTGGGTCTTCGAATGGGATCCGGTAAAGGTACTCCTGAGTACTGGGTAGCAGTTGTCAAGCCGGGCAGAGTTATGTTCGAGATTGCAGGCGTGTCCGAGGATGTTGCAAGGGAAGCTATGCGTCTTGCTATGCACAAGCTCCCCATCAAGTGCAAGTTTGTAAAACGTGAAGATGAAGCTTCAGAAACGGGTGGTGAGCAATAATGAAGGTCAGTGAAATCAGAGAAATGACTCCCGTCGAGATGGACAAGAAGCTCGACGATTTGAGAAAAGAGCTTTTCAACCTTCGCTTCCAGCACGCAGTAAATCAGCTCGACAACCCCATGAGAATCAAAGCTGTTAAGAAGGATATTGCTCGTATCAAGACTGTTATTCGCGAGCAAGAGTCCAAGTAATCAGCGAAAAAGGAGGATTTACTGTGAGCGAAAGAAAGCTTAGAAAAACAAGGGTCGGCAAGGTTGTTTCCGACAAGATGGACAAGACAATTGTCGTAGCTATTGAGGACAACGTAAGACACCCTTTGTATGGCAAAATCATAAAGAGAACAGTCAAGTTCAAGGCTCATGACGAGGAGAACGTTGCCCACATCGGCGACAAGGTCGAAATCATGGAGACAAGACCTTTGTCCAAGGACAAGAGATGGAGACTCGTCAGGGTTGTTGAGCAGGCTAAGTAATGAGGGCGTGGGCGCAAGTTTGGACGGCTGGCAGAAGGAGCACTGTGGTGACTCAGGGCTGTGTTCCAAAATGCGAACCCTGAACCCGAAGAGTAAACGAGGGTCGGTGATAGACTGATCCGGCGCTCAGATTTCTTTAATACTGAAAGGAGGAACTTGCTGTGATACAAATGCAGACAAGACTCAAAGCCGCTGACAACACCGGAGCCAAGGAGCTTCAGTGCATCAGAGTTTTGGGTGGCACCCGCAGAAGATATGCAAACATCGGCGACGTAGTAGTTGCTTCCGTAAAGAAGGCTGCTCCCGGTGGCATGGTCAAGAAGGGCGACGTTGTAAAAGCAGTAATTGTTCGTTCAGCATCCGGTCTTCGTCGTGAAGACGGAACCTATATCCGTTTCGACGAGAACGCAGCTGTAATAATCAAGGAAGATAAGACACCGAGAGGTACGAGAATTTTCGGGCCGGTTGCCCGTGAACTCAGGGATAATGACTATGTTAAAATCCTGTCGCTCGCACCCGAGGTACTGTAAGGAGGAGCTGGGTAAATATGAATAATAAGATTCACGTTAAAACCGGCGACTCGGTAGTAGTTCTCAGCGGTAAGGACAAGGGCAAGAAGGGAAAAGTTCTTGCTGTATCCCCCAAGGAGGGCAAGGTAATAGTCGAAGGCATCAACATGGCTACCAAGTCAGTCAAGCCCCGCAGACAGAATGATGCCGGCGGAATCGTCAAGGCTGAAGCGGCTATGTATTCAAGCAAGGTTCAGCTCGTTTGCCCGAAGTGCCAAAAGGGCGTAAGAACCGGCGTCAAGTTTGGTCCTGACGGCGAGAAGCTCAGAGTTTGCAAGCGCTGTGGCGCTGAAATCAAGTAGGAGGTTAATTATGGCAAGATTAAAAGATCAGTATGTCAATGAGATAGCCCCCGCACTGATGAAGAAGTTTGGCTACAAGAACGTAATGCAGATTCCGAAGCTCGACAAGGTTGTCATCAACGTAGCTTGCGGCGAGGCTAAGGAGAACTCTAAGGTCGTAGACGCAGTTATGAACGATTTGTCACTTATCACCGGACAGAAGCCGGTAGTTTGCAAGGCTAAGAAGAGTGTTGCAAACTTCAAGCTCCGTGAGGGTATGCCGATTGGAGTAAAGGTTACTCTGAGAAGCGATAAAATGTACGAATTCATCGACAGACTTTTCAATGTCGCATTCCCGAGAGTTCGTGACTTCAAGGGCATCAACCCGAATTCCTTTGACGGCAGAGGAAACTACTCCACAGGTATCAAGGAGCAGCTCATCTTCCCCGAAATCGAGTTCGACAAGGTTGACAAGGTCCGCGGTATGGATATCAACTTCATCACAACCGCAAAGACCGATGAAGAGGCAAAGGAGCTTCTGACTATGCTCGGCGCTCCGTTTGCAAAGTAAGAGTGGAGGTAGATTATGGCTAAAAAAGCAATGGTTTTAAAGCAGCAGGCAAAGCCTAAGTATTCGACCCGCGCTTACAACAGATGCAAGATTTGCGGTAGACCTCACGGTTATCTGAGAAAGTACGGCATCTGCCGTATCTGCTTCAGAAAGCTTGCGCTTGAGGGACAGATTCCCGGCGTCAAGAAGTCGAGCTGGTAATTAGCGAAGGAGGCAAAAGTATGCAGATTACTGATACAATAGCTGATTTGCTGACCAGAATTCGTAACGCAAGCTCAGCAAAGCACGCTACAGTTGATATTCCCGCGTCGAATATGAAGAAGTCCATCGTTCAGATTTTGCAGGATGAGGGCTACATCAAGTCCTATCAGGTAATTGACGACGGCAAGCAGGGAATCATCAGAGTTACACTTAAATATGACGAGAACAGAACACCGGTTATCTCCGGCATCAGAAGAGTATCTAAGCCCGGTCTTAGAATCTACTCCAGCTGTGAGGATATGCCGAAGGTACTCAAAGGCTTGGGTATCGCTATCGTTTCCACTTCAAAGGGAATCGTTACCGATAAGAAGGCTAGAGAGCTTGGCGTAGGCGGCGAGATTCTCGCATTCGTCTGGTAAGGAGGGCTGAATTATGTCAAGAATAGGCTTAAAGCCAATCAGCGTTCCTGCCGGAGTTGACGTTTCCATCGCAGAGGGCAACGTCGTAACAGTAAAGGGTCCCAAGGGAACACTTACTCAGAAGTTTAACCCCAATCTTACCATTTCGGTTGAGAACGGCACTCTCAAAGTAGAGAGACCCAACGACGAAGATGAGTCGAAGGCTCTTCACGGTCTTACAAGAACCTTAGTCAACAACATGGTTGAGGGCGTTGTAAACGGATACCAGAAGACTCTCATCATCGAGGGTGTTGGTTACAGAGCACAGAAGCAGGGTAAGGACGTTATCCTTAACCTCGGCTACTCACATCAGGTCACGATTTCCGAGACTGACGACATCAAGCTCGATGTTCCTCAGCCGAACCAGATTGTAGTTAAGGGAATCGACAAGCAGAAGGTAGGTCAGTTTGCCTGTGAAGTACGCGCCAAGCGTCCTCCTGAGCCTTACAAGGGCAAGGGAATCCACTACGACGGTGAAGTCATCCGCCGCAAGGAAGGCAAGGCCGGCAAGGGCGCAAAGAAGTAAATAAGGGAGTAAGAATCTATGGTAAAGACAATAGACAGAGCTAAGTCAAGAGCCAAGAGGCACGCAAGAGTACGCGCTAAGGTCAGCGGTACCGCTTCCTGCCCGAGACTCAATGTCTTCCGCTCAGCTAAACACATTTACGCTCAGGTGATTGATGACGTCACCGGTACAACTCTCTGCGCCGCTTCAAGCATGGATAAGGACTTCGGAGCTAGCGGCGGAAACGTCGATGGTGCTAAGAAGGTCGGCGAGGCTATCGCCGAGAAGTGCCGAGCAAAGGGTATAGAGGAAGTCGTATTCGACAGAGGCGGCTATCTCTATCACGGACGTGTCGCAGCTTTGGCAGAGGGTGCCCGTGAGGGCGGACTCAAATTCTGAGAGGAGGTAACGTATTTTGGCTATTATAGACGCTTCTCAAATGGAGCTTACCGAGAAGGTTGTAGCTATCAACCGTGTATCCAAGACGGTAAAGGGCGGACGTATCATGAAGTTCTCCGCATTAATCGTTGTAGGTGACGGCAATGGCACAGTCGGCTACGGTATCGGAAAGTCGGGAGAAGTTACCGACGCTATCAGAAAAGGAATCGCTGATGCGAAGAAGAATCTGATAAAAGTATCACTTAAAGGAACAACAATTCCTCACGAGGTAGTCGGTGTCTACGGCGCTGGCAGAGTTCTTATGAGACCTGCTGCTGAAGGTACTGGTGTTATCGCCGGAGGTCCTGTCCGTTCCGTAATCGAGGCTGCAGGCATCAAGGACATAAGAACCAAGTCCCTGAAGTCAAACAATCCCTGCAACGTCGTAAGAGCAACATTTGCAGGACTTGCTGAACTCAAGTCTGCCGAAGAAATGGCAGCCAAGAGAGGCAAGACCGTCAAGGAAATAATCTAGGGAGGAAATGATCATGTCAGTAAAAATTGAGCTTGTAAAAAGTCTCAACGGCAGACTCAAGGATCAAATCGCAACCGCAAACTCCTTAGGTCTTAGAAAAATCGGTGACGTTACCGTTCAGCCGGATAACGCACAGACGCAAGGTAAAATAAATAAGATTGTTCACCTTATCAAAGTTACCGAAGCATAAGAATTAAGGAGGTGCGAATAAATTGAAATTGCACGATTTAGCACCTGCTGAGGGTTCCGTAAAGGATGTCAAGAGAATCGGAAGAGGACATGGCTCCGGACAGGGAAAAACAGCAGGAAAGGGACACAAGGGTCAGAATGCGCGTTCGGGCGGCGGTGTAAGACCGGGCTTTGAAGGCGGTCAGACCAGGCTCGCAAGAAGAATCCCGAAGAGAGGCTTCAACAACATATTTGCAGCTAAGTATACGGCAATCAACGTCTCCGATCTCGAAAAGTTTGTCGACGGAACTGTCGTCGATACAGAGCTTCTTATCGCTGCCGGTATTGTCAAGAATGAGGGCAACGGAATCAAGGTACTGGGTAACGGTGAACTCACCAAAAAGCTTACCGTAAAGGCAGCCGCTTACTCCGCTTCAGCTAAGGAGAAGATTGAGAAGGCAGGCGGAGAGGCAGAGGTGATCTAAGTGTTTGAGACTCTCAGAAACGCTTGGAAGGTGCCTGAGATAAGAAAGAAGATTCTCTATACTTTCCTTATCTTCATCATCTACAGACTCGGCGGATATATCCCCGTTCCGTTTCTTGATTCAGCCGCTATAAGCGAGATGATAAATAGCAGTAACAACCTGTTCAGCTACCTCAACACTCTCTCCGGCGGTACCTTCTCAAGAGCAACAATCTTGTGTTTGTCGGTTTCGCCGTACATCAACGCACAGATTATCATGCAGCTTCTGACCTTTGCAATTCCCGCACTCGAAAGACTTGCAAAGGAAGGCGAAGAGGGCAGAAAGAAGATTGGTATGATTACCAAGATTCTGGCTCTTGTTATCGCAGTATTCCAGTCGTGGGCTTACTATCTCACACTTAAGAATGCCGGAGCTCTCACTTATACCGATGGTTTCTCAAAGGTTCTTTCTGAAATTATCATCATAGCTTGCTTCACAGCAGGTGCGATGCTCGTTATCTGGCTCGGTTCGCTCATCGACAAGAACGGAATCGGCAACGGTATGTCAATGCTTATCTTTGCCGGTATCGTTGCAGAGCTTCCGCAGTCGTTCGGTAACATCTTCGCTACTTTGGCTAGCACCGGTTCAGCAGGATATATCATCCTTATCCCGATTATCATCATAATCTTCATTCTCATGATTGCGTTCATCGTATTCATGGACAATGCAGAGAGAAGAGTTCCGATTCAGTACGCAAAGCGTGTTGTCGGAAGAAAGATTTATGGCGGTCAGTCGACCTACCTTCCCATCAAGGTATCTATGGCAGGCGTTTTGCCGATTATCTTCGCAATGAGCTTCATGTCCATTCCGCAGACTATCGCAATGTTCACCGGCGAGCCCACACAGGGCACCGTCTGGTACACAATCTACAACTGCTTCACCACGACTCACCCTGTATACGCAACACTCTACTTCCTCCTCATCATTGCATTCAGCTACTTCTATATCTCGATGCAGTATGATCCGGTTGAGATTGCGAATAACCTCCGTCAGAACAACGGCGGTATCCCGGGTATCCGTCCCGGCAAGCCGACAAGTGATTACATCACGAGAATTGTTCATAAGCTCACTCTCGTTGGTGCTCTCTTCCTCGGTGTTGTAGCACTCTTCCCGATAATCTTTGCTCAGATTACAGGCATCTCGAACCTGGCTCTCGGCGGTACTTCAATCCTTATCGTTGTAAGCGTTGCTCTGGAGACAGTTCGTTCGCTCGAATCTCAGCTTATGATGCGTCATTACAAGGGATTCCTGGATTAATACGTTGCGGCTCGGTTGCAGGGAGTCTGCAACTGAGGCAGGCGTTATACTGCGTGTGATTGCGGTATAACGTCAGCAACGGTCAGACATCATAGAAAGGAGATACCACATGAATATCATTTTGCTCGGCGCACCCGGTGCCGGTAAGGGCACTCAGGCGGAAGTAATCTGTGAGACCAAAGGGATTCCGGCTATCTCGACCGGAAACATGCTCCGCGAAGCAGTAGCCAATGGTACAGAAGCAGGACTTTCGGCTAAGAGCTATATGGACAGAGGCGACCTCGTCCCGGATGAGACGATAATTGCAATCCTGAAGGAGAGAATCCTGAAGGACGACTGCAAGAACGGCTTTATTTTGGACGGATTCCCCCGTACAGTTCCACAGGCAGAGGCTCTTGAAACTATGGGCGTGAACATCGACAAGGTAATCGAGATTTACGTTCCGGATGAGAAGATTGCGGCAAGACTTTCGGGTCGGCGCGTTTGCGAAAAATGCGGCAACTCCTATCATGTAGACTATAAGCCGACCAAGGTGGAGGGCATATGCGATGCCTGCGGCGGCAGGGTGGTCATCCGCAAGGATGATGAACCCGCTACCGTTCTTGACAGACTTAAAGTCTATCATGAGAAAACGGCACCCCTTAAGGACTACTACGAAGCGAAGGGAAAGCTCGTAACCGTAGAAGGTCAGGAAGAGGTAGCCGACACTACAAAGCTCACACTTGCGGCTTTGGAGGCTTAAAAGTGATAAACATCAAGTCGAATAAAGACTTACTGAAAATGCGCAAAGCGGGAGAGATAACAGGCGGTGCACTGGTTGCCGCCGGGAAAGCCCTTTATGCCGGAATGACAACGAAGGAGCTTGACAAGGTTGTACACTCATACATCACCTCCCGTGGCGCAAAGCCCTCGTTTCTGGGGTATGGCGGATTTCCCGCCTCGGCGTGCATATCGGTGAACGACACCGTTATCCACGGAATACCCTCGTCAAAAGAAGTTATCCATAACGGAGACATAGTTTCCGTTGATGTGGGTGCATATATCGACGGATTTCACGGCGACAGTGCGTATACTTTTACGGTAGGAGAGATTAATCCGGAGGTTCAGGGACTGCTCACAGCCACTGAAGAGAGCCTTATGCTTGCCATCTCGATGGCGAAGCCGGGTGTGAGGATTGGAGACCTTTCCGCCGCAATTCAGGAATACGTTGAGTCAAGAGGCTATGGAGTCGTCCGTGAATACGTAGGACACGGAGTGGGAAGTAATCTTCACGAAGAGCCGGAGGTTCCGAATTTCGGAAGAGCCGGTCACGGACCAAGGCTGATGAGTGGCATGGTAATTGCCATCGAGCCGATGATTACTTTGGGAAATCCCGCTGTAAAGGTTCTCGGGGACGGCTGGACAGTCAAGACCCGGGATGGCAAAGCGGCAGCCCACTTTGAGCACACAATTGCGATAACTCCCGACGGTGCCGTCATTCTTACGGCACGCGAATAGGAGGGAACCCGTGAACGTCGTCAAAGGCTCGGTGGTTAAATCCACGGCTGGTCGAGATCGGGGCGGCTACTTCGTTGCTGTAGACGTTACCGACCGCTTCGTTACAATCGCAGACGGCAAGGAAAGGAAGCTTTCCAAGCCCAAGCGAAAGAACGTAAGACACATTTCACCGACTGCCCACGTGATAGAGCTATCCGGCATGACAGATAGAAAGCTTAAAAGGCTTCTTCGTGAGCTTGAACCCGAAGCGAATGAAGAAACTATTACGACCGGACGAGAATAACGAAAAGAGGAATTTTATTGTCCAAGGAAGATGTAATTGAACTTGAAGGCACCGTTTTGGAAGCATTGCCGGGAGCGAAGTTCCAGGTTGAGCTCATGAACGGACACAAGATTCTCGCCTATGTCTCCGGTAAGCTGGGACTTAACCACATAAGAATAGTCCCGGGAGACCGTGTGACGGTCGAGATGTCGCCCTATGATCTGACTAAGGGTCGGATTACATGGCGGTCGAAGTAATATAGAACACCAGTAAACAGGTGGCGGTTGTTAAAAGCAATCCGCAGTCAGTTTACAGTTTTTGAGGAGGTATTTCAATGAAAGTCAGACCTTCAGTAAAGCCTATGTGCGAAAAGTGCAAGGTAATAAAGCGCAAGGGCAAGGTAATGGTCATTTGCGAAAACCCCAAGCACAAGCAGCGTCAGGGATGAAGAAAGTTAATGGAGGTGCCACTAAAGTATGGCTCGTATAGCAAGTATAGACCTTCCGAGAGATAAAAGAATTGAGGTTGCACTCACCTATATCTACGGAATCGGTCAGCCCACGGCGACAAAAATCTGCAAGGAAACCGGCGTAGACCCGGATGTCAGAGTCAAGGATATGTCCGAAGACGATGTTACAAAAATCCGTGAATACATCGACCATAATCTCATTGTTGAGGGCGACAAGCGCAGAGAAGTCCAGCTCAACATCAAGAGACTTATCGAAGTCGGTTGCTACAGAGGAACCCGTCACCGCAAGGGTCTTCCCGTCAGAGGTCAGAGAACAAAGACCAACGCAAGAACTCGCAAGGGTCCTGTAAAGACAGTAGCTAACAAGAAGAAGTAAGGAGGGATAGAACATGGCTCAGAAACAGGCAAGCGGCAAGAAACAGGTTATTCGCCGCCGCAGAGAAAGAAAGAATATAGAACAGGGACAGGTTCATATCCAGTCCACATTTAACAACACAATCGTAACCATCACCGATATGCAGGGCAATGCGATTTCATGGGCTTCCGCCGGAGGACTCGGCTTCAGAGGCTCCAAGAAGTCAACACCTTTCGCCGCTCAGACTGCCGCAGAGACAGCCGCAAGAGCTGCTAAGGAGCATGGCTTGAAGACCGTTGAGGTTTACGTAAAGGGTCCCGGACAGGGAAGAGAAGCAGCAATTCGTGCACTCCAGGCAGAGGATTTGGAAGTAAGACTCATCAAGGATGTCACTCCTATTCCCCACAACGGATGCCGTCCTCCCAAGCGTCGTAGAGTTTAATCTGCGCAAAAGTTGGGAGCCGAGTTTACCAAAGTTGACTCGGAGTCGGGTATTGAACTCGATATTATTTAAAAACGGAGGATATAATTATGGCAGTAAATAAGGAGCCTATACTCAAAAAGTGTGCAGCTCTCGGAATCAGCCCGATGGTTATGGGTGTCGGCAAGGAAACAAAGCGCAACCCCAAAGCCTCAGTAAGAAAGAAAGAATCGGAATACGCTAAGCAGCTCAAGGAAAAGCAGAAGCTCAAGTTCATCTATGGCGTTCTTGAAAAGCAGTTCAGACATATCTATGAAAGAGCTGAGAAGATGGAAGGTCAGGCAGGTGCCAACCTTCTGACACTTCTCGAAGAGAGACTTGACAATGTCGTCTTCAGAATGGGTCTTGCAACCACCAGACGTGAAGCAAGACAGCTCGTTTCCCACGGTCATTTCAATGTAAATGGCTCCAGAGTCGACATTCCTTCATACAGAGTCAAGGTCGGCGACGTTATTTCCTTAAGAGAGAACTCCAAGAAGAGCGAAAAGTTCAAGGAAATTGTCGAGGATACCGACAAGAGACTTGTTCCCTCATGGCTTGACAAGGACAAGGAAAACCTCAGCGCTACTGTAGTCAGAGTTCCCGTCAAGGAAGACCTCGACTATGAGGTTGAGGAGCATATGATTGTCGAGTTGTACTCCAAATAATCGGCGATTTATATCGGAAAGATTATCATTTGGATATACCCTGTTCTGCTGGTGTGGGTGCTGTGGTGAAGACCTGTGCGTTTGCATATTATGCGCATATGCATCCACATGAAGGCAGTGTCAGCGGGAGGGCAACAGACTGCGCCGGGGGTTCTTCGTGAGAATTTTACGTAGAATTTAACCCTGAAGGCGTGAGTCACCGATAGTAAATGGAGGCTATAATGCTAGAAAAAATCGAGAAGCCGGATATAAATATAGTCGATCTTAAGTCTAACGGCACCTATGGCAAGTTTGTCCTTGAACCGTTGGAGCGTGGCTATGGTACGACTATCGGCAACAGTCTTAGACGTGTATTGCTTTCATCGCTTCCCGGCGTCGCCGTCACATCCGTTAAGATTGACGGTGTACAGCACGAATTCTCCACCGTCCCCGGAGTCAAGGAGGATGTCGCAGAGATTATCCTCAACCTGAAGGGACTTACAGCCAAGCTCTACTGCGACGGTCCGAAGACCGTTTACGTTGAAGCCGAAGGCGAGCGTGAAGTGACAGCGGGCGACATCAAGACCGATTCCGAGGTTGAGATACTCGTTCCCGACATGCACATTGCGACACTCGGCGAGGGCGCGAAGCTGTACATGGAGATAACTCTCGACAGAGGCAGAGGCTACGTTTCAGCCGAAAAGAACAAGACCTACATGGTCAACGCCCCCATAGGCGTAATCGCAGTAGACAGTATTTACACGCCAGTTCTCAAAGTCAACTACAGCGTTGAGAACACCCGTGTAGGACAGATAACCGACTTTGATAAGCTCACATTAGAGGTGTGGACGGACGGCGTCATTTCCGCAAAGGAAGCCGTTTCGATGGCAGCCAAACTCCTCAACGAGCATCTGAATCTGTTTGTCAACCTCTCGGAAGAGACGATTGTTGACGAGATAATGACAGAGAAGGAAAACAAGACAAAGGACAAGGTTCTTGAGATGACCATTGAGGAACTTGACTTGTCGGTACGTTCATTCAACTGCCTGAAGAGGGCAGGAATCAACACTGTCAGCGATTTGGCTGATAAGACTGAGGAAGAAATGATGAAAGTCAGAAACCTCGGTAAGAAGTCGTTTGAGGAAGTCAAGACAAGGCTCGCTTCACTCGGCGTCGAAATGAACTCAAGCAATAACGAGGAATAACAAAGTAAGGAGTGAAATTCAATGCCGGCAAGAAAGTTGGGCAGAACCACTGACCAGAGACGGGCAATGCTCAGAGCTATGGTAACGTATCTGCTTGAAAACGGTAAGATAGAGACCACAGTAACCAGAGCTAAGGAAGTCCAGAGCGTTGCAGAGAAGATGATTACTCTCGGCAAAGCTGGAGACCTCCACTCGAAGAGACAGATTTACGCATACATCACTAAAGAGGATGTTGCAAGAAAGCTGATTAACGAGATTGCTCCGAAGTACGCCGACCGTAATGGTGGCTACACGAGAATTATCAAGACCGGTCCCCGCCGCGGCGACGCAGCAGAGATGGCGATAATTTCGTTGGTCTGAACTAAGGTATAAGTATACACGCATAAAACCCCGGCAGATTGCTCTGCCGGGGTTTATCATATTTAATCTTAATTCCTGCTGAACTCTTTAAGCTTGAGTCCTTCATTCTTTTCAAGCGCCCAGCGGATGTTCCACTCGCTGGTGAAGAGAAGAAGCGGGTTGCCGTGGAAGTCTTCGACAATTCGGGTGTCGGAACTCAGGTTCAGCTTCTTCGGGTCGACGCCGCCGTCGTCCATGTCAATCCAGCGGATGTACTGGTAGGGAAGCGACTCGCTGATGAGCTCGACGCCGTACTCGGTTCTCATTCGGTGCTCGAAGACGTCGAACTGGAGCATACCAACGACGCCGACGATGACCTCTTCCATGCCGGTGTCCGGCTCACGGAAAATCTGGACTGCGCCTTCCTGCGCAATCTGAGTGGCGCCCTTGACGAACTGCTTGCGCTTCATCGTGTCCTTGTGGCGGATTCTGGCGAAGTGCTCCGGCGCAAATGTCGGGATTCCGTCGAACCTCAGCTCATGTCCGGGCGAGCAGACGGTGTCGCCAATCGAGAAGATTCCCGGGTCGAAAACGCCGATGATGTCGCCGGCGTAAGCCTCATCTATAATTTCTCTTTCCTGCGCCATCATCTGTTGCGGCTGGGAAAGACGCATCTTCTTCATACCGCCCTGAACGTGGCAGACTTCCATATCTCGTGAAAACTTGCCCGAGCAGATTCTCATAAACGTGAGTCTGTCACGGTGCGCTTTGTTCATGTTCGCCTGAATCTTGAAGACGAACGCTGAGAAATAGTCGTCGGTCGGGTTGACGGTGCCCTTGTCGCTGTTTCTGGGAAGCGGCGGACTCGTCATCTTTAAGAAGCCTTCGAGGAAAGGCTCAACGCCGAAGTTATTGAGTGCCGAGCCGAAGAAGACGGGCGACAATTCGCCTTTTGCAACTCTTTCGGCATCATACTCATCGCTTGCGCCGTCGAGAAGCTCGATGTCCTCCATCAGTTGGTTGTAGTTGATTTCGCCGATGACTGACTTTAAGTTCGGGTCGTCGATGTCAAGTTCCGTGGAGTCAACCTCATGCTGACCGCCGTTTGCGGAATATGTGATGACTTTCTTGCGCTCACGGTCGTAGATTCCTTTGAAGTCGACGCCGCTTCCGATTGCCCAGTTCATCGGGCAAGTGGAGATGCCGAGCTCGTCCTCAATCTGAGAGAGCAAGTCAAACGAGTTTTTGGCGTCGCGGTCGAGCTTGTTAATAAACGTAAAAATCGGGATGTGCCGCATGACGCAGACCTTGAAGAGTTTTCTCGTCTGATTCTCAACGCCCTTTGCGGCGTCGATTACCATTACAGCCGAGTCGACAGCCATAAGCGTGCGATACGTATCCTCTGAGAAATCCTGGTGTCCCGGGGTATCGAGAATATTTATGCAGAAGCCCTCGTACTCGAACTGCATGACAGAGCTCGTGACCGAGATTCCACGCTGCTTTTCGATTTCCATCCAGTCGGAAACGGCGTGGCGGTCGGTCTTCTTGCCCTTGACAGAGCCGGCGAGGGCGATTGCTCCGCCGTAGAGAAGTAGTTTTTCCGTTAAAGTAGTTTTACCCGCATCCGGGTGAGATATAATGGCGAAGGTTCTCCGCCGGTTGATTTCACTAACAAGTTCAGCCAAAGCCGAATCCTCCATTCATGATTTGTGATAACTTTGTCAGTGAATATGATAGCACATTAAGCCAAAGATTGCAAGGCTTTTTGGGAGTATAGGGATAAGAAAACCGGCGGAAGTGGCTCTGCCGGCTTTTTATAGTATTCTGGGCTAAGAGATTTTCACATTTGAGTGATACCTCCGGAAAATTACGCACTCATCTTAAGCATATATCCCTTTGCCTCTTTTTCAGTAAGGTTATATTGCTTCATGATGTCGGAAAGAATCAAATTCTCTGCAATCCCATAGCGTCTTGCAGTTTTAATTGCGGAGCTGATTTCTGAATCTCTCGCCACTTCCTTTGCGATTTCATCTCTGAAATCTTCCATGAGTTTGCACATATCCTCTTGTCCTCCTTCGTCTTCTTTAAAATATCTTGCTCTGTCTGCGAATAATTCGTAGTGCATTTCACTTGCTGACTTGCACTTGAAGTCATGTACAAGCTTGCCTATCGGGTCTTCTTCGTTAGTATATTCTCCATTAACGTAAATTATATGCGAGCCGTCGCCAAAGAGTTTATCGTCGAGCTCTGTAATCTTACGGTCAATGTGATAAAGCGGACAGCCTCCGCCCAAGACATCATTTTCAGTGATGAAAATCACATACGCCGGCTTCAGCTTCGGGATTTTGTCCCCGACATTCGCCATCTTTGTGTCGAGCATACTGCTGTTGAACCTTGCTCGTTCCGGGACTGCGCCAGCGTCCTGACGTTGAACTTCAACATCGAAGTGCTGACCGTTTGCGTCTACTGCATGGATGTCCAACCTTGCCGAGCGACCATTCGGATTCTTAATCTCATACTGCCCAACCGTCTCTATTACCGTTATCCCCGGGTCTTCAAGAGTAATCCTCAAAAGAAGCTGAGTCGTTTCAATGTCCCCGCCGAAAAACAGAGTCATAAAGCTGTCGTCCATCAAGCAAAACTCTTTGATTATCTGCAAGTACCTTTCACGGTATGATTTCTCCATGCTCTCATGCCTTCTTTCCTTCTGTATTTATATTATACCATAAAACCAACCCATTAGCAAGCACTATTTTCTCCTCACCATCCGTCAAGAAACTCGTCAGCATTCATCAATCAATTTCTATTGACAAGATACCTTCGGGGAGTGTAAAATAGGGCTAGTGGGTTGCGGGGGCAACCTCCGAGAAAAAATATGACTTATCAAACCTAAGGAGGATAATTCAATGTCACAGCTTAAAATGACAATCGACCGCACAAACGAACTGAGCAAGATTAACAAGGAAATCTACGGGCACTTCGCCGAGCATCTCGGACGGTGCATCTACGGCGGAATCTATGTTGGCAAGGACAGCCCGATTCCGAACATCAACGGCTACCGCAAGGACGTCGTCGAGGCTCTCAGAGCTCTCAAAGTTCCGGTTCTTCGCTGGCCCGGAGGATGCTTTGCCGATACATACCATTGGAAGGACGGCATCGGAAATCCTGAGGAGCGCCGCAAAATTGTCAACACCAACTGGGGCGGAGTGACTGAAGATAACAGCTTCGGCACCCACGAATTCCTCGACTTCTGTGAGCTTATCGGTTGCGACGCCTATGTCTCCGTCAACGTCGGCTCAGGAACCGTTCAGGAAGCCGCCGAGTGGGTCGAGTATATGACTTCTTCAAATTCTTCCCCGATGACAGATTTAAGAAAGAAGAACGGCAGGGAAAAGCCCTGGAACGTCAAGTACATCGGCATCGGAAACGAGAGCTGGGGCTGTGGCGGTGGAATGACTGTTGACCATTACTCGAACCTCTACAAGCAGTTCCAGCAGTTCATCCCGTCAAACGGTAAGATTGCCTGCGGACCGAACTCTACCGACTACAATTGGACGGATGGAATCATGAGAAATTGCCAGTACTCTGGCATGAAGGGACTTTCCTTGCACTTCTACACTATTCCTACCGGCGACTGGGGCAAGAAGGGCTCGTCGGTCAACTTCCCCGAGAACGAGTACTACTCCACCATCTCGAACACATGGGAGATGGAAACCCTCTTAAAGAAGCATGATGCTGTCATGGACAGATACGACCTCGACAAGAAAATCGGTCTCGTCGTCGACGAATGGGGAGTATGGACGGACGTCATCGACGGCACCAACCCCGGTTTCCTCTATCAGCAGAACTCGATGAGAGACGCAATTTTAGCATCCGTCAACCTTAACCTCTTCAACGAGCACTCCGACAGAGTCAAGATGGCGAATATCGCCCAGATGGTGAACGTCCTTCAGTCTGTCGTCCTCACCGAAGGCGAGCGGATGGTAAAGACCCCGACATATCACGTCTTCGATATGTATAAAGATCATATGGAAGCAAATCTTGTCTACTCTCACGTTGAGAACAAGCAGATTCTTGATGGAAGATACCTCCCGGCGGTTTCACAGTCCGTCTCTGTTGACGCAAGTGGCAAGCTCCACATCACTATTTCCAACGCATCTCTTGACGAAGACTTCGACATCGATTGCGTTCTTCCGAGAACCGAGTATAAGTCTGCAACCGCAAAGATTCTGACAGCTCAGTTCGACGCCTGCAACACGTTTGACGACCCAGACGCAGTTGTTCCTGAAGCGTTCACCGATGTCAAGCTCGACGGCGAGAGCCTTAAATTCACTTTGCCGAAGTGCTCCGTTCTGGCGATTGAGCTGTGCTAGATTTAAATAGTCGCCCAATCTGCAAGAGATGCCTTCTTGCTGAAATCGACAAAGAAGGTCTCTACAAGCGCGTCGAAGACCTCATCGCCGCCATCCCGGATGATGAGAAAGCTTCGGACGAGGTCTATGCTGAAAGGCTCGACCTCTGCAAGCGCTGTCCGAGCCTTGAAAATGGTCTCTGCCGGGAATGTGGTTGCTTCGTGGAACTTCGGGCGGCAGTGAAGACGAACCGGTGCCCGAGCGTTTATAGGTATTGGGAGAAAGAATAACCGACACAAGAAAAAGAGCGACCGAAAGGTCGCTCTTAAATGTTATTGCGTTAAGTTCAGGGCGATAAACCGGAATTTTATTCATCCGGCTGCTGTCCATCGTGAGCCAACCACCGACATTCTCCTAACTCAAAATCCGAAAATTTAGCTTCAAAAGAACCATCTTCTGCCGAACAGGCAAAGATTCCAAATTGAATTTTTCCACCGCCTT
>JAJQGB010000009.1:0-65355 GCA_021200775.1 Oscillospiraceae bacterium
TGCTTGAACCGCCTGATTTTTACGGCGTACATCAACAATCTTGTCGATGGCTTTATCCCTGTTCAGCGTTCCTTTCTCATCGTATTCCGAAATAATTTTGTCAATCTCCTCGATGTCTTTTAAGATTTCCGCCAACTCTGCTTCGAGTTTTTCTAAGTCTTCTTTTGTGGTCATATGTACCTCCTATAATTTTAGACAGCAATCGTGCTCGTCTTTTTTTCTTAGCAAAAGTTCTGCCGAGGTTATAGTAGCACATATGTGAAAGAAAGTCGGGCGAAATTTGTCGGGAGCAAATTATGTTTAGAATTCATAAAAAGCATTGCCTTTTGAGAAAAAATGATGTATAATATTTTCGACAAAATAACTCAGTACCATGCGGATTTTTGCTTTCTTTTGCTTTTTGCATAATAATTAAGGAGGAATTCATACGGCTTCGTTGACTCACGTTAGTATGTTTGATAGAGACGGTTGGAGACATATCACCGCAAAAGAAGCCTCTGAACTTCACCCCGGCGGAACTGTGTCTGCACACAGTGGCTTATTCGTATGCGAGTTATGCCATCAATACGTTACTCTTACTGACGGTGATATCAGGATCAGATATTTTAAACACAGCAAGGGTGAATCAGACAAAAATTGTCCTGAGCGAACCTTTGGCGTAGGATATACTTCAGCATTTAATCCCGGCTATCATGAATTACCTATCCGAATAATCGTCTCTCCTTCTTCGTTTACTTTTGAACTAGGCTTGATTCAGGTGCCATCCGAATTGCTCGATAAAAGGCTTTGTATAGAAATAAAACCATGCGAAAAATCCGGCAGGGCATTCACATATGACTATGGACGTATAAAGCCCAATGGAACCACTTACCTTTCTATAGGTGACTATCCATTTAAAAAATATACGCTCACTCAGAACTGTAATGCGGATCTGTACAAATTCTGGTCCAAAGAAATAACCGGCACGGAGCCTGATGGCACTTTATTTGATAAAGTTTCCGGTAGAAAGCTAGCAAACGATTCTGATGTAGAAATAAAGAAAGAATACTACCTGCTCAAAAGAGGTCCTCTTTACTACTATGGTTCTGACATAAAGAATCAGTTCATACTAGAGAAAAGAGTCAATGGTGAAACTTGGCGTTTATATACGGTTTCTGCTTCAGATTTCAGCGAAGAAGCGGCTAAATTCTTCTTGAATTATCACTGCTGGCTCACAGAACGTCCAATCTCCATTCAGACTGTTTACCCTCTGTTTGTCGAGGGCAACTACGTCGTCAAGCATAATAATGATGATATGTACATAGTTGTTGGTGGAAACGAACCGCATTTAAAATCATTTCCATCAGCTTTAACCTTGCGATTATCTCCAAAAGAACTAAAACCGGCACTTTGCAGATTGAACTGTTCTTGCAGACAACAACTTATTTCTGCCGGAAGAAAATATTCAAATCCCGCATTACAATATACATACTTTTGGAAAGAATCATTAAACTGTGAAGGCGTTTCCCTAGAGTTCTCGGTTACCGACCTATCCGGCACACAAATAGAACCCGGTGAGGTGGATTTACTGCCGAAGAATAAAACTCTGCGATTCAAGTCGAATTATGACGGCGAGCTGATTGTTGCCAAAAATGATTACATAATTGACAAGAGGCGAGTACCTGCAGACAAATATATTGAACTGGATGGATTATCTTATGGCATGGAAGTAAGACTTGTTGTCGGACTTGATTGTGTCTGGCGGATTCGTTTCAAAAAGCCTTTAAAACCTGATAATGAGGTCGAGATTTTGAGATATATCGCAAGCGTTTCAGGCATGATGATTCCTGCTCCGCACTCTTTGCGAAACATCCTGCTTGGCATGAAGCAGTATCCTGAGACATGCAGATGGATTCGCAAATGTATCGATAGTGGCACTATCAACGAACAATCATACCGTAGACTACAGCAAGTTTACTTGAACAGAAAGGGAGAGGCGTAATGAATTACATCGAAAGACTGACTAAGGAAGAAAAGATAGCTCTTTGCGAGATTATTTCAGGCGAAAGGTTCAAAGAGCTCTTCAAAAGCGACGAAAAAGAGTTTTCCAAGATTGTACACGGCTTTCGTGCAAAGGGATTAACAGATACATTGGCACTAAACTTTGCCATAACTAATGTAGATAAGCCGTTTGTCTCTGGCTATATTAACTTTATGGTAGAACAATGGCTAAGTGAAATATCAGAAAACATCGATATGCTCGAAAGCAAAGGTATAGAGCACAGGAAAGCATTGGCAAATACTATGCTTGACTCTTTCTTTGCTAATAACGTCGACCTCTATCTCAAGCTTAGTGGGCTAGCTTTAAGCGACAACGAACGTATTCAGCTTTCCGAGAGTATGAAGCACATTAGTCGTGAGCGCAAGAAGGATGCCGAAACGGCTGAGCGTATCAAGGCGATTGAGGATGAGAAAAGCCGTCTTGCCGAGCAATTGGAATCTGCCAAAAATGATATTGACGCTTTGAAATCGGATTATGAGCAGAAGCTTGGACAAGCTCAGGAAGAAAAGAGCTCTTTGGAGGTTGCACTAGCAGAAGCGCATAAGCAGATTTCAGAATTGAAAGCCGTTCCAGAGCAGGAAGCAAGCTCTGAAAAAGAACAACTTGCCAGATATGACGATACAATACCCTCCGCCATCCCGTCAATTCACAGCGAAGAAACGGTGTCTCTTTGCAGTGTCACGACAGACTATAACGATCAAAAACGACTCATACGTTGCGCAGATCTAACTCATGATGGTTGCTATCATATTTTCAGAAGCAATACTGAAGTTTCTCCGTACTTCGATAACAGAGACTGGTTATATTACAAAGACGGTCCGACTGACGACGGCTTTTATGGCATATGGACGTGGATTGCAGAGAAAAATTGGAATGATCCATCGAAGGATTATGTTATATCTCAGTATAATGTAAACATTGTTCCTATTGAAATTGTTGTCATCAACGTTGCGGATTTGGACGAGCTTATAAATCTACTTAAAGACGGTATAGACTATAAGCCTTTCAGTAAGCGCGTAATGTTTTCAGTGTATGTCTCTAACAGGAAATATACTGGTGTTTTGTGCAATGTAAGAGACTTAGTCTTGTCTGACGGCAAGGCATATTTCTCAGACAAGCTTACCGAGGTACCCGTTTATGAGTTCTCCAACTCTGATATACTTCGGCTGGATACTGGTCTTTCATTTTATGCGAAGGCTTTTGCGGGTGTTCCATCAAGACTATATGCTCTGAAGAATCCGCTTGAAGTTGTAAATGACATCGTTCAGTCCTCTATTTCATGGAATGCGTATAAACTCAGAGGCTTTCGTAATGTGGAATACAAATCGTTTAAGGACTTTATTGACACTATTCCTACTGATGATATTGTAGAAAAAATCAAGGAAGCTTGCCATTGCTCTAAGTCAGTTGCTGAAGAACGTTTAAAGGAGTTTGTTGACTGTGCATGGAAATATGTCGACGGCAACAGTTTGGAAGACGAGATACTACTCTCTGCAATTTCCGCAAGCAGTGAATTACAGGACAGGACAAAGGCTCTGATCAAGTCTGACTGGGAATCGGAAAATAACGCCTTATTGAGCAAAGCACAGGAAGAATTGAGCCTGCTTGATTCAGAAATCAAGAGTAAAACTGCAGAGTTAGCAGGAATTCAGGAATCCTATAAAAAACTAAAAGCCGAAGAAAAGAGCATAAGCGAATCTATCGCCGAGAAGAAAAAGCTTGCCGATGATGTCGAAGCCGCTGTTTCCGAGCGTATCGAAAAAGCCAAAAACAATGCCGCAGATTTCATCGCCGAAATGGCGTTTGTCGGCGGTCAGAAAACATCAATCAGAGAAAGCTATGATGCTCTTCAAGAAACTCAGTATCATGTTGTCGATGCCTTCAGCGATTTGAGCGATCTTGAACCGCACAGCAATTGGAAAGATGTCTTGGACACTATTGAATTTGAGCTTACAGAAGCAGGCGTTGCCGATAAATATAGGAAAGGTCTTGCCACATTTCTTTGCTCTGCATATATCCATAAGCAGCCGATTCTCCTTGTCGGTCCGAACGCTTCTGACATAGCCGAAGCTTTCAGCGCATCGGTAACCGCAGGTAAACATGGTATACTGAATTGTGACGGCACATATAGCACTCAAACTATAAACGAAATCGGAAAAGCCAGCGAAAGCATCGTTGTTATAAATAACCTGCTTACAGGCGATTGGATGAACAGGCTTCCTGAGATTCTTTCCAATAAGGACGTTTTCTACATAGCCACTCACCCGTACTCTGAAGATGTTCGGGTTGAGCCTAAAAGTTTGTACGGATATATGCTTCCATTGTTCACCGAATTCTTTGTGGATAAGAAAGCAACCGGTAAATACTTTGGAGGATATTTTGCGGACGGCTTTGAGAATTTTGAAGAATACTCATCAAAGAAGCCAAGAAATATTCTCAAGCTTCCTGCAGAATGTGCAGTCAGTGCTCTTGTCAAGAACAGCCTGAACACTATCCTCAGCACTATGCACGACATAGATTCACAAATAAAAACTGATGACGATTTCATGCTTTCCGTTTTGCAGATTGCCTATGCTACTCTTGAACCGAGTGAGGTAGCAGAAATTATTTCCGCATCTTCTATCTCTTTCAGCCTGACACATGATCTTCAATATTTACTGGAGGATAACTCATGAGCAAATACGAGACCTTGCTTTCAGATATAGCTGATAAATATGGTATTTGCAAGGGTGATTCGGAGACAGTGCTTTCGTGGGAAGCTCGAATTGTCTACAGCATCTGCGGAATGATGGCATATGCTTCGCTGTGGGATAACCCAGAGGATGAGTCCGTTTCTATTGTTCACATGAAGAAAAGAATCCGCTGTATATTCGACAGCTATATTTCACTCTACCCGGAGTTGTCGGAAATCCTTCCTGATAAATCAGGTGTTTTTGAAGATGAAATTGCAGACCTGTTCCGGTCTGTTGGGGTTGTCTATCATATGCCAAATCGTATAGTGGCTTCTCAAAAACATGAAGAGGCATTTAAAAATATCCTATTTCAAAGAGGTATAGCGATAGACAATATCTCATGTGTTTCCGGTATTGGTTTCTACTCTGAGAGTAAAGAATCCGGCAGTGTTGAAGCTATCAAGGATATGTTCGGACTTGAACGCAAAAGCCTGAAGGAATTATGGCAATCGACAATATCACACGCTTTCTGGAAAGAGAGTTTTCTACAGAATCAGCCCTGCGAATACCTGCGATTAAAGCCTCCATTTTCACAGGGTTACTGGGTCAATAGACCAGACCATGACAAAATCTCAATTCTCAGGGCAGGAATGAAGGGCGAGGAAATATATTATCTGTATCGCATCATCGACGATAAGCTTGAAGTTAGTCAACTGCCTGAATGGCAAGTAGAATTACATAATTACATGGCGTTATCAAATGCCTGTCTTGCTTCAAATGGCACACTTTCTCCAATCAAGTATACTGTTGACGGCGAGTTGGTGCATATTCAGCTAGGTTATCTTCTTCCTCCACGAGAGCTAAGGTTCCTGAAACTGTATAGTTACCCGGAAGATTTTCTATCACAATCATATAATTTCAATCGTAAGCTATCAACCGAAGTATTTGAAGCAATAGAAGCGGTTTTGTCAGATGAAGGGTACGAGTTTAAGGAAGGATAAGTCAATGAGTAGCGGAGCAAATTATTTTCATAAACAGCTGAGAACATCCCTTGAGGATTACATAAAATCGCAGTATTTCGGAAAGTCTCCAATACTGCTTTCAACTCTGAGCGATCGTCTGGATGATGAAGGCTTACTGTATCGAAAACCATTTATTGAGTCGTCGCCTGCATATGTCACTATTCAGAACGGTATACAAAACTCATCGCTTGATTCATGGATGAAAGAATACTTTTTGAAGCTGTCGGAAGCAAACCTCGGAGTGTTTTCGTCGCCGTTTGCCCATCAGATTACTGCTCTTGAAGCGGCAGTAGATGGTAGCGATGTCTTCGTCTCAACCGGCACCGGCTCCGGTAAAACCGAATGCTTCATGTGGGCTTTACTCGCGAGGCTTGCTGAGGAAGCAAGAAACTCAAAAGCATCATGGGCTAAACGAGGAGTTCGAGCGATTATAATGTATCCTATGAATGCGCTCGTTTCCGATCAGGTAAGCCGCTTAAGAAAAATGCTAGGCGACCCGGAAAATCATTTCTTAAAAATATTCAGAGAGACTTGTGGAAATGAAGCCCGTCGCCCTCAGTTCGGCATGTATACGGGACGAACTCCCTATCCTGGAGAACAGCCTTCAGCTAATGAAGACAAAAAGCTTGCAAAAACCTTGTCGCAAAACGCTTTTCCGAAGACTGATTCCGATCGGGAATTTCATCGACTTTTGGAAGCGGGAAAGATTCCTGCTAAAGCAGATATGGCTGAATTTCTTGACAATCTTCACGACAGCAAGCATATTCCTAACCCCGAAGATGCGGAGTTGATTACACGTTTTGAAATGCAACAATTCTGCCCGGATATTCTCATCACAAACTATTCTATGCTGGAATATATGCTTATGCGTCCAAGAGAGCAAAAAATCTGGGATGATACTCGCAAATGGTTAAACAAAAGCCCTGAAAACAAGCTTCTGTTTGTTATTGATGAAGCTCATATGTATCGTGGTTCATCAGGAGGAGAAGTTGCGCTTCTCATGAGAAGGCTGTTTCACAAGCTCGGTATCAACAGAGATCGTGTTCAATTTATACTCACCACGGCAAGCATGCCAAACGAGGATAAGAGCGAATATGATGCCGTAATGAAGTTTGCAAACGAGCTTACTGCATCTGACAAGGACGCTGAGTTCTGCTACATAACCGGTGAAAGAGAAACAATCGACGACAATTCAAGGTATGATATTTCATCAGATATTCTCTTAAGCACAAGTCCTGATGAATTTGAAGACAATGATGATAAGCTTATTGCACTTCTCACTTTCTTTAAACAATTGGATGGTTTCGACAAGAGTATTAACAGTCTTGAGCCGCTTCTTAACTGGATGTATGACAATTTGCTTCTATATCGCCCATTTCATGAGCTTATAAGATATTGTCGGGGAAATGCAGTATCTCTTGATGAATTATCCTCCGGTATCTTTCCAGATTTAGGTCACGATGATGCCCTTAAGGCAGTGAGTGTGTTACTGGCAATCGCTCCTCTCGCCAAAAATTCAAAGGGCTCAGTGCTGTTTCCGGCAAGAATGCACATGCTATTCAGAGGAATTACCGGAGTGTATGCCTGTGCAAATGCAAATTGCAGTCACTCACATTCAGGCGGCGGAATAACTCTTGGTGAGATATATCTGTCAGATGGCAACCTAATTTGCCCTGAATGTGGCAGTGTCGTCTATGAGTTGTATAATGACAGACGTTGTGGTGCGTTATTCTTCAAAGGCTATATTGTTTGTGAAGGTTCTGAACCACATGGAAATCTTTACCTATGGCGTTATCCCGGCAAGATAATCGAAAAGGATATAAGAGAAATCCACCTATTCATTCCGGATGATGATTTTGAACTGCCGAAAAGTCAGAGCAAGAATCCAATAAAACCATGCTATCTTGACGTGAGAAGTGGCTTTGTAAATTTCGATGATGATTCTGATGCAGGAAAGCCTTGGGTCAGAAAGCTATACTATTGCAATTTTAGTGATACGGCTCGTCCGAAACTTTTCACTTTCTACACTTGCCCTCATTGTAATCATCAGCTTTCTTTAACTCAGCTCACTTCATTTAGCACACGCGGAAACGAGCCGTTCTTCAACCTGATAAAAACGCAGTTTCAGCTTCAACCACCAGTCCTGGAAAAGACAGGCGACCCTGAGCACCTTCCGAACGAAGGCAGAAAGGTTCTCCTGTTCTCAGACAGCCGTCAAAGAGCTGCAAAGTTAGCGAGGGATATGCAAAGAGCCTCCGATGATTCTGCCTCAAGACAGTTATTTGCGTTGGCAATCAGTATGATGGAAGCCGAAGCTACGGATATTTCGATGGATTATATGTATGACTTCATTTGTCTTGCCGCCAGTCAGCGTAATGTACAACTTTTCAGCGATCCTGATCGTGAAAAATTTGCTGGCGATTGTGTTTCTGCTCTGAAAAATTATACTCGAAGCATAAGGCGAGGAAGGAAGTATTCACCGACATTTACATTTGGAAGCCATGCGCCAGTCAAAATGAAAGAATTATTTATCCAAATGTTTGCCGGAGGATATAACACTCTCTACGATTCGGCTACCTGTTGGATTGAACCGGTTGACATATATGACGCCATCGATTCGTTAGCAGAGAATAACGTCACCGTTACAGAGGAGGAGTTTCTGGAATTCTTCAATGCTTGGATTATGTCCATTTGTGACACTTCGACAGCTCTTGGGCATACTATCCTCGACGAAGCTCGACTTGAGGTCAGACGTTTATACGGTAGATACGGTCTTGATAAGGATTGGAATTTCTCTGGTACCATCCGCAAAATAATGGGATGGAAAAGCGAAAATGAAGAGGAAGTCAACTGGAAGCGTACGCTAAACGAATTATTCTTGCATCAGTCAAATTCCGGCAGACTTTATATTGATCTCTCCAAAGTAAAAGCTCGATTCGATGATTCTCACATCTGGTATAAATGCGATAAATGCTCCGAGCTTACTCCTTTTACTTTGAGAGGTAAATGCCCAAGCTGTGGGTCTGCTGACATCCACCGGATGACAGCGGAGGACTATGATGCCATCAGCTTCTGGAGGAAGCCTATTTCTGATGCCCTCGGTGGAGAAACGATACATGTAATCGACACCGAGGAGCATACGGCACAGCTTTCATATAAAGACCAGCGCAATGATACATGGAGTAAGACCGAAAAGTATGAGCTGAGATTTCAGGACTTGGTTGAAGGTAATGAAACACCTATTGATATTCTCAGTTGTACGACAACAATGGAGGTTGGTATAGATTTAGGCTCCTTGGTTGCGGTTGGGCTTAGAAACATCCCACCGATGCGTGAGAATTATCAACAAAGAGCCGGACGTGCAGGTCGCCGCAGTTTAAGTTTGTCGACGATTGTCACTTTCTGCGAGGATGGTCCGCACGATTCGTTGTACTTTAACAATCCTGTTCCGATGCTTCGCGGCGACCCCAGAAGACCATGGGTTGACATCAGCAGTGAAAAGCTTATCCGGCGTCACATCTGCATGGTCGCTATTCAGCATTTTCTGGCTGAAAATCATGCAAGCCTTGATGCGATTCCTGCGGCTACTTTTCTTGATGAGTATCTTGAAAGTTTCAAGAGCTATCTGGATAGCCATGATATTGATGGCAACAGTTGTCTGATTCCTGAAGGCGTTGCTTTTGATAATTCAGCTTTCAGACACGAAGTAAAATCATCATTTGACGCTCTCAAAGACAAGCGTCAGGCTCACCCTGAACTTTTCGGAGTGAGTGAAGACGGAATATCCAAAAATGCAAAGTCACTTCTGGATGCCCTTTATGAAGAAGGCATCATTCCTACTTACTCATTCCCCAAAAATGTAGTCAGCACTTATATTCAGGATCCGGACAAGGATGAACGTATTCTCCATGAAGTACAACGCGGGCTTGATGTTGCAATAGGCGAATATGCTCCGGGCAGAGCTATTGTTGTCGACAAGCAAAACTATCAGATTGGCGGATTTTACTATCCGGGAAGTGAACGCAGGCATGGCATGTCCAAAACACCTGCACGTTCATATGCGGAAGACCCGAACTACGTCAAGCAAATGGTCTCATGCGATAAATGCGGTTGGTTTGGACTCATGGATGATGATGTCGAATGTTGTCCTTTCTGCGGAAGCGAAGTGGAAACTATGCGTGAAATGCTACGCCCCTGGGGATTTGCTCCAAGAGATGCAAGATCAAAGCCAGAAGCTCAGATATCAGAGGAGTACACCTATGTTCAACAACCGCTATACTCTACGCTACCCTCTGCCGATGAAATGAAGCTTGTTCCGGGTTGTAAAAACATCAGAATGGCATCACGAGCAAATCAGCGAGTTATCATGCTTAACAGAGGTAAAAACGGCAAAGGCTTCATGGTATGCAAGGACTGTGGTGCCGCAATGCCCGGAGATGATGATTCCGCACTAAAAGATGTTGGCAGACCGTACAGCTCCAAATACGCAGCAGGAAAATGTCGTCACGCAAACGCCTTTAACGTCAACCTCGGTTATGATTTTGTAACGGATATGTTAGTCCTCGAATTTGAATTGGATAACGCAGTTATCGACACCCGTCGCGAAGAATATAACCCCTGGCTAATCCGAGCGGCACAGTCATTGGCGGAGGCTATTCGCTTAGTGGCAAGCAAAAAGCTTGATATTGAATTTTCAGAGCTTGTAACAGGCTACCGTCTGAGAACAGGAGCAAAGGCTTCATTTATCGACATCTATCTTTATGACAGTCTGTCAAGCGGTGCCGGTTATTCTGTGAGTATAGCAGAATGCATTACAGAACTGCTTGACGACGTTGAAGAACTACTTGAGAGCTGTGATTGTAGCTCTGCCTGTTCAAAATGCCTGAAGCACTATAGAAATCAGCACGTTCATGGTTTACTTGACCGCTTCGCCGCACTACAGCTTCTAAAATGGGGAACTGATGGCGAAAAAGCAAAACCAATCAGTATCGGCGAGCAGATAAACATGATCACGCCTTTAGTGGATATTCTTAGACGATATGGCTGTGAAATCACCACTGGCGACAAAATAACAGCCGTTTATCACAACTCTGCCGAGAAAAATATCGTAATTTACCCTGCTATGTGGGCTGAACCTCATGCCGAAAATACTATTTATGTAAGTGATGTTTACATAAAGTATGCAAAGCCTTCTGCTGTGCAGAAGATTTTGGATAGTTTTTGAAAGGTTTAAACCGCTTTAGGTAAGAGCAAAAACCCTTAACGAAACGAAAGCGGTCAACTTTTAACGGTTGGTCGCTTTTAAGTTTTATCTATTCTTGCAGCACGCTAATCAGAGGAAATACTTCTGCATTTTTTGATTTTGCTTCTTGCCATAAGCACCCGGCTTTGCCGCTGTGACCATTTTAATGGGAACCAAAATCAAAACTTTTCAATTTTGCAAAAATCGAGGGCATGGGAACCCGAAATCCCCATCAAGATTTGCCTGTTAGAAATAGCTCACTTTGAGTTACTGCCTGACATAGGCGTGTCTGGCTCTCACACCTTCACAAATACACAAGTTAAAAAAAGGTAAGGTAGCATCCTGAACTACCTTGCCTGTTTTTTACTTATTCGATTTCTTCTTGTGCGGTCCTCGTGGTTTCGATTCGGGTCTCTTAACTGCACCGTTTGGAAAGTAGATTTCCTCATACCTATCGAAATAAACAAAAAATCCGAACCCATCACCAATCGGAAATGGGTTCGGATTGTCTCAAATTATATACCACAAATGAAGAAGACGCCGAAATGGTGCTTGAAATATGTGAAGAAGCCCAGAACTTTGTTCTGGGCTTCTTTGTAGCTTGCCTTGCAAGCTGTGGTGCAGGTAACAGGACTTGAACCTGCATGAAAAAGTCTTCACATGGACCTGAACCATGCGCGTCTGCCAATTCCGCCATACCTGCGTGATTTTTGCCCGGGATTTCTCCTCGGACTCAGTTATTTTACCACAACCGAGCCGATTTGTAAAGAGGTATATGCACGAAAATTTTTAGTAGAATTATTTTCTCCAGGACGTTCGGCAAATTCGCTAAAAATATCTCGCCAAAATGCTTGATTTATTGTTGAGTTTATGATAGAATATAGCTGTGACAACGTGCGAAATAATCGTCGCACGAAATAATTTTTGACAGTTTCACACTTATTTTAGTTCTCAGGGCTCCCCGATCTTTTTATTCGTTTTGTCAGTCGGGGAGCCCGCCTCTTTATGTTGCAATTCCCACCAAAATGTGGTATAATAGTTGCAAAAGTACCGAAAGGCTTGATAGAATGATAAAAGCTGTTCTTTTTGATTTGGACGGAACGCTTTGGGACGCTTCCGCAAGCGTCGCTGAAAGCTTTAATATAGCACTCGCAAGACTGGATTTGGACAGAAGAATCACTCAGGACGAGATGATGCACGAGATGGGGAAGACTCTTGAAGAAATTGCGCATGTCTATTTCGACTGCATCGACCCGGAGCGTGCTGTCGGTATAATGCGCTACTGTACGGCGTATGAGAATTCCTACATCGAAACCCACGGCGGAAATCTCTACGACGGTCTTCGGGAGACTTTGGAGAAGCTCAGGAGTATGGGCTTGATGGTCGCCTGCGTCTCGAACTGCCAGTCGGGCTATATCGAGGCTTTTCTGAAGTATCACGAGCTCGGCGATTTGTTTGATGATAAGGAGTGCTGGGGCGACACAGGTAAGCTGAAAGCCGACAATATCTCAATAGTAGCAAAAAGAAACGGGCTGAAGCCCGAAGAATGTATATATGTCGGCGACACAATGGGGGACTATAACTCCGCAATGCAAGCCGGTACCCACTTTGTGCATAGTGCATATGGGTATGGGAGTGTGCCGGATGGGACGGAAAGGATCTCCGCCATAACCGAGCTTCCCGAAAAAATAAAAAAATTTTGAAATAACGCAATAATTTCTCCCTCAAATTTGTATTACTTATAGAAATACTCTAAAAGGAGAGATTACCATGAAAAGACTTATTGCTTTACTTACTGCGGCGGTTCTGGGCGCAACAATGCTCTGCGGGTGTGGAAGCACTGCGGAGGATGACATCAATCCGGTTGATACAATGCCATCTGCGACAGAGGCGACCACCGAAGCCACAACTACCGTTCCCGTCGACATCGACTACAGTGGTCTTGAAGCCGATGAGGTCGTGCAGAAATTCGCCTTCAATATCTTCTCAGAAGTAGTGGAAGGCGGAGAGAACAGCGTATTCTCGCCACTTTCGGCTTACTACGCTTTGGGAATGTTGTCGCTCGGTGCGACCGATGAATCGGCTGAAGAGCTACAGGGACTTCTTGGAATGACCGCCGAGGAAGCGGCGGCGTGGTGCTCCGAAATCATGCAGGAATATGTGGTGTTGTCGGACGATTCCACGACAGTTTTAAGCGTCTCGAACGGTGTCTTTATAGACGACAGGATGGAGCTTGCTGACGGAAGCGACGTAGCGTTTACAAATCTCGAGAAATACTACGAAGCCGAGTGCAAGACCATGCGCCTTTCGACCGATGCGGCTCGGGAATACATCAACAGCTGGATTTCCGACAGCACCGACGGGCTGATTCCCGAATTTTTCAGCGAAAATCTTGACGACCAGACGGCGATGGTGCTCGTTAATGCGCTTCTTCTGGACGCCGAGTGGGCGAAGCCTTTTGACTTCTACGGAAGCTACTACACGACCGACTTCACCACTTCTTCCGGCGAAGTTATTAAAGTCGAGTACTTCGGCGACGAGAGAAATTACGACTACATCAAGTACGACGGCGTGACCGGAATTATCATGGATTACGCCGACGGCAGGCTGAAGTTTGTAGCTCTCATGCCGGATGACGGCGATATTGACGGCTTTGTCAGCAACCTGACCGCAGAGCGGTTCAACGAGTTTCTCAGTAACGTTCAGAACGGCTTGTGCAACATGCACATTCCGAGATATAAGATTGAATCGGACATGGAGCTCGACGAAGCTTTGACGGCTCTTGGGCTGGGTGCAGTTTATTCCGGAGGCTTTGACAACTTCGGCGAGGGAATCTCACTTAGCAAGACTATTCAAAAAGCAGTTATAGAAGTTGACGTCTGGGGAACCAAGGCGGCGGCTGTCACGGCGGAGGTAATGGTCGGTGCGGCGGAAACCTATCCCGAGGTTATAAAGTTCAATCAAAGCTTCTTCTATGCTGTTTATGACAGCGAGACGGGAGTGCCACTCTTTATGGGAGTGGTCGACAATCCGAGTTAAACAAGGGAAAATCGGAGGTACAATTTACCGAAAAGTTGGAACGCCGTTTTCATATAATCCAAACAGAAAGGATGACGATTATGAAGATAATAACCGTTAGCAGAGAATTCGGCAGTGGCGGAAGAGAGGTCGGCAAGCGACTTGCAGACGAGCTCGGATTTGCCTACTATGACAGAGAGATTATTACGGCAATTGCCGAGAAGAGCTCTTTTGATGAGGAGTACGTCGAGAGAGCCGTTGAAGGTGGGATGAGGTTCAACTATCCGATGACCATCTCGCACACCTTCTCATATATTCCGTCGGTTTCGACTGTAACTCCGAACCTGATTTCCCATCAGCACGAGGTAATCGAGGAGCTCGCCGCAAAGGGCAACTGCGTCATCGTAGGGCGTGGTGCGGACGTGATTCTGGAGGACAAAAACCCCTTCAAGCTGTTCGTCTATGCCGAGATGAGCGACAAGGTCGCACGATGCCGTGCCCGTGCCCACGCAGGCGAAGACATGAGCGACAAGGCGCTGGAGCGCTCCATCAAGAAGATTGACAAAGATAGAGCATCGAGCCACGGCGTTCTTGCAAGATATCCCTGGGGCGACAGAAGAGGCTATAACCTCTGCCTCAACACCACCGGCATCGATGTAGCAACTGCGATTCCGCACATTGCGGCATATATTCAGAATTGGTTTGAGCATCAGAAATAATCGGCTTCGATGGCTGACGCCGTCTCCGCCGAGCGCCTCCCTCCCGGTCGGCGCACCTCTCAGTCAGCCACTTCGTGGCTGCCAGCTCCCCTTAACAGGGGAGCCTTTTTGTCTTCTCTCGAAAGCCTTAGGAAGAGGCAATAAAAGCCTCCCCTGAGAAGGGGGACACTTCGCCTTCGGCGAAGTCGGTGGATGCGCCGTAGGCGCAGACGGAGGGGTTTCAGTTCCAGTTATCTCCCCCATGCAACTTATACCCTTCCCCATAAACCTCATTTGCCGTAGTCACAATCGTGAACGACTTATCGTCTTCGGCTTTTACTATTTTCAGGGCTTTCGACATGACCGACTTCTTGACTACGCAGATGATGACGCGCTTCTGGTGCTGGGAGTAGGCGCCACTGCCTTCTAATAGGGTGACGCCGACGTCGAGCTCTTCCATGAGACGTGAGGTGATTTTGTCAGAGAAGTCGCTTATTACGATTAAAAGCTTCGCCTCGTTGGTGCCGTTTAAGATTAAGTTTGTGACGACCGAGGAGATGATTATGCAGAGAGCCGCATAGAGACCCTTGTCGATGTTGCCGGTGGTGATGATTGCGAGGAGAACTACCGCACCGTCAACCATCAGGAAGAGCGAGCCGCCGGAAATGGCGGTGAATTTTTTGCTGAGAAGCTTCACGATGATGTCGGTGCCGCCGGTGGTGGCGCCCTGCATCATGACGAGCTGAAGTCCTATTGCCATCAGGCATCCGCCTGCAACACAGCATAAAAGCGGGTCCTCAGTCAATGGACCGAGCGGTTCTAAGATGTTCATAGCAACTGAGGAAAGCACAACCGAGAATACGGTGGAGCTTAAAAACTTCGCCCCGAACTTCCAGATTCCGACTGCAAGAATAGGGATGTTTAAGATTAGCACGACTGTACCGGTCTGCACCGACGGTATAAAGTGCCCGATAATCATCGCAATACCGGTAAACCCTCCCGGCACAATTTCGTTCGGGTCTAAGAATAAGCTGACCGACACCGCATAAATAATCGAGCCGATTGCAATCAGGGTGTATTGATAGATGTAAGTGGAGATTTTTTTCTTTTGATTCATGGGGATTGCCTTTCTTAGAAATGTACAATGTACAATGTACAATAGTGGAGTCGCCTTCGGCGACCAAACGGAGCATAAAAAACAGTTGCAAACCGTCACAATATAAGCTATAATAGTGTAAAGCGCATGTGTGATTTGCGTTAAGAAATCTGCCGGGAGGTACCTCATATGAAAAAGCACCTTATTCGACCTTTTAAGATTCTGGTTACTATGATACTCATTTTTTCGCTTTCTGTCAACACTTTCACACTCGAAAGTTTTGCGGCGAAGACTGGGGTCTATGCTCTTGTCATAAACGAGGTCTGTGCCGATAACGATGAGAGCCTGACAGATTCGGACGGAGACAATCCCGACTGGATTGAAATATACAACCCGACTTCAAAGGATGTGAGCCTTGAAGGCGTCGGAATCTCCGACAGCAAGAAAAAGCCTTTCAAGTGGACTCTGCCGGACGTCACCATCAAGGCAGGCGGATATCTTATAATCTACTGCTCCGATAAAGATACAACTGAGAACGGCGAGCTCCACACCAATTTCAAGCTCTCCGGCGGAAGCGAAACGGTTTATCTTACGGCTTCTGACGGCACGCTTATCGACAGCATCGAGCTCCCGGATGTAAAAACTGATTATACCTACGGCAGATACCCGAACGGAACAGGAGATTTTGCAGTTCTCACTGCCACTCCCGGAAAGTCGAATGCAACTGCCGAAAAGATAGTCGAAGCTCCGACCTTCTCGAAGGACAGCGGATTCTATTCAGACAGCTTCAAGCTCACAATCACTGCCGAAGCCGGCACTACAATATATTATACCACCGACGGAAGCGTTCCCACTACTTCTTCAACAAAATACACAAACGGAATCAATATCAAGGACCGTTCAAACCAGAGTGCTGTCTATATGTTCAAAAAGGGCACGACGGTCGACGAATCGTCGGAATTCTTCCCGTCGACAAAGTTCGAGCAGGGAACGGTAGTCAGGGCAATTGCCGTTGACTCTGACGGCAGGACTAGCGAGGTCACGACGGCTACATATTTCATCGGCGATGACATCTCCGAGAAGTACGATAACGTCTCGGTAATCTCCGTCGTAATCGACCCGGACGACCTATATGACGACGAAACGGGAATCTATGTTGCCGGAAACGTTTTCTCCGAATGGAGAAAGGCGAACCCGACAGGAAGCCTCGACGGCAGTACTCCCGCAAACTTCAACCAGCGTGGAAGCGACTGGGAGAGAGATGCACACATCGACTATTTTGAAGATACCGCCCTTTCATTCGCAGTTGACTGCGGCGTGAGAATCCACGGCGGATGGTCTAGGGACAGCCAGCAGAAGAGCCTTAAATTCTATATGCGCTCAGAATACGGCGATTCCCAGCTTGAATATGACCTGTTTGAGAGTAATACCGCAGAATATGACGGCTCGGAAATCCTTACATACCGGAAGTTCGTCATCCGTAACGGCGGCAACGACAGCTTCAGCCTTAAATTCAAGGACGCCTGGACACAGTCTCTTGTCTCCGGCTTCAACTTTGCCACTCAGGCGGACGAACTCGTAATCTGCTTCCTGAACGGCGAATACTGGGGCGTCTATACCCTTAACGAAATCTATGACGACAACTATGTCGAGTCCCACTATGGCGTGCCTTCCGACGACGTCATCATGATGAAGGCGGGCGAGCTTGAAGAGGGCGAGGACGGGGAAGAAAGCCTCCTTTCCGACGCCATCAAGTACATCACTTCCCACGACATGAGTGTTGACGAATATTATGAAAAAGCCTGCGAGCTCTTTGATATGGATAGCTTCGCCGACTATATGGCGGTAGAAATCTATATCGGCAATCAGGACTGGCTCTGGGGCAACTGGGCTTGCTGGCGGTCGAGAACAACAGATATGACCGACTCAACCTATCAGGACGGCAAGTGGCGGTTCATGCTTTATGATACAGAATATTCGATGGATTTATACAACGCCGGTGCAGACTATAAGAGTGACAACCTTGCAAGCCTTCTTTCGGGCGACGGCTACTTTGCGAAGATGCTCTCGTCGCTTCTTGAAAACGACGATTTCCTTGACATGTTCGTCGTCGCAATGGAGAAGACCGCAAACATCGCCTTTAACTCCGAAACCGCTTCTGAAGCTCTTGACGAATACTACGACGAATATTTGCCCTACTTAAGTCAGCATTTCAAGCGCTACATCGGCTGGCAGAGTTTAAACGGAATCAAGAATAACGTGAAGGGCTGGAAAACCTGGCTTGAAAACCGCCAGAACTACTACCTTACGATTCTCAAAAACGACCTCGGCATTTCGACCACGACCAAGAGAATCCGGGTTTCCGTCTGGGATGGTGAGGGCGGAACCGTCTATATTGAGGGAGTAGAGCTCACTCTTGATGAAGACGGCGACTGGTACGGCTACTTCATTCCCGGATACAAGATAACCATCACGGCAGTAGCCGACGAGGGCTACGAGTTCACCGGCTGGACGGGCTCGTATACGAGCAGTTCCACAACGATAAAGATAAATCCAAAGTCAAACTATGGCTTCACCGCAAACTTCGCAAAAACTGAAGACTAATCGCAAAATCCTTCGCAAGACCTATTTATGTGCGCTCTGCCATCAGGGCGCACTGATTTACCCCCAGAATGGAGATTTCAATGATAAAATTCAAGAAAACCAAACGGCTCATCTTCGGCATAGTCGTGGCATTAGCCGTACTCACACTCGCACTCGTCAATTATTCGTCATTTGATTTCTCCGGAGCACTGAAATTCACCTGCGTATATCTGCTCATGCTCTTCGCACTCCTGACCGATTTTGACATCAGCGACAAGGCAAGAAGCATAATGTCGCTTGTCTTCTTTCTTCTGGCTCCTGTTCTTTGCTTTGAGACGGTCAGAGTAATAGTCGGAGCAGGCGTGTACGCAGATTATATTTATTTTGACAATCTTGTATTCTATGCTGTGGTGCAGGTTGCTATGTTCGCACTGACGCAGTCGGTTCGGGTTTCCGTCACGGCGATGGTCGGCGTGAGCTATGTTTTGCATATTGCGAACCAGATTATTTTGGAGATTCGTGGCACGCCGCTTGTGCCTACAGACCTATACGCCATTCAGACCGCAATGAGCGTCACGAAACCGGACGACTGGCATTTCGACTCGAACATGCTTATCGGCACCGCCGCAAGCGTTCTTCTGATAGCGATTGCGATGAAGTGCAAAATCTCCTACCCGAAAAGGCTCGTCCGAGCCGGAGCAGGCGTGGCTTCGCTGGCGCTGACTGTTGCCGGAGTCCTCTTCATCTGGGGAATCGACTACACTTCATTTGCAACTTCTACCTTCGACACCGAATCCACAAACAACGTAAACGGCATTGCCCTGAACTTCTACATCGGGTGCCGCAAAATGAAGTTTGACGAGCCGGAAGGCTATTCTGAGGAAGCACTTTTGCAATATCTCTCGCAATATACGGATGAAGAACTGACGGGAGACTTAGACGACCTCCCGAACATCATCGTCATCATGAACGAGAGCTATTCCGATTTAAGCTACGTCGGCAAGTTCAGGACGGACGAGAGCTACAACTCCTATTTCGACTCACTTATCGACGACTATCCGCACGGAAGAGTATTAGTCTCGGTTCTGGGCGGAGGAACCTGCAACACCGAATTTGAGTTCCTTACCGGTCTTTCGATGATGTACATGCCGAACGGCAGTTATGTCTACTTACAGCACATCACTGACGACATTCCGTCGATGGCGACATATCTTCAGGAGTACGGCTACAGCGCAATCGCAATGCATCCGTTCTATGAAATCTGCTGGAGAAGAAATTTAGTATATGCCTGGATGGGCTTTGACGACTTCGTCAGCGGCGAGGACATGACCGACTATCAGGCGAAATACGTGAGCGTCTCCCGCTGGGAAAAGGGCTTCGGCGACGATGTCGAGTATATAAGAACTCTCATCAGCGACAGCTATTTCTATCAGCAGATTATAGACCAGTACGAGAACAAGACAACAGATAGAATCTTCATCTTCGGCGTGACTGTTCAGAACCACTCGGGCTATGAGTACGACGGCGACGACTTCGAGACTACAGTTCACTTAACGAGCACCGAAGGCGATTACCCGAAAACCGAGCAGTATCTCTCATTAATAAAAGCCTCCGACGAGGCTTTGGAAGAGCTTATTACATACTTTGAAAACGTCGATGAGAAGACAATAATCGTCTTCTTCGGCGACCACCAGCCGAACACCGAAACCGAGTTCTTCGACGAAATCGCCCCGAGCCGCAATACAACCGTCAACGGCTTCCTTACACGTTACGAAACCCCGTTCGTAATCTGGGCGAACTATGACATCGGCGACGATAATCTGGGCATAGTCAGCGCAAACTACCTGAGCTTGCTTACTCTCGAATATGCCGGAATCCCGCTTTCCGCCGAGTATCAGCTTATAGCCGACGCAAGCGAAATCGCCACCTCAATGAACACCTGGGGCTACTTCGATAAGTACAACATGTGGAATAACAGGGAAGAGACATATGATGACGAAATTCTGAATATGTACAACTTCCTGACGTATTATACGTTGAATGGGTAAACACGCTGGAAACCCCTCAGTCGCCTTCGGCGACAGCTCCCCTTTCAAGGGAGCCTTTTATTGCCTCTTACAGGGGCTTTCGAGAGAATACAAAAAGCCTCACCCGAAGGGGGAGGGGGACCGGCGAAGCCGGTGGAGGGGTGTGCGACCGAAGGGAGCACTTCAGTTTTTTGTATATCCAAACTCCCTCGGGCTATACCCTGTGACCGCCTTGAAGGTTCTGCCGAAGTGGGTGTAGTTGTTAAAACCACTGGAGAAGCAGGCGTCGGTGGGAGTGGAGCCTTGAATCAGGAGCTTTTCTGCAAGGATTATCCTCTTTGCGGTTGTGTACTGGCTGATGGTGAGGAGGGTGCTCTCGCGGAACTTCCTTGAAATGTAGTCGCTGTTGTGATGGAGAGCTTTTGAAATGGCGTCGAGGGAGACATCCTCCGTCAGGTGCTCGTTGATGTAGTTCAGAGTGTTCAGAACAATGTCCGGCATACCGCTTCCGCTCGGGTTCACGATTTCCGCCGAGGTGTGGCGGTTTATTAATACCATGAGCTCGGTTAAGTAGGCGTTAATCATAGCGTCGGAGCCGTAGCCGCCGGTTTCAATCTCGCTTGACAGCATGTCCGAAATTTTGACGAACTTCGCCGTCTCCGATTCACTCAGCTTGTAGAGGTTGATGCTCGAACCGGCAACGTCGAAGCACTTTGAAAGGTCGGTCTCCTTGGTGCAGATTGCCTGAAGGGCAGACCTGTCGATGTTAATGACGATTCTCTCGTAATCGCACTCCCCCATGAGCTGTGAGCAATGGAAGCTGTAGGGACTACACAAAATAAGGTCTCCACGTTCGAGCTTTTTACTGACCGCCTCGCCGTGGTAGGTGATGTTTCCACTTAGGAACAGATATATCTCGTATACCTCGTGAAAATGGAATTTGAGGCTCTGATGGCTTCGTCCGCTGTTCACATTCTCGATGTTGTAGGTGCCCGATTCGGAAGAGGACGAATGAACGCACTCCACCGGTTTGTTGATAATTACCATCTGTCGGTTGAGCATTTTTACACCTCCAAAAGATTATTTTTGTCTATTCTCATTATACATTTTGCTGAGTATTTCTGTCAATACTGATAATTGAGTTTTAGAAGTCGGATTTTGTGTAGTTGCAGTCGAAATATGTGTTGAAATATTCCCAAAGCGGATGTATCATATAGATGTAAAAACTGCGTAAAAGACAAAATCACTTCTTTTACAAGGACATTATGAAAGGATGTATCACAGAAATGAAAAGATTATTTGCGATTGTACTTGCACTTATGATGGTGCTTTCACTCGGAGTAGTCGCATTTGCTGACGAAGAGACAGCCGAAGAGGAAGAAGTTATCCTCGAATATCCCATGTCCGACGACGGGATTATGGTAACGGTTCCTCTGAATTCTTTGTACGTTGGCGTATTCTCTGCTGAGGGTACATATGCTGATGACGGAAGCGTCAACTACGTCGACATCGAGCAGGTTTGCTACCAGCTCCCCGAGACCTATCAGGTCGGAGATACCGTTTTGGTTCACGTAGCCGGAACTTCAACCGACAGCACAAGAGTGTTCATGGTATCCGCTGATGGTTGGTCGAGAGCCTCCGACATCACAGTTGTCGGTCCTGGCGACTTCGATTTGTGGCTTGAAATTCTTGTATCCGACGCTGAGGATAAGGGCGTTACCGAGACTTATCAGCTCAACTTCAAGGGCTCGTCCTATGGAGTCAACGTCGAAGACCTTACAATCACAACTCTCGAAGTATTCTCTGGAACCACCGATGAGTATGTCGCCGCTGGCGGAGCTAACTGCAGCCTCACCGGACATACCGTCACCGAGTATGTATCAAACGGCGACGCTACCTGTACTAAAGATGGCACCAAGACCGGTGTTTGCTCAGTCTGCGGTGAGGAAGTAACTGTCACCGACGAGGGTTCTGCTCTCGGACACAGCTTCACAAACTACGTTTCAAATAACGATGCCACCTGCACCAAAGATGGAACAATGACCGCCGAGTGCGACAATGGTTGCGGCAAGACCGACACCATCACAGAAGAGGGAACTGCACTGGGACATAACTATGAAAAGGGCGTCTGCACCATCTGTGGCGAAGCCGACCCCGACTATTCCGGATTCCCGGTAGTAGCCGTTGTGGTTATCGTAGTAGTCGTTATCGTAGTTGCGGCAGTAGTTATCGTAGCCGTAGTTCTTGGCGGCAAGAAGAAAAAGAAGTAATTAAAAAGACCGTGCCAATTTGCCTTTCATAGTGATTTGGCAGATAAGTTACTCGGGCTTACTGAACGGGGCAAAATCTTACCAAGATAAGCCCGAGTGATTTTCTGCCCTGATTTATCTTCCAGAAATCCTACAATCCGACATAATTTGTATTTATGTCTCTTTCCGAAATCACATTTTCCGAACATCTGCGAAAGGAGAAGAACATCAAAGATGAAAAGAATTATAGCAATAGCACTCACCGTTATCATGGTTCTGGCTATGGTCGGTTGCGGAAGCTCATCAAGAGAGATTGTCTACCTGACACTTTCAAGCTCCGACTCGGAAGCAATCCTTGCCGCCGCCGGAATCACACTTCCCGACGCCGAGGAGACCGTCGCCGCAGGAACAACCATCAAGTGGTTCTGCTGGTACGACCCGTTCCACAACTACAGCGAGGACGAAATAGTCAACACCGGTTACTACACATTCACCGAAAAGTACGGTTGCGAGATTGACTGGGTTGAGACGAGCTACTCAAACCGCAACGACGACCTTGCAAACCTCATTCTTTCCAGCCAGTCGCCCGACTTTGCGGCGGCAGGAACCTCTAACACCGCAACCTTCCCTTATAACTGCATGAAGGGAATGTACCAGCCGGTTGACGATTACATCGACTACACCGAGCCGCTGTGGGCAGGAATGGCTGATGCCGCAGAGTATTTCGCACTCGGTGACAAGCACTTCGGAATCGTCACCGACATCTCCCCGAGAATGGTCTGCCCGTATAACAGAAGAGTAATCGAGGAATACGGCTTTGACGACCCTGCCGAGCTCTACTATAACGACGAGTGGACATGGGAAGTGTTCTATGAGATGTGCATCGAGTTCACCGACGAGGACGAGGACAGATACGCACTCGATGGCTGGTACTACCACAGAGCAATCTGTGAGGAATCGACCGGACGCACCATCATCCAGAAGGACGAAGACGGACACTTCTATGCAAATCTCGACGACCCGCTGATTGAAATCGCCGAAGGTCTCATGTACGACCTTGTCAAGAACGGCTGTACATATCACGAAGGCACCAACTATAATGCCGGCAGAAACGACCACCAGTGCGGCGCAGGCGTCAAGGAAGGACTTTGCCTCTTCTCAATCTGCACAATCAGTGACCTCACAATGCCGGTTGACGAGATGAACTCCATCTGGGGCGACATCGAAGCAGGCGAAATCATGTTTGTTCCGCTTCCGAGATACGAAGACGGCGACGGAGTCTATTATCTCAACTCCATCCCGACCGGATACATGCTTGTAACAGGCGCTCAGAACCCTGAAGGAGTTGCACTTCTTGCTTCCTGCGAGAGATTCAAGATAATCGACCCGACGGTTATCGACATCGACACCAAGCAGTTAAGAGAAATCTACATGTGGACCGACGAAATGCTCGAAATGGTTGAAATCTGCGACGAACTTATCGCCGAGAACACGATAATGTTCTATAACGGCAACCTCGGCACCAACCTCGACAGCGCCTATAACAGGTTCGACCAGGGAATCAAGTCTGGTGCAAGCTCAACATGGGCACAGCTCAAAGAGACCTACACCGACCAGCTGAATTACTACCTCGATGAACTCAACGCAATCGTTGATGCGTACATCGATACGGGCGAGCTTGTGGGATAAACTGAAATCACGGACAAATAAATCTGGAACATTTGAAGAGGACGAACAAGCCGCAACGTGGATATCTGCGTTGCGGTTTGATTTGTCATAATCAGTCGGAACTTGCCAAAAGTTGTCAGAAGTTTTTGCATTTCAGTGCAGAAACTTTGGAAATAAAAAAGTTTTTGCATTTCGGTGCAGAAAGTGTTGACAGAAAATTGTAATTATCCTGTCATCTCCACCTCCACCCCGTCCGTCGCCACCATTATCTCCCCATAAAGATTCGTCACGCAGACGCCGTTGGCTATGTAAATATAATACCCTTCATCCGGGACCTGCGAGTCGGTTATCAGAATCTCTTTGTCGCCGAGGGTGACGGTGGTGCAGGTGCCGGAAACTGTGACTTCGGCGGAGCCGAGACTGAGGGTTGAGCCGTCGGTGAGTTTTATGAGCTCGGTTTCGGAGTTACCATGCGTCGAGGCGGTTGTGTCGAAGAGAATTATGTCGGGAGTCAGGGCGGCGTTTAAGTAGGACGGATAGTTCGCCGTGCCGTTATCCAGAATCGCAACGGCTTTGACGGCGGTTAAGCCCTCCTCTGAGATGATGTAGCCGAAATTGTTTGAATAAGAGCCGTCCGAGTCGATTGCCAGGCACTCTCCGCCCTGATAGATTGTCAGAAGATATCCGTCGCCGTCGGAGGTGATTTTAAGGTGAGTTGTCCCCGAGTCAAGAGTGTAGAATGAGAATATCAGCGCAATTGTCACCGAGAACGCTCCGAGAGCCGACAGAGCCGCCTTCCGGACGCTTTTCGTCAGAATAAGAACCAAAACAACAGCCGCAGTGAGCAGGGTTACGACAACCGGCACCGCGGCGAATTTTATCGGAATATATGTGAAGCCGAGGTTGGAAACCCAATCGCAGATTTTTATCACCCAGCGTGCAATCACTCCGGCAATTTCTATGAGAAAGGACAGCGCCACCGGAGTTCCGCAAGTGGCAAATATTAGGGACAGGACGAGTGCAACCGTGCAAAACGGCGTCAGGACTACGTTTGTGAGAACCGAGACGAGGGAAATCTCATCAAAAATAAAGACCGAAACGGGAAGTATACAGAACCAGACGCAGGCGGCACACATCGCTGTCCGTCTGATTTTGCCTTTGATTGAAAATGCCTTTGACACCGCCGGCTCCACGACGCAAATCCCAAAAACTCCCGAAATGGATAACAAAAAAGCGCCGTCGGCGACGCTGTAGGGAGATATGAAAAGCATGATTATGATTGTGCACCCGAGAGACGCCAAGGCGTCGTACTCCCGCCGGACGATTGGTGCGAGAAGGTAGATTGTCATCATGATAAACGCCCGAACCGCCGAAATTCTCATCCCGGAAAAGACGACGAACAGCGCCATTATCGCTTCCGAAACCGCAAAGGTGACCGCCTTCGGAGCGCTGAGAAGCCGGAGGAGGAAAGCCACCAGCGCCGCAACGATGCTCACGTGGAGCCCGGAAACAGCCAGGAGATGCCCGATTCCGCTTCGGTTGAGGGTGGTTCTTATAGATGAGCTGAGGCTGTCGCTCGTCCCGCAGAGCATACTCGAAAGGAGCTGACCGGCGTCAAGCCCGACGTAGGAGCAGAAGGTGGTGGTGAGCTTCTCCCTGTAGTCACGGAGATTGCCGTAGACGGCGTAAATTCCGGTCGCCTTTTCGACGGTGACGCCACTCTCCGCCGAGCACCCGACAAAAATTCCTTTCGGGTTGAAATAATCGCTTGCGGAGAAGCCGGCACTGTCCCGGAGCTCATAGATTTCGGCGTCGAAGGAGACCTTATCGCCCGGAGAGATGTTATATCCGCTTAGATAAACGACCACCTTCCCGCTGATTCCGCCGATATTGCCATTTACCGTCACCTGAGAAGTGTCGCTGTCCTCGCAGTCGGTGACGATTCCCGAGACTCTGACCGTCTCTCCCGAAAGAGCCACCAGCCGGTCGGCGTGAAAATAGAACCATACGGTGCCGTAGACAGAGAAAATAAGCAAAAATAAAAAGGCGGTCGAAACCGCCCTGCGTAATTTTCCGGACAATAAAAACAGTCCCGCCACGAACAACACCGCCGCCACAGCGATGAGCGCAAGCCGCACAGAACCGCTCACGAAGTAACAAAAAAGAAGTCCCACCAATGCGCCACCCGAAGCCATTATCGCCTCATGCCGCATAAGAACACTTCCTTCCATCAAATGATAATAATATTATATAAGATTATGGGGCGGATGTCAAGAGGTTTTGAAAAAAATAAGTCGGATTTTACAGATGAATGAGGGATGAAATAGTTAAAAGAGCGACCGGAAGATGGTCGCTCATATAATCAGTATTGTTGTTTTCCCGTGCCGTTGCAAGCCCAGCATTTTCCTTTATGGGTATGGCATCTCCAGCAGTCACGATTTTCCTTGTCGGATGCACTGCTCCAGAGGTAACCGTCTCCTCCACAGGTCTGGCAATCTCCCGTCCCGTTGCATATCATGCAATCCTTTTTGGCGTACTCGGGGATGTATGTACCGTCCCAGGTACCGGTGATTGAACCTTCAACCGGATTGCCACTGTAATCTGTTGGCTGGTTTCCAGTGCGTACAATTGGGTCAATCATCTCAAAATCGGAATCATAGTAGATGGATATAGATATTCTTCCTTCAGCATAGAAATAGGACACCATAACACGGACATCATAGCAGCCGCCTAATATTGGTATAATGGAGTCTTTACTGCTATCGTCGATTTTTTCTATCGCGCTGTTGTTGCCGTTATAGGAGAAAAAGTAAGAACTAAAAAGAGAAGCAGTAGAAGATATCAGATTAGAGTCTACAATATTGTATAGCTCAAGTTGATAGCAATCGTCCTGGAAGAGTTCGATAACTTCGTCTATACAATCTCTGCCGTTATCAAGGGAAAAACTATAGGAAATCAGATGACCGGTGTCACCATATCCTTTATCTTCTCCACGTCCGCAACTCAAAAAGTCCCCGATATCCGGTAAATAAACGCTGTTTGAACTGTAAGAAATGGATTCAGCCTCATCGACGGCGGTTGTTTCGGCAGCAGTTGTTACTTTGGACGTAGCTTTTTCAGTTGTAGTGGTGGCGGCTGTCGTTGTTACTGGAGTTGTTTTCTCAGTAGTCGTTGTGACGGTTGTTGTGACTGTGGTTGTTGTCACAGGAGTTTCTTTTTCAGCTGTTGTGGTAGTTGTTTCTGCCGTGGTGATTCTCATGGGAGAATCTTCTTCAGCCGTTGTTGTAGTGGAGGGCGTCCTTGTTGTAGCCTTGCGGTTTGATGTGGTGACGCTTTCTTGCGTGCCTGTAGAGCCACAAGAGGATGTCATTAACATCAAAAGCGTTGCTAACATTATCGCTACAATCTTTTTTATTTTCATATCAAAACTCCCTTTACTTGATTATAAACTATATTTTATCTTAATATGTGGAGACTGTCAATATTAATTTTTTGCAAACATGTTGACTTTCAAAGAAATCCATAATTCCGACCCTCGAAGCTTGACATCCCGCCCATTTAGGACTATAATTACTATTTAGGAAAGTAGAAAATGGCGTAATAGTGGATTTTAATGAGTGGGGTGCTTATGAGAATACTTGGAATTGACCCGGGGTATGCGATTGTCGGGTATGGGGTCTTAGATTATGACGGGAGGAACTTCGCCGTCAAGGGCTACGGGGCTATCACCACGACGCCGGACATGCAGTTTGACGAGCGGCTCGGGGTTATCTACAATGACATGAATGAGCTTCTTGACATGTACAAGCCGGAGGCTATCTCCCTTGAAAAGCTCTTCTTCAACACCAACCACACAACCGCCATTGACGTGGCGCAGGCTAGGGGAGTAATCCTCCTTTCGGCAAACAAGCACGATATAAAGATTTATGAGTATACACCCTTGCAGGTGAAGAACTCTGTCGTCGGCTACGGCAGGGCTGAGAAGAAGCAGGTTCAGGAAATGACTCGTTCAATTCTTCGGCTCAAAGAAATCCCCAAGCCGGACGATGCGGCGGACGCACTTGCTCTCGCCATCACCCACGGTCACTATGCAACTTCAAAAGTCTTCGGACTGAATTAACGCCCTTGCACGGCAGAACGGAACTTAAAAATGATATACAGCCTCACCGGAAATATTATACACACCGAGCCCGACCTCTGCGTTATCGAATGTGGAGGAGTCGGCTATGCCTGCAAAACCACGATGAATACTATAACCTCCGTCTCGAATATGACTTCCTGCACGCTTTATACCTATATGGCTGTGCGTGAAGACGCAATCGACCTGTTCGGGTTCTTCACTAAAGACGAGCTCGAATGCTTCAAGCTTCTGACCTCCGTAAGTGGCGTCGGCTCGAAGTATGCCCTTGCGATTCTTTCAAGCCTCACTCCGGCTTCCGTAGCGTTAGCTATTGCTTCGGATGACACCAAAGCGTTCTCGAAAGTCAAGGGAATCGGCTCTAAAATCGCACAGAGAATCGTTATGGAGCTCAAAGACAAGGTCGCTCACGGCGCAGTCTTGGACACCACCGGCGACGTCGGAGCTATTACTGCGGCAGTAGGAGATAACAACAAGGCGGAAGCGATTGCGGCTCTCGTCGTGCTCGGCTACACCCAGTCGGAAGCGGCTCAGGCGGTCACAAAGTGCCCGGGAGAACTCGAAACGGACGAAATCATCAAGAGAAGTTTAAGGACTCTTGCGTCCGGCAGATTTTAAGGAGGTGAAGGCATGATTGAATCGGAACAGTTTGATCTCGAAAAAAGGCTTGTCGGCACCGAGGTTTTGGCTGAGGACGTCGACGAGGCGGAGCTTTCCCTCCGACCGAAAACCTTGAACGAATACATCGGTCAGGAAAAGGTCAAGGAGAACATGAAAATCTATATCGACGCCGCAAAAAAGCGTGGAGAACCACTAGATCATGTCCTTCTCTACGGACCTCCGGGACTCGGAAAAACAACCCTTTCGGCAATCATCGCCCACGAAATGGGCGTCAATATACGTATAACTTCTGGACCGGCTATAACGAAGCCGGGCGACATTGTCGCAATTTTAACCAACCTTCAGGCGGGCGACGTCCTCTTCATAGATGAGATTCACCGAATCCCACGTGAGATTGAGGAGGTTTTGTACCCTGCGATGGAGGACTTTGCCGTCGACATCATCATCGGCAAGGGAGCAGGCGCCCGGACCATCCGCCTTGATGTCCCGCACTTCACCCTTATCGGTGCCACAACAAGGGCAGGACAGCTCACTTCTCCGCTTCGTGACAGGTTCGGAATCTCACAGAGACTTGAACTCTACACCCACGAAGAGCTCTGCGAGATTATCATCAGGTCTGCAAATATCTTAGGAGTAATCTGCGACCGTGAAGGCGCAATCGAAATCGCCAAGCGTTCAAGAGGAACCCCGAGAATTGCGAACAGGCTTCTTAAACGTGTCAGGGACTTCGCCGACGTTATGGGTAACGGCACAATAACTCCCGAAATAGCAAAGATTGCCCTTGACCGGATGGAGATTGACTCTTTAGGGCTTGACACAATGGACAAGCGGATGCTCAACATGATTATAAAGGGCTACAACGGCGGACCGGTTGGTCTTGAAACGCTTGCTTCTGCCATCGGTGAAGAAGCAGTGACGCTAGAAGACGTCTGCGAGCCGTACTTAATGCAACTCGGTTTCATCGCAAGAACCCCAAGAGGACGTTGCGCCACAGATTTGGCGTACAAACATCTGGGACTTCTGCGTGACGGGCAAACTATGCTATAAATCAAAAAAGACTGGGGCTGATTTCATGGGAAATTTATTCGGTGCTGACGGGGCTGTCAAGGGCGAGGCTTTGAGTGACCTCAGCTGTGAGCTCGCTATGGCTATTGGCAGGGCTTGCGCTTATGTGCTCTCAAAGAGAAACCATCGCCATGCGAAGATTCTTATCGGGAAGGACACCCGTTCCTCCTGCAAAATCTTAGAGTCCGCACTTGTCGCCGGAATCTGCTCGGCTGGCGGAGATGCAGACCTTCTGGGAGTCGTCCCGACGCCGGCTGTTGCGTACCTCACCGTCAAGTACGGCGCCGATGCCGGAATCATGGTTTCCGCTTCCCATAACAGCTATGAATTTAACGGAATCAGAATCTTCTCCGCTTCCGGCGACCGTCTTACTGACAGCGTTGAAGCCGAAATTGAGAGACTGGTTCTCGAATCCCCCGACGAAATCCCGAACGCAAGCGCTGAAAATCTCGGCGATATCTTAAACGAAAAGAACGCCGAGTGGGACTATGTCAGGTATCTTCTCCGTGACATTCAGGTGGATTTGGGCAGACTCAGAATTGTTGTCGACTGTGCCAACGGTGCGGCTTATGAAACGGCTGTCAAGTTCTTCCGTGGACTCGGAATCACTGCGAAGTTTCTGAACACCGAGCCGAACGGAGTGAATATAAACGAAGACTGCGGAACTGAAGATTTGACTGCTTTAAGCAAGGCAGTTGTTGAATCGAGAGCCCACTGTGGAATCGCACTCGACGGCGACGGCTCACGATGCCTTCTTGTCGACGAAAAGGGCGAGCCTGTCGACCCGGACAAAATGCTTGCGGCACTCGCATACTTCATGAAGCAGGAGAAGACACTTTCCGCAAACACCTGCGTCGTTACAAGAGCCACGAATTTGGGCTTCTTCAAGTGGGCAAAGGACAAGGGAATCGTCACTTCGACGGCTTCCGGAGTTTCGGAAAGAAGTATTCACGAACGGCTTATGACCGACGGATATACTCTGGGTGCTGACGCAAGCGGAAGGTTCCTCTTCGGAAGAGTCCCCGATACGGCGGACGGCGAGCTGAGCGGCGCAAAAATGCTTGAAGTGATGGCGAAAACCGGCAGGAAGCTCTCAGAAATCGCCGAAATCTTCACGCCATATCCGACAATCGACGTCGACGTGAGAATACGCCACGAATGTAAGAACATGTGGGAAACCGTCCCCGAGATTACGGAGATGCTTGATTATTGCTCCGAAAAGCTCGCCGGCGACGGAAGAATTTACATAAGAGAATCGTCCGCCGAGCCACTGATTCGAGTCACGGCTGAGGGCAGAGACGAAGAAATCATTTATCAGTATGCCCAGGCAGCCGCACAGACGGTTGCGGAGCATATAGGAGAGTTGAACAGTAATGAGAACAGCTGACGGCTGGAAAGATTATAGATTGCTCGATGCAACTGACGGCGAAAGGCTTGAAAGCTGGAAGGACATCCGGCTTATAAGACCCGACCCTCAGGTCATCTGGAAAACAGAAAAGAGCGCCATCTGGCAGAGCGCTAATGCAGTGTATCACCGTTCGAGTAAGGGCGGCGGACAGTGGGAGTACTTAAAAAAGCTCCCCGAAAGCTGGACTGTCGGTTATGGGTCGCAGTATTTCGGAAATCTCCGGTTCAAAGTCCACCCGACCGGCTTCAAGCACACCGGGCTCTTCCCCGAGCAGGCTGTCAACTGGGAGAAAACCGGACAGCTGATTTCTGAGAGAGTGAAGACTGACAAGGTCAGAGTTCTGAATCTCTTTGCCTACACCGGCGGAGCGACACTTGCTTGCTCCGGCGCAGGAGCCGATGTCTGCCACGTCGACGCCTCAAAGGGCATGGTTCAGTGGGCAAGAGAAAACGCCGCACTGTCGGGCTTGTCCGAGAAGCCAATAAGATGGATTGTCGACGACTGCGAGAAGTTTGTCAGGCGTGAAATCAAGCGCAATAGCCTTTACGAAGGCGTCATCATGGACCCGCCGAGCTACGGCAGAGGACCTTCGGGTGAGATATGGAAGCTCGAAGACAACGTCTACGATTTAGTCAAGCTTACGGCAGGAGTTCTGAGCGAAAAACCGCTATTCTTCGTCCTGAACAGCTATACAACCGGGCTTTCCGCATCGGTAATGGGCTATATTTTGTCAACCGTCCTGATTCCGAAATTCGGCGGCAAAGTCACAAGCGATGAGATAGGCTTGCCGGTGGAGTCAACAGGCTTGACGCTTCCGGCGGGGAGTACGTCAATTTGGTATACCTGAAACCCCTCCACCGCACTTCGTGCGGTCCCCCTCCCCTTTCAGGGGAGGCTATAACAGGCTCCCCTGAAAGGGGAGCTGGCAGCTGCGAAGCAGCTGACTGAGGGGTTTCTGAAAGGGGTTACAATGAGTTTTATAGACATAGACAATGTTAAATTCACATACACGACCGAGGACGACAACGGAAATGTCGAGAAAAACGAGGTTTTACATGGGCTTTCGCTCTCCGTTGACAAGGGCGAATTTGTTGCGGTTCTCGGGCATAACGGCTCGGGGAAGTCGACGCTTGCGAAGCTTTTGAACGCAATCAACCTTCCCGATTCCGGGAAAGTCACGGTTGCCGGGATGGACACTTCGGATGAAGACAAGCTTTTCGACATCAGAAGTAACGTCGGCATGGTCTTCCAGAACCCGGACAACCAGATTGTTGCGACCATCGTCGAGGAGGACGTCGCATTCGCACTTGAAAATATCGGTGTAGAGCCGTCTGAGATTAGAAGAAGAGTCGACGAAGCACTGAAAACCGTCGGGATGTACGACTACCGGGAACACTCCCCGTCGAAGCTTTCCGGAGGACAGAAGCAGAGGGTCGCAATCGCCGGAGTCCTGGCGATGAAGCCGGACTGCATAGTCCTTGACGAGCCGACCGCCATGCTCGACCCAATCGGCAGGCGGGAGATAATGTCGACAATCACCGAGCTCAACAAAACCGGTGTCACGATAGTGCTTATAACCCATTACATGGACGAAGCCGCAAGGGCGAAGCGGGTTGTAGTCATGGACTCGGGCAACATCATAATGGACGACTGCCCGAAAAAGGTTTTCTCGCAGGTCGAGAAGCTGAAATCCTTAGGACTTGACGTCCCGCAGGTAACCGAACTTACACACGAGCTCAGAAAGTGCGGGGTAAATCTCCCCGAAGACATAATTTACGAAGACGAGTGTTACGAAGCACTGTATAAGCTGCTGCAAGTCGGCTGAAACCCCTCAGTCAGCCCTTCGGGCTGACAGCTCCCCTTTCAGGGGAGCCTATAGCTGCCTTTTCCGCAAGTTCTTGCCTGAGGCAGTTAAAGCCTCCCCCGAAGGGGGAGGGGGACCGCCGGCGAAGCCGGTGGTGGAGGGGTTTCCGTGGTTATGAAGCTGTAAAGAGAGGACAACACCATTGAGCATAATCAAAACCGAACACCTGAGCTATGTTTACGGCGAGGGAACACCTTTCCGCAAGGTGGCTCTGGACGACATAAATTTAGAGATTGATGAGGGAGAGCTTATCGGAATTATCGGGCACACCGGCTCCGGCAAGTCTACCCTTATTCAGCATTTTAACGGGCTCTTGAAAGCTACAACCGGCAAAGTCTACGTCGATGGCGAGGAGCTTTTCCAAGACAAATCAAGACTCCGTGATATCAGATTCAAAGTGGGTTTGGTTTTCCAGTACCCCGAGTACCAGCTGTTTGAAGATACAGTCTACAAGGACATTTCCTACGGTCCGAAGAACATGGGTCTTGACGAAGCGGAGATTGACAGACGTGTCAGGGAAACCATGCGTTTAGTAGGCTTGAAAGAAGAGTTACTCCAGAAGTCGCCGTTTGATTTGTCGGGCGGACAGAAGCGCAGGGTTGCAATCGCCGGAGTAATGGCGATGGAGCCGAAGGTGCTTATCCTTGATGAACCGACAGCAGGTCTTGACCCGCACGGAAGAGACAGAATCTTGGGCATGATAAAAGAGTACCACGAGGAGAAGAAGTCGACAGTAATGCTCGTCTCCCACTCGATGGAGGACGTTGCGAACACCGTTTCAAAGATTCTTGTCGTGAACGACGCAAAAATCTTCATGTTTGACACCCCAGAAAAGGTCTTCGCACGTGTCCGGGAGCTTGACAGCATGGGCTTGACAGTTCCCCAGATTACAAGAGTTTTCGACAGGCTGAAGGAATCGGGAATCGAATTTGACGACGAGGTCTATTCGACCGGGTATGCAAAAAAGCTGGTACTTCGGCTTTTGCAGGAGAAAAAGGAGAAATAGGACTTGATTAAGGATATAACTATCGGGCAGTATTTTCCGGGAAAGTCGGTCTTGCACCGTCTCGACCCGAGAATTAAGCTCTTACTGACAGTTTTATATATAGTGATGCTCTTCTCGGCAAGTGGATTCTCGGGGCTTGCAATAGGGATTGTGTTCTTAGTATTCGCATTTGCGATTTCGGGAATCCCGATTAAGATGATGGTAAAGGGCGTCAAGCCGATTTTGCCGGTAATCATTTTCACGGGAATATTAAACCTGTTCTTCATCTCGACCGGTGATGTAATATTCAGCCTCGGCTTTATAAAGATTACCGACGACGGACTTTCGACGATGATATTCATGGCGGTGAGAATCGTGTTCCTCATCTGCGGAACTTCGCTTCTTACCTACACCACGTCTCCTATAGCTCTTACCGACGCCATCGAGAGAGTTCTCTCGCCGCTCAAAGTATTTCACTTCCCGGCGCATGAAATCGCAATGATGATGACTATAGCTCTCAGGTTCATCCCGACTCTTATCGAAGAGACCGACAAGATTATGTCAGCACAGAAGGCAAGAGGAGCCGACTTTGAATCCGGCTCGATTATAAACCGTGCAAAGGCTCTTATCCCGGTTCTCATTCCGCTGTTCGTATCTGCTTTCAGACGTGCTGAGGAGCTTGCGCTCGCAATGGAGTGCCGTTGCTACCGTGGCGGCGAGGGCAGAACCAGAATGAAGCAACTGAAAACCACATACCTTGATTACATCGCCCTTGCGGTGACGGTGCTGTTTTTGGTGCTGATTATACTTGCAAACATATTCATACCCATATGACAAACTACAAAGTAACGATGTCCTTCCGTGGAACCAACTATCACGGCTTCCAGAAGCAGGCGGACAACTTAAAACTCAGGACCATTCAGGGCACAGTCGAGCAGGGATTTTATAAGCTTCTCGGCGAAAAGGTCTCCATCGACGGCTGTTCAAGAACCGACGCCGGAGTTCACGCAAACGAATACGTCTTTTCATGTGCGCTTGAAAACACTATTGACGAACGTGGCATTATATTCGGACTTAACGGCGTTCTGCCTAAAGACATAGCAATCCTCAGGTGCGAGAAAGCTAATGACGACTTCCACGCAAGATATTCCTGCAAGGGAAAAGAGTACAAATACATCATCCATAATTCCGAAATCCGTTCTGCGTTTCACGAGGATTTGTGGTTCAGAAGCTGGTACCCGATTGATGCTGAGAAGCTCGACAAAGCCTCCAAAGATTTCATAGGGACTCACGACTTCAAGTCCTTCTGCTCGACTGATACGGACAAAAAGGAAACCGTCCGGACGATTTTCGACTTCTCTGTGAACCGTGAAGGCGACTTGGTAATATTCAGAGTCAGCGGAGACGGATTTCTTTATAACATGGTGAGAATCATGGTCGGAACGCTGTTGTTCATTAACGACGACAAGTTGCCGGCGGATTCTATCCCCAGAATAATTGCCGCCTGCGACAGAACCAGAGCAGGCAAAACAGTCCCACCACATGGGCTGTATTTAAACAAAGTTTTTTACTGAGATGGGAGGCGAGCATAGATGGCTTCAATAAATGCCTACGAAACTGATATAAAGAAGCTCCGCAGGAGTCGCAGAAGCAGGCGGTTCATAAGAAGACTTTTAACGATTCTCGCCGTGCTCGCCGTCGCATTGCTTATATATCTCACCCATGACAGCTGGCTTCCCTATTTCGAGAATATCCTTGAAGAGGGCTACGAGTCTGCGACTTCGACAACACTTGAAGAGGAAGAGGAATCGAACTTCCCGTTCGACGTCTCCAGCCGTTCAAACGTCTCAATCGGCGCCATGCGTGACTGCTGGGTGATGTTCTCCGACACCTCAATCACGACTTACGACCTGACAGGCGCAACAATACAGTCGGTCTATGCACCGTATGGCACTCCGACCGTCGAGACCTCCTCATCGAGAGCGCTCGTCTATGATATGGGCGGCTACAGCCTTATGGTTATAAGCCGAAGAAACGAAATCTTTGAAAAGAAGCTTGAAGACCAGATTTTATTTGCAACTATTGGCGAGAAGGGAAACATTGCGGTTATAACTTCCACCGACAAATATGCATCGTACCTCACCATTTACGACAAGAACGGAACCGAAATCTTCCACTGGGCTGACGGAAACTATATCATGGCTGTTGCGCTCAATGACGATGGCTCCGGCTGTGCCGTTGCGAGCCTTTATGCTTCGGGAGGAATCCTCAAAACCCTTGTCTATGTCCTTGATTTCAGCTCGACCGAGATTCAGGCTAAGTCGTCTGCTATTGAGACTCTGACTCTCGACATCGAATTTACTGACGACGAGGAAATCTGGCTTGTCGGAAACGACGCTGTGTATTTACTCAACGGCGACTGCACCGTTGCATATTCGTATGACTATACCTATGACATAAGCGGATTTTCCGCCAAAGACGATGTCTGCGCAATCTCTTTTGAGAAGCCGGGCAGTGACGAGTATCTGGTAGCTATTTTTGAAGCAGGACTTGACGAAACGGCGGAAATTATTTATAATGAAGAGGTTAAATGCGTTCTCGTGGACGACGGGGAAGTGTACATTAACACTTCATCCAAGCTCGACAAGCTGAACACTTCGGGAGAAGTGGAGTCGGAAACGGATTTGAGCGCCGAGTATACGTCGTTCGTCATTTACAGTGACAACGCAATCCTCTTAAACTACAGAACCGTTGTAAAGGCGGCTCTTGGCTGATTTTAAGGAGACCGAATGACTGATTATCTTTATATATTCTACGATGTATGCGTTATAGGAATAATCCTGATTACGCTTTACGGTGGCTCGAAACGGGGCTTTTTTCGTAGTGCCGTTTACGCTATCTTAATCGTAGCCGCATTCTTTATAAGCTGGTTTGGTGCGGAGGCTCTGTCCCCGCTCATCTATGACAACTTCATCCACGACACGGTAATAGAAACTCTTGAAGAGACCGCTTCTGAAAAGAATCCGGTTGCCGTCGTTTCCGATGCCCTGACAGACGGAGACTATGGCACCACCGTTTCGGATAGCGAGATTGGAGAGATTATTTCCGGCGCTTCCGACCTCTTTAACGAGCTTGCTGAGACCCTTCGTGAAAACGGCTCGCAGGATTCTGCTTCGTCGATAGCTTCGGGAGTGGAAAGCTCCGTTACAAGCACGGTTGAGAGCTTCCTGTTCAGCGACTACATCATAAATGCGCTCGAAACTCTCGGAGCCGCAACAGGCGATATGTCTCAGGTCGTAAACGTCTTCCTGACCGGCTCGGCTGAAGAGACAGCCGCAACGGCTGAAGCGGAGATTGTCCGACCCATAATAGAATTTGCCCTGAAGATAATCGTCTTTTTGGTGCTCTTATTCATCCTGAGACTGGTAATCAATCCGGTTTCAAACATGTTCAAACTTGCAAACAAAATCCCGATTCTCGGTGCTCTGAATGTGCTTTTGGGCGCAATCTTAGGCGCTGTTGAAGGTCTTATCACGGTATACGGGCTGGCACTTCTCATAAGGCTGGTCGTCAACGTCAGCGGCGACTCGCTTATATTCCTGAATACCGACACAATAGAGCTGACGTATATCTTTAGGTTCTTCTACGAACTTAATCTGATGGGATAATTACAATTGGAGATAATAAATGATTTGTACAAGATGTAAAAAAAGGCAAGCCGCAGTGTTTATCACCACTATGAACGGCAACGAAAGAAAAAATGAGGGTATCTGCCTCGTCTGCGCCAAGAAAATGGGTCTTACCCAGATTGACGACTACATGAAACAGCTTGGTCTTACCGACGAGGATTTGGAAGCCATGAGCGAAATCAACGAGGATGACATGAGCCCCGACGGCGATTCGTTCGAGATGGGCGGCATCAGTAACGCAATGCCGAACTTCATCCAGAACCTGATGGGAAGATTCAACCCGAATGCCCAGAACCAGCCGCAGGATGCTCTTCCCGACTCACAGCAGGGAAGCGCCGAGCAGACTTCCGGTCAGACAAAGAAAAACCGGAAGCAGGAAAAAGCCGATAAGAAAAAGGAGCTCAAATATTTGGGAACCTACTGCACGAATTTAAACGACCGTGCGGCTTCCGGCAAGCTCGACAGAATCATCGGCAGGGAGCGTGAAATCGACAGAGTCATCCAGATTCTCTCCCGCCGGCAGAAGAACAATCCCTGCTTAATCGGCGAACCGGGCGTCGGCAAGACAGCAATCGCCGAGGGAATTGCTCAGAAGATTGTTTCCGGCGACGTTCCCTATAACATTAAAAACAAGCAGATTTATCTTCTCGACCTGACGGCTTTGGTCGCTGGAACACAGTTCCGTGGACAGTTCGAGTCGAGAATGAAAGGTCTTATCGAGGAAGTCAAGCGTGAGGGTAACGTCATCCTCTTCATCGACGAGGTACATAGACTCGTCGGAACGGGCGACAACGACGGCACCATGAACGCCGCAAATATCTTAAAGCCTGCACTTTCGAGAAGTGAAGTCCAGGTTATCGGTGCGACCACATTCAAGGAGTACCGCAAGTATATCGAAAAGGACAGCGCCCTTGAACGTAGATTCCAGCCGGTAACCGTTTCTGAGCCCACAGTTGACGACACAGTCCAGGTTCTCTTCGGCATCAGAAAGTATTACGAGGACTACCACCACGTGAAGATAACCGACTCGGCGCTCCGGATGTGTGCCGTCCTGTCGGAAAGATATATCAACGACAGATTTTTGCCGGATAAGGCGATAGATTTACTTGACGAAGCCTGCGCCGGCGCAAGCATCAGAAGTCCCGAAATCTCTCATGCGGCTGAGCTGAAGGAGCAACTTGCCGCAAAGCAGGATGAGCTCTCAAAGCTCGAAGAGGCTGAGAACCCCGACTATGAGAAGATAGCCGAAGCGAAGGCAGGGCTTTCACAGCTCGAAAACGAGTGCACAGAGGCTCAGGAAGCCGCCGACAAGGTTTACGTAAACGAAGAAGACCTGTCGAAGGTAATCGAGCTCTGGACAGGAATCCCGGCAAACAAGATTGTCGAGTCGGAGTACGACAAGATTCGTGGTCTTCACGACGCACTCTCTGCGAAGATTGTCGGTCAGCCGGAGGCTGTGGACCTTGTCTGCAACGCTATCAAGCGTTCACGAGTTCAGCTCACATCCCGTCAGAGACCCGCATCCTTCATCTTCGTAGGTCCCACCGGTGTCGGCAAGACCGAGCTCGCTAAAGTTCTTGCGGCAGAGCTCTTCGACGCCACCGAGCCTCTTATCAGAATCGATATGTCCGAGTACATGGAGAAGCACACGGTTTCAAGACTCATCGGTTCGCCTCCGGGCTACGTCGGCTATGACGAAGCAGGACAGCTTACCGAGAAAGTCCGCAGAAAGCCATATTCAGTAGTTCTCTTTGATGAGATAGAAAAAGCCCACCCGGACGTCATGAACATACTCCTGCAGATTCTTGACGAAGGCAAGGTCAACGACGCCCAGGGCAGAAGCGTCTCGTTCGAGCACACCGTCATCATCATGACTAGTAATGCCGGCTCGACCGACAAGAGCTTCGGCATCGGCTTTGACAGAACCCAGGCGCAAGCTTCCAAAGACAGAGCAATCAAGGGACTCCGTGAGTTCCTTCGCCCCGAGTTCATCAGCCGAGTTGACGAGATTGTCGTGTTCAATCCGCTGACTGAAAAGGACTATGCCGACATCGCCCACCTCATGCTTGGCGAGATGGTAGCTCCGCTTTCCGAGAAGCTCATCATGTTCAACTACGACCGAGCCGCCGAGGAAGCCATCGCCCACATCGCAATATCCGAGCAGTACGGTGCCCGTGACATCAGAAGAATCATCCGCCGTGAGGTTGAAGATAAGATTGCGAATCTCATCGTCGATTCGGGCGAGATTAAGATAAGGACGATTAATCTGACGGCGCAGGACGGCAAGCTACTGGTGATAGGAGTGTAAACCCCTCAGTCGCCTTCGGCGACAGCTCCCCTTTCAGGGGAGCCTATAACTGCCACCTACAAGGCTTTTGAGAGAACTCAAATAGCCTCCCCTGAAAGGGGAGGGGGACCAGCGAAGCTGGTGGAGGGGTTTCCTCTGCAAATTGTAAATTTTCTGTGAACAATCCCTCTTTTCAGTTGCATTTGGTTGCGCATTGTAGTATAATTTTTAAGCTGCTTATGGTCGGGTTTCAAGTAAAGAGCGATTTTGTGAGCTTTTTCTCCGTCGCATAGCGAGTTTTATAGTAAAGGCAGGTGCCGAGAAATGTATGCAGTAATTGAAACAGGCGGAAAGCAGTATCAGGTTCACGAGGGCGATGTCGTCTTCATCGAGAAGCTTCCCGTAGAGGCAGAGGACGAGGTTACTTTTGATAAAGTAGTAGTACTCTCCGATGGCGAAACAACTTCTGTAGGTACTCCCTATGTTGAGGGTGCAACCGTTGATGCCAAGGTTCTTAAGAACGGCAAGGCTAAGAAGATTACCGTTTTCACCTACAAGCCCAAGAAGGGTTCTTCTCATAAGAAGCAGGGTCACAGACAGCCCTACACTCAGGTGAGAATCGAAGCCATCAAGGCGTAATGATAACGGCGTTATTTAAAGTTTCCGGGCAGGGAAGCTACAAGGGCTTTTCCGTCTCGGGACATTCGGGATATTCGGAAGCGGGGAGCGACATTGTTTGTGCCGCCGTTTCCTCAGCAGTGATGCTCACTGTCAACAGTTGCATCGACGGCTTCAATGTGGACGCAGTGCCGGAAGTTTACGACGACACGGTAAAGTTCACGGTGAATAAGAAGTCTTCGGATGCGGACAGGCTTATAGATTCTTTGAGAGAACATCTGGAAGCTTTGAGCGAAGAGTACCCCGACAACGTAGCTGTTGCGATTATGAAATCGTAACAGGGATTCCAACGAATACAGAAAGCGGTGAAATAAAATGTTAAGATTAAGTATGCAGTTCTTCGCCCATAAAAAGGGAGCAAGCTCGACCAAGAACGGTCGTGAGTCCGAATCGAAAAGATTAGGCGCAAAGAGAGCTGACGGTCAGTTCGTACCTGCGGGCAACATCCTCTATCGCCAGAGAGGAACCCATATTCACCCCGGCAACAATGTCGGCATCGGCTCAGACGATACCCTCTATGCAAAGGTAGACGGTGTAGTAAGGTTTGAAAGATTGGGTCGTGACAGGAAGCAGGTAAGCGTTTATCCTGTAGAGAAATAAGCCTGCTTGAAAAGCAGTCTGCTGAAAACTTGTCCCCGAACCTCATCGTTTGGGGACGTTTGTTTCAATGTATAATGTACAATGTACAATGTACAATGAATGTGTCCTGCGAAGCAGGACATAATTAAATTGCCACTGTACATACCACTTAAAATATGTCGGCGATAGCCGACTCAACCATTGTACATTGTACATTTTACATTGTACATTAATAACACCGGAGGTGTTTGAGTGTTTGTCGATGAAGTGAATATTTCCGTTGAAGCCGGGGACGGCGGGGACGGGTGCGTGTCTTTCCATCGGGAAAAGTACATTGCGGCAGGCGGTCCCGACGGCGGCGACGGCGGTAAGGGCGGCGACATCGTCTTTAAAGTGGACGACAACATGAACACCCTTATCGACTTCCGCTACAAGAGGAAATTCTCCGCCGAAAAGGGCGGTAACGGCGGCTCGGGAAATTGCTTCGGCAAGAGTGCCCCCGACCTCGTCATAAAAGTTCCGAGAGGAACTGTCGTAAGAGAGCGAGAAAGCGGCAGAATCATCGCCGATTTGTCAGGCGACGAGCCGGTTGTAATCGCAAAAGGCGGCAAGGGCGGCAGAGGAAATGCCCATTTCGCCACCCCCACAAGACAGATTCCCCGTTTTGCAAAGCCCGGCTTCAAGGGACAGAAATTAGATTTGAAGCTTGAACTGAAGCTTCTTGCGGACGTCGGGCTTGTAGGATTCCCGAATGTTGGAAAATCGACACTTATATCGGTCGTTTCCGCCGCAAAGCCGAAAATTGCGAACTATCACTTCACGACGCTGACTCCTGTTCTGGGCGTTGTCAAGGTCGACGAAGGCAATTCGTTCGTAATGGCTGACATTCCGGGACTTATCGAGGGTGCAAGCGAAGGAATAGGACTTGGTCACGAGTTCCTAAGACACGTCGAGAGATGCCGTTTGATAGTCCATGTTGTGGACGTTTCCGGTTCCGAGGGCAGAGACCCGATAGAGGACTATGAAGCGATAAACCGTGAACTCGCCAACTTCAGTGAAGATCTGGCGAACGCACCTCAGGTTGTAGCCGCAAACAAGTGCGACATGGCTTCTGAAGAGCAGATGGCGAGGTTCCGTGAATATATCGAGGATTTGGGACTCCCCATCTTCGAGATTTCCGCCGCAACAACAATGGGCACAAAAGAATTGGTAGCCTACTGCGCATCTGAACTCTCAAAGCTTCCACCATTAAAGGTCTTTGAGCCAGATTCGGCTCCTGAATGGAATCCTGAAGAACTGGCAAAGGACAGAAGCTTTGAGGTAACAGTCGAGGATGGCGTTTACTTCGTCGAGGCGGAGTGGCTCGAAGGAATCATCCGGATGATAGACCCGAACGACTACGAGTCGCTTCAGCACTTTGAGCTGGTACTCCAGTCAAGCGGAATCATCAAGGAGCTCGAAAATCAGGGAGTTTCGGACGGCGACACCGTCTCCGTCTGCGGCTACGAGTTTGATTACGTCAGGTAGCTTTGGAGGATAGAATGTCGTTCAAGGCTTTGGATAAAAGGGAAGCAGGGCTCTACAGCCCGTTGGCGCTCGCATTCATGGGCGACAGCGTTTACGAACAGCTTGTTCGTGAAAAGCTGATTTTAAGCGCAAATATGCCGGCGGGAAAGCTCCACAGTCTGACCGTTAAATACGTCTGCTGTGAGTTTCAGTCAGCTTTGTGCGAGAAAATACTGCCGGTTCTCACGGAAGAGGAATCGGACATCTTCCGCAGAGGAAGAAATGCCGGAGGGATAACTCCTCCAAAACATTCCAGCGTCCGTGAATACAGAACAGCTACTGCTTTAGAATGTCTCTTCGGATACTTGTATCTGACGGGCAGGCAGGAGCGGATAGAAGAACTATTTGAAATCATCTGGTCTGGTGCGGAACCAGCCACTAACAACTAACCACTAAACAGGGAGAGATTAACATGTCAGGACATTCAAAGTGGAACAATATCAAGCGCAAGAAGGAAATTGCGGACGGTGCGAAGGCTAAGGTCTTCACACGTATGGGCAGAGAGATTACCGTCTGCGTCAAGGAGGGAGGTCCTGACCCTGCGTCCAACTCCAAGCTGAGAGACTTGATTGCGAAGGCGAAGGCTAACAACGTCCCGAACGACAACATCGAGCGTGTCATCAAGAAAGCCGCCGGCGACAGCGACAAGAACAGCTACGAGACGATGGTCTATGAGGGCTACGGTCCCGGCGGAGTCGCAATCATCGTCGAGTGCCTCACCGACAACAAGAACCGCACTGCGGCTGACGTTCGCCACTACTTTGACAAGTTCGGCGGAAATATGGGAACTACCGGTTGCGTTTCGTTCATGTTCACCAGAAAGGGCGTTATTGTCCTCGAAAATGATGGAGTCGATGAGGACAAGCTGATGGAAGATTGCTTCGACGCCGGCGCAAACGACTTCAATGTCGAAGATGATGTTATCGAAGTCTCGACCGACCCGAACGATGTCTATAAGATTTCGGAGGTTCTCTCTGGAAAGGGCTATAGGCTCGTCTCGGCGGAAGACACGATGATTCCCTCGACCTACACCACCCTGACGGATGAAACCCAGCTCAAATTCATGGGACTCCTCCTCGACGCCCTCGACGATAACGACGACGTCCAGCAGGTCTACCATAACTGGGATATGCCTGAGGAAGATGGGGAAGAGTGAGGCTTCTAGTTTGCTTTGTTTACAACAGGTTCTTTTGCCTTCTTGGGTGAGAGAACCCCGTTGTTTTATGGGTTTTATATCTTCATGTGTTGGGAGTGACAGAATGTGTTAATGAATACTAGCGAATATATGAATGTTATTGAGTCGATTAAGGATGAAATTAAGGCATCTCAGTATAAAGCCGTTCTCAATGTTAATCGAGAATTGATTGTTCTCTACTATAACATAGGAAAAGTTATCAATGAGCATAAGGTTTGGGGCAATAGGTTTATTGACAATCTTGCGCAGGATATTAAAGTGTCGTTTCCGAACACAACAGGGTACTCTGTTCGCAATTTAAAATATATGGCTAAGTTTGCTTCAATGTTCCCGGATATCGAAATTGTGCAAGCGGTGCTTGCACAAATTACATGGTATCATAATATTGCTTTGATGGACAAAGTTAAGGATGTGGAACAATATATCTGGTATGCCGAAAAAGTGATAGATAATGGTTGGTCCAGAAATGTACTCGTTCATCAAATAGAAAGCGGTTTATATGAGCATCAGGTACTCACTGAAAAAGTAGCTAATTTTGAAACGCGCTTAGCTACTCCTCAAAGCGAATTGGCAATACAAACAATGAAGGATCCTTATGTTTTCGACTTTATTCCGTTTAAGGAAGACATGGTTGAACGTGATATTGAGCGGGCATTGGTTCAGGATATTACAAAGTTACTTTTGGAACTTGGAACGGGGTTTGCTTTTCTTGGAAATCAATATCATTTGACTGTCGGCGGAGATGACTTTTATATTGATTTGCTTTTCTATAATTTGAATTTGAGATGCTATGTTGTTATTGAATTGAAGACCGGAGATTTTCAGCCGGAGTATGTTGGTCAGCTTAATTTCTATCTGTCTGCGGTAGATGGAATTTTAAAAAAGCCCGAAGACCAACCTTCGATAGGACTTTTGCTCTGTAAGAGTAAGAACAATTTAGTTGCAGAGTATGCACTAAAGGATATGAGCAAGCCAATGGGAGTAAGCGAGTATCGCTTAACAAGTGACTTGCCAAATGAACTAAAGTGTCAGCTTCCTACCGCAGAGGATATTCGTAGTCGCATCTCTTCAAAAAATGCAAATACCGAGCATTTATCATGAGAGACCATACTTACTGTAAGGCTTCACACACTTTTCCTTGCAAAAAGTGTACTTCAGGCTACATTTTTCGTTGCAATTTTTGTTTTACAGCAAAAATAACCCCACCGCATCTCTACGGTGGGGTTGTCTTATACCTTGAAAAATCTTTACTTGCTTTCTGCAACCATCTTTTTATGGAGCAACTGTGTTGCGAGGAGGAACGTGCCTTGTCCTAAGATGTTTGTGAACTCTGCAATCCAGTTCATCGAAGCCTGCTCGAAGTCCCTTGACGAGAGATAACCCATGCCCATTACGAACACGAACGAGATTCCGTAAATCACTGCGGCGAGGGTCTGCTTGTGCCTTGCCGAGATGATGATGAGTCCGACGTCGAGGACGAGAACGCCCAAAACCATCAGCATGACGAAAATCATCGTGCCGGAGTACTCAGCAGGAGCCGAAGCGGTCAGAATCACTCCGAGAGCCGGAATGAGTGCTACCGAGTTGAGCTTCTCCGCATCGTCACCCTGCTTGTGGCAGAGGAGTGCGAGCATTCCGAGTGCGGCGAGGACGAAGCCGGTCGTCTGCATCGGGAAGAAGGACTTGTTTAAGGGTGTGAAGTCGCAGATTCCTGCGGCATACAGCAGCTTCCAGGTCGCCTTATAGAATCCGGCGACGAAGACGGTGATGGTTCCAGCCGAGAAGAGCGCAAACGCACCCTTGCTCATGCTTTTGTAGAGGTCTCTTTGCAGGATAATCGCAGCTTCCAAAAAGAAAATAACAGGAATGTAATCGACAATAGCCATTGGAACGGTCATATTTTTCTTTCCCTTCTATTATTTATATTTTCCTACATGATAAAGAGGAATCAGTGGCAGAATAATCGGCGTGTGGTCGGCATAGTCTCTGTATTCCTTCATGTTGCCGTATCTCTTCTCCTGACGGCGGTCGAGGCGCTGGGCGCCGTTGAACATTACCATCACGATGAGAATCCAGCCGAGGACTGCAACAATCCACTGTCCTACGCCATGAAGAGCATTGACAGAACCGATGAGGACTCCCGTCCAGAAGATGATTTCGCCGAGGTAGTTAGGACATCTGACCATCTTGAAGAGTCCTTTGGTCGCAACCATGTTCGGGTTCTCAGCCTTCTGAGCGCTCTTCTGCTTGTCGGAAATCGACTCGATGATGAGCCCGCAGGCGCTGATGATTACGCCGATAAGCGGAAGGACAATATCCTCACCCTTGCCGTTATAGATTCTGTAGAAGACCGGCGAGGTCTGGGCGAAGTAGAGAAGTCCGACGCAAATCCAGATTGCAATCTTGACGAAGACAGGCATCGGCTTTTCGTCCTCTTTCGTAGCCTCTTTAAGAACCTTGCGATAGTTGCCGTTCTTAAGCTCTCTTGCGAGCAGGAAGCCGGAAAGTCTTGCGCCGTAGATTACGAAAAGAACGCACTGCAAAATCGTTACGATATTCCATGCAAAGCCGCCTGCGAATGCGGAAACGAGATAGGCGATTCCCAAGCCGATTACCGAGAAGCCGTAGCCGACTGAGAGGAAGTAAACATACTTCTTGAATCCTATAGCACAGCACAGAAGGCTGACGACATAGAATATCCCAAAATATCCCCATATACTCATAGCTTAGCCCTCCTTCTTGAAGCTCTGCTCAATGTATTCCTTGAAGCTCGACTCGCCGACATGTGTGTCGCCGACCATTTCTTCGGTGAGGGTCCACTTCGAGAACTTTAAAATTGCCTTCTTGCCGTTCTTCTTGTTCTTCGGGAGATTTCCCAGGACGTCGAAGAGCCAAGCCGGAGCACGCTTGATGACCGGCTCCTTGCCTGCCGCAGCGAAGCACATTCTTGCGATTTCTTCATAAGACCAGGTCTCCTTGCCGCCGACATCATAGGTGACATTGTTGTCGCCGATGTGGTCGACGATGAACTCAGCGAAGTCGGGAGTGTGGACGACGTTTGCATGTACTGCTTCCTTGCCCAGAAGTGTAACCTTGCCTTCCTCAATCATCGGCTTGAAGACCTTTACGATGTCGTAGAAATAGCCTGTCGGGCGGTGGATGACATAGGAGATTCCGCTTTCTTTCAGCTTCTCCTCGAAGAGGTACTTTGCGTGGAGCATCGGGACGTCGGGAGCCTTGTCAGCCTTGATAACCGAGATATAGACGAACTTTGTGACACCGGCACGCTTTGCTTCTTCCAAGAGATTCAGGTTGCCGTTGTAGTCGATGTCGTAATTTGTGAGTGTTGCGCTTGTTGCGGTAAGACCAACGGTTGTGATAACCGTGTCTGCGCCGTCGCACAAGCCTTTAAGAGCCTCTTTATTGGTGACGTCGAGCTTCTTGAATGTGTACTTCGACTTGTCAAGACCCTCGATGTCTCTTTCAACCATGTCAGCCGCCACCGTCTCAATATCTCTTGCAACGAGCGACTTTAAAATTTCACTGCCGAGCTTGCCATAAGCTCCTGCCAAAACTACTTTCATTTCACGTTCTCCCTTCAATTACTTGTTCTTCTCTTTCGAGCGCTTGTCGTTGATGATGTTCATGTGCTCCTCGGTGATGAGGGTGACGCCGTTCTGTTTAGCCCAGTCAACACAGCCCTTCAATGCAGTCGGGAGGAAGATTCTCGGGACGTTGATTAATTTCATGCAAGCTTCGTCGGTGAACTGAACATCCGGGTCGATTCTCTTTGCGGCATACTTGACCGAATCAAGATTACCTTCTCTTATCGGAAGAAGCTCGGGAATCGGGCGGCTGAAGTGGGTGTACCAGAAGTTCTTTGAATCACGGTAGCCGTAATCGACAGGAACCTTCGGGAATCCGGAAGCCTTGACGCCGTTGATGATGGCGTTGTAGTGCTTCTCCTTCATGAGAATCTTCTCGATTTTGAGGATGAAGTGTGCGCCGAACTCGGAGGTGATACCGTTGAAATCGTGGTAAGGTCCGGGATAACCGTGGAGCTCGCCGGGCTTGTCGTCCTGCGCGTTGTCGAGAGTGTCCATCCAGACGCACTCGAATACCTGGAAGCACTCCTTGATTACCTGCGGATAAGTGCCGTTAGGGTCTGCTTCTTTAAGAAGACCGTCTTCAAGGGTGAACTTGCAGTCCTTCATCTTCTCCTCGGGAGTGTCCCCGGGCCAACCCATTCTGACAGCCTCCTTGAAGAGCTTTTTGTCGTCATAGATGAAGTTGAGGGTGCATCTCTTTCTCTTCAGGATGTTCTGTGCCGTATTCGAAGAATTGCGGCAGTTGAGAATCATTGCGTAATATCCCTTGCCCGCAACATAGTAGGGCGAACAGAGGGAGTAGGGACCAAAGGTGGTGCTTCCGTCGTCAGCGATGGTGCCAATCATCATCGTCGGCATCGGGAAGAACGCCGAGGTCTGGTAGAAGTTATCTACGATTCTTAAATCCTTGTAACTGCTCATGATTAAAATCTCCTCCAAAGAATATTTATTTTTGACATATCCAATATTATATAGTATCATTTTTTGTGCATTTTGTCAAGGCAAAATGTAGGTAAAAGAAGAATTATCGTGACGCCGAGAGCTATGAAACACACCGCCGTTCCCGCTCCCGACAGAGCTGACGAGACAAGAAGCATAGCTATTTCGGGGAGGCTTCCGCCCATGCTGAACACCGACAGCACCGTCGCCCGATTTTTGTCTGCATCCATCCGGTCAATAAAATCGTTCTCGTACTTCGAGAGTATCACCGACGGGATATCGACCAGAAGTGGCAGGATAAGCATTAAGATAACAACCGGCACGGCGTCACTCAATACGCCGAACAGAATCAGTCCAGCACAGAGAATCAGGCTTGAAACAGTGAAGAAGACCTGCTGATTTTTCGAGTTGATACGCTTGGCGATTCTTGCGTTCAGCAGTTCTACAACCGAGTAGCCGAGAATTATCGGTGTCATCAGCTTTTCATCCAGCCCGACAGCCATCAGCTTGTCGACGTAGAAGAAGTTTATAAACAACATCGCCATCGTCAAGCAAGCCGAGATTAGCATTATTGTCCAGAGCTCCCGGCTCTTTAGAAGAGTCCTGAAAACGTGGGCTGAGCCCTTCTCTTGCTTTTCGGGCTTGGATTTCTCTTTTTCGAGCCCAAGCGAGCAGACCGTAGCCGCAAGGCTTGAAATCGTTGAGGAAACGAGAAGCCCGGTGATGCCAAAGCAGGCGTAAAAGACGTAGTAAAGAAGGGTGCTCAGAATAAATCCAATCGTTCCGAAGTTGTTGGCAAGGGTGCTTCTCCGCAAGTATTCTTCCTCGCCGTAAACGCCGTAGAGATAAGCGTCGTATGTCCCCGAGTAGAAGACGTTTGAAAGCCCTTCAAGTGCGGCTTCCAGGACGAACAAGGGAAGGCTCTTCATGAGAAATGCCGCCATCAGGCAGGCTCTCGCCGAGAGAAGAAGCAGCTGTGACAGGACTATCGAGTTTTTATAGCCGATTCTGTCGGTCACCATTCCGGCGGGAACCTCGCCCGCAAAGATTACGATTGACAGTACTGCTTGCAACAAAAGAAACTGTGAGACGGTCATTCCCGCCTGAGTTCGCACCAGAAGCGCCACCGGCGCATAGAAGATGAGCCCGTTAAAAAGCTGCAGGCAGTTGAATCTGTTAAAATAAAATTTAGGCACAATTAATACGCTCCTTAAAAAAATAAGAATTTAAACACGACGAACAAGCATGAAGCTCATGCCTTTCAAAATTATGGTGTTTAAATTCAAATCAACGCATTATTGTGCCTCGTTTTTTAAATATTGTCTTCATTATATACCGTAATTCCGTTCTTGTCAACTCCGAAAATTTCTTGCACTTTGCCCACTTTAAAGCCTCAAAATCATTCCGATTGTTGTGCACTTTTTCTTAACCATAAAAACCAACCTGAAAATCTCCGAAATTCGTTGTGAAAAATCGACTGTTCCGGGGATTTTGTCTCCCCCAAAACTATGCAATCTGCACAATTTAGAAGGTTAAATATATTTTCAAGACGATTTGCATTTTGGATTCAATTAGCATAGAATTGTTGACATAAACGAAAGGGAGGTTTTCTATAATGAATACCAAATCCAGAAATGATAAACTCTACTTTATGGTGTCTGTCGGCATGATGGCGGCGCTTTGCTTTGTCGGAAATTATCTGCAGATAAAGATTCCGAACGGCGTACTCATCACCCGAATCCACTTCGGCAACTCGATGTGCCTTTTGTCGGGACTGCTCTTAGGCGGCTTCGGCGGGGGATTGGCTTCCGGAATCGGAGCCGGGCTCTATGACCTTCTCGACCCTGTCTACATCTTCTCGGCGCCGTTCACTTTCCTGTCGAAATTCGCAATGGGCTATATTTGCGGCGAGCTGGCGTCCTACTTCCGCACCCGTCACAAGGGCACAACCCTCGGCAAGACCACCGGAATCCTTATCAGCGGCATTTTGGGACAGATCACCTATATAATCCTCTATCTTGCTAAAACTTATCTCAGTCAGATAATCTTGGGGTATGAGGTTCAGACCGCCGTCACCGCAACGGTAACGAATCTAATCACTTCCTCCGTAAACGCAGTGATAGCCGTTGCGGTCTCGGTTCCGCTCTATCTCGCACTCCGTGTCCCGCTCCGTCACACCGGGCTTTCCAGCGTCCTGAACCCCGAGCTCCCTCCGAAGGATGAGAAAAAGAAAGTCAGCCCGAAGACGATTGTAGGAATTGTGGCGTTTGTGGTTTTGACAGTTGCGGCGTTTGTGCTGTATATTGAGTATAAGTTGGGGAATCTGTAAACCCCTTTGGCATTGCGACTTGGCTTGCGCCAAGTCGGCGAGTTTCGCCTGCGGCAAAACTCGCACCTCTCAGTCGCCCTTCGGGCGCCAGCTCCCCTTGACAGGGGAGCCTTTTTGCGTTCTATGAGAGATTGCTATTGGCTCCCCTTATTAAGGGGAGCTGTCAGCGTAGCTGACTGAGAGGTTCGCCGACCAACGGGAGGCGCTTGCATTTCCCCTAAAAACATGCTATACTTTTCTCATCAAAAATTGGGAGGAACCTACTTTGGAATGGACTGAAGTTAAAATATACACCGAGCACACGGGCGTGGAGGCTTTGTCAGATGCGCTGATTGCGGCGGGAATCGACGGCTTGATGATTAACGACCCGGAGGATATAAGGGAGTTTGAGAGAAACAAGAACGCAAGCTGGGACTACATCGGCGAGGAGGTCTGGGAGCTCTGCGGGAAGGACACCTTTGTCACCGTCTATCTTGATAAGGACGACCCGACCGGGCTTGAAGCTGTCAGAGGTGCAGTCGATTCTCTCAAGTCAAGAACAGATGTCGGAAGCCTCGAGATGAAGTTCGGAACGGTTGCGGACGAGGACTGGGCGAACAGCTGGAAGAGATTTTGGAAGCCGATGGAGATTGGCAACCGCCTTTTAATCACGCCGTCCTGGGAAGAAGTCCCCGAAAATACCGGCAGGGTGAATATAACGCTTGACCCTGAAAATAGCTTCGGCACCGGTCGGCACCACACAACCCGGCTCTGCCTTGAACTGCTTGAAAAGTATGTTAAACAGGGCAACACCGTCTGTGATTTGGGAGCAGGAAGCGGAATAATCTCGATAGCGGCAATGCTTCTGGGAGCTGAGTCCGCCACGGCTGTGGATATTTCCGCTGACGCCGCAAAGACCTCCCACGAAAACGCACGCAAAAACGGGATCCCCGACGAAAAATACACCGCCATCTGCGGCGATGTCACGACCGACAGGGCTTTGGTTGAGAAGATTTCCCACCCCGGCGGCTACACTCTCGTAACTGCAAATATCGTAGCCGACGTCCTGATTGAGATGGCTTATGTTTTCAAGAAACTCATCGCCTATGACGGCATCCTGATTCTCTCTGGAATCATCGATAACCGCAAGGATGAGGTTTTTGAAGTGATGAAAGCCTACGGCTTCGAGCTCATCGAAGAAATAGGCTGTGAGATGTGGAATGCCGCAGTGTTCCTGAGTTGAAAGGAGAGACTTTATATGGAATTCATGGAAGTTGTCAAGGAAAGATATTCGTGCAGGAGTTACGACGGAAGACCTGTCGAGCCGGAGAAACTGGCAGAGATTCTGGAAGCCGGTCGGCTTGCACCGACAGCGAAGAATCTGCAGGAGCAGAGAATTTATGTCGTCGAGTCGGAGGAAGGTCTTGCGAAAATCGACACCCTCACCCGTTGCCGCTATAATGCCGGAACGGTGCTGATTGTGGCGTTCGATAAGAATAACGTCTTCACTTATCCCGGCGGAAAACGTGACAGCGGCATCGAGGACGCATCGATTGTCACAACCCACATGATGCTCGCCGCAAAAAGCGTCGGCGTCGACTCAACCTGGCTGAACCTGATTGACCCGGACGAGGTCAAAGCCGCCTTCAACCTTCCCGAAAACGAGGAAGTGCTGTGCCTTCTCAACCTCGGCTATGCTGATGAAAACGCCGAACCGTCGCAGAACCACTTTTCAAGGAAAGCGATAGGGGAGACGGTGAAGAAAATTTAAAAAACACTTGATTTTCACCTCGTAGTATCGTATAATGATACTGCGAGGTGAAATTATGATAAAAACAACCGATATGCTTTTGGAAGAACTTAAAAGTTACGCCAACCCGAAAAGCAAGCTTTCGCGGATGGTCAAAAACGGCGAGGTCTTCCCCATCGTCAAGGGTCTTTACGAAACGGACAGGAACACTCCCGCCCACCTGCTTGCGGGGAGCATCTATGGTCCTTCCTACATTTCTTTTGAATATGCCCTGAGCTTCTATGGGATGATTCCCGAAGCTGTCTACACCGTCACCTGCGCCACCTTCGAGAAGAAAAAGAAGAAGCGTTATGAAACGGCTTTCGGGACGTTCACCTATCGAGATATTCCGAGCGAGGCGTTCCCCCAAGGTATAAGAATCATGAAGGACGGGGACTACTATTACCGCATCGCCACTCCCGAAAAGGCTCTCTGCGACAAGCTCTATACCGTGAAGCCGGTTGCAAACTCGGCGCAGATGAAAACACTTCTCCTCGACGATTTGCGGATTGACGAAGACGAGCTTGGGAAGCTCGATTTGGGGGAGATTGAGAGGATGGCGGGCAGCTATCATTCAACAAACATCACGAAACTTTGCACGACATTAAGGAGGCTTCGGAATGAACGCAGTAATTGAGCAGATGCTGAAGGATTACCCGACGGATAATCTTTATGAACGCAAAAACGCCATGAAGGAAGTGATGCAGGAGATAGTCCTTTGCGGGCTATCAAGAGCCGGATTCTTCAAGAAAGCCGCCTTCTACGGCGGAACGGCACTCCGCATCTTCTACGGTCTCGACCGCTTTTCTGAGGACTTGGATTTTTCTCTTGAGGTCGCCGACCCCGATTTCGATTTGAAGGACTACTTCCCTGCTCTTGAAAAAGAGGTTCGCTCCTACGGGCTGAACGTCACAATTTCCGAAAAAGAAAAGACCAAGGACAGCGACATCCGCTCGGCATTTTTGAAGGGAAACACAAAAGAGCATCTGATTTTGTTTTTCGACGACGAACAGCTTGCGGATAGTGTGAACCACAACGAAGCTATCAAAATCAAGTTTGAGGTGGACGTGAACCCGCCTGAATATGCGACATTCGAGCATAAGTATCGCCTGCTCCCCGTTCCCTATGAGGTCAACCTCTACGATATGCCGTCGCTCTTTGCCGGAAAGCTCCATGCGGTCATCTGCCGTGCATGGCAAAGCCGCACCAAGGGTCGGGATTTGTACGACTACATTTTCTATCTTTCCCGCAAAACGCCGGTTAATGAGAAGCATCTCTGTCAGAGGCTGATTGACTCAGGATTCATGACTGAAAGCAACCCGTGGTCTTTGGATGAACTCAAAAGGATTCTGTGCGAGCGATTTGACTTGATAGATTACGAACAGGCGAAGCGGGATGTCGAGCCTTTCATCCGGGACACTTCTGCCCTCGATGTCTGGAGTGCTGAGTTCTTCAAGCAAATCACCGAGGGCTTACAAATGGAATGAGCTAGTACAGAAAAAGACGTCCGAAAACGTCTTTTTTTCCTCCCTCATCTCTTCTTCCTGCTCTTATAATCCTCCTCAATTCTCTCCTTCCAGCTTTCATCAAGCGGGGCGGAGCACCGAACACATGAGATTGCGTCGCCTAAAACTTCATAGTTAAGCTGGGTGCCCTTGTGGTCGCTGTGGTAGTTGACGGCACGGTCTTCCTTGATTCCGAAACGCTTTGCCGTCTCGACGGCGTCGATGTTTGCACCGAGGAACAGGAATTCCCAGCCGTACTTTTCTTTCATACATTCAATCAACGTCTTGACTTCGTCCGAGCTGTAACGGCGGCTTGCGTTCTCCATTCCGTCGGTTGTGATGACGAAGAGAGTGTGCTCCGGGACGTCCTCCTCACGTGCATACTTGTGGATGTTCCCGATGTGGTGAATCGCATCGCCAATGGCGTCGAGGAGTGCTGTGCAACCACGGACGGTGTAGTCTTCACGAGTCATCGGCTTGATGTCCTGAAGATTCACCCTGTCGTGGAGCACTTCGCTCACGTTGTCGAAAAGAACTGTCGAGATGAGAGCTTCGCCGTCGGTTCTCTTCTGCTTTTCAATCATCGAGTTGAAGCCGCCGATTGTGTCCTCTTCAAGACCACTCATAGAGCCGCTTCTGTCCAGGATAAAAACGATTTCTGTTAAATTTTTCTTCATGATTAATTCCTCCATAATAAAAATATGACTGCCAGGCTTTGAACCTTACAGTCACATTATAGAGGATTGTTTTTCCGGATTGGTCGCCTGCCAGGCGACAATTTTTATACTCCGAGAAGACTCTGGTCGAAGGCGAAAAGCGCCTCGTTTATCTCGAAAATATTGTAGTTTCCGTGGATGATGAAATACTCGATTATGATGTCGAACTTGCTCGAATGGGAGAGTGCGAACCCGGCTTTCATCAGCATTTCTTTTGTATCGTCAAGGGAAAGCTCCAGCGCAATGGCAAACGAGATTACCGTCGGCTTGCTCGGTTTGTAGTGCTTGTCACTCCGGATTTTCGAGAAGAGCTTGCGGTCGATGTTCGCTTTCTTGTAGACCTGGGCGTCGGTCATCCCCGACTCGTCGATTTTCCGGAGGAGCATCTCAGAGAAGCTTTCGTCAATCTGCCCGACGGCGTCTTCAAGTGAGATATTCGCCGCCCTCTGCGTCGCCATCGGCATTGCATCCGGAACCGAGCCCATCATTGGCGGTGGGCAGGCGCAGACTCTGCTGTCGAAGTCGTCTGGAAGAACAGATTTTATCCGCCGCCGGCTCTCAGAAAAGCTGTCAACCGGCGAGCCGGTATAGCAGGCGTCAATGTACGCCCTGATTTCGGAAAGCAGATTTTCGCTGATACGCTGTGGCATGGCTTCTCCTCACTTCAAAAATAGTTACGGATGAACGAAAAAAGCACCCGAAAGGGTGCCTTTTTGTGGCGGAGACGGTGGGATTCGAACCCACGGACGGATTCAGTCCGTCAAACGATTTCGAGTCGTTCCCGTTATGACCACTTCGATACGTCTCCCAATCAACCATGATATTCTACCACATTTCATCGAAGAATGCAAGAGCTATTTCAGAGAAAAATTAAATTTTGCCCTGAAGGGCAATTTTTTGTATCAATTTTCGGCTGAAAGAGCTATATAGTCCGATTTTTAGGACTGATATTTGTTGACAGAAGGAATTGTAGGTGGTATAATCAAAAAAGTGAGTAGCAAGGACATTGCTACTCGAATCGAAAACATACCAATACATTTTTCAATCCACAACTTTCGTTGACAGTTACATTATAACTCATACGGGTGCAAATATCAAGCTGAAATTTTTTAAAAGGCACTTGACAAATGATTGAAGCGTGCTATAATGAAATTATATTACCAATACATGAGCTTGAAGCTGAAAGGAGGCATTATGAGCGGAAATTCGGAACTGTTACAATCCCTGATAGACTCGGAAACCTACCCGGCACATATTCGCTTTGACGATGGAGTGCCAGTAATCCAGACGAATACGGCTCATTGCGAAGCAGTTGGTGAGATTGCACGGGATATACTTCAGAATGTTGGCTTGGGGAATGCGGGATATTCTGCTGGAAGAATTCATGATGGCGGGAAACTCACAGACGAGTTTAGGAAGTACCTTGTAGACGCTGTTGAGGGCAGACCTGCCAGTCGAGGCTCTGTGAATCACACATTTGTGGGTGTTAGATACGTTTTGAATAAATGGCATGGTGGTTTTGAAGATTATATGACTATCACTGCTGAACACATTGCGTTTGCAATTGGCTCACATCACGGAATGTTTGACCTGGTTGACAGGGATGGCAAAAGCGGGTTTGAACATCGTCTGACAAAAGATGTACCGTACATACAGAAGGCTGTAGAGAGACTTGATTCAGAATTTTCGCTGGATATGAACGAATGTATGAAAGAAGCCACCAAGGAAATCACAGCTGCTTATACTCGCCTTTTGGATAAGGGCGAGGAGAACCTGCCGTTTTATGAATCGCTCCTTTCAAGGCTATTACTGTCTTCCGTAATTGAAGGTGACAGGCGGGATACTGCGGAGTTTATGTCAGGTACAAAGCTTCCTGAGCTGTCACCCCAAATGAAAGATACATGGGATTCATGTCTGAAACGGCTTGATGATAAGCTTGGTGAGTTCAAAAACGATACTCCAATAAACAAGGCTCGTTCAGAAATATCTCAGAAGTGTAAGGACTTCTCGTCGCAAGATACCGGTATCTATCGCTTGAATGTTCCAACAGGTGCCGGCAAGACACTTTCATCACTCAGATTTGCGCTTTCCCATGCAAGCATTCACAACAAGCAGAGAATATTCTATGTGATACCACTTCTGGCTGTTATCGAGCAGAATGCAGAAGTGATAAGAGATGTCGTCGGCGATGACAGCCTGATATTGGAGCATCACTCCAATATACTGCCGGATGACGACAAGACTGATGACAATGGCATTAACCAGCGGGAGCTTCTCATGCAGACATGGAACTCGCCGATAGTCATTACAACACTTGTTCAGTTTCTGAACACGCTGTTTTCGGACAAGACTTCATGTATACGCAGATTCCATAGCCTCTGCAACAGCGTAATTATCATTGACGAGGTGCAGACTGTTCCGGGAAGGCTACTTTCTCTGTTCAACCATGCTATTACTTTTCTTTCAGAGGTATGCAATGCAACTATTGTGTTGTGCTCCGCTACTCAGCCAGCGCTTGAATGTGCAAATCGACCGCTACCGCTATCTCCACCGGAAATAGTCCCGTATGATTCGGGATTATGGAAGGCGTTTGAGAGAACCAAAATTGTCAACAAGGGCACAATGAGCATTGAAGAAATTTCTGCGTTTGGCGAGGAGCTATTGCGAAATAAGGACAGCTTGCTTATCGTTTGTAATAAGAGGTCGGAAGCAGAAAACATATTTAAATCGATGAGTGTGCCGGATGTCCGGAAATTCCATTTTTCTGCATCGATGTGTATAGCGCACAGGCGGGATACCTTAAAAGCTATGGAGGAGGCAAAGAAGCATGGAAAGGTGCTGTGTGTCTCAACTCAGGCGATAGAGGCTGGCGTCGACATTTCATTCCAGAGTGAAATTCGCCTGCAAGCCGGTATGGACAGCATAGTGCAGGCGGCAGGACGGTGCAACAGAAATGGTGAATCTGATTCGCCGGAGGATGTCTATGTTGTGAGGTGCAAAGGCGAAACGCTAAGTTTTCTCAGGGACATAGAGAATGGAAAAACTGCAACGGAGTCCATATTTGAAATGTATCCTGATAACTGTACATCAGATGAGGCTATCGCAGAATATTACAGGAGGTTCTATAGCGAATATCCAGATAACGCACAGGACGGCGTTTGCAAAGTTGATGGACAGCTGACTTCGATTTACGAAATGTTGTCTTGTAATACTGACTTCCGGAATGAGGGCGAAGCCACCTACATTCTGAATCAGGCTCAGAAAACAGCCGGCGAGTATTTCAAAGTCTTTGACGATGATACAACGGATGTTGTTGTGCCATATGGAGAAAGTAAGAAGTTCATTGAAGAGTTGTATAGGTGTCCTGCTGACGACTGGGAACAGATAAAGAGCCTATCTCAGAAGCTCAAACCGTATACAATTTCACTCTATGGCTACGAAAGAAGCAAACTTGAAAAGGCCTTGACAGAAACCAAATGTGGAGTATTGGTTTTAAGTAACGGATGGTATGACGAGAAGGCGCTTGGGTTTTTATCTGAGCCGACTGTGGACTCGTATACAGTATAAAAAACGGAGGTGTAAATATTGCAGTATGAAAACAAAGTATCATTTGAAGTGTTCGGAGATTATGCACTCTTCTCTGATCCGATAACAAGAGTTGGTGGCGAGAAGTGCTCCTACCAGATTCCGACCTATGAGGCAATCAAGGGGATTCTGCACTCAATCTACTGGAAACCGACAATCATATGGGTGGTGGATAAGATTCGGGTTATGAATCACATCCAAACTGAGGTCAAGGGAAGCCGTCCAATCAAGTATAACGGCGGAAATGATTTATCTTACTACACATACCTGAAGGATTGCCGGTACCAGGTGCAGGCACATTTCGAGTGGAATGAGAACAGACCGGAGCTTATGCAGGACAGAAACGAGCATAAGCACTATCAGATTGCACTTCGCATGATTGAACGTGGCGGCAGGAGGGATATTTTTCTTGGCACTCGTGAATGTCAGGGATATGTCAAGCCATGCAAGTTTGGGGAAGGAGCAGGTGCGTATGATGATACGCCTGAGCTTGCGTTTGGTCTTATGTATCACGGAATAACCTATGCAGATGAAGCTTATGATGATGAGACCAAAGACCACATGACCGTAAGGCTCTGGAGTCCTGTGATGAAGAATGGCGTTATTGAATTTGTCCGTCCTGAAGAGTGCATTTTGACAAAGCAGGTTAGTCAGATGCAGGTCAAGCCGTTCGGAAAGGAACATGACAATTTCATCGGTCTTGATGAATTCGGCAAGTTTGGGGAGGTGATACAATGAGTATATGGCAGAAAGCCTATGACACTTTCGAGAACAACACCCAACTGATTGGCAAGATTGAAGAGGGCAAGCAGCCTCTTGTGCCGGTTGGACACATTCTGAAGAAGGTCGATGTGGAGATATCTATTGACCTGTCGGGACATTTTCGCTCGGCGAAAAAGCTTGATTCTTCCGATTGCAGGACGATTATTCCGGCTACCGAGGAGTCTGCGGGAAGAACCGGCGAAGCAAACGACAGACCTCACCCTTTATGCGACAAGCTGAAATATCTGTCGCCGTCTGGCGGAAGTGCATATTCATCGTACCTTAAACAGCTACGTGGATGGGAAGAATCTGAATTCACGTCGCCTAAGCTCACAGCGATTCTTAAATATGTTGAGGGCGGCAGTATCGTTTCAGATTTGATAAACGAGGGTGTCATTTCGCCGACAAAGGAAGAGAACCCTTTTGTGAGGTGGCGAATTAAAGGAGAAAACGAGGAAGCCTGCTGGAAAGATAAGGAGCTTTTCGAGAAGTTTCAGGCTTATCAGGACAGTCTTAGTTCGGACAAACCGAAAGCTCTGTGCATGATTTCCGGCAAGCAGGACATCCTGACACATAACTATCCGAAGGGAGTTGTCTCCTCTAGCTTCAATTCAAAGCTTATATCTACCAACGACACGACAAATTTCACCTATCGTGGAAGGTTTGTGGACAACGATCAGGCGATAACCATCGGCTATACTGCATCGCAGAAAGTGCACAACGCTTTATCGTGGCTGTGTTACAATCAAGGCGATATTCAAGGAAACAGGACATTTGTATGCTGGAATCCTGAGGGCAAAAAAGTCATGAGACCGACAATGCCGTTTGTCACCGGGACAAAGGCAGTGACAAAGGCAGTGACAAAGCCCAGCGATTACAAAAAAGCCCTCACAGATACACTGAACGGGTACAGAAACGAGCTCCCAAAGGATAAGGATGTAGTAATAGTGGCATTCGATGCTCCTTCTGATGGCAGACTTTCAATCGCATATTACAGCGAGATACGTGCATCTGACTTCTACGATCGTCTGGAGCATTGGTACGATACCTGCTGTATGCCTAACGGTAACTTTGGAATTCAGTCGCCGTTGCTTTACAATATAGTTGCCTGTACATTTGGAACTCAAAGGGATGCCGTGGCAAAGGATGGCAAGGATACATCTAAAATCGAGGTGCCAAATAAGGTTCTCGGCGAGCAGATTCAGAGGCTGATTGTGTGCATGACTGAAAGGAAGCCGATTCCTTCGGACATCGTCCGTATTCTTTGTAAAAACGCATCTCAGCCACTTAGATACAGTGCTGAAAACCGTTCAAAAGTCTTATACACAGCGTGTGCTGTGCTCAGGAAATATCTTAATGACAAATTAAAGGAGGAAAAGTGGACAATGGAACTTGACACCAGTAACCATGACAGAAGCTATCTCTTCGGAAGGCTTTTGGCTGTGATGGAGTATGTCGAACGTGAAACCTATGACTGGGATGAAAAGCGCGAGCCGAACGCAATCAATCTGTTCTCAACATACTGTATGAGACCGTACGATACGGCAAGTATTCTCGAAAAAAGACTTGTTCCGTATATGCAAAAGCATAAGCCAAAAAAGAGGGAAGAGCTGAGAAGGCTTGAGGGAGAAATTTTTGCCGTACTCAACGAGAAAGATGCTGCTGATTTGAATCGCCCTCTCGAAAACGATTACCTTTTGGGCTACTATCTCCAGCGCAATGCTTTTTACTCTACAAACAATGAATTGAAAACTATAGAATCGGAGGAAAATAAAAATGGCAATCCTTAATCACAAAATCGACTTCGTGGTACTCGTATCAGTTGATATGGCAAATGCAAATGGAGACCCGCTCAATGGCAACCGTCCAAGAACCAATTACGACGGCTATGGCGAAATGTCAGATGTCTGCATCAAGCGCAAGATTCGCAACAGAATGCAGGACTTAGGGCAGAGAGTATTTGTGCAATCCGATGACCGTTGCGATGATGGTTGCACCAGTCTGAAAAATCGTGCGGATTCAGTTCCTGAGCTCAAAGAAATCAACAGCAAGGGCAAGAAAGCGACATTCATAGACAAGGATGATTATTCAAAAATCGCCTGCGACAGATGGATAGACGTCAGAAGCTTCGGACAGGTATTTGCCTTTGGCAATATTTCTGTTGGTGTTCGCGGTCCCGTTTCAATTCATCCGGCTCAGAGTGTTTCGCCTATCGATGTTTATTCAATGCAGATTACCAAGAGTGTAAACGGCGAGGATGGTGACAAAAAGGGATCCGATACAATGGGCTCGAAGCATTTTGTACGTTATGGTCTTTACACAATCAAGGGTTCAATCAATGTCCAGCTGGCTGAAAAGACAGGCTTCAGTGATGAGGATGCCGAGACATTGAAGGAATGTCTGAGAACGCTTTTTGTGAATGACTCATCTTCAGCACGTCCCGATGGGTCGATGGAAGTTGTGAAGGTTTACTGGTTTGAGCATAACTGCAAGATAGGTCAGTATTCCTCTGCACAAGTTCATCGTTCGGTAAAGGTTACTCTGAAAGATGGTGTATCTGCACCCTCATCGCCGGATGATTACGATATAACTGTAGAGAGTCTCGAAGACTTGATTCCTGAGGAAATCACCGGTGTATAACTATAACGAAGAAGACTATTTGCAGTTGTCAGGGCTTCAGCATTTTATATTTTGCAGGCGACGCTGGGCACTAATCCACATTGAGAATATGTGGAGCGAAAACTACCTCACCGTTGACGGAGACCTGTTTCACTCGAATGCCCACGACATTGAGTTCGTCGAGTCACGTGGCGACGTCATCATCACACGGGGAGTCTATCTCCACTCGTCACGGCTCGGGGTTTCGGGGCAGTGCGACGTTCTGGAATTTCACCGTTCTGACGACGGGATAACTCTCTCCGGAAGGAGCGGGAAGTGGCTTCCATACCCGATTGAGTACAAGCGTGGGAAGCCACGTGAGGAGACCGGCGACGCCCATCAGCTCTGCGGGCAGGCAATGTGTCTTGAAGAGATGCTTTGTTGCAGGATTCCGTCGGGCGCTCTCTACTATGGCGAGACAAAGCGACGGGTTGAAGTTGAGTTCACAGACGAACTGCGGGCAGAAGTTGAGTCGGCATTAAAGGAAATGCACGAACTTTTTGAGCGGGGATATACCCCGAAAGTCAAGCCGAAAAAGGGCTGTCAGTCCTGTTCGATGAAGGAACTTTGCCTGCCGAAACTGATGAAGGCGAAGAGTGCTCGGGAATATATCAGCGAGACGCTGGGTGAGTCTTTGGAGGAGGTCTGAGGATGAAAAAGCTTCTGAACACGCTTTATGTAATGAGTGAGGACGCATACTTAACTCTCGACGGCGAGAATGTAGTCGTGAAGCGGGGAGATGACGTCGTGGCGAGATATCCTCTGCACACTCTTGAAGGCATTATGTCCTTCTCCTATGCCGGTGCGAGCCCGGCACTGATGGGCGCCTGCGCCGACAGGGAAGTGAACCTGGCATTCTTCTCCCCAAGAGGAAAATTCCTGGCGAGAACCACCGGAATCACTCACGGAAACGTCCTCCTCCGGCAGACTCAGTACCGTGTCGCCGACAATCCCGAAAAGAGCACAGAAATTGCGAGGTGCTTTATTCTCGGAAAGGTCTACAATTGCCGGAAAAGCGTTGAGAGAACCCGTAGAGACCACGGGATGAGGGTTGACGATAATATTTTGAGAGTCGCCTCCGACCAGCTTAAAAGCTATATCCCGATGATTAACGGGGCAACCGATACCGACAGCCTTCGTGGCTTTGAGGGCGTCGCCGCAAACGCCTATTTTGACGCCTTCGACGAGATGATTCTCGGAGACAAGGAGCTTTTCAGGTTTACGGTGAGAAACCGCCGTCCTCCACTCGACCCGACAAATGCGCTTCTGTCGTTTGCCTATTCGATTCTCACGAACGACTGCGCTTCGGCTCTCGAAGCAGTCGGGCTTGACAGCTATGTCGGCTTCATGCACACCGCCCGCCCGGGAAGAAAGTCTCTGGCGCTCGATCTGATGGAGGAGCTCCGACCCTGCATTGCCGACCGCTTTGTCCTGACTCTCATCAACAACCGCCAGCTTCACAGGAAGGACTTTGAATTCCTCGACAGCGGCGCTGTCATCATGTCGGACGACGCAAGAAAGACTTTCCTTAAAGCCTGGCAGGAGCACAAGAAGGAGGAGATTACCCACCCGTATCTCGGTGAGAAAATCCCTTGGGGACTCGTCCCGACGGTGCAGGCACAGCTTCTTTCAAGATATCTCCGTGGAGATTTGGATGCCTATCCGCCGTTTTTGTGGAAGTAGGTGAGGGAAGTGCTCGTACTCATAACCTATGACGTGAACACCGAGGACGCCGCCGGCAGGAAGCGTCTCAGAAAAATCGCCAAACAGTGCACAAACTACGGTCAAAGAGTGCAGAACTCGGTCTTCGAGTGCCTAGTCGACGCCGCCCAGTGCCGTCTCCTTCAGTCAAAGCTCCTGGAGATAATGGACCCCACCCGCGACAGCCTGAGGTTCTACTACCTCGGCAACAAGTATCAAACCAAAATCGAACACTTCGGAGTAAAAGACACCTACGACCCGGAAGGAGTGCTGATGGTCTAATCGTACGATTTATTTTAAGAAAATAGTGCTATTTTGTTGACATAAAGAGCACTGTTGTGGTACAATAATAGTACCGAATAAAGATAAATTCAGCGAAAGGAGCACCATTATGAAACAGATTTCCATTACGGATTTAAAGACGAACACCGGGCTATACGTCAACATGGCTCAGGAGCAGGACGTTATCATCACCCGAAATGGCAAGGCGGTTGCAAAATTAGTTACGGTAAAGCCGGACAAAAAGGCATCATGGGAGCATGTCCGCAGACTTTTCAGCGGAATGACACTCAGTGATGAAGACGTCGCCGCAGCAAGAGAGGAGCGCCTCAGATGAAGGTTGCATTTGATACCAACGTCATTTTGGATGCCATTCTCAGCCGTCCCGAATCAGAGAGTGCAAATGCGCTTATCAACGCTGTTTTGGATAACCGGATTTACGGAGTCCTGACTGCGAATACCATCACTGACATCTACTATGTTTCACGGAAGGGAATGAGTGATGCCGATGCAAGGGAAGCGGTCTTTGAAATTCTCTCGATTTTTGAGATTGCCCCCGTCACCGGCGAAGCTTGCCTGACAGCGTTAGACCTTCCGATGTCAGACTTTGAGGACGCCGTCCTGTCTGCCTGCGTCAAGGAAGCAGGCGTCGACTTCATTGCCACCCGGGACGCCACTTTCCTTTCTTCCGAAAGTCCCGTAAAAGCACTTCGTCCAGCGGAGATTCTGGAGATGGTAGGGGAGAAGTAGGCGCAAATCGCCCATCATAAACCCGTGCGAAGCCCAAGCTCCCATAAAATCGCCCGACCTTCGCACACAAAATATCGTTATTATATTACTTATTGTAATATACTTTGCTGTCTCCGAAAACCACCGGTATAACAAAACCAGCATTTTCGGAAACAGCCCCCGCAAAACAAGTCACGATTTTGTGCTGTTTTGCTGTCTCCCTCCCCACGGAGGGAGTGGATTGAAATCCAAATAAAGCTGACCTATCGGCTATACGGGGAGAAGTCTCCCTCCCCACGGAGGGAGTGGATTGAAATGACCGGCTACACCCTGATTCTGGACGAAAGTTCTGTCTCCCTCCCCACGGAGGGAGTGGATTGAAATA
>JAJQGB010000009.1:65455-67672 GCA_021200775.1 Oscillospiraceae bacterium
GTCTCCCTCCCCACGGAGGGAGTGGATTGAAATAGACTCACAGCTTATGAAAGCAACAGGATTCAGCGTCTCCCTCCCCACGGAGGGAGTGGATTGAAATAAACGTAATAGCGAAGCCATTTGTGAGCAATACAAGTCTCCCTCCCCACGGAGGGAGTGGATTGAAATCAGAAACGAAGAAAGTCCCCTTCACGGATGAAGAAGTCTCCCTCCCCACGGAGGGAGTGGATTGAAATTCTCAAGTCATAAATAGGGGTATCATCGCAATATACGTCTCCCTCCCCACGGAGGGAGTGGATTGAAATAGGAATCAGAAGTGTTAGACCAAATACAAACGGTTGTCTCCCTCCCCACGGAGGGAGTGGATTGAAATTGTCAAATCAATGTCGCCGTTATGTCCTACAACAGAGTCTCCCTCCCCACGGAGGGAGTGGATTGAAATTAATTGCATTCCAGACTGTACTAATGGTTTCTTTGGTCTCCCTCCCCACGGAGGGAGTGGATTGAAATATGTGCAAAGTGCTTTTCAAACGCATTAAAGAAGTCTCCCTCCCCACGGAGGGAGTGGATTGAAATCACTTTCTTCGGAGTTTAAAAAGAAGTGGACGCCTAGTCTCCCTCCCCACGGAGGGAGTGGATTGAAATCGCAATATCACGGTCGCAAAAACAATAAGTTCCTGTCTCCCTCCCCACGGAGGGAGTGGATTGAAATAGATTGATTTTTGTCTTTCTCGGCTGTCTTGTACCAGTCTCCCTCCCCACGGAGGGAGTGGATTGAAATCGGAGACGGAGCGCACGCCAGGCTGAGCCGGCTTGGTCTCCCTCCCCACGGAGGGAGTGGATTGAAATTTTTTTGGTTGATTGCACCGTCCTTACTTGAAAAGTCTCCCTCCCCACGGAGGGAGTGGATTGAAATGAGAGTAGAGAATGGACAAGCCAAAGCTCCACCAGTCTCCCTCCCCACGGAGGGAGTGGATTGAAATTATTGCTATCGGTGTACTGTGTATCTGCTGATAAGTCTCCCTCCCCACGGAGGGAGTGGATTGAAATCAAACAGTAGAAGAAGAAGGAGAACTTGAAGTTGAAGTCTCCCTCCCCACGGAGGGAGTGGATTGAAATGGACTAATCGGAATAGATAAGTTTGATTCTGCACGTCTCCCTCCCCACGGAGGGAGTGGATTGAAATCAAAGAATCCTGTAATTTTTCTACCTTAAAAGCGTCTCCCTCCCCACGGAGGGAGTGGATTGAAATGACCGTAACTATTCCAGTTTTCTTTGACATCAAATGCGTCTCCCTCCCCACGGAGGGAGTGGATTGAAATAGACAAAAGATTGATGAAAGCGGTTACAAGCTTCGGTCTCCCTCCCCACGGAGGGAGTGGATTGAAATTTCAAAACTTTGTGTTTTATCAAGCCCAAAGTAGTCTCCCTCCCCACGGAGGGAGTGGATTGAAATCTTAACAAATTGCATTTTCCCGAAATTCCCGGAGGTCTCCCTCCCCACGGAGGGAGTGGATTGAAATAATTTATTTTTTTGCCTTTCGGCATGGGATGCCGGTCTCCCTCCCCACGGAGGGAGTGGATTGAAATTTTTATTTTATTTTTTGCCTTTCGGCATGGGATGGTCTCCCTCCCCACGGAGGGAGTGGATTGAAATGGCAAAATCCTTTTCATCGTCATCGACGATAAGCGGTCTCCCTCCCCACGGAGGGAGTGGATTGAAATAAAAAAGGCTTCAAGAACATTTGAACCAATATAGAAGTCTCCCTCCCCACGGAGGGAGTGGATTGAAATCCTATCTGCCGTTGGCTCTATGAAGAACTTAACCTCGTCTCCCTCCCCACGGAGGGAGTGGATTGAAATATCGACTGAAAATCTTTACAACGTCGAATATTGTCTCCCTCCCCACGGAGGGAGTGGATTGAAATAATATCTTCACCGCCTTTCTGCTCATCCCGCCAAGTCTCCCTCCCCACGGAGGGAGTGGATTGAAATACCTCAATACTGATTATACTACGGACATACGCTAGTCTCCCTCCCCACGGAGGGAGTGGATTGAAATAGTTGAAGAGTTAAATAAAGCTTTTGATGAAATTGTCTCCCTCCCCACGGAGGGAGTGGATTGAAATTTCTAACCGAGTCTGGTGCTCTTTATGAGCTTCGTCTCCCTCCCCACGGAGGGAGTGGATTGAAATAATATCTTCACCGCCTTTCTGC
>JAJQGB010000009.1:67772-268252 GCA_021200775.1 Oscillospiraceae bacterium
CTTAACATACCAGCTTTCGAGGGTCTCCCTCCCCACGGAGGGAGTGGATTGAAATACTAAAGGACAGAATCGATGCATTGAGTGTTAAACCGTCTCCCTCCCCACGGAGGGAGTGGATTGAAATACTACTACAGTAGACATTCCCGCAGATGGACAGCGTCTCCTTCTTCGGAGGGCAAAAAATCGGATTAACTTTTGCTGTTTAGCGCAAGCTAGTCCCCTTTTTCGTACTAACCTTCCTTGACAAGCACCTCTTCCAGTGGTATAATACCATTAACATTTATCGACCAGGAGGGATGGCACCATGGAAGGCTTTGTTCTGACAAATCTTACCCGGGACAGGTACATATATTTTGACAACGACCGAAGGATGGCGGTGACTTCGAGCGTCAATCAGGCTGAGGTTTTTCTTGACCCGGCGAAAGCCTATCGTGTTCTCGACAACCAGATGCCGAAGAAGAAGCGGGATTCGTGGTACGTCGTCTCAGTGGAACCACAGTCGGAGCCGGAGCCGAACGGGAAGTTCAAGGCGGATTTGGGCTTGGCTGACGACGAAGAGGTTTTCGACTGGGACACGATTGTTGACAACATTGCGGGCTCCTACCGGGAAATTCTCGACTACAGGGATTTTCTTCTGAAGGAGCAATCCAAAGTCGAGTTGGCGCTCTGCGACATAGAGCACGCTATCGAGTTCTACAGCTACAACGCCTGTGATGGCTACAAGATGTACAAGCTGTTCCATGACTGCCGTGTCAGGCGCAGGGAAATCAAGAATGACCTCCGCAGGATAAATTCCATCCTGGGAATGAGCTACGAGCAAATCGCCTCCGGCGGGATAGACAAGGCGTTTGACGAGGTTGACACCCAGACCTATCATCCGAGAATTATGCCTGAACTGTTTGAGAAGAAGAAAAATAGTTTAAAATAATCTGAAAGGAGGAGAGAGCTATGGCTAAAACCGAGCAGAAGGAGCGTCAGGGGGCAAGTGTCACGACAGTCCTGGCGGTCTGCTATCTGGTCCTCAGTGTCATAAGGCTTGCCTTGACTATCGCTGAGATTAAAAACCGCACGCAGGACGACTAAAAAAGCAGTTCACCTTTTCGGTGGACTGCTTTTCTGTCAGAACAATTCCGAATGACTCCCGACACGTTGCAGGAGCAAGACAAGAATATCAGCTTCCTTCTTGTAAATCAACAGCCAATCCGGCTCGACGTGGCACTCTCGGAAGTTGACATAGTCGCCGGTCAGATTGTGGTCCCGGAATTTTGGCTCCAACACCTCATCATTTGCCAGCTTATCGATAATCTCGAAGAGCAAATCGATGTCCCTGTTTTGCTTCTTCGCAAGCTTCAGGTCTTTCTTGAACTGTGTTGTGAATCTTACCTCATACTTCATATGTCAAGTGCTTTCCTCAGTTCCTCAATACTTCTGTATCCTTTCACAGACGGGTCTTTCAGAATCTCCTCACCTTCACGGAAGGCGGCAAGAGTTGTTTCGTTTGGAGTGTCAGCCTTGACCTCAAACGGCAGACCGTTCGCTCTGAGCGATTGACGGAGAAAAATGTTGACCGCAGTTGACATATTGAGCCCGAGGCTTTCAAAAAGGTTTTCGCACCTTGTTTTTACTTCTTCGTCTGTGCGGACGTTAATATTTGTCATGCCCATAATGTAATACCTCCTGATAATATTGTGATACTATTATATCACATTGTGCGCAAAAATGCAAGTGAAATCAGTGCTCCTGCACATACTTCCTTATAATCGGTATAAACTCTCCCGAATACTTCTCGCACTTACGGGTGCCGACGCCGGTTATGCGCATGAATTCGTTGTCGTTCAAAGGCATTTCCGAAGCCATTTCGTGAAGGGTCTTGTCACTGAAAATCAGGTATGACGGGACGGCTTCCTCTTTCGCAAGAATTGCACGCTTCTGGCGGAGGAGCTCGAAAAGCTCGGAATTCTTGCCGGTGGCTCTTTCTGCTTTCCTGTCACGCATCCTCTTCTTTCTCTCCTTCGTGACTTTCATTTTGACCGTCTCTGAGAGAATGTCGTGGCTTCGCTCGGTGAGCATGAGCTTGTTATATTCGCCTGTTTTTAGGTATCCGGTGCGCAAAAGGTACTCTAAAATCTCCCGAAGTCTTCTTACGGAGACGTCTTTAAGGCAACCGAAGCCCTTTTTGTTTTCGAGATGGAACATCTTTAGCTTCTCGCCGGGAACTCCCCGGACGAAGTCGAACAGCATCATCTGCCCGCACTTTTCGCCGGTTACGGCGACGCAGGCGACGAGTTTGCGGGCTTCTTTGGTGATGTCGATTTCCTCAGCTTCGACAAGGCAGTTCGAGCAGTTCGAGCACTTTCCGCAACCGGTTTCGCCGAAATATTTAAGGATATAGTCCCGCAGGCAGTCGGTTGTGGTGGAGTAGAAGGTCATCTGCTTCAGGCGTTCGAGCTCTTTTGAACGGATGGCGTCCTGCTCGGTAGGGCTCAGATTCGGGTTGCCGTCGTTACTGTCGATGAGCATACGGTTGATGGCTACGTCTTTTCCCGAATAGAGGAGGATACAGTCGGATTTGAGCCCGTCCCTGCCAGCTCTTCCTGCCTCCTGATAGTAGGCTTCAAGGCTTTTCGGCATACCGTGGTGGATGACGAACCGGACGTCCGACTTGTCAATTCCCATGCCGAAGGCGTTTGTCGCAACCATGACGAGCTTGTCGCCGTAGATGAAGTCGTCCTGATTCCGGCGTCTTTCTTCGGGAGAGAGCCCGGCGTGGTATCTCGTCGCAGAAATCCCGTTGTCCAGGAGTGCTGAGCAGAGCTTTTCAACATTTTTTCTTGAAATGCAGTAGATTATTCCGCTACTATCCGGGTGCCTCTTTATGTAGTCGACGATGAAAGCGGTCTTGTTCTGAAGACTCTGGTGGGTCTCAAAATAGAGATTCGGTCGGTCGAAGCCGGTGACGAGGGTTTTCGGGAAGACAAGGTGAAGATATGTTACGATGTCGTCCATAACACGCTTTGTTGCGGTTGCGGTGAATGCCCCGACAACCGGGCGCTTCGGAAGACTCGAAATGAAGCTGTGGATTTTAAGATAGCTCGGTCGGAAATCCTGTCCCCACTGGGAGACGCAGTGTGCCTCGTCGACGGCGACAAATGAGATTTCACATTCTTCGGCAATACTTGAAAAGCTCTCGACTTCCAGCCGCTCGGGTGCGACGTATATAATCTTGTATTCGCCCATTTTTGCCCGTTCCACCGCCTCGAAATAGTCGTGTGCGGACAGGGAGCCGTTCAGGTACGCCGCCGGGATTCCAGCCTGATTGAGGGCTCCGACCTGGTCTTTCATCAGTGAAATTAGTGGCGAGATGACGACGGTAATTCCCGGCAAAATCATCGCCGGAACCTGATAGCATATCGATTTTCCTGCGCCGGTCGGCATGATGCCCAAGACGTCCTGCCCCGATAAAACTGCGTCGATAAGCTCATCCTGACCTTCCCGGAAGCTGTCATAGCCGAAATACTGCTTCAAAATCTCTTCTTTTGTCATCCGTTCACCTTCTTAAAAAAGTCCCCCGACAGCTCGCCGGGGGATTTCAGTTTTAAAATCAGCCTAAAACTACTGTAACTTTATTCTCACTTTGAAGCTTGTCAGCCGGAATGAGATTGCCGGGGAGAACTTCGCCGTTCAGGATAAGTGTCTTTACGCCACTCTCAACGTGGTCGGGGTTTTGAACGTCGATGTCGAGGTGAGTTCCTCTGAAGTTCTTTGAAATCTGGAAGCCGTCCCACTCGGAGGGAATTGCCGGGCTTACAACCAAGCCTTCTGCGTTCGGTCTCATGCCGCAGATACCATCAACACAGCCGACCATAACGGTGGAAGCTGTGCCGGTGAGCCAGTGGACGTGAGCTCTTCCTTCATAAGGCGAAGCAGTCGACTCGACGAACTGTCCGTGAACATAAGGCTCGATAACTCTTATCTCTGCCTTGTCGTTCATCGAAGCAGGGGAGCTCTCCATGAAGTACTCAAACGCACGGTTGCCGTGTCCCAAAAGTGACTCAGCGAGGATTGCCCAGCCCTGAGACTGCGAGAAGATTCCGCCGTTTTCCTTGGTGTCGGGGTTGAAGATGTGCATGAGCGCACCGTCAAACATGTGGTCAACATAAGGCGGGTCGAGGAGCTTGACGCCATAAGGAGTGTTTAAGATTTCGTGGACGCTGTTCATTGCGGTTTCGCCCTGTTCGGGTGACGCAAAGCCGGAGATAACCGACCAGCTCTGAGGATTCAGCCACATGCTGGCTTCCGGGTCGCTCTTAGCTCCTACAACGACGTTGTCCTCACGGATTCCTCTTATGAATCTGTCTTCGTCCCAGCATTTTTCGAGTGCTGAGTGAAGCTCAGCCTGAATCTTGTTTATGTATTCGACATACTCGGTGTCGCTTCTTTCAACCGCCCAGTCGTGCATCATAGTCATTGCGTAGTAGAGCTGGAATGCGACGAAAGTCGATTCGCCCTTTGCGCCGAGTCTCAGGCAATCATTCCAGTCGGCATGAAGACCTGCCGGCATACTGTGAGCGCCAAGACGCTCCATCGAGAAGTTGATAGCACGCTTTAAGTGGTCGTAAACGGTGTCCTCGCCGCCGTTGGCATAGACGATGACTTCGTCAAGGAATGCCTTGTTTCCGCTCTCGCCGATGTACTTGTAAATTGTCGGGAAGAGCCAGAGCGCGTCGTCGGCACGGTATGAAGGATGCCCGGTTGCCTGGACATATGAAGCCTGGTCGGGGGTGTCCTCGTGACCTGCGTTGTGGTTGAACTTAACCAAAGGAAGTCCGCCGCCGTTGTCAACCTGAGCCGAAATCATGAATCTGATTTTGTCAAGAGCCATCTCCGGGTCGAGATGAATTATACCCTGAATGTCCTGAACGGTGTCACGGTAGCCATAGCCGTTTCTTAAGCCGCAGTAGATAAGAGATGCGGCTCTAGACCATGTGAAGGTGATGAAGCACTGGTAGGAGTTCCAGACGTTAATCATGTTGTTGAACTCTTCGCTCGGAGTCTTTACCGAGAAGTTTTCGAGCTCTCCGTGCCAGTACTTGATGAGCTCTTCGACTTCTTTATCTACAAGACCCTCTGTCTCGTACTTTGCCATGATTTCGTCAGCGGCTTTGTTGTCTCTCTGACCGAGAATGTAGATGAGTTCCTTCGTCTCACCGGGCTCTAAAACGATGTCCGACTGCAAAGCTCCGCAACCGTTCGAGTTGTAGTTGAGTTCATTATTGCACTTGCCCGACTCAACAGCGATAGGATTTGCATATGAGCGATAGCTTCCGATAAATGCATCAGGAGAGCCGTTATAAGCGGTAACTTTTTCGCCAACCAAGCCGAAGAAACGCTCACGGTGGTTCGAGCCTGTGCTATCTTTTCCGGAATTTTCGTTGATGTGCTGGAGAATCTTGTTACCCTCGAACGAAGTTCTCGTTATAAAGAGTGTGTACTGGAGGTTTACCTGGTCCTGCTCATAGTTGTTGTCGTTTGTGAACTCGACGTAGCCGTAAAGAGAAAGATTCTTCGGCTTATCAGAATTATTGGTAACCTTTGTGCGCCAGACTTCGTATGTAGCGTTCATCGGGACGTAGTAGGTGACTTCCGAATGGACGTCAGAATAGTCAGCCGAAATGATTGTGTAGCCTGTTCCGTGTCTGCATTCGCTCTTGTATTTGTCAAGCGGTTTTCCGACCGGCTGCCAGGAAGCGGACCAGTAGTCCTTAGAGTCATTGTCTCTTATATAGACGTATCTTCCGGGGAGAGCGATGTTTGTGTTGAAGCGATAGCGGATGATTCTGCCGTTTGCTCCGCTCTGAACAAAGCTGTAGCCACCGGCATTATTCGAGATGATTGCACCATAGGCAGGTGAACCGAGGTAATTACACCAGGGTGCGGGAGTGTCGGGCTTGTCAACGACATACTCCTTCTTTTCAAGGTCAAAATGTCCGTAATTCATGGATTTGGTGTCCTCCTGTACTTAGAATAAAGTCATAATTAGTATAAAGAGAATATAGTCAGCCCATACCGAGCTGACTATATTATATCATTCCAAAAGCCGGTTTACAAGGGCTTTTGAGAATTTTAAGCGGCGAGTTTTTCGTCTGTAAGAATCTCAGTCGCATCGAGCATATTCTCGATAAAAATTCCATATCCTCTGGTCGGGTCGCTCACGAAAACGTGGGTGACAGCTCCGACGAGTTTTCCGTCCTGAATTATCGGACTTCCACTCATTCCCTGGACGATTCCGCCGGTTTTCTCTAGTAACTCCGGGTCGGTGACTTTTATTACGATATTTTTCGATTTCGCCGCCGAGCTCAGAGTCACTCTCTCGATTTCGACTTCAAATTCCTGCGGAGTCGAGCCGTCGATGGTGGTTAGAATTGTCGCAGGACCGGTTTTCACTTCCGATTTAAAAGCAATCGGTATGGCTTCCTGTCTTGATGGATAAGTCATCGTTCCGAATATCCCTTGCTCGCAGTTAAGTTCAATCGTCCCCGAAGCAAGCCCTGAGACGAAGGTGCCGTAAAGCTCGCCGGGAAAGCCTCGTTCTCCACGGTCATATCCCGTTATAACGACGTCGACGATTTCGCCGGAGCCCAAGGGCAGGGTAGTAAGAGTGTCGCTATCGGAAATCGGGTGCCCGAGAGCTCCGAAAATGCCCGTTTCCGGGTCGATAAACGTGAGTGTTCCCACGCCAGCCGTGCTGTCCCGAATCCAGAGCCCGGCTTTATAGACTCCGTCCTTGTCCGAATAAACGGGAGTTACATTAGCTTCAAAGCTCTTGCCGTTCCGCATTACTTCAAAGACTATCGTTTCGCCGTCCGAATTTTCGATAATCTCTGACAGTCTGGCGGAAGAATATAGCTTTTCGCCGTTTGCACTGATGATGTTGTCTCCTGAGCAGATACCTGCTTCATAGGCAGGCGAAACGCCTTCGGTGACTTCAGCGGTCTTGACGACCATGACTCCGTCCGTAAGAAGCTTTACTCCGACAGGCGAGCCTCCCGGAATCAGCATTTTTGCGTCAGCATGAACGATTTTCGCACTTTTTACGGGAATCACCCCGAAAAGCTTTATCTCAGCTTCAGTCTCTTCAATGTTGCCGGTGCTGGCGGCAACTATGGTGTCGGTTGCATCTATAGTAATATCGAACAGGCAGTCGACTGCCGCCGTACCTCCGTCCGATAGATAATAAGTGTCGGGCAGAACGGCGTCATAGTATCCCACAGCTCCCATAACAGAGAGTGAAACTGCTAAGAATACCGCCGCAATTCCCTTAATCAGCCTTCTCATAGAATCAAAATTCCTTTCCTCGTGATTTCGGGAATAGTTTTTGCAGTAGCGCCGAAAATAATCAAGCATTATTTTCTTTGGAAGCCAACGAGATTTCATCTCGGCGAAAATTTCACTTGCATAGTAATATCACATTGTGCTATAATAGAGCAAGAAATTCTTGCGAAAACAAGGGAGGCTTTTTAAATGGGTAGTTTCTTCAGCTTTGTGGCGATGATTCTGTTCTTTGTCATCTTAGGCGTATTTATTGTTACGATGGTCCGGAGTGGGGCTGAGACATACCACCGTTCTACTGTTCCGCCGGCAAATGCCCAGGGAAAGGCTATTTCAAAGAGAACCGAAACGCCTCCTGAGCACTCGAAAATCAAGGACGATTTGCACTTTGTCACCTTCACTCTTGACGACGGCAAGGAGATTGAGCTCTCCGTTTCTCCCAACGAATATGAAACGATTGTGTTCGACGTTGAGGGCGAGCTTTACTATCAGGGCACGAGATTTTTGTCGTTCGAGCCGAAGAAGCTTCTGTAATGTCACATAAGACGGAGGAATTGTCCCTATGAACAAACTGAGATATGACGATTGGGCATTTACGATTGTGCTGAAAATTGTGGCGACTGTGGCATTCCTGTGGTCGGGATTTTTCTGGTCGGGAGTCACCATCATCAATTTTTATCAATTCAACACCGCCGAATCCTATCGTGCAACCGGATTTTTGGTCGCTTCAATTCTTCTGCTTATTTCTTTAGTTCTGATGTTTCTTCGGATGTACATAATCCAGTTTCCGTTCTGTGTTGTCGGGTCGGTAATCTATCTTATCCAGGCGGGACAGCTTATCGACAAGATTGAGAGCTACACCACGCGCTACATATTTGAAATCGTGATTTTAATCGCCTCGATAATTCTCTTCATGCTCCATATGGCACGGGTAATTTCAAGTACGATGGCAGAAAACGAAAAGATTAACACGGCTCCCGCCGAGAGTATCATCGGTGACGGAATTACTGTAAATTACCATGAGGACGAGAAGCCGAAAAAAGAGAAGAAGTCCCGCAAAAAGTCTCAAAAGGCAGAAGCTGAGACGGGCGAATAGTTCCGAAGTCTCAGGAATACAATATAAGAAACAACCTGACTGGATTTGACATTAGTATGACAACCAATACTCAAAATATAACAAAAAACAGTGCAATAGGCGTGTTCGATTCGGGACTTGGCGGGCTTACCGCCGTCCGGGAGCTGACACGTTTAATGCCGCATGAGGATATAATTTATCTCGGCGACACCGCAAGGGTTCCTTATGGCACAAAAAGCCGGGAGACGATAACGAAGTATGCTTTGCAGGATTTTGCCTTCTTAAAGCAGTTCGGAGTGAAGCTGACAATCGCCGCCTGCGGAACCGTCTCGTCGGTCGTAGACCCGGGGAAGCTTGAAGCCGAAGGTCTCTATACCGGAGTAATCCGCCCGGCAGTCTTAGCGGCAATAAACGCCACCAAAAACGGCAAAATCGCAGTAATAGGCACTTCGGCAACTATCAGAAGTGGGAGCTATAAGAGGCTCATAAACGAGATTATGCCGGGAATCGAAGTCTATGAAAAAGACTGCCCGATGTTCGTGCCACTTGTCGAAAACGGCTTTGTCGGAAGGGATAATCTTCCCTGCACAATGATAGCCCGGGAATATCTCGAACCACTGAAAAAAACCGGCGTCGATACCTTGATTATGGGTTGCACCCACTACCCGATAATTGCAGACGTCATCGGCGACGTTATGGGCGACAGCGTGAAGCTGATTTCATCAGGTGGCGAAGCCGGAAGATACGCAAGCGAGCTTCTCAGAGAGAACAGCCTTCTTTCGGACAGGGAAACTCCGGGCAAGGTGACGCTCTATTGCACCGACAGCGTCGAGCTTTTCAGAGAGAATGCGGTGCACTTCTTAGGCGAACTCGACAACGCTGAAATCGAAGGATGTTCACTAGAATAGGGGATAAGTATGCAGGATGTAATGATTACTATAAGAAACTCGATGGTTACGGGCGACGAAAAGCCGGATGTGACCGAGATTATAACCGAAGGCAAGTTTGAAATGACCGACACCGGTTGCGTTATGAGCTATGAACTGGAGCCGGACGGAAGCGAGCCGGTGGACGGCTCTCACACGGAGATGATTCTTGAAGGCAACACCTTCAACTTCATCAGAACCGGGATGTACGGTGCGGATTTCTTTGTCGAGCCGGGAGTCCGGAATCAGACTCTCTACCGTATGCCTTTCGGAAACATGACGGTTGGCGTCCACGGCAGGGAACTGAAGTCGAACATCTCCGAGAACAAGGGAAGCATCATGGCAAAATATCAGATTGACTTCAACGCCGCCCTTGTCGCCGACTATCAGATGGACATAAGCTATAAGACAATATAAGCATAGAATCAGGCTTTCTGCACATAATAGGGTTGCGCAAAACTGCGTACTATTTGTGAAAGGAAGCTTGCTTTTATGATAAAGAAATTATTTCTTGTATTGACAGCGTTCGCTCTCTCGGTTCTCATGCTTTCCGGTTGCACAGCAGATGAATCTGCGGATATGAACGACGGCGACGTAACCACCCGTAACACGACAGCGTCGACCTCCGAAGCCACAGTCACCACACCGGTAACCACCACCGACGGAGTAGCCGACTGGACAGGCTCGGATACGACCGATATTTCGGACGTCACCGGCACAGAAACTCCGACAGGAGGACTTGATGGCGACGACGAAGTAAACGGCGTCCAATCCGGTGACGAAGACCCCGATGCCGGAGAGGACGCTTTGAATGGCGATAATACTAACGGCAACGGTTTGTCCGATGGTATGTAAACCCCTCCACCACCGCACTTCGTGCGGCGGTCCCCCTCCCCTTTCAGGGGAGGCTTTTTTTGTTCTCTCGAAAGTTTGTGCAGGATACAAAAAGGCTCCCCTGAAAGGGGAGCTGGCGCCCGAAGGGCGACTGAGGGGTTGACAATAGCACAATCACATGCTATAATACGCAAAATTAACTGACGGAGGGAAAGTATGAAGCTTGTATTTATTGTCGGCGATGCCGCAGTGGGGAAGATGACGGTGGGGAAGGAACTTATGAAGATAACCGACCTCCGGCTCTTCCACAACCACATGACAATCGAACCTGTGCTCGAAATTTTTGGCGAATGGAATTCGGATGCCATTAAGGGTTTCCGGGACGTCGTGTTCCGTGAATATGCAAAGTCCGGCAAGTATGGGCTGATTTTCACCTACATGTTCGCCTTCGACCTGCCTTCGGAGTACGAATATCTTAAGCATGTGGAAGAGATTTGCCGGGAGAACTCTCCCGACTTAGATGTCTATTTTGTAGAACTCAACGCCCCGCAAGAAGTCCGCCTTGAACGCAACAAATCCGAAGCCCGTCTCGCCGCCAAGCCCTCCAAACGGAATTTGGAATCCTCCGAAGCCCGTCTTCTGAACGACGACAGAAACTACCGCATGACGAGCTACCCCGGCGAAATGGAAGCGATTTATGAGAATTATCTGAGAATCGACAATTCCAATATGCCACCGGAAGAGGCGGCAAAGGTGATTAAATCGAAATTCGGTTTATGACGCAAAAAAGCCTCCCCTGTCAAGGGGAGCTGGCGCATAGCGCCTGAAGGGTGCTATTTTCGGCAACGCCGAAAATAGCGTCGGCGAAGCCGACAATTACCTCATAAACATCCTAACCATCTTCTCATACACCTTCTTGTACGGCTGATACCTCATCGGTAGGTCAATCCATTGTTTCTTGTCGACGATGCTCTTGTAGTGTGTAAATGTATCGAAGCCGGTTTTGCCGTGATATGAACCCATGCCGCTTTCACCGAAGCCACCGAAGCCCATTTCGGTGGTGGCAAGATGGATGATGGTGTCGTTGATGCATCCTCCGCCGTAGCCGACCGAAGATGTGACTTTCTTCACAGCCTTCTTGTCTGATGTGAAGAGATATAGCGCAAGCGGATGCGGCATTTCATTAATCTGGGCGATTGCCTCATCGAGAGTGTCATAAGTCAGAATCGGGAGAATGGGACCAAAAATCTCCTCCTGCATGACCTTGTCTTCAAAAGTTACGTTTTCCATGACGGTGGGTTCGATTCTGAGATTCTCAGCTTCCGAACGTCCGCCGATGGCGACCTTCTCCATGTCCATGAGTCCTAGAAGCCTCTTATAGTGCTTCTCGTTGATGATTTTGCCGTAGTCGGGATTCTGCAAGGGCGATGTCTTGAACTGCTTTTTAATCTGGATTCGGAGCTCGTCTAAGAGTTTGTCCTTGATGGAAGCGTCGCAATAAATATAGTCGGGTGCGACACAGGTCTGCCCACAGTTAAGGTACTTTCCGAATACGATTCTCTTCGCCGCAAGCCTGAGGTTTGCGGTTTTGTCAACTATGCAGGGACTTTTGCCACCGAGCTCTAAAGTCACGGGTGTTAAGTGCTCGGAGGCTTTTCTCATGACTTCCTTTCCCACAGCCTGGCTGCCGGTGAAGAAGATGTAGTCAAAGTGCTCTTCAAGAAGCGAAGTGTTCTCGGCACGACCTCCTGTGACGACGGCGACGTATTCTTCATTAAAAGCTTCCTGCAAAATCGTCTTGATGACTTCGCTTGTATATGGCGAATATGCACTCGGCTTGACGACGGCGGTGTTTCCTGCGGCAATCGAGTCTATAAGCGGGGAGATGGTGAGCAAAAACGGATAGTTCCACGGGCTCATGATGAGTGTGACGCCATAGGGCGACGGCTTCTTGTAGCTTCTCGCATGGAACTGCGCAAGAGGCGTTGCAACCGTCTTCTCTTTTGCATAGCTCCTGATGTGTGAGAGCATGTGGCTCAGCTCGCTTAAGACCATTCCCGTCTCGCACATGTACGACTCAAAAGCGCCTTTTCCCAGGTCCATTTCGAGTGCTTTGTTGATTTCGCCTTCATGTCTTTGAATGCTTGTTTTAAGAGCTTTGAGCGCCGAGATTCTGACACTGACGTCGAGAGTTTTTCCTGATTTGAAGTATTCCCGCTGGGTGGCAACAATCCGGGTGATTTCAGATTTATCCATAAACTTGTCCTTTCTTATTCCATGACTTCATAATAGAAGGCTTCGAGCTGTTTTGCGTCCATTAAAACGGGGACAGGATACAAAGGATTGCCTTCTTTATCAGCATATTTGGCGAGCTTCGGGATGTCCTCTTTCTTTATCTCCGGAATCTTGTCGCCGATGCCGTAGCGGACTTTCATGTCCTTTATAGCCTGGATAAACGCCTTCGCCGCTTCCTCGTCGGGAGTTTCGGCGGTGGCAAGATTTGCGGCAATCGCAAGCCGGTGGAGCTTCTTATCTATCGTGTGACCGTAGGCTTCCAAGACGTGCGGCAGTAAAATCGCATTCGCAAGCCCATGTGGGACGTTATATTCTCCGCCCAGAGAGTGCGCAACAGCATGAACATACCCGACATACGATTTCGTGAAAGCGCACCCGGCATAATAGGAAGCAGTCAGCATGTTTCTTCTCGCTTCGATGTTCGAGCCGTCGGAATAGGCAGTGTCGAGGTTCTCGAAAATCAGCTTGACCGCTTTCAGGGCTTCCTGCCTTGTCTGCTTTGTAGTAGACCGCCCGATGTAGGCTTCGACGGCGTGCGTCAGTGCATCCATACCTGTGGAAGCTGTAATCGATTTCGGAAGGCTCAGCGTCGTTTCCGGGTCGAGTACTGCGTACTTCGGGATAAGTGGGAAGTCGTTTATTGCATATTTGTGTCTTGTCTCCGAATCGACGATGACCGCCGCCAAAGTCGTCTCACTGCCGGTTCCTGCCGTCGTCGGAACGGCGATAAGAAGAGGAATCTTCTTTCCGACTTTCAGAATTCCCTTCATCTGGTTGAGAGATTTCTTAGGTCTTGCATATCTCGCACCGAGAGCCTTTGCACAGTCCATGCTCGACCCTCCGCCGAAGCCGATAATGCAGTCGCACTTATCTTTCTTGTAGATTTCAAGCGCTTCTGCGACATTCTGAGTTGTCGGATTCGCAACGGTGCCGTCGTAAAGAGAATAGGGCATCCCTGTCTGATTCAGAGCATCAATCAGCGGATTCACAAGCCCGAGGCTCATAATTCCCTTGTCGGTGATGATAATCGGGTGCCCGAGATTCTGAGACTTAATCGTCTCGGGAATCAGCCTCATGCTCTTGATAATTTCCGGCTCCCGATACGGCAGAACCGGCAGGGAAATCCAGAGCGCAGTCTGAAACACCCTGCAATAAGCCTTCTTTATAAAATTCATGCTATAGTACTCCTATCCAAGTTTAGCTTTATTCAATTATAGACTGATTGTGGTGGGATGTCAAGACAAACAAAAATCCTCCCGGTACCGAGAGGATTTGGAGCTAGTAGTCGGACTCGAACCGACGACCTGCGCATTACGAATGCGCTGCTCTACCAACTGAGCCATACTAGCGAATTATATGTGCGCATTACGAATGCGCTGCCCTACCAACGGCTTTGCGTAGCAAAGTGTAGCCACACTAGCGGACGCTTTTATATTATAATCGCAAAGTTTCGATTTGTCAACCAAAATCAACTCAAAATTTTTTTCATCTTTTCAAAAAAACAAATTGCTATTGCCCGCCGAATGTGTTATACTATTGGTGACAGAGAAAAAAGACAGATTTTTGTGTCTACATCGGCTGACGTGTCAGATATAGTTGAAAGGTTGGATATCATGTTTCAGGAAACCGTTAAAAAGCGCAAGCCGCTTCAGATAGTGGGGATAGTCGTCATTGTCATTCTTGCTTTGGCGATAGTCAGTACATTTGTCATCTACGGAATCTTCAAGGACTCAAATTCCGCACCGATGGTGTTCGGAAAACGTGTATATATAATGAGTGGAAGCGGCATGGAGCCGAGAATTCCTCAGGGTTCGGCTGTCTTTGTTGAGGAGGGAACTCTCCCCGAAAGCGAGGGCAACGTAATACTCTGCAACATCGACGGCAAGCTTGCACTTGTCGGCTACGTCGGCTCACAGACTACAACCGCTGAGGACGGCACCACCACGACAAGCTATGTCGTCAAGTATGACAGCACCTCCGCTGACCAGCAGTGGACGGTCGATGCCGAGGACATCATCGGCAGGGCTGTTTCCTATGACCTGTTCATGGGAAGAGTCATCACGTTTGCGTCCTCAAAAGTCGGTATGCTTGTAATCGTGATTGTTCCCTGTGCACTCCTGATTCTCTATGAAGTAATCATGCTTATCATTACCACACGTAAGAGAAAGACCGAAGTGGCTGAGATTGAGGAAGACATGAGTTTTGGCGACGCCGAAGCCTTCACGCTGAATCATAATCATAATGAGCAGTCTTACGAGAAGAGAAGCCAGCCGGTAATTGACAATTCCGACCTCGATTTCGGCTTCACGACCGAGAGGAAGCAGTCCCAGCCAAAGGATGCTCCGCTTTTCGATTTCGGAGACTTCACCCCGAAGTACTCAAATTCCGAGGACACAAGGAGTGCTACTGAGCTTGAATTCTCCTTCGGAAGCAATACGAAGGCGGAAGAGCCTGTGCACGAAGAGCCGAAGGAGGAACCGTTTGTCTGGCGCTCGATTGCCACTCCGGCGTCTTCTGAAGCCCCGAAGCCGGCACCTGCTCCCAAGACAACCGTCGCCGAGACCACCTCAAAGCTCGACGAGGTTGCGAAGTCCCTCAATTCCAACGAACCAGCCCAGGCAACATCTTCAAGAATCGACGAGCTCATCAAGCTCTTAGAGGAAGAGAAGCAGAGACTTTCTGACCAGAAATAAAATACAACCACAAAGCCTTCCGGATTTCGGAGGCTTTTAAATTTTCAATTTCTGAAAATTGTTGAAGCCTAGCTCTTGATATGGTATAATAAAGAAAACTGAAATGGGGGATTATCATGAAAAGAGCATCAAAACTTATCTGCCTTGCCCTGGCACTTATGCTGAGCCTGACCGCCTGCGGCAATCAATCTGAAACCCAAGAAAACACCACGGAAACTACTACAGAAGCCACAACCGAAGCCACCAGAGCCACTGCCGCACCGTACACCACAACAGCCTATCAGAAAATCGACAACGGCGACGGAACGGCATATCTCTTCTACGGAACTTTTACCGACACATGGGAGCAGAATACAGACGGAGTTCTGATTCTCTATGAGAATTTTGAGCCGGTAGATTATGAATACGGCGACGCACCGTGGTTTAATGACAGGCAGTTCATCTATTCGGTTGAAATCCAGGACGGCGTGGATTCTATAGGAAGCTATGCCTTCTACTGGTGCAAGAATCTTACTGAAGTTGAAATTCCAGACAGCGTGACACGGATAGGCAATTCGGCTTTCTATGCCTGTTACGCAATAGAGGAAATTACAATTCCCGACAGTGTTACTGTAATCGGAGAAAATGCGTTTGCGAGTTGCGAAAGCCTCAAATCTGTCACACTTCCAAACAACTTTACAGCGATACCCGAGGACTTGTTCTGCATGTGTAAAAGCCTTGAAGAGTTTGAGATTTCGGACAAGATTACGAGTATAGGCGGAGGTGCATTTGCGCATTGCTACAGCCTTAAAGAGATGACGATTCCCGCAAGTGTCACTGAGATTGGAGACTATGTCTTCTACTACTGCACCAGCCTGACCAGCATCACGGTCGATGAAAACAACTCGAGCTATGCCGATGTTGACGGAGTGCTCTTTGACAAGGACATAACCGAGCTCATTTGCTACCCTCTTGGCAAGTCCGACACGGATTACGAAATCCCCGACGGCGTCACGATGATAGATGCAGATGCCTTTGAAAAATGCGAAACCCTTACGAGTATCACCATTCCGAAAAGTGTCACCTTCATCGGCGAGTTTTCACTCTCCGATTGCCCGAACCTCACCGACATCTATTACGAGGGCACCGAAGCCGAGTGGAACGAGATAACCCTTGAAAAGTACTACGACTACCAGTCGGAGTTTACGGTGCATTTTGAGGACAGATGAAACAAAAATATTTTTGAAAAAAGGTTGATTTCTGCCGATAGATTGTGTATAATGTAATTGAAGATAAGAGCTTTGCTCCGGTCTTAAAGCGGTGATTCTCCACCACCAAGCGAGAACTTAAAAAAGCGGCGAGTCTCTGCCATTAAGTGAGAACCTAAAACCGGGGATGAGCAATCGTCCCCTTTTTCAGTATATACCGATTATTTGCGATAAAAGGAGCTAAAATGTCCAGAACCCACCGCATTATAATTATAATTTTCACCGCCGTATTTATGGTTGCCGTCATCGCTGGTGTGGCTATACGCTCGCTTCAGGACGACAGTCTCGAAGCCGTTTCGCCGGATGTTACTCTGGCTACTGAGGACGAACCTGAGGTCACTTCCGTTACGGAAGCGACTACCGAAATCACAACCGAAGCCACAACGGCTCCGACAACTGTCACGACAGAGGCGACCACAGAGCCGGTTCCGGAAGAAGAGCCGGAGGAAAGCGGCGAGGTCGTCATTGCCATCGGCGGAGACACTTCGATAGATTCAGAGTTTGCCGACGCCTGCTACAAGTGGGGCGTTGACTACCCGTGGAAAGAGGTCAGCGACATCTTCAACGCCGCAGACATTGCGATTGTCAATCTCGAAACCTGCGTCAGCGACACCGGCGAGTCGGAAAAACCGGAGGGCTACGGCTTCCGGACACCTCCAGAAATGCTCGAAGGCTTCGTCAATGCCGGAATCGACATCGTGAATCTTGCTAACAACCACGTCCGTGACTTCGGCTACGACGCACTTCTCAATACGTTTGAAAACCTCACGAACTACGGAATCGAATATTTCGGAGCAGGCTATGACGAGGACGACGCAGAGGGTCTTCTCGTGAAAGAAGTAAACGGCGTCACAATCGGGTTCGTCGGGTGCAACCGGGTCTATCTTTCGTCCGACTGCGCCGCTTCGGAAGACCACGCCGGAATCAACATGGTTTACAGCATGAGTGACGAACGGACACAGGATTTCCTTGCGAAAATCGCCGAGTACGACTCGCAGGTTGACGTCCTTATCGTCTTCATGCACTGCGGAACTGAGGAGACCTTCGACGTCAGCTCCTATCAGAAGGAGCTCGGGCGTGCCCTCATCGACAATGGCGCAGACATCGTAATCGGTGGGCACTCCCACACTCTCCAACCGATAGAATTTTATAACGGCAAGCCGATTTTCTATAGCATCGGAAATCTCATTTTCTGGCACGTCGACGACGATATCGACGGTCTCACCTGCATTTTCAACATCACCGTCGACAAGGACGGCTTCAAGAGCCTGACGATAAACCCGCTTTTCATCAAGAATTATAAAGTCTATCTCCTCACCGAAGGTGAAGGTACATACGCTTCCCGTTACCGCCAGATTATCGACCTCATGAACGAGCTGTGCCTGGATTACGGCGTGCAGTTCGATGACGACGGGGTGATGTATTTCATAGAAGAAACAGAAGAACAATAGAAAGGAAAGAAATGTAATGCAGCACGAAAAAGTACTAATAATCGACTTCGGCGGGCAGTATAACCAGCTCATCGCACGGCGTGTGCGTGAAGCGAACGTCTACTGCGAGGTTGTGCCCTACCGCAAGGCGTCGATTGACATGATTAAATCCGAGAATCCGGTCGGAATCATCTTCACCGGTGGACCGAAGAGCGTTTATAAGGACGATTCGCCGTCCGTCTCCAAAGAGATTTTCGGGCTCGGAATCCCGATTTTGGGAATATGCTATGGTGCACAGCTGATGGCATATCTTCTTGGTGGAGAAGTGGCGACGGCGCCTGTCAGTGAGTACGGCAAGACCGAGACCGAGTTTTCGGCGGAGTCGGTTATGTTCAAAAATCTCCCCGAAAAGTCAATCACATGGATGAGTCACACTGACTATATTAAGAGTGTACCCGATGGATTCGTGACGACTGCCCACACTGCCGTCTGCCCGACTGCGGCGATGGAGAATCCGGCAAGAAAGCTCTATGCCGTGCAATTTCATCCGGAAGTAAATCATACTGAAAACGGTTCCCAGATGCTCCGGAGTTTTCTTTACGACGTCTGCGAGTGCAAGGGCGACTGGACGATGGAGAGATACGCCGAGACCGCAATCGCCGAGCTTCGTGAAAAGGTCGGCGACAAGAGAGTGCTCCTTGCGCTTTCCGGAGGAGTCGACTCGTCCGTCTGTGCGGCACTTCTCTCGAAGGCTGTCGGAAGCCAGCTCACCTGTATTTTCGTCGACCACGGCTTCATGAGAAAGAACGAGGGCGACGAGGTCGAGGAGGCTTTCGCCGACTGGGAAGTCAATTTCGTCAGAGTCAACGCCAAAGACCGCTTCATGGCGAAGCTCAACGGCGTTTCGGCTCCCGAGCAGAAGAGAAAGATTATCGGCGAGGAGTTTATCAGAGTTTTCGAGGCTGAGGCGAAGAAAATCGGGCATGTCGAGTACCTTGCGCAGGGCACCATCTACCCTGACGTCATCGAGTCGGGCGCAGGCGACGCCGCCGTCATCAAGAGCCACCATAACGTCGGCGGTCTTCCCGATTACGTCGATTTCGAGGAGATTATCGAGCCGCTCCGTATGCTTTTTAAAGACGAAGTAAGAGCTTTGGGAAGAACCCTCGGGCTTTCGGACAAGCTCGTCAACCGCCAGCCCTTCCCGGGACCGGGTCTCGCAATCAGAATCATCGGCGAAATCACCGACGAGAGACTCACAATCCTTCAGGACGCCGACTGGGTCTTCCGTGACGAGCTCGCAAAGAGCGGCGTCGACAAGGACCTGAGCCAGTTCTTCGCCGTCCTGACGACCATGCGCTCCGTTGGAGTCATGGGCGACGGCAGAACCTATGACTACACCCTCGCCCTCCGTGCCGTCACGACCCAAGACTTCATGACCGCCGACTTCGCCAAAATCCCCTATGACGTCCTCGAGCGCTGCTCGTCGAGGATTATTAATGAGACAAACGGGATTAATCGGGTGGTTTATGATATCACCACTAAACCGCCGGCTACGATTGAGTGGGAATAATTGCATTTATCTAAATGCTACAGAAAGAGCTACCTGCCTTATTGGGATTGTGTGGCTCTTTTTACGGTAAAAAAGTTGTATTATTAACTCTTTTCCGTGTTGCGTTTTTAACAATTATGTGTTACAATAAATTCAGAAATATCAGGAAAGAGGATGTATCTGATGGCAACAGAAATCGAAATGCTGACGAAGGCAAAGATGTACATGGAGAAGCTTGCAAGCGGTGTCGACCCGATTTCTGGGAATCTTGCTCCGGAAGAGGATGTCATAAATCAGCTGAAACTTTCACGTTGCTTTACGTATGTTGCGGGAGTTTTGCAGTCGGTTATAGACAATGGCGGAAAGGTTGAAAAGGTCACCAAAGCGAAAAAGTTGCCTTTCTATCTGCCTTTGGAGGTTCGTGATGATTTCCGGTTCTCTGATAATCCGATTCCAGTCAGTAATCTTGCTGAGCGGATTAACTCTCTTATAGACACTGGTACTATGTCCGAAATGAAGTATCGCAGTATAACCTCATGGCTTATCAGCGTCGGGATTCTTGAGGAAATAGTCGGTAGTAATGGAAAGACAAAAAAGGTTCCAACCAAAGACGGAAACTCAGTTGGCATAACATCTCAGCAAAGAACGGGAATGTACGGCGTATACTATGTCACTGTCTATAACCGTACTGCCCAAAGGTTCATTCTCGATAATATTGACACTATAACCGAAATCAATAACACCAAGCCTAGAGACCGGGAAAGTGCTGATTCTCTGTGGTCGCCAGAGTTTGACGAGTGCCTGATAGACTTATCTTCAAAAAATGTTCCTGTCAGTGAAATAGCTGTTACTCTAAAGAAGAGTAACTCGGCTGTTATTCAGAGGATGAAGAAGCTTGGGCTGTGTTGATGTGAGGTGACATAAATGCTGATAAGGTGTCCTGAGTGTGGAAATCAGATATCGGACAGGGTGGAGAGATGTCCTCATTGTGGATTGCCGGGAAAATTCTTTTCTGGGACAAGTGAGCAGAACTTGTCTGACTTGAATCTTTCCGACATAAGCAGTGTCCTGACTTCTTTTGACAGGGATTACTATGCCCTTTTCAGCAGTTCCCATTACATTTCCCGCCGTGAGCAGGAATATCTTGTCAACACTTATGGAGGATATTTTTCGACTTTTGACAATCCGATGATACTTCAATATGTGCAGAATAACGCCCGGAAGTTCCGTATCGATACGGCTACTCTCAGGCGCTTTCTTGCAAAAATGAAGTCTCTTGACGCTGATATCGCCACCCATAACGCAAATTATGTTGACAGCGTTCTCCAAAATGAAAGTGAGTATTTCGATAATATCCTGAAAGATATTGACCCGGACATAAAGCTTGATGAAGAACAGCGGCGAGCTGTCATAACTGATGATGACTACTGCCTGCTTGTTGCTGGTGCTGGTGCAGGAAAGACTACCACGATGGCGGCAAAAGTGAAGTATCTCGTCGAAAAGAAGAACATCCGTCCGGAAGAAATAATAGTCATCTCGTACACCAACAAAGCCATAGCAGAGCTTCAGGAGAGAATAAACAAGAAGCTTCAGATTCCTGCGAGAATCTGCACATTCCACTCGTTCGCTTATGACATAGTCAAGAAGTTTTCCGTTGAGCCGCCGGAAATCAACTTCAGTTCCTACAGTATCATCTCTGATATTCTCGAAAAACGAATATTTGACGACAAGAAACTCATGAGGAATCTCGTTTTATTTTTGGGATACTATTTTGACATTCCTGATGATGCGTTCAACTTTGAAAATCTCAACCAGTACCATCTCTATAAAGCTTCTCAGACCTATGAGACCATCAAAAGTAGCTTGGGCGAATATGTCCAGTCTGTCGCTAAGCAACGCTCACGGAGAATCAAGACTATTACCGGTGAATATCTGCGTTCAGTTCAGGAAGTTCAGATTGCCAACTTTTTGTATCTCAACGGCATTGATTACGAATACGAGAAAGTATACCCATTCGGAACTCTCTCAAAGAATAAAAAGTACACTCCCGACTTTTTCATTTCTCAGGGAGAACATACTGCCTGGCTTGAACATTATGCTCTTTCTCAAAGTGGATATAATGGCATATTCACGCCAGCACAGATAGAAAAATACAAGAAATCTATCAGAAGCAAGCGGCATCTTCACTCTATCAGCAAGACCGATTTGATTGAAACGTGGTCATTCTATAACGACCGCCGTCCTCTCTTAGAGCACCTCGAAGAGGAACTTACACGTCACGGGTTTATTCTGAAGCCGAGAAGCTTTGATGATGTATACAAAAAGATAGTTGAAACTGGCAAGGACAAGTACATCTACAGTCTTGTCCAGTTTATGATGCAATTTATCGAGCAATATAAAACCGCAGGCTATGATGAAGGAGGTTTTAAGATTCTCCGCAAGAAGACGGACAATCCGAGAACTCTTCTGTTTTTGGATATCGCCGAGCCAGTATATAATCATTATCAGGAGGCTCTTAAAGCGGCAAACCAGATTGACTTTGCAGATATGATTAACGATGCTCAATACTATCTTCATGAGATAGAGAGCCAGCAGCTGGAGCTTCCCTACAAGTATATCATCATAGACGAGTTTCAGGATATTGCCAGACAGCGGTTCAATCTCACAAAGACTCTTTCCGAAATAACCAATGCCAAAGTTGTTGCTGTCGGAGATGACTGGCAGTCTATCTTTGCGTTTTCAGGTTCAGATATAACACTATTCACCAAATTCGTTGAGCTTGTCGGAGGAGGAACGGAGCTCAAAATAACTCATACATATCGCAATTCCCAGGAGCTTATAGACATCGCAGGCAAGTTCGTCCAGAAAAATTCAACTCAGATTCGCAAACAGCTGATTTCACCGAAGCATCTCGAAAATCCGATTGTTATAGAGACATTCGATGATTCTCATAGCATGATGAAAAACCTTGCTGAAAAGGTTGAGGAGATTATCGGGAAAATCGTTTCTGAATTCGGAGAGAAGAAGACAATTCTCCTTGTCGGAAGATATAATTTTGACTTGTATCGGCTTGTCAAAACGGGAAGGTTTCAGGAATTGTACAGAAATAATGAAGTTAAAAGCGTGAAGTATCCTAAGGTCAAGATATCTTTCATGACTGTTCACAGTGCAAAAGGTCTTGGTTATGACAACGTAATACTTATCAACATGTTTGAGGGCAAGTTCGGATTTCCTTGCCAGATTGAGGATGACCCGATTATGAAGCTTGTCAGATATGAAGACAACAGTATGCCGTTTGCTGAAGAGCGAAGACTGTTTTATGTCGCCATGACGAGAACCAAGAACCGTGTGTATATAGTAACGCCACAAAACCGTCCGTCCAGATTCCTTGTCGAACTCATTAAGGATAATAATTTGCCATATGACGGTGAAATCAATATGCAGGCGGTTGATTTGTTCAAAATCCGTTGCCCTCACTGTGGCTTCCCACTGAAATACACATTCAATAAGAACTATGGTCTGAATCTCTGGATGTGTACAAATGAGTCGGAGGTCTGCGATTTCATGACTAATGACCGGGTTCATATGCATGATATCATTAAATGTCCCAGATGCAGTGATGGGTATCTTATAGTAAAGGAGAAAAACGGCGACATTTTCTATGGCTGTACCAATTACACGAATGAAGAGCATCAATGCAAATACATGCGGGTGATTGAAAAGGGATAATCCTTTCGGATTATGACAGCCTGCAAAACTGAGTCGCAATTATCAAATAACACATCAACTTGATCCCTACACCCTAAAAAAATTTGTTGACAACTGCTTGATTATATGCTACAATTTCTACAATGGATAGGAGTAACCTGAGGGATTTGTGTGCCATGTGCATCTATTTTAGCTCTTTCGGTTTTCCTGGAGGAGTTTTTTAATATTTTCGGAGGGAAGATAAGCCATGAAATTAAGAAAAGTTTTATCTTTGTTCGTTGCTTTAGTGATGATGGTGCAGGTTCTGCCGTTGTCGCTCTTTGCGAATGAAGAGGCGGAAATGGTGGAGGAAATCTCCCAGTCTATCGAGACTGTGTCCGCTGGGACTACCGAGACTGTTTATGTCGATTCGTCATCGCTCGCCGACAACGACGAGCTGTTGGAGGGCTACATAGAACAGCTCTTCGGCATCAGTGACAACAGCGGCATCATGCTCGCCGCCACCTACACCGGCGAGGACGCCTTGTCCGGCGTGAATCTTGATGTCTATCAGCAACTGAAAACCGCCGTCGCCAGCATCGCTTCCGGTGCGACTTCGTCGACGGTTATCACATTGAGCGTTGATTGCAACTGCTCCGATTTGGGAGTAGCGAACATCACCGACCAGGAATCGCTCAATACGGCATTTACGGCTTTCTACGAATCGCTTGACTTGAGTCTTATTGTCGATTATCTTCTCAACGATTGCCCTTATGAGATGTATTGGTTCGATAAGACTGCGGGTGTAGGCGATGGTAGTGTAGGCGTCTCTGACTACTCTGCGGAAGGCTTTACAGCATATTTGATTTTACCATTCTATGTAGCGACAGCTTATCAGGGAGCCGACTCAACCACCGTCGATTCCTCAAAAGTCGCAGCCGCACAGACTGCTGTTGCATATGCTAAGTCTATAGTAGAAGGCTATGCAGGCACGGGTTGCTCTGACTTAGTGATGGTTACCGATTTCAAGAAGTTGATTTGCAATCTGGTTTCATACGAATATGACAATGACGTTGATTACGGCGACATCTGGCAGTTAGTCTATGTCTTCGACAAGGACACCTCCACGAACGTCGTCTGTGAAGGCTACTCAAAAGCCTTCCAGTATCTCTGCGACCTGGCGGGAATCGACTGCATTACCGTCACCGGCACAATGTCCGGCGGCACCGGAGAAGGCGCCCACATGTGGAATATCGTCTATATCGACGGCGTCAACTACCTCGTCGACGTCACCAACAGTGACACCGGCTCAGTCGGTCAGGACGGCGGGCTCTTCATGGTCTGCGCCGACGACGCTGACGAAAGCAGTGCCACCGGCTATACCTTCACCGTAAATAACCAGACTATCACCTATGCCTACGACGCCGAAACCCTGGCAATGTATCCGGAGGATTACTTGATTCTTGGCGAGACCGACGCCGTCGGCACCCACAAGGTTTCCGTCTATGCAGATTGCACCTATGAAGTTGTCGCCTCCGCAAAGGCTGGCAAGGAAGTCACAATTACCTTTGCTCCTGACGACCCCACCGATAAGGTTTATTTGGCAATCGACAGCGTCATTGATTATGACAGCGAAGGCTATTCCAATTGGTGGGAAGAAATTTACTCCGGTATGTTCAGCGGTAGCTCATCCTATACTTATACATTCACTATGCCTGACTATGATGTTGAAATATTCTTAATGGTTGGACAGTATACCTTTACAAACGTCACCAATAACCCAGACGCCGGTACGGCAGAAGCTGGCGATATACTTGCTGATGCCGGAGAAACAGTTGAGGTTTATGTGCAGGTCTTCGATGGGTATGTCCTGTCAAGCCTGACTATCACCGACGCTAGTGGCAATTCTATTGAGTATTCGTTTGTTGAGACCTACGTGTTTGAAGGCTACTATAATGGCAAAAACTACTACGAAGTCTACGATATCTACGAATTCACCATGCCGGCAAGCGATGTCACTATTACCGGTGTGTTTGCAGAAGAGAGTGCGGTTACCAAGTATGATATCACTGTCAGCAATGACAACCACTGCACAGCTGATGTAGTAAGCTCTGCCGCAGAGGGTGAGACGGTTACCATAACCCTAACTCCCGATACAGGTTACAATTACGCTTGGTTGTATATTCAGACTGTCACCGGCTATGACAACGAAGGCACAGCTGTTGAATTTGGTGTTCTTGACGAAATTCTTTTGGATAGCACTTCCGGCTGGACATACACCTTCACTATGCCGGCTAATGAACTTATTATCTACGTGTTCGACGGACAGTATACCGTAACTACGACGACAGAAAAGTCAGAAGCAGGCGGAGTTACCCTTTCTACTCCGATAGCTGAAGAGGGTGAAAACTACTCCTTCATGGCATATGTTTATGATGGCTATACACTATCTGATGTATCTGTAGTTGACGCAAACAATAACGAAATCGAGATTACCCTCGACGAGGATTATCCCTACTCTGACGGTTCGACCACGAGCTACATGTATACGTTCACAATGCCAGCCAGCGATGTGACTATTTCTGCTGTATTTGAGGAAATCCCGACATATTCAGTAACCCTTAGCAGCACAATCACAAACGGCACAGCGTCTGTTGACAAGACTTCTGCCGCAGAAGGCGAAACAGTTACAATAACCGTTACACCTGACGCCGGATATGAAGTTTACTTGAACATCACAAGTGCTACTACTTACTTGCCATACACCTATACCGATAATGGCGACGGAACTTATAGTTTCATAATGCCAGCTGACGATGTTAATGTGAACATTGGTATCGGAAAGTATTATATATCTAGCGACTGGGATTGGACTTATGGCAATTTGATTTGGTACGTTAGCTATTGGGACGATGAATCCAGCATTTATGTCTCAAAGAGCGGCATCTATGATGAAGGCGACATTGTAACCGTAAATGTCAGTGTTGGTCTGGACTACCTGTCAGTGTACGATGTTTCAGGACTGAAGGTTATTGACGCAAGCGGAAACGAGGTTGAAGCTACTCTAGTAACTACCGGAACAGCAACCTGGCTTGATGCAAATGGTAACTCTTTAGGAGAAGGACCTTATTACAGCTACCAGTTCACCATGCCCGCAAGCGATGTAACCATTTCTGCTGTGCTTGAAGAAATAAGCACAACCGGAGATTATACAATCACTGTCGACGCTGATGATGGTTGCACATACGATATTGTCAGCTCAGCGAACGAGGGCGATACGGTTACTTTAACCATCACACCTACTGGGGACAACAAGATAATTGACTTGTGGATTTTTGAGATTACTCAGTACGACAGCAACGGCAATGTCACAGGCATGAGCAATTTTGATTATCAAAGATTCGAGGGTGAAGCGTCTTACACTTATACCTTCACTATGCCGGGCGCAGATTTAGACTTCAATTTTGTAGTCGGGCAATATAAATTGACTTGGTACACAGAAGGGTACACAGAAGGTGATGGACGGGTCGCTACCAGCGTTTCGCTTGCTGATGAGGGAGACATTGTCGAAGTTAATGTACGGTTCTATGGGGATTGTGAGTTATCGTCGCTTACAGCGGTTGATTCAAACAACAACCCTGTTACCCTGACCCTTAAAGAAAGTACTGTGTATGACGATGCATACGTCAATGGTGAAAAAGTTGACACTATGACAATACAGGTGTACGAATTGACTATGCCTGCGGGAGATGTTGCCATCACCGGATTATTTGCAAAATCTCACACCCACACCCTAGTCAAGACCGAAGCGAAGGACGCTACCTGCGACACAGATGGCAATATCGAGTACTGGTACTGCGCAGAGTGCGATAGCTACTTCTCCGACGAGGACGGCACTACTGAAATCACATTGGCTGAAACTGTTGCCCCGGCAACCGGACATACCGAAGACGAAGCTGTAATCGAGAACGAAGTTGCGGCAACCTGCACGGTTGATGGTTTTTACGACACTGTCGTATATTGCAAAACTTGCGGCGAGGAGCTTTCAAGAGTAACAACCACCGTTCCGGCAACCGGTCATACTTTGGGCGAGCCCGAATTTACCTGGAATTGGTCGGAGACGGAACAGACCTACACCGCAACCGCCAAGTTCACCTGCACAGTATGTGGCGAGACTGAAACCCAGACAGCGCTGGTTACCTCTGTAAAAACAGCGGCGACCTGCACTGATACGGGAAGCATAGTTTACACTGCCACTGTCGACATGGGCGGCACGCCTTACACTGAGACAAAGACAGTAGAGCTTCCGATAACTTCTCACACGGAAGGCGAAGCAGTCACTGAAAACGTAGTAGAGGCTACTTGCACGACTGATGGCTCCTACGACTCTGTAATTTACTGCTCAGTCTGTGGAGAAGAGATTTCGCATGAGACGATTACAGTTCCGGCAACCGGACACGACTATGAACTGACTTACACCGACCCGGATACCGGCGACAAGACATATGTCTGCTCGGTTTGCGGAGACACGCTGGTTATCAAGGGCACAGGAACGCTGACTATCGGTTGCACAACCTATGAGGTTGGTTATTCCGAAGATATGCTGTTCTTCACTTCCGGCAACTGGTCAAGTTACAAACTTGATGGAGGAAGCTCCTTCCTTCAGACTCTTGCTCAGGAAGGCGCAGTCCTTGCGATTACAAGAAGTGCCCCGAGCGGAGTTACTTCCCATAGTTCAACAACTTATGAGAAATTCGTCCTGTCTGACTCCTGGTATTCGTTGAACCCATACCTCCAGCTCGGCACTGCGGGTACTACATCTGCTGACGAGCCCACTCAGGGAATAATCGACTGTATTTCCGATGACGGTCTGACGGTTCTCTACGACGCCGAGGAAGTCTATGCGGCATATGTCGCCGCTGGCGGACTTACCGGCGGAGATCCGATGATTGTTTCCAACACATCGGCAGACGGCGTTTACAAGATAACGAACATAACCGTATATCTCCCCGACACCGTTATCCACACCTGGGGTGAAGGCGTTGTAACCACCGAAGCCACCTGCACCGAAGACGGCGTCAAGACCTACACCTGCACCGTTTGTGGCGAGACCAAGACCGAGACTATCCCGGCTACCGGACATTCAACCGAGATTCAGAACGCTGTTGATGCCACCTGCACGACTGACGGCTACACCGGCGATGAAGTCTGCACCATCTGCGGCGAGACAGTAACCTCCGGCGAGATAATCCCCGCAACCGGACATACCTACGGCGAGCCCGTTTTCACTTGGATTACCAATAACACTGCTATTGCGACCGTTACATGCTCCGTTTGCGGCGATGAACAGGAGCTTACCTGCACCGTGACGAGCAAGACCACTTCTTCGACCTGCAGTGCCGACGGCGAGATTGTCTACACTGCGACTGTTGAGTTTAACGGCACCACCTACACCGACACCAACACCGTTGTTCTGAACGCCACCGGTCACAATTTCGGCAGTGAAACTGCTGAGTTCAACATCACCGTTCCTGCATATGTACTTTATGGCTATGCGACGGCTGGAGAATCATTCGAGATAACTCTTCCGAGCAGTCTCTCTGACGACGTTACACTTCCCGTTACATACTTGCTTACCGTAAACGGCGCAACCGTCACCCTGAAGGGCTCGGACGGCACCGGAAGCGGAACTTACACCCAGACAGTTGAAGTCGGCACATTCGGCAGAGATTACTCTGAGATTGCAGGCGCAAACGCAATGATTCCGCAGAGTTTAGCAGTGAGTGCAACAGACGACATCATCATAACCGCCATCGTTGATTGCAGTGCTTATGCAAGCGACCAGACGATTGCGGCAAGTGCAGTTGACGGCGTCAGCGTTACCTACATTGACGTTAGCGGCGGCACCGCCACCGTTACCACCAGCGATATGACAATCACAAAGACCTACGAAGGCGCAGATATCACCTGGGCTTGGTCTGAGGATAACAGCTCGGCGACGGCGACCTTCAAGTGCCTGAACGATTCAAATCATACTGAAGTAGTTGCCGCAACGATTACTTCTTCCACTACCGACGCCACTTGCGACGAAGCCGGAGAGACAGTCTACACTGCAACGGCTACTTTGGACGGCATCACCTACACTACTACAAAGACAGTAGCCATCGACGCTACCGGTCATACTTGGGGCGAGCCCGAATTTACCTGGAATTGGTCGGAGACGGAACAGACCTACACCGTAACCGCCAAGTTCACCTGCACGGTTTGTGACGAGACTGAAACCCAGCCAGCGCTTGTTACCTCTGTAAAAACAGCGGCGACCTGCACTGCGGCGGGAAGCATAGTTTACACTGCCACTGTCGACATGGACAGCACGCCTTACACTGAGACAAAGACAGTAGAGCTTCCGATTATTCCTCATACCGAGGGCAATCCTGTCACCGAGAATAGCGTCGCCGCAACATGCACGACTGACGGCTCTTACGACACGGTAGTTTACTGCTCAACTTGCGGAGCGGAGCTTTCAAGAGAGACAACCGTCGTTCCGGCGTTTGGACACACCGAGGGCGAGTCGGTCATTGAGAATAACGTCGCCGCAACCTGCACAACTGACGGCTCTTACGACACCGTCACCTACTGCACAACTTGTGGAGAAGAGCTTTCGAGAACAACAACCACAGTTCCGGCGTTTGGACACAAGTACGGCGAGCCTACATTCACCTGGGCTGAGGATTACACCGCCGCAACCGCAACATTCGTCTGCGAGAACGATGAGACCCATGTCCTGGAGGTCGAGGCTGAGGTAACTTCTGCAACGACAGCCGCTACCTGCGAGGCGGACGGCTCCACCGTTTACACCGCAACTGTCACCCTGGGCGACAACACCTACACCGACGAGAAGACCGACGCCGTAACCGAGGCTCTCGGACATAGCTACAAGCTTACAAGCTGGACCTGGGCGGCGGACTATAGCTCGGCAACTGCATTGTTCACCTGCGAACACGACAGCACTCATGTCGAGGAAGTCACTGCTTCGCTGACAAGTGAAGAAACAGCGGCAACCGAAACCAGCTACGGCAAGACGACATATACCGCAACCGTCACCTTCGACGGCGTCACCTACACCTCCACACAGGTAGACCTTGACGACAGCGTCGTAATGGATGAAGAATGCAACGTATATGATGTTGAAGTAGAAAATGTTGGAACAAAAATTGATACTTCCAATAACGAAGCAACAATCGCAATTCAGGCTGGCGACACCTATATTGAGATTAATTACGACACCAATACGGATACCGAAATATCAGTCACCATCACGACCGGCGGCGTATCTTACGAGTTCAAAATCACTGTAAGCAGTTCCAAGAAGTCAAGCATGATTGCTGTAGCAGATATAGTCGCAGAAGCCGAAGCGGAAGGCACGATCTTAGACCTTAACAGCTTCGAGTCGCTGACTATCACCAGCACCAGCGCAACAGTCGGAACAGTCAACCTTGTCAGCAGTACCGGAAACTCCGAGCACAGCTACTATGTGGTTGATAGAGATGAACCTTCTTGCACTGAACCCGGCACTATATACTACGAGTGCTCTACATGCGGTGATACACATACTGAACCCATCCCAGCTACTGGACACACCGAGGGCGAATCGGTCATCGAGAACAGAGTTGAGGCTACCCGCACAACTGCCGGTTCCTACGACTTGGTTACCTACTGCTCAGTTTGCGGAGCAGAGATTTCGAGAGAGACGGTTGTCATTCCCGCAACCGGTGTCGATATGACGACCATCTGGCTGAGAACACCGGCTAACTACTCCGCACTTAACGAAGTAATTGCAAGAGCCAGCGCCCTGAATCCGGACGATTACACGAACTTCGATACCGTCACAGAGGCGATTAACGCAGTCAACTGGAACCTCAATGTTCTGAGCCAGTCCACGGTTGACGGTTACGTCAAGGCGATTGAGAATGCGATTGCCGGACTCATCCCCACCGGTCTCACGGTTGAAGAAATCGAGATTGAAGAGCCGATTGAGGACACAAACTCAGATTCCGAGCCTGATGACGAGCCGGAAACTCTTGAAGTGAGCGACCCCGAGCCGGACTCCAACCCGACCACCGGCATTGCCCTTTCCCTCCTCCCGATGGCACTTGCCGCCCTTGCGGCAACAGTGGGGAAGAGGAGATAAAGAAATAATCCCATCCGAAAAATGCCTGCTGAGGATTAAAACCCTCAGCAGGCATTATTGACACATTTCGATTTTAGGATTATAATAAATATTACGATATTCAGACATACAGCCATTGCCGAAGGAGCACAGAACAATGGAGTTAAATAGGATATACAATCAGGACTGCATCGACGGTATGCACGATTTAGTCGGCGATGAAAGCGTCGATTTGATTATAGCCGACCCGCCGTATTTCAAGGTTATCGGCGAAAAGTGGGACTATATGTGGCGGACGGAGGAGGACTATCTTGAATGGTCTGAAAAATGGATTTCAGAAGCGGCTCGCACTTTGCGAAAAGGCGGTTCTTTTTATATCTTTGGCTATTTCAGAATGTTAAGCAGACTTTTGCCGATTCTTGAAAAAGCGGGGCTGGAACTCAGACAGCAGATAATAGTCAACAAAGGGATGCAAGCCGCCTCGGGCAGGGCGACAAAGGGCTACCGAATGTTCCCGAATGTCACCGAGAGCATATTGTTTCTGTATAAAGACCCGAAGCCTTTTGCAAAAGAGCTGTTGAAAAAGCGGCAGAAAGAGCTTGGGCTGTCCGCAAAGGAGATAAACGAGCGATTGGGAGTTAAATCGAACGGTGGGGGAATGTGGAGTATATACACCGGCAAAAACGTCTGCAAACAGCTCCCGACAGAAGAGGTGTGGGTGAAGCTACAAGAAATCCTACAATTCGACCTGCCGTACTCGAAAATAAGCCAGACTTTTAATGCCACACTCGGGCTGACCGACGTGTGGGATGACGTGAATTTCTACAGTGAAGAGCGCTACCATCCGACGCAGAAGCCTCAGAAGCTGATAGAAAGGCTGGTGCTCGCAAGCAGTAACGAGAACGATATTGTTCTCGACCCGTTTATCGGTGGAGGTTCAACTGCGGTCGCCTGCATTGCAAATAACCGCCACTATATCGGCTTTGAAATAGACAGCGGTTACTACGATAAGGCTTCAGACAGAATCTTCTATGAACAGACGAATTTGCTACATAGAGCACAGGTGAATGGGTAAGCTCCCTGCTAATCCAACTCGCTGAAATGCCTTTTTATCGACTCGGGTATTCTGTTTTTGTGCGGCAGAATCAGCGGAAGATATACTTCATCGGCAAAGGCGTCGCATAAAACGTCGTTATCTATCCGCTTTTCATGCCTTATTCGCTCCAGCGCATTAAGACAGTCCGGCTTGGAAAGTCGCCCGACATCCTCACCAGGAGAAAAACGGCGGATTATATTTTTGACGGCAGTCTCGGTGATGGTTGTAGCTCTTGCATAATCGGCAAGATTTTTCAACGGGTCCTTCACGCAGTTGCCCAGCGAAGGAAAAACGATGGTATGTATTGTGTCGTCAGAGTCGATAATCGACCTATAGATGAGAGTCGGTTTGGTAAGGGCGAATTTGAATTCGTGCGGCCACATGTTGAACGGTGCGTGCGATTTTGAGGTCGCTCGTATGTTCAGATAATAGTCAACCATGCAGAAGGCGAAGCCTTTTTCTTTGGGATTGACCTCCCAGATTGATGCAACTATATTGTGATTTACGGGACTTTTCGGCTCTTCAAGCTCAAATAAGACGAAGTAATATCTTGTCGGCTCTATAACCTTTTCAAATTCATCGTCATTTCGCAGAGAAATAAGCCATTTTGAGTCGTCTTTGCGATTTATGTCAGTTGACCCACAAGCGGCACACGCCGTTTCAAGGCTTGATACCACCGCACCACATCTGTTACAGGCGCCTAATTGGTCGACCTTGTAGCAGGTTTTTATTTCGCCGTAGAAGCTTTCACCCATAATCAGGTCGTAGCCTCTTGCGCCGGACTTTCCTCCGGGATATCCGGTAACGACGCTGACGAGGTGTTGCCCGACATAGCCCATTCGGGCTTGCGGAGTCTGGCAGGTGATTTTCGACCAACGGTTTACCTTCGCCCTCAGGTCTATATACAAATCCTTAATGAGTGCCTCCGACGCCTCCACAGTTCCAAGCATATAATCCGGCATATTCATTCCTCCAAAAACAGTTTGTAAGTTTCGATTCCGAGCGCATCAGCAATTCGCTGTATGTTTTCGAGGGAAATGCTCCGACGGTAGCACTCAATCGCACTTATGTAGGTGCGGTGCATACCGCATTTTGCCGCAAAGGCTTCCTGCGACAAGCCAGCCGCCTTGCGATATTTCTTCAGATTGGTTCCGAATACTTTTATAATGTCCATAACAAAGCCTCCCTTGATACAAGTATAGTACGTCTGAACACAAAAAGTCTACATACAATAAGTATCATAAGAGGCTATTATCACTACAAGATTTAGTCGGGAATTGGTTGCACTTCCCCGAAAAATATGTGAGCCAATTTTACAAAAAAGCCCTGGGAATCGCAAATGGAGCGCATCCCGGGGCTTGAATTTTCATTTTCCCAACAGCCAATCGATGAGATAGAGCGATTTTATGCCGTCATATGAGTTGATATAGCTTCTGTCCATCGACAGCACAATCTTTTCGTAGTTGTCCGGAATCATGCGAAGAGGTCTCAGTTCACGTTCACGGGTTTCCGGCGACTGCATACTCTCTGTCACCTGGATATAGACCTTGTCGTTCGGTTTTTCTGCGACAAAATCTATTTCCGCCTCACCGACTTTGCCGATGTAAACACGGTAATCACGGCGGATAAGCTCCAGAAAGACGATATTTTCGATTATGTGACCTCTGTCAGCATCACGATAGCCGAGAAGCATGTTGCGGAAGCCCATGTCGATGATATAGTTCTTGCCCAGAGTTTTGAGGAGCTGTTTGCCCTTGACGTCGTACCGACCGACAGAGTAGAAGACGAAGGCGCTTCGTAGCATCGAGATATAATTTTCGACCGTTTTTCCTGCGATGCTTTTGTCTTTTCCAGATTTGATATCTCCCTCTGATGACAGGATGTTTCCGATTTTGTTTGGAGATGTGACGCTTCCTATGTTTGAACAGAGAAACAGCATGATTTTCTGCAGCATTTCCTGGTCTGCCTGACCGTTTCGCTGGAGAATATCCCGGAGGATGATGGTGGAATATATGCCTTCCAGAGCCTGATTGCTCCTCGCTTCGTTGAATTTGTATTCCCGGAGTATCGGCATCCCGCCGAATTTGAGATACTGCTGAAATTTCTCTTCGATACTGACAGAAGGTTCAAACTCATGGAAGTTGAGAAACTCCTTGAACGACAGAGGAAGCATACGGATTTCAACGTATCTTCCGGAAAGAAGTGTTGAAAACTCCGTTGAAAGAAGATAGGCATTTGAGCCGGTGATATAGATATCCACGTCAAAGTCAAGCCGGAAGGACTCAATCGCCTTTTCCCAATGACTGACGTTCTGCAATTCGTCGAAAATGAGGTATGTCTTTCCTTGTTCTGGAATCTGATTGCTGACGTAATCATAAAATGACAGATAATCCGTAAGGTCTCGATATTTCAGCGATTCGAGATTCATGTGGATTATATTCTCGTTTTTAACTCCGCTGTCGGAAAGATATTCGTGGAACAAATCCAGCAGGGACGATTTTCCGCATCTTCTGATTCCGGTGACGATTTTCACCAAATCGACGTCCTTGTTCTGAATCAGCTGTTCAAGATATTCGGGGCGATTTATAAGCTCAGCCATACTGCACCTCCTTGATTTCTTACTTATATTATAACCCATCTTTCCAAAAAGTCAAGACTTTCCGCCCCGCAAGTCCAAAACTTCCTAAAATTTCAGACTTTCCGACTTTCAGGTCCGAAACTTTTGCAAAAATTCTCTTCATATAGAAAAATCCTCTCCTTAAATCTGGAGAGGTTTTCTTATTGTTCCACATTCAGCGCGCTTTGGTGCTTGCAAAAAGGAAGTATATCTGATAGGATTATAAATAATAGAATTTGTGCCTAATCCGACACTTCACACACATATTATAGCCTGATAAGGCTATAAAGTCAATACCTTCAGTCAAATTTGATACAATGTTTGTGAGGTGATTACATATGGCTAAATATTCGAGGATTCGGGATTTGCGTGAAGATTCCGACAAGACCCAGCAGGAGCTCGCCGACTACCTCGGCACCTCGGCGCAACACTACGGCAAATATGAGCTCGGTTATGCGGAAATTCCGTTTGAGCGTGCTATCATGCTTGCGAAATATTACAACGTGAGCCTCGACTATTTGGCAGGACTGACAAATGTTAAAAGACCGCTCCCACGGGAGCAACTCAGTGAACAAGAACGACAGTTGATAGATGCTGTGAGGCAACTTGACGACCAGGAAAAGGACAACCTTCTGACAATCGCAAAGCTCATCTCACAGTGCAAATAAGTTTTCTGCATATTTTTTGGGGGATATTATGCAGAAAAAGTGCCCGAGCCCTTGATTTTCTGCATATAAAGTGGTATGATTATAGACAGAAGGAAGGTGAGTGCGCTATATGCACAAATTCGATTATTCTTTTCTGGATAACGGCTTGCTTCCGGCGAAGCTGGTTTCTCTGACGGGAAATATCTACTCCCTAAGGACTGCGGCTGGAATGCGAAAGGACGACTACCAGGAGATTTTTACGGCTCTTGAATCGGTTGCCCGGGTGCAGTCGGTCAAAAGCTCAAATGCGATTGAGGGAATTGTCACTAGCGACAGGCGTATCACCGAGATTGTCAATGGCAGTAGCGCTCCGCTAAATCACAACGAAGCCGAGATTGCGGGGTACAGAGACGCATTGAATATCGTTCATACTGAGTATGGCAGTATGGATTTCCGGGAGCGTGATATTCTCAGACTTCATCAAACGATGATGTCCTTCACTCCCGATGGCTCTGGCGGGCAGTATAAAACCGACGATAATGTGATTTTGGAAATTGACAGCGATGGTAACCGCCGTGTAAGATTCCGACCGGTTCCGGCGTCCGAAACTCCTAAGGCTATGGAACAGCTCGAACTTGCTTATCTTGACGCCCGGAGTAATTCAAATATAAATCAGCTTCTTCTGATTCCGTGCGTCATTCTCGATTTCCTGTGCATCCACCCGTTCAGAGACGGAAACGGCAGAATGTCACGGCTTCTTTCGCTCCTTCTCCTCTACAAAAATGGCTTTGACGCTGGAAAATACATCTCTTTTGAGGAGCAGATTAACAACTACAAAGCTTACTATTACGAATCTCTGAAAGAATCTTCCGACGGCTGGGACATAGGCGAGAACGACTACACACCATTTATGACTAACTTCTTGTCGACGCTTTACATGTGCTACAAGGAGCTTGACCGGCGGTTTGCCATCATGAATACCGGCAGAGTGACGAAGAAATCCCGTGTTGAAGCCACGGTTCTTGAAAGCCTGATCCCGATTTCAAAGGCGGAAATCTGCGGAATTCTCCCGGATGTCAGCCCGACTACTGTCGAGACTGTGCTGGGAGAGATGGTTAAAAGTGGTCTCATCCGGAAAGTAGGGCAGGGAAGAAGCACCCGATACATCAGAATTTAGCATAAATAAAAAAGAGCAGACCACAAACAGTCTGCTCTTTCCTGTTCTATTCAACCTTACTTCGTCGGTGAGTCGGTTTTGACGACCTCCGCAATGGACGTTGCGAGTCCTGCGAGACCCTGGATGTCGGACGGGACTACAATCTTTGTAGCCTTGCCGTCGGCGAGGGCGTTGAGGCTTTCGAGCGACTTCAGTGTGAGGTAGCCCTGGTTCGGGTTTGCTTCGTTGATGAGACGGATACCTTCGGCGTTCGCTTCCTGAATCTTGATGATGGCTTCCGCCTTACCTTCGGCTTCCTTGATGGCGGCTTCCTTCTTGGCTTCGGCTCTGAGGATTGCGCTTTCCTTTTCGCCCTCAGCAATGAGGATTGCGCTCTTCTTTTCACCTTCCGCTTTGATGATGGCTTCACGACGCTCACGCTCCGCCTTCATCTGGCGCTCCATTGCGTTCTGGATGTCGGCAGGCGGCATAACGTTCTTTAATTCTACTCTGTTGACCTTGATTCCCCATGGGTCGGTGGCTTCATCGAGAATCGCACGCATACGTGTGTTGATGGTATCGCGGGAAGTGAGAGTTTCGTCGAGTTCCAAATCGCCGATGATGTTTCTTAAAGTTGTAGCGGTGAGGTTTTCAATCGCCATCATCGGGCTTTCGACGCCGTAGGCATAGAGCTTCGGATCGGTAATCTGATAGTAGACGACGGTGTCAATCTGCATCGTGACGTTATCTTTCGTGATAACCGGTTGGGGAGCGAAGTCGACAACCTGCTCTTTAAGGCTGACCTTGCGGGCAATTCTGTCGACAAAGGGAACCTTGACGTGAAGACCAACGTTCCATGTGGTCTGATAGCACCCGAGGCGCTCGATTACATAGGCGAACGTCTGCGGAACGATTCTGATGTTGACCGCAACGAGCGCAATGATTATGAGGATAAGAATAATTACGATTGGCATAAGATTTTTCTCCTTTCAAGCTTTCATTTTTTCGTGACGATGAGCTTTACGCCCTCAATACGTGACACGGTTGCGACGGTGTTTTCGGGGATATCTTCCCCCGATTCCGACCGGACAGTCCATGTCATTCCTCTGATTTTGCCTTTTCCGGTTCCGGAGATGTTGTTTACCTCCTCGGTGATGAGGACGTCCTCACCAATCAGTGCGTCCGAATTGGTTTTCAGTCCCTTCGGCTTCAGGAGCTTCATCGAAAGAGGGCGGAGCACTGCCAGCATGAGAGCTGATACTATGACAAATACGGCAATCTGAACCCACAAACTCGCTCCGAGAGCCGCCGCCAGAAGTCCACCTAGAGCACCAATGACGAACCACACAGACACAAGCTGATATGTAACCGCCTCCAGAATTATAAAGGCAATAACGGCAATCAGCCAACAAACGACATCCATTTCGCAAAACTCCTTTCAAAATCTGATAACTATAGTATACACTATTTCAGTCCCCAATTCAAGATATTTCGGTGAAATATTGCACACCATTTCCTGTCACCAACTCTTGCACTTTTATTCACAGTGTGATATAATCAACTTATATATGTTCGTATGGGGTGTAATACAATGAAAAAAATAACATCACTGCTTTCGGAAGTCGTTTCCGAAGCGTTTGAAAAAGCCGGTTATTCAAAAGACTTGGGAACCGTAAGCGTTTCCGACAGAATGGACCTTTGCCAGTTCCAGTGCAACGGTGCGTTTGCAGGTGCCAAGCTTTACCACAAGGCACCGTTCGTGATTGCGGACGAGGTTGCGGCGATTCTCTCTGAAAATTCCATGTTTTCGAGTGCTGAAGCCGTCAAGCCGGGCTTTATTAATCTCACACTTACCGACGAGTTTCTTTTGGAGTACGTCAACGGCGTCGTTTCCGACCCGAATCTGGGAGTTCCTCAGGTTGAGACTCCCGAAACCATCGTAATAGACTATGCCGGTCCGAATGTCGCAAAGCCGCTTCATATCGGGCATCTGAGGTCTTCCATCATCGGCGAATCGCTGAAGAGAATCGCCCGTGCAACCGGAAGAACGGTTGTCGGAGACGCACATCTCGGCGACTGGGGAACGCCTTTGGGACTCGTTATCGCCGAGTACCAGGAGCGCCACCCGGAATGGGCTTGCTTTAAAGAAAACTTTGACCCTGAGCGGGACGGTCTCCCCGAAATCGACGTAAACGAGCTCAATGAAATCTATCCGTTTGCAAGCGCAAAGAGCAAGGAGGACGAAGAGTTCAAGGAAAAGGCGCACAGGATAGTCTATCAGTTCCAGCACCATCACCCCGGCTACTACTCCCTCTGGAAGCAGATTGTCGAGGTTTCAAAAACCGATATCAAAAAGATTCTCGGACAGCTCAATGTCGACCTTGACTACTGGTACGGCGAGAGCGACTGCGAAGCCTACACGGGCGAGCTCGTAACCCGTCTCACCGAAAAAGGTCTTTTATATGAGAGCGACGGAGCACAGGTTGTCGACGTTTCGGAAGATTCTGACAAGATAACCGTTCCTCCCGTCATGATAAAGAAGTCGGACGATTCGAGCGCCTATGCTACGACCGACCTTGCAACCATCATCCAGCGTGAGCACGACTTCAAGCCGAATAAAATCTGGTATGTCGTCGACAAGCGGCAGTCGCTTCATTTCACTCAGGTCTTCCGCTGTGCAAGAAAGGCGGAGCTGGTTCCTTCTGACACCGAGCTGACTCTTATCGGCTTTGGCACGATGAACGGTTCGGACGGCAAGCCTTTCAAGACAAGAGCAGGCGGAGTCATGCGTCTTGAAGAGCTCATCAAAATGGCGACCGACGGAGCGCTCGAAAAGCTCAATGATTCCGAGTACGTTTCCGGCGACAAGCAGGAGATTGCCGGGAAAATCGGCGTTGCCGCCATCAAGTTCGGCGACCTGTCGAACCAGCCTTCAAAGGACTATGTCTTTGATTTAAACAAGTTCCTTGCGTTCGACGGCAAAACGGGAACGTATCTTCTGTATACCGTCACCCGAATCAACTCGATTCTGAAGAAGGCAGGCGTTTCATACGACGAAACCCATCCCATCGGCGGCATCTATTCAGATGTCGAACGTGAGCTTGCCCTCGACTTCGCTCTCTTAGGCGAAACCTACGACAAAGCCTACACAGACCTAGCTCCCTGCGTCCTCTGCGACAGTGCCTATAATATCGCTTCGACTTTCTCCCGCCTCTATCACGACGAGCATATCCTTAGTGAACCGGACGAAAAGAAGCGCAACGACCTGATTGCACTTTGCCTGATGGCGAGAAGGGTGATTGTGAAGCAACTTGACTTGCTGGCGATTGAGACAGTAGAGAACATGTAAATTCGTAATCCGAGCAAGCTCGTCTTACGAGGAAAGTAAATTTCAGCTTTGCTGAAATTTCTTTCATTGCAAGCTAAACGCTTGCAATTAGCTAGCAGATGTGTTATAATAGTAAGCGAAAGGATGTGTTTTTATGTCAAGAACATCAACTGTTTATGCCCGGGTTGAACCGGAGGTAAAAGAGCAAGCAGAAGAAGTTTTAAACGAGCTTGGAATTCCGATGTCCAACGCAGTAGGAATGTTCCTGAAGCAGGTCGTGCTTCACCATGGTATTCCATTTGAAGTCAAAATTCCGATAGAAAAGCCACCATCGTATGGCTCGATGACGAAAGCAGAATTTAATGCACATATTGAGAAGGGCTTGGACGACATAAAAAACGGTCGGGTCTACACTGCTGATGAAGTGGAAGCTGAAATGAAGCGAGATTTCGGAATATGAAGTTCAAGATTATTTATTCAGTACAGGCAAAACGAGACTTAAGAGATATTCACACGTATATAGAGTATGGACTATTGGAACCAGAAACGGCGAAAAATGTTTCCAGAAAAATTACTCAGAGAATTCGCAGTCTTGATAAAATGCCAATGCGTTTCCGACTCTATGATGAGGAGCCTTTGCGTAGTCGAGGCTTGCGGGTTCTCCCTGTGGATAAATATCTGGTGTTCTATATTCCGGATGAAGATGAAATGACGGTTGAGATTGCCGCCATAATCTATGGTGGTCGGGACATCGGCAAGCAGTTAGAGGAAATTGATTTTTAGCGTTATTTGCAATCGCCTCTTGCAAACGTATTCCCAATGCGCTATAATTATCACGTAATCAAAGACAGAAAGGACGAAATAATATGAACTTATGGCATGATATTGACAAGGAAAGGGTTACGCCCGACGATTTTCTGGCGGTTATCGAGATTTCCAAGGGAAGCAAGACAAAGTATGAGCTCGACAAGAAGTCGGGGGCTCTTATCTTAGATAGAATCCTCTATACATCAACCCACTATCCCGCAAACTATGGCTTCCTGCCGAAGACTCTGGCAGACGACGGCGACCCGCTTGATGTACTGGTTCTCAGTAACGAGGTTCTGGTGCCGCTGGTTTTAGTTCAGTGCTATCCGATTGGCGTCATCAACATGATGGACAACGGCAGGATGGACCAGAAGATTATCGCAGTACCGTTTGAGGAGCCGAGCTACAACTCCTATCGCAGTATCGAAGGACTCCCCAGTCACATCTTCGACGAGATGATTCACTTCTTCACCGTTTACAAGCAGCTCGAAGGCAAGCAGACCGCCGTCGACGAAGTTATGGGAAGAAAAGCCGCTGTGGATATTATCCGAGAAAGTATCGCAAACTATGACGAGATATACGGTGCAAAGTACAACAAGCAGCCGGAGGATGTTCCCACAAAGGTGTAGTTTTTCCTAATTGTCATCACATTATCACAATCAGGGACTACAATACCCGTTATTGGCGGCGTATTGTACACGTTGCGCTTGAACAACGAAAAGAATTTATCAAAAGAAAGGCAAAGAAATTCCAATGAACAAATTTTTGAAACTACTCGCATTCATCATGGCTTTGGTGATTGCGGTATCATGCTTCGCATCCTGCGGAGACACTGCTACAGATGAGGACGATACGTCCGATTCGACAACATCCGATTCCACAGATACCACCGGAGACGATTCCGAAACGGAAACCCTTGCGGCTGGTCTTTATATCGACGGCGAATCGATTGACACCGAGAATCTCGTAATGCTCACCATCACCGGCGACGGAATCGACGAGCCTATCGAAGTCATGTTCGATGAGTACAGATATATGTATATGTATCTTCTCAGCTACTACGGACTTACCGACGACTCTTATTGGGAGAATAACGAATCCCTTTTCGAGACCTTCATGACGATTGTCGATTACTATGTCGAGGATCAGCAGTGGGGAGCAATCCTGGCTCAGATGTACGATATCGAGCTCGACGATGATGATTATGCTGAAATCGAAGAGATTATGCAGGAAGAAGTCGACAGCTTCGATTCGGAAGACGAGTTCAACTATGCACTTGAAGCAAGTGGCATCACCTATGACCTTCTCGAAAGAGTCATAACCCAGAGCGTTCTCTGCGAAAAAGTTTATCAGGTTCTCTATGGCGACCAGGGAGCAATCCTCCTCGGAACCGAAGATGAAATCAAGGAAGACCTCCAGAACGACTATGTAAGAGTTTACCACGTTCTCATCACCAACGACCACTTTGCTGATGACGAAGAATATGCCGACGCTACCGATGAGGAGCTTCAGGCGGCGGCTCTTGCCTATGCTGAAGAAATCCTTGCCGCAATCCAGGCAAGCGACGACATCGAAGCCGCTGTTTATGAGTATGCTCAGGACGCTGACGACTCCGGAATGGTCGACAACGAAGCAGGCTATATGTTCACCTACGGCGACATGGTAGAGGATTTCGAGAATGCATCGTTTGCGCTTGAAGTCGGCGAGCTCAGCGGAATTGTTGAGAGCGTCTATGGCTACCACATCATCTACAGACTTGAACAGGACGAGTATATCGAAGAGAACTGGGACGACCTTCTTTCCGACTACATCAGCATCGAGTTCAACAACTATGTTGACGAAGTCCTTGAAAACTGCACGATGACCTACAACGAGTATCACGATATACTCACCTATGGTTGCATCCAGTAGTTGCCTGCGGCAACTACGAAAGAACGGCTAAAATAGCTCTGATGGCTATTTTACGGGCAATGCCCGCCGCCGTTCTTACCGTAAATTTTAAATTTAAGAGCAGGGAAGCGATAAAGCTATGAAAAGTTTATTCAGACTTATTTCCGTAGTCCTAATCGCCTCCCTACTTTTTTCTGCTTGCGGGAACGTGGAGATTACAACTGGCAACGGCGAGATTACCATCTACACAACCGAAGCTACTACTGTAACTACCACAGTGGCGACTACCACCACTGAAGCCACAACCACTACTGAGGCTACAACCACAGTTGCCACTACTACAGAGGCAGAGCCCGAAGTCGTTGAAATTGATTTTTCGTTCCCCGAAGAATTCTTCGCAGAATTGCAGGAAATTTTCGACCGGTACGGCGTCAACCTGAACTGTGACGGCGACGAAGAGGATTGCTCATGCGACATCTATAACGAAACTCTCGACGAGGATGGCAATGTCCTGTCCCGTGAAAAGGTCGTCTCCATTTACTACATGGATTTGGAAACCGGCTACTCGTTCGAGATTAACCCAGGCGTTCACTATCCCGTCGCAAGCTGTGTCAAGATTCCGTTTGTCGTATATCTTTATGAGAAATTAGCCGCCGGCGAAATCGACGGCGACACGGTGCTTACATACGAACAGCGCCATTACATGGGCGGCACCGGAATCATCCAGGACGGCGAGGTTGGCGACCAGTATACGGTGATGGAGCTTCTCGAACTTTCGGTAATCCGGAGCGATAACATCGCTTACCAGATGCTGAAAGACCTCATCAGTTGGGACGAGTTCGCCGAATACTGCGCCGAAAAGGGCTGTACGCACGAGATTGACACCCGGCTCACTCAGGAGAAAATCTGCACCGAGTCGGCGGGAACCTATGCCCGGATTCTGGCTGAGTTCTTAGAGAGCGACAATCCATATGTCGAGACCTTCAAGTCACATCTCGCCATCACCCGAATCCCGATGATTAAGTCGAGCTATACTCTTTACCGCAAATACGGCTGGACTCAGTACGCCTTCCACGATATCGCCTACGTTGAAGCCGAGCACCCGTATGTGTTGGCGATTCTTACGAACCTTGAAGGCGAGGACAACTCAGATTATTCACTCTACAGCGAGATTTCATATCTTATAGAAGGCTATGCCGATGCGGTCTGGGACGCTGTTCAGCAGGAAATATCAGAAAATAGCGCAGATAATACTTGAAATGCGCCTGAATATTTGGTAAAATAGTCGTAATAGTTACGGCTATTTTTATTATCAGAAAACGGAGGAAATGTGTATGAGAGTCAGCGGTATTCTCTTAGGAATATCATCGCTTTGGGGCGACTATGGAATCGGAAAAATGGGCAAGGAAGCAAGGGAGTTTGTCGACTTTTTAAGAAAGTCGGAACAGCACTACTGGCAGATTCTTCCCTTATCTCCCACAAGCTATGGCGATTCGCCCTATCAGTCCTGCTCGGTGTATGCCGGAAACCCTTATTTAATCGATTTGGAGACGCTTGAAAAGGACGGGCTTCTGAAGGCTTCAGAATACAAAACCGTCAAGTATGGCGACAATCCACGTTACATCAACTACGGAATGTTGTATGAGACCATCTGGGATACTCTCAGAATCGCTTTTTCGAGATTCAAGCCTGATGAAGATTACAAGGCTTTCCTTGAAAAAGAGTCAAAGTGGGTCGGGAACTATGCGCTCTTCATGGCTCTTAAAGACGAAAACGGCGGTCTCCCGTGGTTCGAGTGGGATAAGCCCTTGAAGCTGGCGGAGCCTGAAGCAATCGCCGAAGCGAAACAGCGCCTTTCAAAAGAAATCGACTTCTACATATTCATTCAGTATGAGTTTTATAAGCAGTGGTACTCGCTCAAAAAGTACGCAAACGACAAGGGAATCGAGATTATCGGCGATATGCCGATATACTGCGCTCACGACAGCGTCGACGTCTGGCTGAACCCGGAGCTTTTCGAGCTGGATGAGGACAGAAATCCCGTCAACGTCGCCGGTTGCCCGCCGGATGACTACGCTACAAAGGGACAGCTCTGGGGAAATCCATTATACGACTGGAAGAAGATGCAGCTTGACGGCTACAATTGGTGGGTTCAGAGAATTGCGCACACCACCGACATCTACGATGTTGTGAGAATCGACCATTTCAGAGGCTTTGCCGGCTACTATTCAATCCCGTATGGCGACGAGGACGCCATAAAAGGCACCTGGAAGAAGGGACCGGGAATGGAGCTCTTCAACTCCGCCAACTACTGGCTCGGAAAGAAGAGAATCATCGCTGAGGATTTGGGACTCATCACTCCTGATGTCGTGAAGCTACTTAAAGACACCGAATACCCGGGAATGAAGGCATTGCAGTTCGCCTTCGACCCGACCGGAAAGTCGGATTATCTTCCCTGCAACTACACCTCCACCAATTATGTTGCCTATGTCTCTACCCACGACTCGGACACCGCAAAAGGCTGGGCTGACGGGCTTTCCGGCAAGGCTCTGAACTTCGCTAAGAGATATCTTGGAATCAAGAGCAAAAAAGAGATTCCGGACGCACTTATCCGCCTCGGCTGGTCGAGCACCGCCGACGTCGTAATAGCACAGCCTCAGGACTTTTTGGAGCTCGGAAACGAAGCGAGAATCAACGTTCCGTCAACCGTCGGAACGAACTGGCGCTGGAGAATCTCGAAAGAGGAGCTGAGCTCGTCACTTTCACGAAGACTGAGAGTCTTGACCGAGACCTTCAACCGTGTTCCCGAATATCCGGAGCCTGAAAAAGCGGCTGAAAAGACCGAAAAGTAAAAATATATCTTGCGTTTTTCTCGTAACTCTGTTATTATTATAAATAAGAAAACGGCTTTTCAAGCCGAAAATCACTGAAAGAAGGATTTTATCATGGACGTAAAAGAAACAGCTAAGAAGGGCGAAGGCAAGGCTAAGGCATTTCTTACCGAATTCAAGGCTATGATTTCAAAGGGCAATGTTGTCGATATGGCAGTCGGCGTTATCATCGGCTCTGCATTCAGCAGTATCGTAACCTCACTTGTAAACGACATCATCATGCCGTTCATCAGCATCATCACCGGCGGCATCAACTTCGAGGACTGGAAGTGGGTATTGAAGGCGGCTTCCGTCAACGAAGCGGGAGAAGAAGTAGCAGAAGTCGCAGTTACATTCGGCAACTTCATATCTGTAGTACTTAACTTCCTCATCGTTGCACTCTGCATCTTCCTCGTAATCAAGCTTATCGGCAGTGCAAAGAACAAGGTCAAGCACGAAGAGCCAGCTCCCGAGCCCGAAGCTCCCGCAGAGCCTGTTATTACAGAGCTCGATGTTCTGAAGTCAATCGAAGCAAAGCTCGACGCTATTGCGGAGAAGAAGTAAACCCTTCAGTCGCCTTCGGCGCCAGCGGCTTGCCGTAGGCAAGTGTCCCATTCTCAGGTGAGCCTTTTGGCTTTCGGCAGAACGAAAAAAGCCTCCCCTGAAAGGGGAGGTGGACGCACCGCAGGTGCGGACGGAAGGGTTTACAGCTTCGTATAATCCTCAATAATCAAATCGCAAATCTCACGCATCTTTTCCCAGTCGTCCTTCGAGTGCTCTTCGAGTACACCGACTGTGTACATGTCTGCGGCTTTGGCACCTACGCATCCTAAGTAGATGTCTTCAAAAACGGCGCAGGAAGCGGGATTAGCGACTCCGGCTTTTTCGGCGGCTAGTAAATAGACGTCGGGAAAGCCCTTTTTGCGCTTGACCTCGTCTGTCGTGACGAAAACGTCGAATAAATCCAATACTCCGTGCCTTTCAAGGCAGGGCTTGAAAAGCTCGGGTCTTGATGCCGTCGCAAGGGCAATCTTTACGCCACTACTATGGAGCTTCGTTATGAACTCTTTAGCTCCGGCGACCATTTCAATCACATTTGCATAATCGTACTGCAATTCTTCGAGCCATTCGTTCATGACGACTTCCTTCGGGTCGGTGACGCCGCACTCGGCTATAACATAATCCGCCGCCTGGGAGAAATTAAGCGTCGAAACCCTGTCGTAAAAATCACTAGGAATCGGCAGGTTTCTCCTCTTCATAAAATTGATGTCGACCTCCCGCCAGGCGCTTATAGACTCCACCAGAGTCCCGTCAAGGTCGAAAATAGCACAGCTGATGTCTTTGTAGAAATTCATAACTATCCTCCTTACATTTGTCATATTTAAATTTTACCCTAATTCGCACAAATTGTCAACTCGCACCTTGCAAAATCTGTGTGAATTTTATATAATAGGTTCAGAAATTTCCGGAGGTGACAGAATGAAGCTCGATGATGATATCAAGTATTTAAAGGGCGTGGGACCGAAGCGTGCCGAGATTTTTGCGAAGCTCGGTATCCACACGGTGCGGGACTTATTGTATCACTTGCCGAGAAATTACACCGATTTTTCGTCGCCCGTATCTATTGAAGAAGCAGTTTTGGACGAAGTCAATATCCTCCGGTGCCGGTGTGCCGGCAAGCACTCCTATCAGTATACTCGCCGTGGGATGCAAATATTCCAGCTTACGTTCACCGACGGCAAGGACGACATTTTCGTCACCCTTTTCAATCAGGGCTATCTTTATGACAAGATTAAGCTTGATGAAGATTACTTCCTCATCGGGAAAGTCACCGGTACCCTCACCGAGCGTGCAATGTCGGGTCCCGAGATTGTCGAGATATCAAAAGCCGACACTATCCGCCCGGTTTATCCTCTGACAGAGGGTATGACCGAGAATATTTTAAGAAACTGCATGAAGAATGCCCTCACATGCTTAGACACCGAAACCTGTGAGGTAATGCCTGAAGCTGTCATAAAAAAAGCCGGTCTCATGAAGACCGACGATGCACTGAGATATATTCACTTCCCAAGAAACCAATCGGATGTAATTCCCGCCCGCAAGCGCCTTGCATTTGATGAGCTGACGACCCTGCAACTGGGGATGTTGTCCTTAAAAGACCGCAACCGCACTCTGACGCCATATGTGATGGAGAATTTCTCGCTCGACGAGTTCTATCGTTCGCTTCCGTTCGAGTCGACCGGTGCGCAGAGAAGGGCAATCTCCGAATGTGTTTCGGATATGTCACGGGATGTTCCGATGAACCGCCTAATCATGGGCGATGTCGGCTCGGGAAAGACGGTTGTTGCGGCGGCATGTTGCCTTCTTGCTCACTTAAACGGCACCCAGTCCTGCCTTATGGCTCCGACCGAAGTGTTGGCAGACCAGCACGCCGAAACACTATCAAAATTTCTGGAGCCGCTTGGCGTGAAAGTTGCGCTTCTGAAGGGTTCAATGTCCACAAAAGAAAAAAATCAGGTCAGGAAGGGTCTTGCCACCGGCGAATACAGCGTCGCAGTCGGCACGCATGCCCTCTTCCAGAAAGCAACGGAGTTTAATAATCTCGCACTTGTCATCACCGACGAACAGCACCGTTTCGGCGTCAACCAGCGTGACGCCCTTGCCGGCAAAGGCATAAATCCTCACCGCCTCGTAATGAGTGCAACCCCGATTCCGAGGACTCTGGCACTTATGATTTACGGCGAGCTCGACATCTCGGTGCTTGATGAGATGCCGAAAGGCAGGCTTAAAATTGAAACCTACGCTGTCACCGGAAAACTACGGCAACGTGCCTATAACTTCGTAAAGAACCTTCTGAATCAGGGCAGGCAGGCATACATCATCTGCCCGGCAATCGACGAAGAAGAGGGTATGCAGAGCGTTCTTGAATACGCCGAGAGAATCAAGTCGGCAGATTTCAATGATTACACCGTCGGCGTCCTTCACGGAAAGATGAAATCCGCCGAGAAAGAGCAAGTCATGGAGAGCTTCAAAAACGGCGACATTCAGGTTCTTGTTTCGACGACTGTTGTCGAGGTCGGCGTCGACGTCCCGAATGCGGCTGTTATGCTGATTGAGAATGCAGACCGCTTCGGTCTCAGCCAGCTCCACCAGCTCCGTGGGCGAGTCGGCAGGGGAGAATATCAGTCCTACTGCATTTTAGTCACCGACAATGTGACGGAAACGTCAAAGAAGCGTCTCAAAGCCCTTTCATCGACCTCCGATGGCTTTGAGATAAGCGAACTCGACCTTAATCTCCGTGGACCCGGCGACTTCTTCGGCGACCGCCAGCACGGCTTGCCGACCTTTAAAATCGCCGACATCGCCGCCGACACGGATATCTTAAAACTTGCAAGGGAATCTGCGGAGGAAATCTATGCTTCCGGATATCTTGAAACGGAACAGGGAAGAGGGCTCAAAGAGAATGTTCAGAAACTGTGGACAGATGCGTCCTGAGCCCAATTCTGACCCTATGTAGCATACTCTTCACCCCAGCCTCGGTCATTCCGAGGCTTTTTGCTATCTCGGAAAGGGTATCAGAGTAGAAATACCGCATCACAAACGCCACCCGGGCGTCCTTCTTGAGGGTATAGAGATAGCTTTCGATAGCCTCCGCCAGGAGCTTCACGTCGAGCTCCTCTTCGGGAGTTGAGCCGCCTGTCACGCAATCTTCAAGCTCCGAGAGCGACACCGCATACTCCGAGGATTTTCTTTTCTCCCGATTCCTCTTGCGGTAGATGTCTATCGAATACTGCCGGGTAATTTTGCCTAAGTATGTAGACAGTATGCTCGGCCTCTGCTCCGGCATCGAGTTCCACGCCTTCAGATATGTCTCGTTGACGCTCTCCTCGCTGTCCTGCATGTCGTTGAGCACAGAATAGGCAATCTTCATGAGATACTTCTCGTACTTCTCCTGCGTAATCCTGATAGCCTCCTCGTTTCTGTCCCAGTACAGATTAACTATAGCTTCGTCAGTAGTAATGATGTTTTCCATGGTTTGTCCCCCTTAATCGTAGTCAATTTCGACTTCGTCGTCTGTTATGTTTGTATTATTGTCGAGGAAGCCTCGTGCTTCCCAATCGGTTCTTATAAACTCGCCCAAGGTCTCGGCATCCACATATGACGAGAACAGCATCGGGTTGTTTTCGGCTGAGAAGTAGGTTTCGCTCGCCTCTTCAACCAGGCTCGGGATATATTCACTCGTGATGAATGCTTCTGTGCCGAGATGGTAAGCCGTGCCATCCACCAAGAGATATTCAAGCTCGCCGACCGGCACTCTCCAAGTATCTGAGCTCCCGAACACCGCTGACATAAACGTCATCCCGACCTCATACATCGGCTTCCCCAGATACTGCTGCTCCTTATCGCCTGCATGGGCGATATTCATGTAGTAGTCGACCTCGCAGTCCTCAAGCCAGTCGTAGGTCACATGGACATAGTAGAGCGTCGTGTGCCGGGTAAAGATGTCCGAACCGGTGAGCTCATAAGCTTCTTCCGGACTATAGACCGAGACTATCTCGAAGGTTATAAATTGCAGATTCTTATACCCCGAGAGATAGTCGCAGAGGTCCTCGTAGCAGGTGACAATCCCTGTCGCCGAGTCGTCGATAGTCTCGACGGTGTAGGGTTCGATTTCAATCGGCAATTCTGTGTCTCTGCTGAGATACACTGCGCCCAGTACTATCAAACATACACATGCGGCTATTGCCACGCATCTCACGGCGACCCGATTCGCCCGTTTTCGCCCTCGGAGGGCGTCGGCTTCCTGAAGAATCTTATCGCTCAGAAGCCCTATCGCATCGCTAAGCTTTTCAATAGTTCCCATTGATATAATCCTCCAGCTTCACCGTAATCGCCTGCCGTGCGGCGTTGCTAAGATAAACTTCGTCGAACTTCGGCAGAATCTCGGCAATATCCTCCTGCGTGATGCCCTCGGCGATATAGTCGTCAATCGAGTGGCAGTAAATCCAGTACAGCGAGTAGATATTCTCACCCTTGACGATAGTCGTATCCGCCGCAAAATAAGCCGCAATAGCCTCATTGTCACGAGAGAGAATCAGCTCGATTTCCTCATCGGTCAGTTCACCGTCCGTAAGCCCCAGTTGCAGGCTTCTGAGCATTTCCCATACATCTTCATCAGGAATATCAAAATACAGGATAAACGAATACAAGTTTGCCGATTCGGCTACAGACGTGTAAACCAGATTTGTAGACTTGTATTCATCAAGCCATTCCTTAGTTGCTTCCCAACCGACGTAGTCAGAAAATACTCCGGGTATGTTGCCTATTCCTTCAATGTAAGTCGTTTCGATGAAAGCGTAGTTTGTATCCCCACCTTCGTTTACAGATACCTCCGGCATCACTTCATAATTCCCATCCCAGACGGAGTCGTCCTCGTATGTGGGCGTAGTATCAGGCTCGATTACGTCTTCCGTTATCGGCTCGTCTTCAATTACGGGCTCGTCCACTATGATGGGCTCTTCCGTGACTTCGGGCTCAACCGGTTCCACGGGCAACTCGACATCTCTTCGGAGATACGCGACACCCGTCAGGACAATCACCGCCATGCAGGCGGCAATCGCTATAAATCGGATGGCGGCTTTGTTCGCCCGCTTCCTTCCCCGCAAGGCATCCGCCTCCTGAAGGATCCTGTCGCTGAACATGCCTATGGCATCGCTTAAATTTTCGATTGCATATTTCATAAATATCACCTCTACTATCTTACCCGCCAAAACTCCCCGAAAGTTTCAAAAAATCCCCCGATCTTTTTCTGACCGGGGGATAATTCTTGAATAATATCAGTCAACCTTGACAATTTCGCCGTAGAGCTCTCTCGGGGCTCCGATGGCGTTCGACTCGTCGGTGTCGATATGCATTGCGGTGGCGTAGCTGGAGCTTACTCTGCAGACGGTGTCGCCTAAGATTGCACTTCTCTCGGGGGTGTCAACTCTTACCCAGACGTTGTCGCCGTTCTTGACGCCGAGGGTTTCTGCGTCTTCGGGAGTGAGGTGGATGTGTCTCTTCGCCACGATGACGCCTTCAGTGATTTCAATCTCTCCGCAGGGACCGACAACCTTGCAGGGAGCTGAGTTTGCCAAGTCTCCGGATTCTCTTATGGGAGCTGTGATGCCGATGGAACGGGCATCTGTTGCGGAAAGCTCAACCTGAACCGCATTTCTGCAGGGACCGAGGATTGAGACGTTCGGGAGCTCCTTCTTCGGACCTACGATGGTGACTCTCTGCTCGCTGGCGAACTGACCGGGCTGGGAAAGATCCTTCTTTTTTGTGAGGGTTGCGCCTGCGCCGAAGAGAACTTCCAAAGCTTCCTGGGTCACATGTACGTGACGTGCTGATGTTTCTACGATGAATTTCATTATTGTTTCCTCCTAAATGTTGGGGTGATATTTTCCTTCTATAAGTTTACTCCCGAAACGGGAAAACGTCAAGAGTTATTTCGTCTTTGCGAGAATTTTTTTGAAGATGAAGCCGCCCTTGAACTCAACTATGAAGATAATCGCAATAAGCGAGAAGCCGAGGATGGAGACGGCAATGCCAAGTTTGAAGTAGTCGGGGAAGAATCTCATCGTGACGGTGTGGGTGCCCTCAGAGACTTCAATGCCTATAAGCGAGTCGAGAACCTTAACCGGTTCAACCTTTTCGCCGTCGACGGTGATTGTCCAGCCGGATTCATAGGGAATGGTCGTGAAGAGGATTCCGTCTTCGTCAGCGGTAACCGTGCCGGTGAGGTAGGTGTCGGTGTACTCTTCGATAACCCACTCGTTCTCCCTCAGTTCGTCGAGATATTCCGCCATAGCGTCGACATCCAGCTCATAGAAGAGAACCTGCGAGAATAGCGCTTCGTTATTGGCAAGAGTCATCCTAAGGTGCAGGGTTTCGCCTTCCTCATAGGTGCCTAAATCCAGAATACTGTAGTATTCGCTCGTGAAGAAGTAGTCTAAGAAAGCATAGTTCGAGACGTCCCATGAGTCCGCTTTAATCCACATGTTGCACTGTCTTTGGTAGATGGTCGGGAAGAAGGCGTAAATCGGATTGTCGCTTGAAACATTGATTGTGAAATCGATGTAGCTGTCGCTTCCTTCGACGACGGTCGAGTACCAGATGTGGTCGCCTGTGGTGGCGGTCGAGACGTTGTAGGTGTCGGTGGTGTAGCTGTAAATCCGGTTGAATACCCTTATCGACCTGTCGCCCAGGAGCGCCTGAAGTAAGCTCTGCTGGTTTGCAATCGGGTCGTCGGAGTCAAGGGACAAATCGAGTATATCATAGTCCGCCATATAGCCGATTGACAGGGCATAGGGATTTTCGTAGACGGAGATATCGGTTCCGGTGTCCTCTTCGGTCATGATGAGCTTGTAGCCGTCGTAAGGGAGCTTCAGCCAGTTTTCATAGTTCTGGCGGTTTATCTCCTGCGGGTCGACGGAAATCGTCTTCTCGTCCGGCTTGTACATGATGTACTTGATGCCTAAGAGTGAATCTGTCAGAACTGTGTCGCCGGTGTACTTCGTATAGTGCCCCTGCATACCGTAGCCCAGAGATTTAAGGAGCGTCAGGACAGGCGAATTCATAGTCGAGCTCGAATGTGAAATTCCTTTGTAACCCATGCCAATGGGGTCGTTGACGGTGCGTTTGAAGGTGGATTCCATCCGATAGAGACTATCATCATATTCTTCGACTTGGTCGACGACGCTTCTTCCGTCTATGAAGTAATCCTGATAGGAATCGTAGGTCGAATATACAACGTCATAGTCAATCGAGACGACGGTGTAGAGCGAATTTTCAAAGATTTCAAGGCAGACGAACACCGCTAAGACTATACACATTACTCTTGTCGGGTTCTTTTTCATCAGGAACAGAAGCGTGGTGAAGACGACTATGCAGAGAATACCGAACCAGACAGTCTCGAAGAGATAGAACGTCTCGTACTCCTGCCGATATATCACAATCAGGACAACGACCCACGCAAACGCCGTCAGGCAGATTTCCTTGAAGGACACTCCCGACAGATTCTCAAACGCCCGATATGCGCAGATAATCATCATAAACGAGAAGGTGAACGAGTAGCGGTAGGGAAGCCAGTTCGGAACCTGGAAGCCGTGCCATGCGATGTCGATTGTCGAGACATACATGCTTCCGAATATTGCGAACATCAGCGCCGCATTCGCAACTTTCTCTTTTACGCTGATTTTTGTATTCAGGAAGAAGAGCGGAATCAGAAGTATTATAACCGTTCCGCAGGCTATCATCGGGAGACCTTCGGGTCTTACTGTGTCATACGAATTAGAGAATACTTTAGATAAGAACTCCAGAATATCAAACTGCGCCGTCGGGGTGAAGTCCGGGTCGGAGAAGTCGAGCTTTCCGAGGCTCAGAGAATAGTAGGTCGGTATGAGAACTACCGCCGCCGCAAGAACTGCAATAATCGCCGAAGCCGCAAATTTGAGCCCAGCCTTGAACCAGTGCGGAGCAATAGCGTGTCCCGGACGGGAGAAGACATAGTAAATAAAGTAGAGTGCGCAGAAGAATCCAATCATGTACCCGATATAGAAGTGCGAGATAAACATGATTGTAAGCGGCAGGACGAATCCGAGCATCTTGCCGTGGTCGACGAGCCGTTCAATCCCCAAAAGAATTATCGGAAGCCATATCATTCCGTCAATCCACATCGGGTTCATAAGCTCAACGACGATATATGTCATCAGGGCATAGCTTACCGAGAAGATAACCTGGCAATAAGTGCTTGCGCCTTTAGATTTTCTGAGATAGTATGCAAACGCCAAGCCACAGCAACCGATTTTTGCGAGCTCCATAATCTCGATTGCGCCGCACATCATCGTTCTGGGAAGCAGGATTATAATCCACATGAACGGGCTTGCGAGGTAATAGGCAAAGATTCCGAACATCTCGCCGCTCAGGTTGCGGGACCAGCTGTACATCAGCGAGCCGTCGCCCCAGATTGCGTCCCTCATCGCTTCGTAGTAGGAGACATACTGTCCGTTCAGGTCAAGTACGAGTACCGAATTTTCCCCGAACGGATGCACCCCAAAGCAGGCGTAGACGATATACATAATCGCCACCGGCAGGAAGAATATAAGGAAGTTCCAACGATTTCTATAGCACCATCTGCCGAATGGGTTGTCCCAGAGCCTCTGCCGGAGCTTTCTTTTTGCGGGGATATCGGCTTCGGTAATCTCCGTTATTTCGGTGGTTCCGGAAGTTCCGGTTGTTACGTTTTCGTTTGTATCAGTCATTTTGACCTCCCTGAGATTTTATTGAGTCGGAAATGATATATTTCGGTCGGTGCTTGATTTCTTCGTAAATCTGTGCGAGATACCTCCCGATAATCGAAAGGCAAATAAGAATCAGTCCACCGGTGAGAAGCAGTAATATCTGTGAGCCGCCGAAGCTACCTAAGTTCACTCCGCAGCACTTTAATATAAACAGCACTACTGAGATTACAGAGATAATCCCGCCTAAAACTCCCGACAGATAAAGCGGAGCAGATGTAAACGCCATAAGATTCTTCACGGCATACTTAATCAGCATTTTCGGCGTCCATTTTCTCTCGCCAAAAGCTCTTTCCTCAACGTCGTAGGTGATGGTTTCTGATTTGAACCCAACCCAGCCAGAAAGTGCCCGGAAGAAAGTTGTTCTTTCCTGCATCGACAGAATTGCGTCGATGACCTTTCTGTCAAGAAGCTTGAAGTCGGATGTGTTTGCCATATCGATTCCGGATGCCGAAGCAATCAGTTTATAAAACAGCTTCGAGAAGGCTTTGTAAATCCCGCTTTCCTTGCCACGGGAGGACTTTTTGCCTTCGACAACCTGGGCGCCGTTCTGCCACATCTTATACATTTCGGGAATCACCTTCGGCGGGTGCTGTAAATCGCAGTCGATAACGACGGCACAGTCACCCGAAGCGGCTTCAAGCCCAGCCCAGATGGCACTCTCTTTTCCGAAGTTTCGGGAGAACCGAAGCCCGGAAACTCTCGGGTCTTTTTCGTGGGCAAGCATGATTTCATGCCAGGTGTTGTCTTTGGAGCCGTCGTCCGAGAAAATCAGTTCAAAGTCGATATTGCTCTCGTCAAGAACCAGAGAAATAACTTTGGCTGTATTCTGGATATTCGGCTCCTCGTTGAATGAGGGTATTATGACTGAGAGCATGGCTAAATCCTTTCTTCAGTTTCCCGGATGACCGGCATAGAACTCTTCGGCTTTTCTTCTCTGCTCTTCCGGAAGTAGCGAAATGTCCGGTCGCTTGCAGTTGTGCCAGACGTCGCCGTCCGGTTGTTTATACATGTATTTATCGGTGGCTTCGAGAATTGCCGTAATCTGGTCGTTCTGAAGCCTATTCAGATAGTCGTGTGCGTCTTCAAGAGGTTTTTCGAGGACGATTCCTCCGCCCGGGTAGCTCCATGTCGTGTGGGTGTCCGAGCCGCCTGTCATCGGCAGGTCGTAAGCCTCGGCATAGATTGTGGCTCGCCTGTCAAAATCGGGGTCTCTGTGTGAAGCGTTAATCGCTTCGACTCCGTCAACCTTTCTCGGGAACAGCCGAATCGTGTCGAGATACCCGGCTTCTCTGAACGGGTGAGCATGAACGACGAAGCCGCCGCATGAGTGAACCAGGTCGCAGTAAGCAGGAAGTTCCATATGGTCGAGCTCCGGGTGGTCTAAAAGAAACTGCTTGTCAAGCCCATATGTCAGAAGCTCGGTTCCTCTGTAGGCGTATTCCCAGCCGAAGAAGACCTGTAAACCTATCTCGTCGCCTTTCTTCTTTGCGTCTTCATACCCTTGACAGAAGAGATGAATCTTCACGTCCCAGGGAAGGCGCCTGTCGACGGCAGTGTTTCCGCCGAAGAAGTGGTCTGTCACGAACATTCCCGTATATCCGCATCTTTTCATATTCTCCGCCTGCTCAGCACCGCTACAGCAGGAGCAAAGCGAGCCCTGAGAAGTGTGCAGGTGAGTTTCGTACTTATATAATTCCATTTTTTCACCCCAGCATCTAGTAATAACGCATTATATTATATCCTCTATTTGTCCCAAAGTCAATAATTGTATTCTCCACTTGCGAGCCGGTTTTGAAAAAATCAAAAAAAGTGCTTGACAAATTCGTCAGTATCGGTTATTATAGTTGAAAAGGCGTTGACGGGAACAAAGCCATCCTCATCGTTGCAAGAGAGCCGCCGGTCGGTGAAAGGCGGTAACGGGTCTTTGGTATAACTCATCCCTGAGCTTTCGGCTGAACGTGAAACTAGTAGGTTTGAACGGGTGCTCCCGTTAAAGGGCGGTCGTGTTGGTTGACACGAAATGAGAGGATTCGGTTCTTACAGAATTGAGTCAAAAAGAGTGGTACCGCGGAGATATTTTGACTTCGTCTCTTTTATCCTAAACAAGAGTTGTTTTGGGTGAAAGATTTTTTTATACCCAAACGCAGGAAGGAGTTTTATGAAAGGTTACGAAAAGTACATCCGGCAGTATTTCCTGCCGAAAACCGTGACAAACGACTGGATTAATAAGGAATACGTCGACAAGGCGCCCGTATGGTGCAGTGTCGATCTGAGAGATGGCAATCAGGCTCTGGTAGTTCCTATGAGCCTGGAAGAAAAGCTTGAATTTTTCGACCTGCTCGTAAAAATCGGCTTCAAGGAAATCGAAATCGGTTTCCCTGCCGCAAGCGAGACGGAGTATGAGCTCTGCCGTGCTCTTATCGAGAATAATCTTATCCCTGATGATGTCACGATTCAGGTTCTGACGCAGTCCCGTGAGCATATCATCAAGAAGACATTTGAAGCTATCGACGGCGCAAAGAACGCAATAGTGCATCTATACAATTCAGTTTCGGTGGCGCAAAGGGAACAGGTCTTCAAAAAGAGCAAAGAAGAAATCAAAGAGATTGCCGTTTCGGGCGCAAAGCTATGCCTTGAATATAAGGAAAAGATGAGCGGCAATATCATGTTTGAATATTCCCCCGAAAGCTTCACCGGGGCTGAGCCGGAATTCTCGCTTGAAGTCTGCAACGCAGTTTCCGAGGTCTGGAAGCCGTCGCCTGACAACAAAGTAATCTACAACTTCCCGGTAACGGTTTCACACTCGATGCCTCACGTTTATGCGAGCCAGATTGAATACATGTGCAAAAACCTCAACTACAGGGATAATATAGTGGTTTCTCTTCACCCGCACAATGACCGTGGCTGTGCAATTGCAGACAGCGAAATGGGACTTTTAGCCGGTGCGGACAGAATCGAAGGAACGCTTTTCGGCAACGGCGAGAGAACCGGAAACGTCGACATCATCACATTGGCACTCAACATGTACTCCCAGGGCATCGACCCCGAGCTCGACTTTTCCGATTTACCGGCTATTACCGAGGTTTACGAGAGAGTTACCCGTATGCACGTCTATGAGAGACAGCCCTATTCCGGACAGCTCGTCTTTGCGGCATTCAGCGGCTCACATCAGGACGCTATCGCAAAGGGCATGAAGTATCGTGAAGAGCACAACTGTGGAGTCTGGACGGTTCCGTATCTCCCTATCGACCCGACGGATGTCGGAAGAGTCTACGAGGCGGACGTCATCAGAATCAACTCCCAGTCGGGCGGCGGAGGAATTGGATATGTTCTGGAGACGAGATACTCCCACATCCTGCCTCCGAAGATGCGTGCGGCGTTTGCCTATCACGTCAAGAGCATTTCCGACCACGCTCATAAGGAACTCCAGCCGGACGAGGTCTACAAGATATTCACCGACGATTTCGTCAATATCGAAACCCACTTAAAAGTCCCCGAAGCCCACTTCAAACAGGAGCCTGACGGCATCACCGCAACCGTCACGATGGAAATCGACGGTGAACGCAGGATTGAAACCGCATTCGGAAACGGCAGACTCGACGCTGTCAGCAACGCTATAAAGAATGCTTTGGGAGATATCTATATCTTGGATACTTACACCGAGCACGCACTTGAAGTAAGCTCAAATGCAAAGGCGGCTTCCTATGTCGGAATCAAGGACAAGGACGGCAAGCTTGAATGGGGCGCAGGAATCGACAGCGATATCATCGTCTCGTCCATCTATGCGCTTGTCAGCGCAGTGAACAGACTTCTGGCTCATTACAAGAAGAATTCTTAATAAGGGAGGAAATTTGTCTATATGAAATTAACAGGAGCACAGATTGTAGTAGAAACCCTGATTGAGCAGGGCGTAACCGATGTCTTCGGATATCCGGGCGGACAGGTTCTCAATATCTACGACGCCCTCTATGGTGCCCAGGGCAGGATAAACCACATCCTGACAGCTCACGAGCAGGGCGCATCCCACGCCGCAGACGGCTATTCAAGAGCCACCGGAAAGGTGGGAGTTGTAATCGCCACTTCGGGACCTGGCGCCACAAACCTTGTCACCGGTATAGCAACAGCAATGCTTGACTCGGTACCGATGGTAGCAATCACCGGAAACGTGCCGCAGAGCCTGATTGGAAGAGACAGCTTCCAGGAAATCGACATCACCGGCATCACCCTCCCGATTACAAAGCACAACTTCTTCGTCCATAACGTAAATCAGCTCGCCGACCAGATAAGACTTGCATTCAAGATTGCAAAGTCGGGTCGTCCCGGACCGGTTCTCATCGATATTCCGAAGGATATTCAGACGGCGGTTGCCGAGTATGAACCCCAGCCGATAGTAGAGAAGTTCCCGAACCCGGTTCCTCCGGAGGAGGATATCCAGGCGGCTATCAAGCTCTTGAATACAAAGTCTCGCCCGTATATCCACATCGGCGGTGGTGTCATCGGCTCTAAAACATACGACATGGTAAGAGAGCTTGCTGAGAAGATTGACGCAGTCATCGGTTGCTCACTCATGGGTCTTGCCGCAATCCCTACTGATTACGAAAGATTCTTGGGTATGCAGGGTATGCACGGACACTATGCTTCTTCAGTTGCAAGTAACGACGCCGACGTAATAATCGCAATCGGCACACGTTTCAGCGACAGAGCTACCGGCGACAAGTCGAGATTTGCTAAAGGCGCATCGATTATCCACATCGACCTCGACTTCGCCGAAATCAACAAGAACATTCCGGCAAATGTCGGCGTCTGCGGAGACATCTCAATCTCTTTAAGAAAGATTATCGACGGAGTTGAACCCCGAAAGAACCCCGACTGGATGTATCACATCAAGGAATTAAAGCGCCTCGAAAAGTCCTATATGCACGAGGACAAGGGCTTGACGCCACACTTCGTCATGGAGACCATAAACGAAATCAAGGATGCCGACACCATCATTGCAACCGACGTCGGTCAGCATCAGATGTGGGCTTGCCAGTACATCAACTTCCAGAAGCCCCGTAAGATTGTTTCAAGCGGCGGACTAGGAACGATGGGCTTCGGAATGGGAGCCGCAATCGGCGCATGTGTCGGAACAGGGAACAAGACCGTTCTTATCACCGGCGATGGAAGCTTCGGAATGAACTTAAACGAGCTTTGCACCGCAGTAAATACCCACGTTCCGCTTACAATAGTTCTCATGAATAACGGTACTCTCGGAATGGTTCGTCAGTGGCAGACTCTCTTCTATAATCACCACTACTCGAACACCACTCTCAACCGCCCGACCGACTTTGTGAAGCTTGCGGAGGCGTTCGGAGCAAAGGGAGTCATGTGTGACACACCGGAGAAGTTCCGCAAAGAGTTCCAGAAGGCATATGACAGTGACTCTGTAACCCTTATCGATTGCAGAATCGGCATGGACGAGTTCGTTCTTCCCATGCTTCCTCCCGGAGGAGCAATCGAAGACATCATAGTTGAAGCAAAGGCAAAGGAGGAGTAATCGTGGCTGACAATTCAAGATTTGTTATAGCGGTATACGTAGAAAACAAGTTCGGCGTTCTTTCACGTGTCACAAGCATGTTCACCCGCCGTGGCTTCAATATCGACTCACTTACAGTTGGCGTCACCGAATCGCCCGAGTACTCCCGTATCACCATCACGATGAGTGGCGACGGCTATGCAAGAGACCAGATGATTAACCAGCTCCGCAAGCTCTTTAACGTCAAAAAAGTCGAGTATATCGAGGACGCAAAGGCGCTTCAGCGTGAACTGATGCTCGTAAAAGTCCGCAATGACCCCGAGAACCACCAGAGACTTCTCTCGGCTCTTGACATATTCAAAGCGAAGATTGTCGATTATTCGGTAAACACACTCAGCATTGAGGTTACCGGAACCACCGACAAGCTCGACGCTTTCATCGAAATGGTAAGGGAGCTCGGCATAGTCGAACTCTGCCGCACCGGCGTTGTAGCACTTCAGAAGGGCTCATCAAACATGCTCGAAGGGCTGAACCCGGAAGAATTTATCTGACCCAAATGGCAAACTAAAAATATAGCTATCTAAGGAGACAAAAAATCATGGAAAACAGAATCTTTTATCAGCAGGACTGCGACCTTTCTCGTCTTAACGGCAAGACAGTCGCCATCATCGGCTACGGCTCACAGGGACATGCTCATGCACTCAACCTTCACGACAGTGGAGTTGACGTCATCGTAGGTCTTTATGAGGGTTCAAAGTCATGGGCAAAGGCTGAAGCCGCAGGACTCAAAGTTATGACTTCAGCAGAAGCCGCAAAGAATGCAGACATCATCATGATTCTTATTAACGATGAGTTGCAGGCTAAGCTCTATAAAGAGAGCATCGAGCCGAACCTCACAGCAGGAAAGACTTTGGCATTTGCTCACGGCTTCAACATCCACTTTGGTTGCATTAAGCCCCCGAAGGATGTAAACGTCATCATGATTGCACCTAAGGGACCCGGACACACCGTAAGAAGCGAATATCAGGCAGGTAAGGGCGTTCCTTGTCTTATCGCTGTTGAGCAGGACGCTACCGGCGACGCTCTTGATATCGGTTTGGCATATGCTTTAGGTATCGGCGGCGCAAGAGCAGGCGTTTTGGAAACCACCTTCAGAACTGAGACCGAAACCGACCTCTTCGGCGAGCAGGCTGTCCTCTGCGGCGGCGTTTGCGCTCTGATGCAGGCAGGCTTTGAGACCTTGTGCGAGGCTGGCTACGACCCGAGAAATGCTTACTTCGAGTGCATCCACGAGATGAAGCTCATCGTCGACCTCATCTACCAGAGCGGCTTTGAGGGAATGAGATACTCCATCTCCAACACCGCTGAGTACGGCGACTATGTAACCGGTCCGAAGCTCATCACTGACGAGACCAAGAAGACCATGAAGAAGATTCTTTCCGACATTCAGGACGGCACATTCGCCAAGGAGTTCTTACTTGACATGTCCGACGCTGGCGGTCAGGTTCACTTCAACGCTATGAGAAAGAAAGCCAAGGAGCATCCTTCCGAAGTAGTCGGCAGAGAAATCCGCAAGCTCTACAGCTGGAGCGACGAAGATAAGTTGATTAACAACTGATTTTGTTCTATTGGGCTGAGCCGTGGCAGCAACTGTTGCGGCTCTTTCCCTAATGTACAATGTACAATGTACACAGTTGCCTTTGGCAACTGAAGTACAATGGTCGCCTGATGGCGACGGATTTTTAATTAATAAGGAGATTCATGATGGTTAAGGATAGAATTGTGGACGGATTTGAGAATGCACCTCACCGCTCCCTTTATAACGCTCTGGGACTCACCGAGGAGGAACTTAGTCGTCCTCTTATCGGTATAGTAAGCTCCTATAATGAAATTGTCCCGGGGCATATGAATTTGGATAAGATTACAGAAGCCGTCAAGATTGGCGTTGCAATGGCGGGAGGAACTCCGATTGTATTTCCTGCAATCGCAGTCTGCGACGGTATTGCAATGGGTCACGAGGGCATGAAGTACTCGTTAGTTACAAGAGACCTCATCGCCGATTCCACAGAAGCTATGGTTAAAGCTCACGGCTTTGACGGACTCGTTATGATTCCTAACTGCGACAAGAACGTCCCCGGGCTTTTAATGGCGGCGGCAAGACTGAACTTGCCAACTATCTTCGTTTCGGGCGGACCTATGCTCGCCGGTCACGTTGACGGTCACAAGACCAGCCTTTCGAGCATGTTCGAGGCAGTAGGCGCATATTCGGCAGGAAAAATGTCCGCCGAAAAGCTCCGTGAATACGAAATGAAGGCTTGTCCTTCCTGCGGTTCCTGCTCCGGAATGTACACCGCAAATTCTATGAACTGCTTAACGGAAGTCATGGGTATGGGACTCAGAGGAAACGGCACAATCCCTGCGGCATATTCGGCAAGAATCGACCTTGCAAAGCGTGCCGGTATGCAGGTTATGGAGCTTGTGAGAAAGAATATCAGAGCCCGTGACATCATGACGAAAGAGGCTATCTATAATGCACTCACCGCTGATATGGCTCTCGGATGCTCCACAAACTCGATGCTCCACCTTCCGGCAATCGCAAACGAGTGCGACGTCGAATTCAGCCTTCCTCTTGTAAACGAAATCAGTGAGAGAACCCCGAACCTCTGCCATCTGGCACCTGCAGGACCCACCTATATGGAGGACCTGAACGAAGCCGGCGGAGTCTATGCAGTTCTGAAAGAGCTTGCAAAGAAGAATTTAATCACCACCGACGTAATGACTTGCACAGGCAAGACTTTGGGTGAAAATATAGCAGATGTCGAGAATCTCAATAATACCGTAATCCGTGACATCGACAATCCTTACTCCCAGACCGGCGGAATCGCAGTTCTCTTCGGAAACGTTGCCGAAAATGGCTGTGTTGTCAAGAGAAGCGCAGTTGCCCCCGAAATGCTCGTCCACCGTGGACCCGCAAGAGTCTTCAACAGCGAGGAAGAGTGCATCAAGGTTATTTATGCCGGCGGCATCAAGCCCGGCGACGTTGTAGTCATCCGCTATGAGGGACCCGCAGGCGGACCCGGCATGAGAGAAATGCTTTCGCCTACATCTGCAATCGCAGGCGCAGGACTTGACAAGGAAGTCGCACTCATCACCGACGGAAGATTCTCTGGCGCCACCAGAGGAGCCGCAATCGGTCACGTTTCGCCCGAAGCGGCAAACGGCGGTACCATTGCCTATATCCACGAAGGCGACATGATTTCCATCAACATCCCCGAGCACAAGATTCATCTCGAAGTATCTGACGAAGAGCTCGAAGAGCGCCGCAAGACCGACGTTTTGAAGACCAACGACAATCTCAGTGGATACTTAAAGAGATACTCGAAGATGGTTTCATCCGCCGACAAGGGCGCAATTATAAACATAAAGTAACAGGAGGATATGACTACATGGGAATGACACTCTCACAAAAAATTCTTGCGTCGCATGTATGCGACTCTCATTGTGGCAAAGATAAATTAGAAGCGGGTCAGCTCGTCCTGTGCAATTTAGACCGGGTTCACGGTAACGACGTCACCTGTCCGCCTGCAATAAGAGAGTTTAATAAAATGGGACTTGAGAATGTCTTTGATAAAGATAAAGTCACCATGGTTATGGACCACTTCGTCCCGAACAAGGACATCAAGGCGGCTGAGCAGTGCAAAATCTGCCGTGATTTCTGCAATGAGCACGCTATGGACGACTTCTATGATGTCGGAAAGATGGGAATCGAGCATGCACTTCTCCCGGAAAGTGGTTTGGTTGTAAGCGGAGACGTCACCATCGGCGCCGACTCACACACCTGCACGTATGGAGCTCTCGGAGCATTCTCAACCGGTGTCGGTTCGACCGATATGGCTTTCGGAATGGCTACCGGCAAAGCCTGGTTCAAGGTTCCGTCAGCAATTAAGTTCGAGCTTTCAGGAAAATTGAATCCTCATGTCAGTGGCAAGGACGTAATTTTACACATCATCGGAATGATTGGTGTTGACGGCGCACTCTATCGTTCAATGGAGTTTACCGGCGAAGGCGCACACAATCTCTCGATGAGCGACCGCTTCACCATCTGCAACATGGCAATCGAAGCCGGTGCCAAGAACGGCATCTTCGAAGTCGACGACAAGACCCTTGAATATGAGGGTGTTCACGCTCAGCGTGAACCAAAAATCTTCCACGCCGACCCTGACGCCGAGTATGACGAAGTAATCAAGATAGATTTATCGACTATCAAGCCGACAGTCGCATTCCCGCATCTGCCGGAGAACACCCACACCGTCGACGAAATCGGCGAAGTGAAAATCGACCAGGTCGTTATCGGCTCCTGCACAAACGGGCTCTATGACGACATCAAAGTCGCTTGGGAGATTATCAAGGGACACAAGGTTGCGGAAGGGCTCCGAGTTATAATCATTCCAGCAACCCAGAAGGTATATTTAAGATGCCTCGAAGAAGGCTTCATCAAGGACTTCATCGAAGCCGGTTGCATCGTTTCGACTCCTACATGTGGTCCCTGCCTGGGCGGCTATATGGGAGTTCTTGCGCATGGAGAAAGATGTGTCTCCACGACAAATAGAAACTTCGTCGGAAGAATGGGCGACCCGACTTCCGAAGTATACCTTGCAAGCCCTGCAACAGCGGCGGCAAGCGCATTGACAGGTAAAATCACCGACCCGAGGGAGGCGACAATATGATTAGTTCTGGCAAAGTCATCAAGTACGGAAACAACGTCGACACCGACGTCATCATCCCCGCAAGATACCTTAATTCGAGCGAGCCCGAATTCTTGGCGGCTCACTGCATGGAGGATTTAGATAGCCATTTCCACGAAAAAGTAAACCCGGGCGACATCATCGTCGCCGGAGAAAACTTCGGTTGCGGCTCCTCCCGTGAACATGCACCTGCGGCAATCAAGGCAAGCGGCATTTCAGTAGTAATCGCCAAGAGCTTCGCCCGAATCTTCTACCGCAACTCGATCAACATCGGTCTTGCGATAGTTGAGTGCCCGACTGCGGCTGAGGAAATCCAGGACGGCGACGAAGTCTTGGTAAACCTTTCGACCGGAGTCATCACTGACAAGACCACCGGCAAGGAGTATCAGTCGGAGCCGTTCCCGGAGTTTATCCAGAATATAATCTCTGCCGGAGGACTGGTTGAGGCAGTAAAGAAAGGCGTAGTGGGGTGATATCTATGACATATAATATAGCACTTCTCCGTGGAGACGGAATCGGTCCCGAGATTGTCGACAGTGCCGTAAGAGTTCTTGAAGCTGTCGGCGAGAAGTTCGGGCATGAATTCAAGTTTACGCCCTATTTAATCGGCGGTGCGGCTATCGACGAGTGCGGCGAGCCGCTTCCGAAAGAGACCGTTGACGGATGCCTTGCTTCCGACAGCGTTCTTCTGGGAGCCGTAGGCGGACCCAAGTGGGACAACCTTTCGGGCGAAAAGCGCCCTGAGAAGGCACTCTTGGGAATCAGAGCGGCTTTGGGACTCTTCACAAACCTTCGCCCCGCAAAGCTCTATCCTGCCCTCAAAGGCGACTGCCCGTTAAGAGAAGACATCGCTTCCGGCGGATTTGACATCATGATAGTTCGTGAACTCACCGGCGGAATCTACTTCGGCGACAGAGGATATCGCACCGGCAAGTACGGCGAAGAAGCCTTTGACACCGAGTGCTACTCACGATTTGAAATCGAGAGAATCTCCCGTGTCGCATTTGAAACGGCTCAGAAGCGCAAGGGCAAAGTCACCAGCATCGACAAGGCAAACGTCCTTGAAACTTCCCGTCTCTGGAGAAAGACGATTCACGAGATTGAGAAAGAATACGACGGTGTCACATGTTCAGACATGCTCGTCGACAATGCGGCAATGCAGTTAGTTCGTAATCCCTCGCAGTTCGACGTCATCGTGACTTCAAACATGTTCGGCGACATTCTCTCTGACGAGGCTTCACAGCTTACCGGTTCAATCGGTATGCTCCCGTCGGCATCGCTAGGCGATAACACAAGAGGCATGTACGAGCCGATTCACGGCTCCGCACCCGACATCGCCGGCAAGGGAATCGCAAACCCGATTGCGACAATTCTTTCTGCGGCAATGATGCTGAGATACTCCTTCTCACTTATGGAAGAAGCCGACTGCATCGAGGCGGCAGTTGATAAGGTACTTAACGACGGTCTGAGAACCGCCGATATTGCCGGAGAAAGTGGCGTAAAGCCTCTTTCTACCACCGAAATGACCGACGCAATTATCGCAAGGCTATAACTACAGGAAGTGACTGAAATGTGCGATTCAAGGGAGTTTTTATCCAAACTCGATTCAATAGTTCTTTTCAGAGGCGTGGCGAAAGGCGAGGTTTTATCCTCGCTTCGCCGTCTCTTAGACAGTCCCGAAGGTGAGAATAGAATTGCTCTTTACGCCGATTTCGTAAGCGAGCTGTTTAAGCACGGCTACGACTTCGGACACTATCTCATGGACGCCGTCTCGGAGGACGAGAACGACTATATCAAACTTCGCTCGGAGAACTTGGAAATTCCTGCGGTGCTTTCAAACTGTGCCTGTGAGGAGCTAAAAATCTTCGGAGAACTTTCCGAAATCACTTCGGATTCTCTAAAAGAGTTCACCGGCTACAAGGGTTACCTGCCCGATTTTGAAACGACAAAGTTCGACTTCGTTTCGGAATACGAAAGAAGAGCCCTGAACGTCGGCAGTACAGGTTATGGAATCTATGCGAAAAACGTTATGTTCCGTGTTGTTGACGGGGAGATTACGCCACTTCGGTCTCCCGACAAGACAAAACTCTCGCACCTCATCGGCTACGAGAGCCAGCGGGAACAGCTGATTGGGAATACACTTGCATTCCTCGATGGCAGACCCTACGCAAACACTCTTCTTTACGGCGACGCCGGAACCGGCAAGTCTTCAAGCGTCAAAGCGGTTGCGAACTACTTTGCGCCGAAGGGACTCCGGCTTATCGAGATAAGAAAAGAACAGCTACGGGATATTCCGCACGTGATGGAATCGGTAAGAGACAATCCGCTTAAATTCATAATCTTCATCGACGACCTATCCTTCAACGCTGATGACGACAATTTCAGTGCGCTTAAAGCGATTTTGGAGGGCTCGGCTTCCGTTCAGTCTCCGAATACCGTAATCTACGTCACCAGCAACCGTCGGCACCTCGTAAAAGAGAGCTTCTCCGACCGTGACGGCGACGACGTCCACAGAGGAGATACCATGCAGGAGCAGATTTCCATGTCCGAGCGGTTCGGGCTCGTAATCCTCTTCACAAAGCCTTCAAAGCAGGGCTATCTCGAAATAGTCAAGGGACTATTTGAGGAAATGAAGCTTCAGTGGTCGGACGATGTCGAAGTCAAGGCTTGTGCATTTGCCCTCAGAAAAGGCGGATTCACCCCGAGAGCCGCAGAGCAGTTTGTAGACGCATGTGCCGCCGAACACATGTCGGCAAGCCGACAAGTGAAAGTTTCCGGCGAAAAGTGAATCTTTGAAAAAGACACTTGAACAAGGCGGGATATTCTGTTATACTTATAGTGTCTGTGACCGTGATTGTAGTCACATGATAGTCTATATAGTTGTTGGAGAATCATGTTTGAATTTATAGTATGTGCGCTTGCAGGGATTGGAGCAGGCGTAGCCACCGGTTTTGCGGGGCTGTCGGCGGCGGTTTACATTTCGCCAATACTTGTAACTTTTTTGGGAATACCCTCCTATGAGGCGATAGGAATAGCACTTGCTTCTGATGTTCTGGCGTCGGGGGCAAGCTCTTTGACATACTACCGCCACGGAAATATCGACATAAAACGGTGCATACCACTACTTGCGTCCATCATAAGCTTTACCATCATCGGAAGTATAATCGGCTTCTTTGTGTCGTCAACCGAAATCGGCGACACCGCAATGACCTATTGGACGGTTATAATCTCTCTCGGGCTCGGCTTCTGGTTCATGATAAAGCCGGTCGACGGCAACCGCAGACATGTTTTCTCCGAGAAGACAAGGACGATTATCGCAGTATTGCTCGGAGCCTACACCGGATTCCTCTGCGGATTCCAGGGCACCGGCGGCGGAATGATGATGCTGTTCATACTGACGCTGGTTATGGGCTATGCCCTCAAAACAGCAGTCGGCACGAGTGTGTTTATAATGACCTTCACAGCCTTGATTGGCGCCGTTTCGCACTTTGCAATAAACGGTATGCCCGACATAAACCGGCTTGTCATATGCGTCGTGTTCACTCTCATTGCGGCACAGATTTCCGCAAGCCTTGCGAATAAGATGAAGGTTTCGAGCTGTAATCTGATAATCGGAGTACTCCTGGCGGTTTCGGGAGTAATAATGCTCCTTATAAACCTTCAGAACTCGGGATTTGCGGATTTTGATGCCGCAGACCTGATTGGAATCGGTGCAGGTGCAATAGTAGTAATAATTCTGATACTCCTGTTTGAAATCAGGCATCTGAAGAAAAAAGACGGGGAGGAGTGATTAAAAGTGGCGGACGTTGAGAAGAAAAAAACTTCAAAATTCAGAATCAAGAGGAACCTTCTGCACAGATTCGTCTGGACATTCCTGTGGGTTCTCGCACAGCCGTATATGCTGATAAGATACGGCTTCAAGACGAAGCACCTTAACCTGAAAGAGCCTTGCCTGGTCGTTGCGAACCATCTGACTGAGGTTGACATGATTATGGTCGGATGCGCCTTCCCGCACCAGATGTATATCGTCGGTGGCGAGCATGTTGTCACCCGAAAGAGCTTCCCGATACTCGATTTCTTCTTCCACCCGTTGCCCATGTACAAGGGCGATGCCGACACCGCCGCCGTCAAGGAAATCATAAGATATCTTCGCAACGGTCACAGCATCATGCTATTTGCGGAGGGCAGTCGCTCCTTCAACGGCGAGACCGAAACCCTGCCCGACAGCATAGGAAAGCTCTGTAAGTCGGGAAAGTGCGGCTTGGTTACATATCACATCGGCGGAGGATATTTCCGTGAGCCGAGATGGGCGTATACCGCCCGCAAGGGCAAGGTCTGGGGTGAGATTAAATCCTACTTAACAGCTGAAGAAGTCGCCAAAATGACTCCCCACGATATTACTGAAGTCATCAACCGTGATATTCATGAGAACGCCTATGAAACCCAGCGCAAGGAAATGAACAGATACAAGGGCGAACGCCTTGCTGAAGGACTCGAAAATTATCTTGTAATCTGCCCGAAGTGCGGGGAGTACAACACTCTTGAAACCTCCGGCGATACGTTCAGATGTCCGCACTGTGGACTTCATGGCAAGTACAACGAATACGGCTTCCTCGAAGGCGAAGACCTGCCGTTCGACAGTGTCTACGACTGGGGCAAGTGGGTTGAGAATAAGCTTGCCATCGATTTGGAAGGGAAGAGCCCCGATGAACTTCTGTTTACTGATTCAGACGTAAAGTTCTATGAAATTGCCCCGAACCACGAGAGAGTGACACTTCCGGAAACGGAAATCCACGGCTATATCGACCGGCTTGAAATCGGCGACTGTAAATTTGAATTCTCTGAAATGAGCGGAATGGATATGCTCTACTACGGCAAGACTCTTCTCTTCACCCATCAGGGTCGCCACTTCGGTGTAACAGGCGAGAAATTCCACGCTGTCCGGTACAAATGGACATATGATTATTATTTGAAGACCGAATAACCAAAAGCCGCAGGGCAAAAAGCCTTGCGGTTATTTTATACTCACCAGACGACAGTTTGCATAAATTCTTTTTGAATGAGGCTTGACAATTTGGAAATTTTGCAATATCATTAAGAGTACAATATCATGAGGTGATAGTATGAAAAATTTTAAACGAATACTGAGTATAATTCTCGCAATGACTCTGGCACTGACACTTCTCAGCGGCTGTGGCTTGGGGACGTTTGACTATTCCGATTATGGAATCCAGGTCAGCGAGATTGAAGGATTAGATGACGACTTCATCTTCGGCGTCGACCTGTCGTCGATTATCGAGGTTGAGAACGCCGGCGGAAAGTTCTATGACGAAGACGGCAACGAAACTGACATCTTCGAGCTTCTTGCCGACTACGGCGTGAATTACGTGAGAATCTGTCTCTGGAACGATCCATATGACGAAGACGGCAACAGCTTCGGCGGCGGCGGAAATGACCTTGAAACGGACATCGAAATCGCAAAACGTGCTGTTGCGGCTGGAATGAAGGTCTGCCTCGACTTCCACTACAGCGACTTCTGGGCTGACCCGTCAAAGCAGACTCTTCCCCGTGAGTGGGAGGGCTACACAAGCGAAGAATTAAGACAGGTCGTCTACGATTATACATACAGCGTTCTCGAAGCTTTTGAAGAAGCCGGTTGCCTTCCTTCGATGGTCCAGACCGGCAACGAAGTCAATAACGGCATCATGTACCCGAACGGCAAATCTGCCACATACCAGGCAATCTATATGTCTGCGGCAATGTCGGCTGTAAAAGCGATTGACCCAGACATTCTGACGGTTGTCCACCTTGCTGAAGGCGCAACCTATTCGACCATTTCCGGCAAGCTCGACACTCTTATCGAAGCGGGAGTCCAGTTCGATGTTATCGGTCTTTCTTACTACTCCTACTGGCACGGCTCGATGGCTGACTTCCAGGACTGCGTCGAGAAGCTCGCCGAAAAATACGACCAGAAAATCTGCGTAATGGAGTATTCCTACGGCTACGGCGACGACTCGAACGAATACACCGGAAACATCTTCAGTTCATCTCTTGAAGAAGCCGGCGGCTACAAGGCTACAGTTCAGGGACAGGCTTCATATATTCACGACGTGAACGAGGTTATCGCTTCTGTCGACACCGGAATCGGCTCATTCTACTGGGAGCCTGCATGGCTTCCGCTTGCGGGAACATCCTGGGCTTCGGAAGATGCACACGACTATCTCGTTTCCCAGGGCGACGGCGGAGGAGAAGGAACCGTCTCGTGGGCAAATCAGGCACTCTTTGATTTCGACGGAAATCCGCTTGCCAGCCTCAACGCCTTCAAGCTTATGCGTGATTCGGGAACGGCAGAGGAAAATATACTTGAAATCAACACCGAAATCAGCTGTATGATTGATTTATCCTCATCTGAGGAGATTGCTCTACCCGAAACGGCAACGGCACTTACCGATTTGGACAGATGGGTAGAGCTTGAAATCAAATGGAACGAGGACGAAGTCGCCGCAATCAGCGGTGAGGGCGAATACACCGTCACCGGAACAGTCACCTGCGGCGGCAACGACTATGAAATCACCGCCGATGTTCTCACATACTACGACTATCTGAAGAACGGAAGCTTTGACGACGACACCGTCACCGGCGACGTCAAGGACTTCTCTGTTATCACCGCATGGAACATGTCCGGCACCGACAATTCCTATCGTATTGAGTCAAAGAACGCCAGAACCGGAAGCAATAACTTAAATATCTGGTGCTCATCTGCGTTCGAGAATACTCTCAGTCAGGACATCTACAACCTTACAGCCGGAACCTATGTCTTCTCCGTCTACGGAAGAAGCGCTATGGAGAACTATCTCTATCCCGAGTGCACGCTTTACGTGACCGTCGGCGACGAAACCTATGAGGCGGAAATCACATGGGGCAACACATGGAGCGACTGGGTTCAGACGACAGTCGAGTTCACCGTCACCGAAACCACCGACATAACCGTCGGAATCAAGTCGACCGGTGCGGCGGCAACATGGGCGCACTTCGACGACTTCGCACTTGCAAGGAAGGACTAAGCTATGAGTAAATACCAGATTGGCATGGATATATCCACGCTTTATGACCTCGAAGAAGAAGGCATAAAGTTCTATGATAACGGCAAAGAAGGCGATTTAATCGCAATTTTGGGGAGCTATGGCGTAAATTCTATCAGATTGCGTCTGTGGCACAACCCATTTGACGAAAATGGCGAGAGCTATGGCGCCGGCACCTGCGACCTGCCGAGAGTGACTTCTCTTGCGAAGCGTGTAAAAGCCGCCGGAATGAGCTTTCTCCTTGACATCCACTACAGCGATTTCTGGTGCGACCCGTCGAAGCAGACCATCCCGAAGGCGTGGAAGAATCTTGATTTTGACGAGCTGAAAACCGCCGTCCACGACTACACCGTGGAGATTATCGAGCATCTTAAAGCCAATGGCTGTGAGCCCGACATGGTTCAGGTCGGAAATGAGATAACCCGTGGTATGCTGTGGGAGTATGGCAGACTTTCCTGGAACGAGGAAACCGGCAGTCGTGATGGCTACCATAATCTCTGCGAGCTCTTGAAAGCCGGAGTAAGCGGCGTCAGAAGCACTAACGCTGCCAAAGTCATGATTCATCTTGAAAGTAGCTTTGATAACCCCAGATACCGCGAATTTTTCGACAATCTCGTCTCCCACGGCGTCGACTTCGACGCAATCGGTATGAGCTATTACCCATATTGGCACCATGGTTTTGACGAGCTTATCGCCAACATGAACGATATGGCGGAGCGCTACAATAAGGAGCTATACATCGTCGAGACATCCTATGCATTCACCCTCGACCACTTCGACGAGACCGGCGAGCGCCAGCACCTCGTCGTCGACCATAGTTATGTCCCCGAAGAGGGACAGCCGCTTCCGTATCCAATCAGTGTTGATGGGCAGAAGCAGTTTATCCGTAAGCTTTTGGAGCTACTTCCTGAAGTCAGGAATTTCAAGGGCATCTACTACTGGGAGCCCGCCTGGATTCCGAGCCCGAAAGGCACCTGGGCAAGCGCAGGTGCCCGCAAGTACATCCACGAGGAAGACAAGACCGACGGCAACGAATGGGCAAACCAATGCCTCTTCGATTATGATGGCAACGTGCTTCCGGCAATGGGGGAATTTAAAGAGTTTGCAGAAAAGAACGCTTAAAAAATTTTCTGAAACTGTTGATTTTTCTTCCGGTTTTGAGTATAATATTTATGGAAGCAGTGATGCTTCTCGTGCGGCGGCACGCTAAAGCTGTACTGGATATGGGGCAGGGTAAAGCCCATAGCGAGCAGTTACACGGCAACATAGTTGCTGACAACTGTAGTGTTCGGTAGGACACGGACCCGCACTCGGGATGCGAGTGTAGTCCACATGGGGGACTTAAATTTCCCATGGCTGACAATTGCCTTAGTTACAATTGTTGTGCCCGGTAGGGCACGGAGCTGACAGCCAGCATTATAACACGCAAGAACAAAAGAAATGCAGGCGGTGATACCATCGCCTGCTTTTTTGATAATAAAATTCGGGTGGTTGCAAAAATGTCAAAAGGCAAGGAACAGAAAAAGGAAAGGCTTATAAAAACAATAGAGAAGGCGGCACTGATTTACAAAGAAAAAATGGTTGGTCGTCATTTCTTATATGTATTTGATGACAGATACATCGAAGTTGTGTTCAGGGAACGCGATTTCATGCACCTGACCGGTGTTGATTCGACGCTCCGTGCCGAGCAATTCTACAAAGACGCCGTCCGTGGCAGACTGAAAGCTGACCATATCTTTTTCAGCAAAAGACATCCTTATGATTTGTGCGCCAAAAAGGCTTCACAGCTATTGAATATTGGCAAGGTTGTCGATTCTGAATTGTTTATACTGGAAGATACGACCACGAGGACGTTTACATATAAGTTCGGACTGACTGATCTGGAACTGACAATCTGCCTGAGCGAGGACACCGACCGTGACGGAAATCTGGTCGGCGATCACTATATTGCGAGGAGTCTTCGGGTTGAAGATTGTTTCGACCGTTCGGAAGATGTGTTTACAGTCAGATTCATATTTGCGAGGGCACACGGCGAGAGAAAATACTCCACGGTGATGTATCAGGAGCCGGATGACAGTATTTTAAGATTGCCTAAAGAGGTATTAGAATTGATTGACAACAAATTGCCCTGCTTATGACGATTTTTATGCCAACCGGATAACTTTTTTATACAGCTAAACCCGCTTCCCAAGCGGATTTGCGACACTTGTGTGAAAATTCTCAATAATTTTTCGGATTTTGTGTTGACTTTTTCGTGCAAAAGGTATAAAATAGGCTTGTGCAAAATACATAAGTGCCCCGTTTAAAATTTGCACATCACTTGCGACTGTGGGGCATAATATCAAAATACTCTTTCCAAGGAGGAAACTATCATGAAAACAAATTGGCGCAGAATTCTTGCTGTACTTCTTTCTGCTATCATGCTTCTTTCACTCGTTGCTTGCGGCGATTCCTCAAGCGATAGCGGTAGCAACAGCGACAGTTCTGCAAACACCGACACTTCCGATGTCGATACCAGCTCAATCTCCATCACAGTATGGTGCCCTGAAGCAGCAGTTGACCTTACAACATCTCAGCTCGCCGCTTATAACGAAGCTAACGGCACTTCCATCAACTTCACTGTTGAAGCTGTAGGCGAAGGCGAAGCCGCAACCAACATGATTACCGACGTTACTGCCGGTGCAGACATCTACTTCTTCGCTCAGGACCAGCTCGCAAGACTTGTCCAGGCAGGAGCTCTCACTCAGGTTTCCAGCTCTTTGGCTGACACCATCACTTCCGAGAACGACGCAGGCGCAGTTGCCGCCGCAACCGTTTCCGGTGGTATCTATGCATTCCCGCTTACTTCCGATAACGGCTACTTCGTATACTATGACAAGAGCGTTATCACCGACGAGTCCATTCTCGAAGACCAGACTGCTCTTATCGAGGCTGTTTCTGCCGCTGGTAAGACCATCGCTTTCGAGCTCACTGACTCCGGATGGTATGCCGCAGCTTACTTCTTCGCAACCGGTTGCGTATCCGATTGGTCAACCGATGACGCCGGAACCTTCACCGGCTACACTGACACCTTCAATTCTGAAGCAGGTATCGCAGCTGCAAAGGGAATGGCTGAACTCGTAAACAGCTCAGTATTCGTAAACTCTTCTTCTGCCGCTTCCTTCTCAAGTGACGCCGCAGTAGTAGTTACCGGTACATGGGACTACACCACCGCTTCTGAAGCTTTGGGCGACAACCTCGGTTGCACCGACCTCTGGAGCTTCACCGTTGATGGCGAAACCTATCACCTCGGTTCTTACTCTGGTAACAAGCTTCTTGGTGTAAAGCCTCAGACTGATGCTACCAAGGCTGCTTACTGCCAGTCAGTAGCTGCTTATCTTTCTGGCGAAGCTTGCCAGCAGGAAAGATTCGACGCCCTTGCTTGGGGTCCTTCTAACGTAAATGTTCAGGCTAGTGACGCTGTCCAGGAGAACATTGCTCTTGCCGCACTCGCCGCTCAGAACGAATACGGCACTCCTCAGGGTCAGTATCCGAACGCTTGGTGGGATACCTCCAAGGCAATCGGTGCTTCCGTCCAGGCTCTTGGCACTACTTCACCCTCTGATTCCGACCTTCAGGCTATCCTTGACACCTACACCGCTGGTATTGAGAGCATTCTTTCGAGTGCTTCCACTCAGGGTTGGGTTATCGTTGGTGACATGGACGTAAGCTGGAGCTGCACAGGCGGCGAAAATGGCGAATATGTCCTCACTGACAACCAGGTTGATTCTGACGATCCTTACGTTGGTATCTGGGAATATGACATCAATGTTACCGGCGAGTCTGGATTCAGAGTTGTTATGTACGGTGCTTGGGATGCAGGCGACTACGATGCTTCCGGTATCGGCTACAGCCACCTCGCTGAAGGCTCTGTAGGAACCGAAGGCGGAGACAACAATATCGTTGTTGACCCTGGTTCTTATCATGTAACTCTCGACACTACCGGCGATGCTCCTGTTATCACCGTAGTTGCTAACTGATTTTCAGGATAACTGAAAACCTAACTTAACATCAACCGAAGGGGGTTGGGGTTATCCCCGACCTCCTTTTGTTTTTTCATTCCGAGGGGACTTCCGGATTGGGAAATTCCGTATGGAAAAGGGCAGCCCACTTGATGTAAGGGTAATATCTATAGGAGGATTGAAATGGCTGACAAAATAACCGCAAAAGAACTGAAATATCTGCATTATAGCAAACCGATGAGACTGCTCTTTTCCATTTGGAACTTCATTGTTGACATTCCGAATAAGCTTTGGCATCTTATCTGCGCAATAGGCAGAGCATTCAAGAGCTTCGGTCTTTCAGTAGCACACGAGTTTCAGGATATATTCCTGACATTCAAGAACGGCGACTGGAAGACAAGGATTTCATTCGTTGTTATGGGCTTCGGCTCGATAGCAAGAGGACAGATAATGAGAGGAATACTCTTCTTCCTGTTCGAGGTGGTATTCATCGTGTATACCGCTATCTGGGGCGTTCACTGGATAGCAAAGCTTTCGCTTTCGCCAGACAAACTTACCCCAACTACAACACAGATGGTTACAACCACCGTTGCCGGTATCGACATGGAGGTTGAAACCACCATTTACGGCGACAATACCTTGCAGATTCTTATCTATGGAGTTCTCTCCATTCTCTTCGTTTTCTGCTTCATCTATACCTGGCGCCTTAACGTCAAGCAGAACAAGCAAGCTCAGGCTATACTTGCAAAAGGCAAGAAGCTTAAGTCCGGCAAGGACGATCTGAAGTCTCTCGTAGACGACCAGTTCCACAAGACTGTTCTTGCACTCCCTGTCTTGGGTATCGTAATCTTCACTGTCATCCCAATAGTGCTGATGATTATGATTGCCTTCACCAATTACGACTTTAACCACACTCCGCCTGTAAACATGTTTGAATGGGTAGGATGGACTAACTTCAACCAGCTCTTCACATGGGGCAACGGAACCTCGACATTCTCGGCGACGTTCGGCGAACTCCTTTCGTGGACACTCATCTGGGCGTTCTTTGCAACCTTCACTAACTACTTCTTAGGTATGCTCGTCGCTATGATGATTAACAAGAAGGGAATAATGCTGAAGAAGCTCTGGAGAGGAATCTTAGTACTTACAATCGCTATTCCTCAGTTCATTTCGCTTCTCTATGTTTCAAAGATGTTCTCCGACGAAGGTCTTGTCAACAGATTCCTGATTAATAATGGCGTTGTCTCGACGGCAATCCCGTTCTGGACAGACCCGACGATGGCAAGAGTGATGGTAATTCTAGTCAACATCTGGGTCGGTGTACCGTACCTGATGCTTATCACGACCGGCGTTCTTATGAATATCCCGTCCGACTTGTACGAATCCGCCAGAATCGACGGTGCAAACCCGGTTCAGCAGTACTTCAAGATTACTCTTCCTTACATGTTCTTTGTAACCGGACCGTATCTGCTTACCAGCTTCACCGGCAACATGAACAACTTTAACGTCATCTATCTCTTGACCGGAGGCGCTCCCTACACTCTCTCGGACAGTGCAGGAAAGACCGACCTTCTCATCACATGGCTCTATCGACTGACCGTAACTAACAACGACTACAAGACCGCGGCAGTCATCGGTATTATGGTGTTCGTAGTCGTGGCGGTAATCTCGCTTGTTGTATATAACGTCTTGCCGTCTATGAAGAACGAGGAGGACTTCCAGTAATGAAAAAGGCATCAAGTATCCATAGAAACAGAATACTCAGTAACACAGCAATCTACATTATTCTCGTAGTTATATCGATTATCTGGGTTATACCGTTTGTATTCATTTTGCTCCAGTCCTTCCGTTGCGAGAACACATGGATGGTAGGATATGTCATCCCTGAGCAGTGGGGATTCGACAACTACATAAAGCTGTTTACAGAAACCCAATTCCTTCAGTGGTATAAGAATACATTTATCATAGCCGCTTGCAATGCAGTTTTGCAGACATTCATGGTTATGATGATGGCTTACGCTCTTTCACGTCTTCGTTTCAAGGGCAGAAAGTTCCTGATGAACGCAATGCTGGTACTCGGAATGTTCCCCGGCTTCTTAACGATGATTATCCTTTACTACATCCTGAAGAGCATGGGTCTTACCCAGGAGGGCGCAGTTCCCGGACTTATCTTAGTCAACTTCGCTTCCTCAGGTATGGGCTACTACGTATTCAAGGGCTTCCTCGATACGATTCCGAAGAGCCTTGACGAAGCGGCAAGAGTCGACGGCGCAACCAGATTCCAGGTAATGCGCAAGATTATCCTTCCGCTTTCAAAGCCGATTATGATTTACACCATATTGACAGCATTCATGGCACCTTGGGCTGACTACATCTTCGCCTCGTATATCGCATTCGGTACGTCGAGCGGCTATAACGTAGCGGTCGGACTTTATTCGTGGCTGTCCAAGGACATGATAAACTCGAACTACACGCTGTTCTGCGCTGGAGGCGTTTGCATAGCGATTCCGATAACGATTCTGTTTATGTGCCTGCAGAAATACTATGTTGAAGGCGTCACCGGCGGCGCTGTCAAAGGTTAATAGGAGGGAAGATATATGGCAACAGTTAAACTTACAAATGTTAAAAAGATTTACGACAAGAACGTCGTCGCAGTTCAGGACTTCAATCTTGACATCGCTGACAAGGAGTTTGTCGTATTCGTAGGACCTTCCGGTTGTGGAAAGTCAACTACACTCAGAATGATAGCAGGTCTTGAGGACATCTCCGAAGGTACTGTCGAGATTGACGGCGTAGTCGTCAACGATCTCGAACCCCGTGACAGAGATATCGCAATGGTCTTCCAGAACTATGCACTCTATCCGCATCTTTCGGTATTCGAGAATATCGCTTTCCCGCTTCGCTTAAAGAAGGTAGATAACGATACCGTTTACCAGAAAGTCACCGAAGTAGCAGAAATTCTCGGCATTACAGATTATCTCACACGTAAGCCTCGTGCTTTGTCAGGTGGTCAGCGCCAGAGAGTTGCAATCGGCAGAGCTATGGTAAGAGACGCTAAAGTCCTCCTCATGGACGAACCGCTTTCAAACCTCGACGCAAAGCTCCGTAACCAGATGAGAGCCGAGATTATCCTGCTCCGTCAGAGAATCAACTCGACATTCATCTATGTTACCCACGACCAGACCGAAGCTATGACTTTAGGCGACAGAATCGTCATCATGAAGGACGGCTTCATCCAGCAGGTCGGAACACCTGAAGAGGTATTCGACATGCCTAAAAACCTCTTCGTTGCAGGCTTCATCGGAGCTCCTCAGATGAACTTCTACAATACCGACCTCGTAAGAGAAGGCGACGACTACTATGTCACACCTTTCGGCACCAAGATGAAGGTAAGCGACAAGAAGGCAGAAGGACTGCGTGCAAAGGGCGTCAGCTCACAGAGTGTAATCCTGGGCGTAAGACCCGAGCATATCACCATGGGTACTCCCGGAGAGAGCGACACCTTCGCCGCTAAGATTCTTGTCAACGAAATGATGGGTTCGGAGTTCCATCTCCACACCACCTGTCCGGACGACTCCGAGTGCATCGTAAGAATCCCGACCCTGAAGCTTGACCGCGACCAGCGTGCTGCTCTTACCGCAGGACATGAAATCAGCATCACCTTTGGCGGCGAGGCAATGCACCTCTTCGACCCCGAGACAGAAAGAAATCTTCTGGCAGACTAATTCTCAGGAGTGAACCACACAGATGGATAAGTTCATAGTAAATATAATCCACCGCCCCGAGCTTTCTCCCGAATATGCGGAGAAGGTTACGGGCAGAGGAAAGAAAGAAAATGTCGGTGCTGATGACCTGCACGACGAATCGCTTGATATATTCGTCTTCCAGCAGGCAACCGCACACGCAAACGGCTTGAGAACCACAATTCAGATAACCTACGCCTCGCTTTTCAACGACATCATCGTCGATATGGCGAAGCACGACCACGAGGTCTATGGCGACGAAATCGCTCTGAGCTTACTCGGACTTCCCTGCAAGCAGTTCAAGGAGAAGTACAAGACAAAGGACTTCTGCATCTGGATGTTCTCGGAAGAGGACAAGATGGCGATTATCGACGACTGCTTCTCGCTTTTCTATGAGAAGTTCGGCTTCTATCCTCAGTCGACCGGTTCCTACTACCTTGACGCTTTCTGCATTAACTACATCAAGGAGAAGTACCCGAGCGTTACATGCGCAGTCGCAACCTGCTGGGAAGAAGGACCGAAGGCATACCATACATGTAATAACAGCTGGTACACCTTCATGGATGGCGGACCGTGGGCACCGTGGATTCCTTCTAAGCACAACACCCACTGCCCGGCGATGAACGAAGCCGACGACAGCGGAATTGTCGCGATTCCTCACCTGTCCCGTGACCTCATTGCCTGCTTTGACGGCAACGGCTCGAACTTCGGAACCCATCCGCAGAATGTATTAAGAGGCTTAGTCTACAAGGACAACGAGCTCCCGTACTTCTTCAACCTCGTCGACCAGTACAGACATCTCGGAAAGTACAATAACGGTCTTTCGTATAACATGGTCTTCGTCGGACCCGGATGGCTCAACAAAGCCGGAAGATGGGAAGCACCTTATGAACTCTTAAAGAAGTCCTATGAGGACGGAATGGCTTACTACGGCAAGCTCAAAAAAGAGGGCAAGTGCGACGACATGACGATGGCTGAGTTCGCCGACTACTACCGCTCGGTAAAGAGCTATGACGAGCCGGAGGTTGCACTCTGGAAGGACATTCTCTACGGTTCGCAGAAGCAGTACTTCTGGTATTGCGACCCGTATATGAGAGCCTGCCTCGACTTCAATCAGGGCGGAGCTATGATTGATTTACGTCCGTATGTCGCTCAGCTCGACTGGAAGTGCGGAATCGGAACTGACCATGTCTATGACGCTTCGTACCCATACCTCATCCAGGCTAACTACCGTGCCGGCTACTTCACCCACTATGCGGGTGCAGGAACCGTCAAGTCCCTCAAAGTCTCCTGCGGTAGCGAAGAGATTGATTTGGCTTTGGTTCGGTGCAAGGCTTCATGGTCTAAAGAAGGCGATGACACCGTCATCACAACGACTCCCGTTGAAATCAAGTTCTCCGATTTCACGATGGAGCTTCAGTCGAAGTTTACATTCAAGCGTGGCACCGGCGAAATCATCATCGAGAGAAATATCTTAAACGACATCGGCGACCACGAAGTCACGTTTGACGAATACTTCACCGGCGCATTCGGCACCACCGAATACCAGTCGGATATGACGAAAGTGAAGCTCATCTGCGAGAGCGAAACTGAGTCCCAGACTGTTGACTTCAACTACAAGTGCAGAATCGTCGACGTCAAGGATGCCACTTCCGTAAGAGTCGTTATCCCGGACGTTGAGACGATTGTCGAGATGACCGGCGACAACGATGTAGGAGAGTTCGAGGAAGGTCACGCCTTCTCGCCGTCGTATCGGATTTCGCTCAAAAAGAAGCTCAGTAAAGGAGGTATGAGAACATGTCTCAGGCTACAAAAGGCAAACTGAACTACCGCTGTCCCCAGTGCTTCCAGCGCGACATAGACATGGATTTGTTCTATGACGCCGAGAAGGAGGAGTACTACTGCCTTCGCTGTTGCTTCCGTGGAAGCGAAGAGAAAATCCTTCGCATGAACGAGCAAATCAAGGACAAATACGGGCTCATAATGGCTCGAATCGACTCCTTCGGAGAAGACGCCGGAGACCTCGAATATCATACCTACAAAAAGGGCGAGCTTTAATTTAGTTTGAAGAGTGGAGTGTGGAGTTATCCCTGCACTCCACAATTTGTATAGGAGGCATCTATGAAAAAACTTATTGCGCTACTGCTGGCGTTTATGATAGTATTGACGGCTTGCGGAAGTTCTGCAGACACCGCTGGCGGCTACACGATGGCGGAGGTTACTCTCTTAGAAGAGAACATCCCCGATGACAACTATGGGAACTACTACGAAATCTTCGTATATTCCTTCTGCGATTCTGACGGAGACGGCATCGGCGACTTTAACGGCGTCACATCGAAGCTCGATTATATAAGAGATTTAGGCTACACCGGAATCTGGTTCATGCCGATTACCGAGGGCTATTCCTACCATAAGTACGACGTGACCGACTACTATGCGGTCGATTCGCAGTTCGGCACTATGGAGGACTTCGAGAACTTAGTTTCGGAAGCTCACGCCCGGGGAATCAAGATTATCATAGACCTGGTCGTCAACCACACTTCGAGCGAGCACCCGTGGTTCAAATCCGCAATCCAGAGCGCCTGGGACGGCGACACCAGCGGCGAATACTACGATTACTACAACTTCTCCGACACCGCCCTTGACGGCTACAGCTACTACGACGGCATCTACTATGAGGCGAGATTCACCTACAGTATGCCCGACCTGAATTTGGACAGCGAAAACGTCCGGGCAGAAATTGAGAACATAATCGAGTTTTGGATAGGGAAGGGAGTCGACGGCTTCCGCCTTGACGCCTGCACCAGTTTCTACACCGGCGATTACACTAAGAGTGCCGAGTTCTGCGCATGGCTTACAGATGTTGCACAGGAATATAACCCCGACGCATTCGTCGTCGGCGAGGTCTGGGAGTCGGATTCAATCGTCAAGACCTACTACGAGAACGCCCCTGAAACCTCCTTCTTCGCTTTCTCCGTCTCCCAGCAGGAGGGCTACATCAACATGACCTTCTCGAACGCCTACCCGGCAAACTATTTCTGGACCTATGCGAACACCGTCTATAAGACCGCCAACAGCGGTGAGTCGATTGCGGCGCCGTTTTTAGACAACCACGACACGGGGCGAATCGCCGGGTCGGTAGGCAGGGACGAGAACAAAGTCAAGTTCGCTTATGGGATGTTGTCGCTTCTCAACGGCACGACGTTTACCTACTACGGCGACGAAATCGGAATGGTCGGCTCTGGCGACGACCCGAACAAGCGAATCGCCATGCTCTGGGACAACTCCGGCGAAAACCTGACCGACAATCCTCCCGGAACAACTTCCGCATCATACGCCTTTGACGGTGTGGAGGAGCAGTACGCTGACGAGACCTCAATCCTCAACTACTACAAGCGCTGTAACAACATCCGCAACGCCTTCCCCGAAATCGCCCGGGGCGAAATGAAGATGACCTACTACAGCGACATGGACGTCCTGATTTTCTCGAAAACCTGGGAAGACAGCACCATAACAATAGTCGTGAACTTCTCGACGGAGGAGAAAACAGTGGAGATGGATTTGGGCGAACTCCAAGCCGAGCTTGCAGTCGAAGGCAACGCAACCTATGAAAACGGCGTGCTGACACTGCCGATGTATGCGTTTGCGGTTTTTAAGTGAATGATAGGGGATATTGCAACCGCAGTATCCCCAAAAAATAATATTTCAAACCCCAGTTGAAATCCCCCGCAAAATAGAGTATAATATAAGAGTGGGAGACTGTTTGCCGTCGCAATTATGAAAAGGAGGTGCTGTTATGGCTACGTCGAGCATTTTTTACAACTTCACCATTACCGACCCGAAAGCCGCTGAGCGCTTTGCTGACGCTTTGGAAAAGGCTTCCCAGCAACCACCATGGAAACCTCAGACCGAGGTTGGTCATCTTGTCACGGACCCGGAAGAATTACGTGCAATGTTTGAAAAAAGGAAGAAGCTAGATGCCGAAAAAAGAAGTTGTAAACCTGATGGACTTAATTGAAATGTACGGGGAGGATTACACCAAAGAAATTCTCTCCGACTTTTCATGTGAGTATGCAGAAGGGCGCAGAAACAACGAAGTAGAGCAATTTCTCAAAAAGAGCTCTATCGATTTTACGAAGCGCAGAATGTCCATTACATACATAGTTACAGATGATGCTCTTTACCCAAGAGGATTCTTTACTTTGACACATAAGCCTGTAGCTATCCCAGAGAAAGCTATTCCGTCCAAGACTGCCCTCAGAAAAATGTTGCGTCATGCGAAATATGATGCGGATTTAAAGGCGTATAATGTCTCCGCATTTCTGATTGCGCAGTTCGGCAAGAATTATAATCTCCCTGAGAACGAGCGCATCAGTGGCACCGAGCTTATGACCGATGCTTTGTTAGTCATAGAGCGAGTCCAGCGCATGATTGGTGGCGGAGTTGTCTTTCTCGAATGTGAGGACAATCAGGAGCTTGTCGACTTCTACACCGCCGACCCCAACACCTTTTTCCTCTTCGGCGACAGATTCTGCGTGGAGGACGATGTAACTTACGCCCAATTAATGCGTTTCCTATAATCCTTTGTGCACCATGCACAAAAACTCCTTAATAATTTTGTGCAATATTCCGATAAAGTTTTGTTGGACTTTGGCTTTAGAATGTGATATACTATGTATATGTACAGCTGAAGTCGTTTTTTATGGTTTCGTGGGATGGTATCGAAGCCTGTTGAAGCGGCGGAGGCGGCAAAAAGGGATAGTTTCAAGGATGTTCGGAATAGACCGAGAGGGAGTGGATGACCCGCCCGGTGCGCCGCCCAGGCTTGAAGCGCCCATAAATTTGATATTTGGAGGAAAAAAACATGAAGAAAATTTTAGCTGTTGTGACGGCACTAGCCCTCGCAATAAGCTCACTTTGCGTGTTTGTTTTTGCGACGGAATCTGATAATATTATCAGCAGTAGCACCATGTACAGTGGCTACTACAATGATTACACCATGGGCTCAGATGGCGCATCCTTCTCTGCTACCAGTGGTGGCTCACAGATTGGACTCACTCTTGGCACAACTGTCGGTGACGGTGAGAGCATCACTCTTAAGGTAACCGGAACTACCGATGGCGAGTTTAGAATGTGGCTCCTTAGTGGCGGTTCAAGAGTTTCAAGTGTTTACTTAGCAAGTGACCAGGAGGGCTATACCACCAGTGGAACTTTTGAATTTAAAGTTACTATGACTGTTGACGGCGGTGACTCTGGTGGAACTTCAGGCAATGCCGTTATGTTCAAGGGACCTGCCGGCGGCAATCTTCCCAACCTTACCGTTACTTCTGTAACTATCGTTACTGAAGATGAGGAAGAGGAAGAGGAAGAGACCGTCACGATTGACGGAATCGAATACACTGTTGTAGCTGAAGAGACTATAGGTGCGACACTTACAGGTAGTGGAACCACATATCTTGCTTATACTTGGGGCGATGATACGGCAGCAGACGCTGTAAATGCAGCTGTTTCTGAGGCACTCGCAGTAGATGGTGCAGTTGTACAGCTCCTCGTTTCGTGCGATACTGATTATAGCTGGTATGGAGTTGCTGTAATGGACCGTACTAACTATAATAGCACAGGCGTTCAGGCTAATGCTATGAATGGAACCACAGAAATTGTTGTTTCTGTTGCTGACTTACTTACTGCTGGTGGATTGTCTGCGGATTGCACGCTCTATAGAATCTATGTTCAGGGTAGCAGTAACGTAACTCTTAATTCTGTTAGAGTTCTGACTCCTGTTGCAGAAGAAGGCGACGGCGATGACGATGAAGACGACGGCACCTACTACAGCTTCGAGGAAGATATGACTGCAACATATGACGAGTCTAAGGCTAGTTATGATGTTGACCCTGATTCTGGTATTGCGTATATCGATATCAACGAAGCTGATGCTGAAGTTGTCTTCACACTTCCTTCTGATGTTGATGTTGCAACCTTGCAGTCTATTACTATTGAAGATGCTGACTCATCAGTTATTGACGATTTGGTTATAGTTGTATATGCTGATGGCGTTGAGGTTGCGAGCGCTACTGGTTCGCTTACTGTAGATGTATCTAGCGTAGATTTGTCAAGCGCTACTTCTGTTACGTTTGCAATAAAGAGCACAAGCGCAACCGCTTCGTACTGCTTCTACGGTATAACTCTTGTTAATAGTGAGCCCGCAGAGACCACTAACTCCGCATACAGATTTATTTATGTCAACGACGAGTACCATGCACTCATCATTGAGAGACAGGTAGGCGCTACTACTCGTAGATTCCTTATCAGCATCCCGCACAATGATGACAACCACGACGGATATTGCGATACCTGCAAGGAGTATGTCGGCGGCGAGGATGAGGATACTGTTGAGACAGTTACCATCGGCGATGTTGAGTATGAGGTTGTTTACTCCAACGAAGACGGCATTTCTGCTGGCAACTGGAACCAGGTTGACCTTGGCGACCTTGATTTGATTGAGGCACTTTCTCAGGACGGCGCAATCCTGGTTATCACCAGAGACACCGAGACTGTAGTTTCCTTTGCTGATGGCGGATATGAGAAGTTCCTTCTCATCGATTCCTGGTGGTCTAACGGACAGTCTCCGATTTCCCTCGGAACTGCTGGACATACCTCCGCTGACGAAGACGTAATCGACTGCACTTCCGATGATGGAATCACAGCTGTCTATGATGGCTCCGCAATCTATGCGGCTTGGGAAGATGGCGGATATGCAGAAGGCGGCTCAACCCTCGTCTTCATCTCCAACACTTCGGCTTCCTACAAGATTACCAGCATCCAGGTTCTGGTACCTGTTGAGTAATCAATAATAAAGAAATACTTTCGCCCCGAGACCAATCCATCTCGGGGCGTTTCCATTAAAATAAAAATTTCCTCTTGACAAAGAGGATGAAGAAGAGTATAATAAGTGACATGAGGAGACGAAACTGTGACAGCAGTTTAGGTACAACCTCTAAAACAAAGTGCTTGTAGATTGACCGTAAACCACTAACCTAGGTTGCGGTTATTTCTTTGCCTGAAAAATCGCGATGACTCCGAATGATAACACAGTTCAATGTTCCATTGACCTGAGGCGAGCAGATTAAGGAGTCCGAGAACTTCTAAAACCGACACGTTATCACCTCCTTCCGTAAAGAAAGAGGTTTACCGTTACTCCTCATGTCAAAAGTATTATAACATATGGACAACTAATTGTCAATCGATATAGAAAGTTTTGTTTTCGCCCCGAGACCAATCCATCTCGGGGCGGTTTTTGAAACCCCTCAGTCTCGCTTCGCTCGACAGCTCCCCTTTCAGGGGAGCCTTTTTCTATCTTTTGGTAAGATTCTGAGAGAACGACACAAAGTCTCCCCTGAAAGGGGAGGGGAACCGCCGCGCAACGCGCGGTGGTGGAGGGGTTTCCGAAAAAAATCCCCCGAGAAATTCCCGGGGGATTTATTATACCTGAAATACAGATTACTGGTTCGATAGCTCGACGAGGTAGTCATACCTGTTCTTAGCATTGTCAACTGCGGAGTCGAAGAGCTTTTCTGCTCTCTCGGGGTTGGACCTTGCGAGGGAGTTGTAACGAACTTCTCCCATGAGGAAGTCCTTGTACTCGGCAGTAGGAGCCTTAGAGTCGAGGTGGAACGGGTTTTTGCCTTCAGCGGCAAGTCTCGGGTCGTATCTGTAGAGGTGCCAGTAGCCTGCGTCAACAGCCTTCTTCTCTTCGGTCTGAGCGATGCTCATGCCGCCCTTGATACCGTGATTGATACAAGGAGCATAGCCGATGATGATTGAAGGACCGTGGTAGCTCTCAGCCTCTGCAATAGCCTTGATGCACTGGTTGTAGTCAGCACCCATTGCAACGTGAGCAACGTAAACGTAGCCATAGGTCATTGCGATGCCAGCGAGATCCTTCTTCTTGATAGCCTTACCAGCAGCTGCGAACTGAGCGATAGCGCCAGTAGGAGTTGACTTGGAAGCCTGTCCGCCGGTGTTAGAGTAAACCTCGGTGTCGAATACGAAGATGTTGACGTCGATGTTCTGAGCGATAACGTGGTCGAGTCCGCCGAAGCCGATATCATAAGCCCAGCCGTCGCCGCCGAAGATCCACATAGACTTCTTTCTTAAGAAGTCCTTTTCCTTCAGAACTTCGAGAGCCTCGGGAGTACCAATCTTCGGGAGAACTTCTACGAGCTTGTCGGTAGCAACGCTGTTTGCCTGACCGTCGTCAACTGTAGCGAGATACTCATCTACAACAGCCTTGCACTCGGGGCACTCAAGAGTCTCGGAAATCTTGTGGAGCTTGGCAATGTTTCTCTCACGGATGGTGTTCTGTGCGAGATACATACCATAGCCGAACTCGGCGTTGTCCTCGAAGAGGGAGTTAGCCCAAGCAGGACCCTTGCCGTCGCGATTGGTGGTGTAAGGAGTAGAAGGTGCGGAGCCGCCCCAGATAGAGGAGCATCCGGTTGCGTTAGCGATATACATTCTGTCGCCGAAGAGCTGAGTGACGAGCTTAGCATAAGGAGTTTCGCCGCATCCTGCGCAAGCGCCGGAGAATTCGAGCATCGGCTGCTTGAACTGCGAGCCCTTGACGGTGGTGTCCTTGAACTTAGCATGAACCTCGGGCTTGTCGTCGAGAGATCTTGCATAGTCGAATACTTCCTGCTGAGGCATTTCGCTCTCAAGCGGCTTCATAGAGAGTGCCTTCTCGCCCTTCTTGCCGGGGCATACGTTTACGCAAGAGCCACAGCCTGTGCAGTCGAGAGCAGACATTGTCATTACGAAGTAGTAGCCGGGCATACCGGTTGCGGGCTTAGCCTTTGCCTTTGCGGCTTCAGGAGCATTAGCGAGCTCTTCCTCGGTCATGATTGCCGGACGGATAACAGCGTGCGGGCAAACATAAGAGCAGAAGTTGCACTGAATGCAGTTGTCGGAGTTCCATGAAGGAACGTCGATAGCGATTCCTCTCTTCTCGTAAGCGGCAGAACCCTGCGGGAAGGTGCCGTCAGCATTCTTAACGAATGTGGAAACGGGAAGCTTGTCGCCCTGCTGAGCGTTGCAAGGAATGAGGATGTCGTTTACGAAGTTGACGAGAGTCTCGTTCTCGCCGGTAGCCTTAGGCATACCGATTTCGGTATCGGCACTGGACTTCCAGGACTCAGGAACATTGACCTCGACAATCTGCTCACAGCCTGCGTCGATAGCGTCGTGGTTCATCTTGACGATAGCTTCGCCCTTCTTGGAGTAAGAAGCGGTAGCGGCATCCTTCATGTACTGGATAGCCTCGTCAATCGGGATGATGTTAGCAAGCTTGAAGAATGCGGACTGCAAAACAGTGTTGATTCTTGAACCCAAGCCAATCTTCTTGCCGATTTCGATACCGTTGATGATATAGAATTTGATATTGTTGTCAGCGATATATCTCTTGACCTGTCCGGGGAGCTTCTCGTCGAGTTCATCAACTGACCACTGGCAGTTGAGGAGGAAGGTTCCGCCGGGCTTTACGTCCTGAACTATATCGTACTTATTGATGTAGGATTCGTTATGGCAAGCGACGAAGTCAGCCTGGTTGATGAGGTATGTTGACTTTATCGGAGTATCGCCGAAGCGAAGGTGAGAAACGGTGACACCGCCGGACTTCTTCGAGTCATAGGAGAAGTAAGCCTGAACGTACTTGTCGGTGTGGTCGCCGATAATCTTGATGGAGTTCTTGTTAGCGCCGACGGTACCGTCAGAGCCGAGACCCCAGAACTTGCAGGAGATTGTTCCCTTAGGAGCAGAGTCGAGCTTGCCCTGAGATTTGAGCGAAAGATGAGTAACATCGTCGTCAATGCCGATTGTGAAGGTCGGCTTGTAATCCTCACAGCAAGGACAGTTATCATAAACAGCCTTAATCTGGTCGGGAGTTGTATCCTTAGAGCCCAAGCCGTATCTGCCGCCTGCAACAGGGACATCAGCGAACTTAGAGTTCTTCAAAGCCGCAACAACGTCGAGATACAAAGGCTCGCCCAAAGAGCCGGGCTCCTTGGTTCTGTCGAGAACGGAAATCATCTTGACAGTGTCAGGAATAGCCTCAACGAGCTTGTCAGCTACGAACGGTCTGTAAAGTCTAACCTTGACGAGACCGAGCTTTTCGCCCTTAGCATTGAGGTAGTCGATGGTCTCTTCGATAGTGTCGCAGACTGAACCCATAGCGACGATAACCTTTTCAGCATCAGGAGCGCCATAGTAGTTGAAGAGCTTGTAGTTGGTGCCAATCTTAGCATTAACCTTGTCCATGTACTCTTCTACAACGCCGGGAACAGCATCATAGTAAGGGTTGCAAGCTTCTCTTGCCTGGAAGAAGATGTCGGGGTTCTGTGCAGAGCCTCTGAGTACCGGGTGCTCAGGGTTGATGGAGCGGCTTCTGAATTCTTCGAGAGCCTCCCAGTCGACCATTTCAGCAACGTCTTCCTTGTCCCAGGTCTCAATCTTCTGAATCTCGTGCGAGGTTCTGAATCCGTCGAAGAAGTGAAGGAACGGAACTCTTGACTTGATGGTAGCGAGGTGCGCAACGGTACCTAAGTCCATAACCTCCTGAGGGTTGGTGGAGCAGAGCATAGCAAATCCGGTCTGACGGCAGGCATAGATGTCTGAGTGGTCGCCGAAGATGTTAAGAGCGTGGGATGCAACGCATCTTGCCGATACGTGGATAACGCAGGGAAGAAGCTCACCGGCAATCTTGTACATGTTAGGAATCATCAGAAGAAGACCCTGAGATGCAGTGTAGGTGGTGGTGAGAGCACCGGCTGTCAATGAGCCGTGAACTGTACCTGCGGCACCTGCCTCAGATTGCATTTCGGCAACTCTTACGGGAGTTCCGAAGAGGTTTGTCTGTCCCTTTGCCGACCATGTGTCGGTAACCTCTGCCATAACGGACGAAGGTGTGATGGGATAGATGGCGGCTACTTCAGTGAACGGATATGACGCCCAAGCGGCAGCATTATTGCCATCCATTGTTTTCATTTTTCTTGCCATTAAAAATCCTCCTTGATTGATAGGATAGTTTTGAATAAGTGTTACGGTGTAAGCAAATGTTAGAGTGAACCATAACTGTACACCGTATATTTTATCACAATCTCGGGAAATAGTAAAGAGGAAATTGAGAAAACACACAAGATTTTTTTGCGTTTTTTCTGAAAAATACTATGCAAAAAGCGCCCACAGTTGAAACTGTGAACGCTTTGATTCAGGCTATGATTCTATATCAGTCCATACCAAGAGCTCTCTCGGCGGTGTAACGCTTGATGGAGTTCTCGTTGACCTCAACCTCATAGGTTGCGAGCTTCTCGTTGATGAGAGTGGTGTAATCCTCATCAAAGAGTGCTGCGAGATAGGAGTCTCTGTTGGCTTCATAGAGGTCGTCACGCTCTAAGATGTCGAGCCTTTCGACGAGATAGAAGCAGGTGTCGTCCTGGATGACAGTGTACTCACCGACGTTGCAGACGGTGAAGACGTAGTTGATGAACTTTTCGCTCGGAGAAGTGGCGTCGATGCTGTAGATGTACTCGTTGGCATACTCGTCGACTTCTTCATCTTCAACTTCTACCTCTTCGACTTCTTCTTCGGTTTCTTCGTCCTCGGACTCTTCAGCCTCAGCCGCCGCAAGAACTTCAGCATACTCGGCAATCAAATCGTCCATAGACTCGCCAGCTTCAGCTCTTTCGAGATAAGAGTTGGCAACTTCAAGCATTTCAGCCTTGTAGTCTTCGTCGATGGCGTCGTCAGCACTCTCGGAAAACTCGAAAGTGATGTACTTGATTCTTGCGTAGTTGTCTTCGAGGTAATCCTTGATGTCGTCCTCAGTGGTGCCGTTAAGACCGCCAACCTCATAGTAGGCGTTGAAGACATCCTCTTCCATCATGGTGATTTCGGCAACCTTTCTTACGGTGTCTTCCGAAATACCAGCCGCTTCATAGGTCTCGCTGTAGGATTCCCATGTGTTGGCAACAGAGGTCTCGATGTTTGCAAGCTCAGTTTCTGTAAGCTCAAGTCCCAGCTCGTCGAAGAGCTTTGAAATAACGACATACTGCTTGCACATGTCAACCGCATAGTCGCTCATATAGTCGGACATAGACTGCCCGTTGATGGTTTCATCGAGCAGGGAATATCCGAACAAATAGTAATAGTAATAGGTCGAATCTTCTTCGGAAAGTTCGTAAACCCCCGCAGTATAGCCGGCACCCTGATAGTAGATGTACATACCGGCGTTGACGGTAACGTCGTCAACCTTGACTATCCATGAGGTGTCGCCGCATCCAGCCATGGAGAGTACGACCGCAAAAATCGTCAGAATGACGAGTGCTTTTCTTAACAACTTGTTCATTTTAAAGATGTCCTTTCAGATGGGGAATTCGGCGAAACGCCGCATACTGATATAGTATACAACATTTTCTCCGATTTGTCCATACTAAATTTATTTATTCTGTCTCGGAAGTGTCGGAATCATCCGTAACGGAAACAGGTATGCCGTAGTTTTCGGCAGGAGCTTCACCATAGGTGGTGATGTAGGCTCTTTCGATGACTATGTCGGTGGCAGGCTGGTAGGTGTCAAGCACTTCAGTAGCCATTATGGTTTCGTAGACGTCCCAGCCGTCGTAGACCTGAGCGAAAATCGTGTACTTCTGGGTGAAGTTCGGGATTCCGCCGTACTCGGCATAAACCGAGCCCAACTCGTCGCCATAGCTTCTTCTAAGAGCCGATTCGTCCATATAGGCGTCGTCGATGTCGTTTATAAAGAAGAATGTCGAGCCTGCGCAGTTCTTCTGGAAGGGCCACATGCCGGTGGTTCCGACGAATGATGCCATCGAGCCTTTTATACTCCAGAGCTTGTCGGAAATTTCCGCTTCAAAAGCCGATTCGTCGGCGCCTTCGTTGTCGCCGTTCGGGTCGGCATCAGGAGTTCCTCCCAGAGCATAGGCGGAATCGACGACGGCACAGATGTAGGTTCCGTCATAGTATCCCGACTCGACAAGCCCCACGAAGTACTCATAGTATTCGGGAGTTTCTTCGGGGTACAGAACAGCAGAGATGTTTCCGATATTCGTTTCAAAGACCACAACCGGGTTGTCGTCCTCCGGCTCTTCAAGCTGGATGAAGTCGATTTCATCGGGAATCCCAAGCTGTCTTGCGCCGGCAAGCCAGATAAGAAGAACGAACACCAGAATAACTATAATCGCAACCAGCGACACCCGGAAATACTTTCGGAACGCTGGGGAGTTCAGCGGATTTTTCTTCTTTGGGTTTTCGTAATTATCGTAATCAGATGGCATTTATCTTTCCTTTCCATAAGGGCAAAATTCCAAGAATATTCTAATAGAAATATTACCCCGAAAGTGCCTTAAAGTCAAGTGCCGATGATAAATTTTCATCAAACTTTGCGATTATAATTTTTCGGTATCAGATTTTCTTTACGACCATGCCCTGCCTTGTCTCTTCGACCGAATATCCCATAGCCACTATTCTGGCACGAAGCTCGTCGGCAAGAGTAAAGTTCTTTTCTTTTCTAGCCGTCTTGCGCTGTTCCAGAAGCTCAGCCACTTCAGCCGGGAGCTCTTCATCTTCGCTTGCAGTCATTTTTTCGGCATGTTCTACCAGCCCGAGAGACAAAACTCTGTCAAAGTCTTTGATAAGCGCAAGCTTGGTGGCGTCGTTAGTGTCAGTCTTCAGAACGTCATAGAGTGCTGTAACTGCAAGGGAAGTGTTCAAATCGTTGTCCATAGCGTCGGTGAACGACTTTTTGAGGCTTGCAAAGGCGGTTTCGTCAACCTCGCCGGTGGCTTTTAAGAGAGTGGCGATTTTTTGGATGAGCTTTGTGTAAGCGGATGCGGCGTTATCTAAATTCGGATATGAGAAGACGAGAGCCTTGCGATAGTGCGACTGGAGGCAGTAGAATCTGTAAACAATCGGGTCGTAGCCCTTCTCTTCAAGGAGCGAAACCGTCAAAAATTCGCCTTTTGACTTCGACATCTTGCCGCCCTCAGTGTTCAGGTGCCTCACATGGAACCACTGCGGGCACCACGGATGCCCTAGATACGATTCCGACTGTGCAATCTCGTTTGTATGGTGCGGGAAAGCGTTGTCGATTCCTCCGCAGTGGAGGTCGAGGTATTCGCCATTATTCTTCATGCTGATGCATGAGCACTCGATGTGCCAGCCGGGATATCCAACTCCCCAGGGCGAATCCCACTTTAATTCCTGGTCCTCAAACTTCGACTTTGTGAACCAGAGCGCAAAGTCAGTCTTGTTTCTCTTCGATAAATCCGCTTCAACTCCCTCACGTACTCCGACAGCCAGGTCTTCCTCATCGAAGTCGTTGAAAACATAGTATTTCTCTAACTTCGAGGTGTCGAAGTAGACGTTTCCGCCCGACAGATAAGCATAGCCCTTGTCGATAAGGACTCCGATAACCCGGATAAACTCGTCAATGCAGGATGTAGCCGGCACAACAGTGTCGGGGATTTTGATGTTGAGTTTAGAGCAGTCCTTGAAGAAGGCGTCGGTGTAGAACTTCGCTATCTCCATGACCGTCTTGTGCTCACGCTTAGCGCCTTTCAGCATCTTGTCGTCGCCGGTGTCGCCGTCGCTCGTAAGATGCCCGACGTCGGTGATGTTCATAACACGGTTGACCTTGTAGCCTGAGTAGGAAAGATATTTCTCCAAAACATCTTCCATGATATAAGACCTCAGGTTTCCGATGTGCGCATAGTGATAGACGGTCGGTCCGCAGGTGTACATCTCAACCTTCCCGGGCTCGTGCGTCACAAATTCGTCTTTAGTTCTCGTGAGAGAGTTATACAGCTTCATTTTAAAGTCTCCTATTTCTTTATTTCTTCGAGCTTCTGCTCAAGTTCGGTTATTCTTTCGTTCTGCTTCGCAAATTCCGCCGCAACAGGGTCGGGAATGTGAATCTGGTCTAAGTCCTGAGTGACTCTGACGCCGTTTCTTCTTGCAATTCTTGCCGGTGCGCCGACAGCTGTGCAGTTGTCGGGGATTTCTGATAAAACAACCGCATTCGCCGCCACTTTAACATTGTCGCCGATTTTAAACGGTCCTAAAACTTTGGCGCCGCAACCGACCATGACGTTGTTGCCTAGTGTCGGGTGGCGCTTGCCCTTGCTTCTGCCGTTGCCGCCGAGAGTTACGCCCTGATAAAGAAGGCAATCGTCGCCGATTTCGGTAGTCTCACCGATAACGACTCCCGAGCCGTGGTCGATAACAAGCCTTTTCCCGATGGTTGCGCCCGGGTGAATTTCAATTCCTGTTAAGAATCTGGCAACCGTCGAAATCACCCTTGCCGAGAGATAGTACTTTTTTTGGTGAAGGGCATGTGCGACACGGTAAGCCGCAATTGCGTGAAGACCGGATGATGTGAGAAGAATCTCAACCGTGTTCCTTGCCGCAGGGTCCCTGTCCTTTATTGCCTGAACGTCCTCCGATAAAGCTTTTAAGATATAGTGCAATGTAATCACTCCATAGATTTATTTTTTGGGAAACAAAAACCGCCTGCCGAATAGCATAACGCTAAACGGGAGGCGGTAATAATCGCGGTTCCACTCCGATTTGTAACTCAGTTGCTTTAACGCAGCAATGCGTGGGAACATACTCAATTTCCGTTCCCAAGCTCACGGATGCACTTCACAAAATCTTCCCGGGAGACTTTCCACCGCTGTCTCTTCTCTTTACGGGTTCGATTATGCTACTCTTTCCGCTCAACGCTTTTTTCATTTATCCTATGCAGTATATCACGAAATGGTGACGATTGCAAGCTTTTTCTCAAAATTTACTTGGTGCCGAAGATTCTGTCGCCAGCGTCTCCAAGACCGGGAACGATATAGCAGTTCTCGTTGAGCTTTTCGTCAAGGTTTCCGCAGTAGATTTCAACGTCCGGATGAGCCTCCGAAAGAGCCTTCAAGCCCTCGGGAGCGGCGATGATGGACATGAACTTGATGTTTTTGCCGCCACGTTCCTTGATAAGATTGATAGCGTCGACAGCCGAACCGCCGGTTGCGAGCATCGGGTCGAGTACGATAATGGTTCTGTCGCCGATATTGTCAGGGAGCTTGCAGTAGTATTCATGGGGAATGTGGGTAACTTCATCTCTGTACATTCCGATGTGTCCTACCTTTGCAGAAGGAACAAGCGCCAGAATTCCGCTTACCATTCCGAGACCTGCTCTCAAAATAGGAACGACAGCAAGCTTCTTGCCCGAAACAACGGGAGCCATAGTCTTGCAGATAGGAGTTTCAACCTCAATCTCTTCGAGCGGCAAATCTCTCAATGCCTCATAACCCATGAGCATTGCGATTTCCTCAATGAGAGTTCTGAAATCCTTTGTGCCGGTGGACTTGTCCCGAAGAAGGGTAATCTTGTGCTTGATAAGTGGATGGTCGAAAATAGTTATATTTGCCATGGTATCTCTCCTCCATGAGTATTTTTCAAAGCTATTGTAGCACTTTTTTTCTGAAAAGACAATACCGCTGGGCAAAAATATCGTTGAAAAGTGGGGAAGTTTATGCTACAATCGTCTTAATACAAATTGACAGGAGATAAATATGCGCCGTTCAAAAATCATGCTTGCCTTGTCCGCTGTGACTGTTCCGGCGGCAACTGCTTATTTTTTATATGAGAACAACCACCTGACCGTCTCGAACTACGTTTATAAGAGCAAAAAAGTCCCCGAGAGCTTCGATGGCTTCAGGATAGTGCACATTTCCGACCTTCACAACAAGTCTTTCGGCAAGGATAATACGAGACTTCTTGAACTGATAGAAGCCCAGAGTCCCGATATAATCGTGATTTCGGGGGATTTGGTCGACTCCAGGCATACAAATAAGGAGGTCGCACTCGATTTCCTCAGATTTTCGAGCAAAATCGCCCCGACCTTCTATACAACCGGCAACCACGAAGGAAGATTTCCGGAAAATGAGATGGCGGAGTTTCTCAGTGACGCCGAAGAAACCGGTGCGGTTGTGCTCACTCGTGATACCGTAACCCTCACAATCGGCGACGAGAAGATTTATCTCTGCGGACTCGCCGACGGTCTCAGATGCCGTAAGAATCTTAAAAATCTTATGAAGGGCACCGACGATGCTCTGACGCTTCTTATATCCCACCGTCCACAATATGGCGAGTTATACGCCGAATACGGCGCCGACCTCACGTTCTCCGGTCACGCTCACGGCGGACAGATGCGGCTCGGAAGGCTAGGAAGTGTCATTGCTCCCGACCAGGGCTTCTTCCCGAAGTACTCGGAAGGCATCCACTATTTCGGCACCAGCGCCACGGTAATCAGCCGAGGACTAGGCAATAGCTTCATCCCAACTAGAATCAATAATCCACCGGAAGTGGTGGTAGTGGAGCTGAAGAGGTAAACCCCTCAGTCAGCCGCTTCGCGCCTGCCAGCGGCTTGCCGAAGGCAAGTGTCCCCTTCTCAGGGGAGCCTTTTCGTATCCTGCACAAATTTCTGATAGAATAAAAAAAGCCTCCCCTGAAAGGGGAGGGGAAACCATGCGAAGCATGGTGGAGGGGTTACCAATTCCTTACCTCATGATTGCTGTATCCACCCAGTACATAAATCGGGTTGAAGCGGTCGTCGTCGTAGCGCATCTCGAAGTGCAAGTGGTTGCCGGAGGCGGAGCCGGTCATGCCGACGTGCCCGATGACATCGCCTTTTTCGACAACGTCGCCTTCGCTAACATCAATCGACGAGAGATGCCCATAATAGGCTTCATAGCCGTAGCCGCAGTCGATTATAACCAGCTTTCCGTATGCGCCATAGGTGCTTGCAAATGTGACGGTTCCCGAGCAGGCGGCATAGACGTCTGTGCCGTAATCGGCGGCAATGTCTATAGCCTTATGGCTTGAAGAGTCCCATGAGCGCCAGCCATAAATCGAGCTGACATATCCTCCCGTTCCTCCGACGGGCCAGCAGAAGGTTCCCAGAAGGTCGATGATGCTTGTGTCGTCAATAGTCGTGTTCTCGGCGGTGCCGACCTGGAAGATTCTTGGAACCATCTCGATGATGGTGTAGCTTGCAGTGATGGTTCTGTCCGTTTCAACGCCGTTCGTCTCGGTGACGAGGGCAGTGACATTCTCGTATCCATCCGAGCCGGACTGTTTGAGAATTTCGTTATATTCCTCCATCGAGCTGTCATAGATATATCTCGTCTCACGCTCGACAACCTGGTTGTAGACCTCGTAGTGTGTTGTGACTACCGAGAGATTCGGCTCGGTGTAGTGGTATGTGACGATGTCCCCGACGCCTATTCCGTCTGACAGCGACGGGTTTTCGTCAAGAAGGTCTGAAGTGGAATATCCCAGAGTGTTTGCAATGGAAGCAAGAGTGTCGTCATCCTCAACGATGTAGTAAGCCTCGACGGTGACGCTTCCGTTGATGTATGCGACTGCAATGTCCGACAGAGTCAGATTGTCTTCGATATACCGTCCCTCAACGATTTCGACGTCGTCGACAAACTCGGTCGAAACCGCATTTGCGGTGTAATACTCGGCGAGCTTCGCTTCAAGAGCTGACTTGATTTTCAGCATTTCCTCTTCGTTGTAAACGCCGACAAGTGTGTCGTTTATGTAGAAGCCGTATGCGTCCACAACGTTGACATCCGCAGATTCGAGCATCAGCTCCGAAAGGCTGTCAATGTCGACGGTGTCGTCGTCATCGCTTGCGACTTTTATCGTAAATGTGGGAGTAGAAATGACCGCATCGTCGGATGAGGTGTAGGTAATCTTGTCCTGAACGAGAGCCTGAGCCTCGCTGTAGTCCGCTTCGCTCGAAATCACTCCCAGGTCGTTGCCGTTATACTCGACAGAAACCGAATAGGTGATTGAGCTTGCATACCTGACGAGTGTTATGAAAAATGCAATGCAGACAACCGGTGCGGCATAGTTGAAAAGCGACACAAGCGCTCTTCCGAGCCATCTGAAGAAGACTCCGATTGAAGTGAAGACAACCGAAGCGGCGTGCTTCCAGCTGATTCTCTTCGCCTTGCGGAACTGGATTTTTGTATGGGAAAGCCGACCGAATGCGTGCGCAAACGGAGTTAAAATGAAGCACCATATATCATAAAGCGGCTGTTTGAACTTCCTTGAAAGCCAACCGCCAATTCTCTTGAATAGTCTCGATAAGACTCTTCCGAGCAGTCCGAAAACGGCAGTAAGTATTCTCTTTATAATATCTGCCACTGTGCGACCGACAAACTGCAAAAAGTTGAATATCGCCCACAGCCCAGCCCGGATATGTGCTAGAAACATGGCTCCTCCTTTCCGAATAGTTACAAAAGGGTTACAAACTTGCTATTCTATTATACCAAAGAAGCTGAAAAAATCAACCGTAAAATCTTGGAGATACCGTGAAAGCGGGATTTTTTGTGGAAGTTGCACAACGCAAAAAGCCTCCCCTGAAAGGGGAGGTGGCACGAAGTGCCGGAGGGGTTTCCGATTTAGTCGGACACATCAAAATACTTATGAGTTCCCAAGCTCAGCGCTTCCGCTGTAAGCTTGACGATTCCCAAAATGCAGGTCAGTGCCGAGAGAATCACGAGGACTCTCAATACGTTTTCTCTATTTTTATTCATGCCGAATACTCCTTTCACAAATCAACAATCCGTCTGCCATCGACGCCGGATTCATGCTACTGTCTAAAGTATATCACAAGTCGCAATCTTTTCATAGTCCTTTTTGCAATTTTTCTTGATTTTTTTGTACGACGCTATTATAATAGAGTTATTGTTTCTACCGGGAATGTGACTTTGAGAGAAAGGCGGTAAACTTTTGGCGAGCGAAAACAAAAACTTCAAAAAACTGATGGCAAACACACTCATATTCGCCATAGGTTCCTTTGGTTCAAAGCTTCTGGTGCTGATTCTGGTGCCGCTTTATACCTCCTGCCTGACTCCTGAGGAGTACGGCACGGTCGACCTCATCGCCCAGACCGCCAACATCCTGATTCCGATTTTCACCATCTCGATTGCGGAGGCGGCGCTCCGGTTTGGACTCGATTCAAAAGAGATAAAAGACTACAAAAAGGTCTACACCGTCTGCCTGAGCGTTTATGTCGTGGGAATGGCGGCGATGGCGCTTATCTTTCCGATAATCTCGCTTTTCGACTATGTCGACGGCTATACGGTGATTTTGTATATCTACGTCTGCACGTCGTCTTTGCGGCAGATTAACATGTTCTTCACCCGAGGGCGGGGAAAGGTCACGCTGTTTGCGATTGACGGAATCATCTGCACTCTTGTTATGCTACTCCTGGATATCCTGTTCCTCGTCGGATTCGATATGGGAATCACCGGATATCTTCTTGCAATTATTCTTTCCGACCTGATTTCGAGCATTTTCCTGTTTACAGCGGGAAGACTGTGGAGATTTGTTTCTCCAAGAAGCTTCGACAAAGAGCTCGCCAAGAGCATGGTAAAATATGCGGCGCCGCTGATGTCGACGAATCTCTTGTGGCTCATCACGAGCATTTCGGACAGATTCATCATCCGCATTTTCCACGGCGAATACCTGACCGGCATCAACGCCATTGCCTATAAAATCCCGACAATCTTAACGACGATATTCACGATGTTCTCGCAGGCGTGGAACATGTCCGCAATCACCGAAAACGGTTCTGCCGAGCGCGAGAAGTTCTATACGGATGTATTCAGAATGTGCTCGGCATTCATGTACGTTCTGGCTTGCGGAATCCTGCTACTAATCAAGCCAATAACGCAGGTCTGGATTAACGAGCAGTATTTCGAGTCCTATCTTTATTCGCCGCTTCTGACACTCGCAACCGTCTTCACCTGCTTCAACACGTTTTTGGGCTCGGTCTATATTGCCGAGAAGAAGACCAAGCACTCGTTCTACACTTCGCTTGTTGCGGGAATAATAAATATAATCCTGAACTTCGCCCTGATTCCGTCCTTTGGAATCTACGGTGCGGCGTTCGCCACCTTTGTGGCATATTTCGCAGTCTTCTTCTACAGACTTTATGACACCCGACGCCTCATCCGCTATGACTTTTCGATGCCGAAAATCTTAATCAACACGGCAGTAATGGCGGCGATGGTCATCGTCAACCAGATTACTTTCGGGCAATGGTGGATGCTGTACTTGATTTTGGGAGTACTCTTCATCATCTCATTTGCACTGAATATAAAAGACCTCTGGCAAGCCTTGATGATGCTGATGCCGGAGAAGCTAAAATCTAAATTTATAAAGAACCATTAAGAAAGGAACATTACTATGGCAGAACTTACTTATGAAATCAAGGAGCACTTGGGCATTCTTTCGGAGACCGCCCGTGGCTGGACAAAGGAATTAAACAAAGTCAGCTGGAACGAAGGCGTCCCGAAGTACGACATCCGTGACTGGTCCCCCGACCACACCCGTATGAGCAAAGGCGTAACCCTCACCGAAGCAGAATTCCAGAATCTTGCCCACCTGATTAAAGGCGAGCCCGTTGATCTTGGTGGGGATGATGTGGATGAGGAGAAGATTTTGTAATCAGGAACTAGAATGAGGAGGATGGACAGTCAGTGAATGATGTAATTCCCTATAGCGAGCAGTTTCAGAAGATTGTCGATATTATAGATTCCGCAAGAGAGCGGGCTTATCGCAAGGTAAATGAAGAGCTGATTTTGATGTATCGTGACATAGGCGAATACATCAGTAAACAATCTGAAAACGCTGAATATGGCGACGCTTTTGTGCAGAAATTGGCTGATTTCTTCTCTGAAAATTATCCCGATTTAAAAGGCTTCAATCGTCGTGGACTATATAGGATGAAGCAGTTTTATGAGCTTTATAAAGATGAGGAAAAAGTGTCACCACTGGTGACACAATTAAGTTGGACGAACCATCTGAAAATAATGTCGGCTTGCAAGACTATGGACGAGCGCATATTTTATATGAATATGTGCATCAAAGAACGTCTTTCAAAACGGGAACTGGCACGTCAGATTGACAGTGGGTATTACGAAAGATATATGTTGTCTCAGAATTCGCTTTCTCCCGCAATCGAGCAATCTAAAAAGGCGACCGGCAATGTTTTCCTTGATAGTTATGTACTCGATTTTCTTGATGTTCCAGAGACGGTTTCTGAGCATGATTTGCAAAAGTCAATCATAAAAAATCTCAAGGATTTCATCCTTGAAATCGGTAAAGACTTTACATTCATTGGCGAAGAGTATCGCGTTCAGGTTGGAAATCATGATTACTATATAGACTTACTTTTCTATCACAGAGGTCTTTCCTGCCTTGTTGCATTTGAATTAAAGATAGGGGAATTCAAGCCGGAATACGTTGGAAAAATGAATCTCTATCTTGAAGCCCTTGACCGTGAGGTTAAAAAGGAAAATGAAAATCCGAGTGTTGGAGTTATCCTTTGTGCCAGTAAAGACGACGAAGTGGTTGAATTTGCATTGAGTCGGAGCCTTTCACCTACGATGGTCTCGGAATATAATCTGAAGCTGATAGACAAGAAGTTGCTACAGAAAAAGCTGAAAGAGTATATCGAGTTGGCAGAGACTTCGACAGATGCAAGTGAAAGTTGAAGAGGCGGTGAATCATGCCAAAGGAAGACGAAATAATTGATAATATCATCCTGGGAGCTGAGTCGGAACATGCTGTACCGGTTATGCAAGAGAATACCTCAGGCAAATACCGCCACGAGATAAAGCTGTTGCTTACGAAGGCTGAGTATGTCACTGCACGAACCCGGATTTCGGCGCTGATGAAGCCGGATTCGCACTCTATGCAGAATGGCGATTACTTTATCCGGAGCCTTTATTTCGATGACATCTACAAGTCGTCCTATTGGGACAAGATTGCGGGAGTTACTCACCGAAAAAAGTTCCGACTGAGGACATATAACTTCTCTTCCGACGTCATCCGCCTTGAATGTAAGGAGAAAAACGGCGACCGAATCAGAAAGACCGGCACCGATATCTCTCTTGACTGCGCCAAGGCTCTGATAGCTGGCGACTGCTCGCTTCTGAAGCCGGATGACAGCTTCACTGCGGCTGAGTTTCTTACCCTCTGGGGAGGGAAGGGCTTGCGCCCGTCGGTTGTCGTCGACTACATCCGCGAAGCGTATGTTGAGCCAATCGGTAACGTCAGAATCACTTTCGACAAGGCTCTCAGAGCAGGCTTGACGAGCGTCGACATGTTCGACGAAGAGCTCCTGACCGTCCCGGTATACCCACATGGAATGGTTATAATGGAAGTGAAGTACGACGACTTCATCCCGAAAGCTCTTTCGATGCTCGTTTCTAGCGTTGGCGGAGAGAAAATTGCCGTCTCGAAGTTCACAACCTGCCGGGACGCCGTGAATAATTACAAGCCGCAGGCAATCAGTCTCTGAGGCTCAAAGAAAGGAAGTCAAAATATGAGCAGCATTAAGGCAGTTCTTAAAGAAAGCATCGAGCAGTTGGGGCTCGTCGAGCACCTGACCGTCTCGTACATACTGGTAACACTCGTCTGTGCGCTTCTGTGCGGAATCATAATCTATTTCGTCTACAAGGTCTTCTACAGAGGTGCCGTCTACAGCGAAAACTTCGCCGTCCTCATCGTCATGATAACGGTAATAACGGCGTTCATCGTCCTCGTAATCGGCTCGAATCTGGTTTTGTCTTTGGGAATGGTCGGCGCACTGTCGATTGTCAGGTTCCGCTCGGCGGTGAAAGACCCACTTGATGTCGGTTTCCTCTTCTGGGGAATCGCCTCGGGAATCACCTCCGGCGCCGGTCTATATCCGTTCGCACTCATTGCAACTTTGGGAATCGCCCTTGTGTATATCATCTTTACGGTTATTACAAAAGGCAAGAAGACCTATGTTCTGGTTATCAGATATGAATCGAGCGCAGAGGAGAACATTTCCGAAATAATGACCGCCCTCAAAGCAAAAACCCTCGGTCGCTCCCGCTATCAGGGCGAAACCGAGCTTACCGCCAACATCCGCCTGAAAAAGAAAAACACCCGCCTCGTAGACAAGCTCTACGAAGTGGATGGCGTCATCAGTGCGGTGATGGTGGAATATACGGGGCAATGACTTGGCTACGCCAAGTCAGCAAGTTCGGCACAAGCCGAACTTGCACCTCTCAGTCTGCGCTTCGCGCATCCAGCTCCCCTTAACAGGGGAGCCTTTTGCATTCTATGAGAGGCTGCTATTGGCTCCCATTGATAAGGGGAGCTGTCACCGAAGGTGACTGAGAGGTTCATCCGACGATTTGTCCACTCTTCACAACAACCGCCTTCCCGTCAACCTCAACCCAGACGTCCTTCGCAGAAGGGTTATAGATTGCGTGTGAGCGTGGGTCGGTGGAGTATTCGAGAGCCTGGTAAGCCTTGTGGTATTCGCAGATTTCAATGTTGGTGGCGAACCAGATTTCCGGGTTGCCACTGACTTTTTTGAAAGCGTTTTCGATGACGTCCCAGTTGTCGTCACGCCTGAACTCGGCGGTGTGTCCCCAGAGATAGAACATCCGGCAGTCGTCGAACTCGGTTGAAACGAACCTGTCGAGGAGCTCGGGCATTCTCTGGTCGCCGTGATGGCAGGTGGCGAACAGCCTCAGCCAGTCCTCCGGCATCCCGAAATCATCACGGGTGCAGACGGTTCTGCAATACTTGATTCCGCATTTTCTGAGAGCCTCAACCGCCTTGTTGTTGAAAGAGCCATAGGGATAAGCCGCACCCCGGACAACTCCGCCGTACTGCATTTCAAGATTCGCCTTGTCTGTAGCAATCTCGCAGTAGAGCTCCGGCTCGGTGATTTTCGTGAAGTCCCTGTGGTGAAGCCCATGAACGGCGACTTCGACTCCGTGCTTCGGGTATTCCTCCAAAGCCTCCGTCAAAGTGACCCTGGGCCAAACGCCATAAGGCTTGGTGCCTTCCTCCCGGTAAATCTGAGAACTGATGTTGAAGGTGCCTTTGATGCCGTACTCGTCCATCATCTCCATGAGCTTGATGTCGTCATAGCACCCGTCGTCATAGCTCGTCGTAAACGCCTTCTTCAACCCGTTCGGGAATAACATTTTTTGCATAGTGATACCTCCTATCAAAAGCTTGCACTATAATAATACCACCCATCCCGGATTTTTGCAACCTCCCCGTGATTATCTCCGCCATTTTCTTGCCAGGTCCAATAGCCTTCGCTTTGCTCGACGAGGTGATAATTCATCTGCGAATATGCCATCGGCAAATCATCTGGTGAGTAGTAACAGCCGTAATAGGTGCTAGACGGGGCAATTCCGAAGCCGGAGAGAGTGTATTCAATCATCTCATGCCGGTAACCCGCATTAAAATAGGTCGCCGAAATGCAGGGAACACCGTCGGTGATAATAATGTGGTTCTCGTACTTCTCCTCGATGTAGTCGCCATATCTTGCTACAAATACCCAAGCCTGAAACTTAGGATTCATCCCAAGCCTTACCCCCACCAGGCAGACCGTACCCAGCACTACGGCAACCACAATCGCAACAATTCTCTTCTTGGTCAAAAGAACTCCTCCAAAACATACATCTCCTGCCTGCTTTCATCCCAGAAAATCAGGATAACGCTTCCATCGCTTTTTGTCTGAGTGTAGAAAACACAGCTTTCATAGTCCGGTCTGTAATTAATATCGAGCTCGTCAAGCAGTTGCTCCGAATAGTCGACAACACTTTCGGGAATCCCGTCGCTCCAACCTAAGAGCACACTGATTCTTTCGGCATCGTCGAAGTACATGACGTGATACCGTGTCCCGTCGCCGTGGAAGCTTGCACCGGAGTCGGCGGAGACTTCTTCCGAGTAGCCTTTATCGGTCGGAATTACGATTCCCCAGTTGTTTTCGATAACGTCGCAGTAGGTCTCGGGGAAGATGTACGAAATAGCCCCGCCGAAAACAGTCACTGCCCAGACCACTACGAGAGCTATGAATCTAAGAATTACCCTCATCTTCATTCCTCCGATACTCCAAAATATCCCCCGGCTGGCAGTCAAGAGCCTCGCAAAGAGCCGCCAGGGTCGAGAACTTGATAGCCTTTGCCCGACCGTTCTTTAAAATAGAGATATTCGCAATCGTTATGCCCACTTTGTCTGCCAATTCCGTCACACTCATCTTGCGCTTTGCAAGCATGACGTCGATGTTTATAATAATTTCGCCCATAACTTCACCTCAGACGGTCAAATCGTTTTCCTGTTGCAGGTCGGCGGCTTTTCTCACGAGGTGGGAAAGCGTCGCAAACACCACCGCAACGGCAATCCCGATGAACACTATTATGAGAGAAGCCACAATCACCGCAGGATGGTTCATGTTCATGAGAAGAAGCACCACGTTTCCGACGAAGAAAAATGCAATATCGCCGAGCGCCAAGTAGAACATCACGCTGAAATATTTTGCATTATCGTAAGAGAACGCCTGCCCGGCGGCGATGTTAGAGACAATCTTCCAGCAGAAAACGAGCACGGCATAGCAGGGAATTGCGGTTATCAGGATAAACCCGAGCCACGGTGCAAACCAGCCCGAAACGTCGGGATGGTCTTCTACAATTTTCAGCCCGCAAAGCGGACACACCACCCCATAAGCCACCAATCCGCAGACTCCGACGCCGATAATCACAGCTCTTAGCCACCGAACCAATACTTTGAGATCCATTTTTATCTCTCCTTTTACCTTTTGTGAGACCAGTATAGCACATCAGAGATTGTTTGTCAACAACTTTTTATCGAGAAACGATAAATTTTTATTGAAATCCCTTCGGCACAATTGAAGCGGTTTATCGCAATTATGGCTCCCCTGACAAGGGGAGCTGGTGCGAAGCGCCTGAGGGGTGGAAGTTTGGCGAAGCCAAACTTCCGCAGTTCGCGTTAGCGAACTGCTTGACAACCCCGTCCCCAATCTAGTATAATATCCCTATCAGCTTGACTACATTAGGAGGACAACTATGGATATTTACAAGGATAAAACAAAGTCACCAGAAGAAAGAGCTAAAGATTTGGTTTCCAGACTTACCGTGTGGGAAAAGTGCGAACAGCTCAAATATGGCGCACCTGCTGTCGAAAGACTGGGGATTCCTGCCTATAACTGGTGGTGCGAGGGTCTTCACGGCACTGCCCGTGCAGGCGTCGCAACCATGTTCCCGCAGGCAATCGGAATGGCGGCTTCTTTCGATGAGGAGCTTTTGGGCGACATCTCAGAAGTCATTTCAACCGAGACAAGAGCCAAGTATAACGAGTATTCAAAGCTCGGCGACAGGGACATCTACAAGGGACTGACTCTCTGGTCTCCCAACATCAACATTTTCCGTGACCCACGCTGGGGCAGAGGTCATGAAACCTATGGCGAGGACCCGTATCTCACATCCCGTCTCGGCTGTGCGTTCGTAAAGGGCATTCAGGGCGATGGAGAATATCTCCGTGCCGCCGCATGTGCCAAGCACTTTGCCGTCCATTCGGGACCGGAAGATTTGCGGCACGAGTTCAACGCAGTTGCGGACAAGAAGGATTTGGAGGAAACCTACCTTCCGGCATTTGAGGCTCTTGTAAAAGAAGCGGATGTCGAAGGCGTAATGGGCGCATATAACAGAACCAACGGCGAGCCCTGCTGTGGCAGTGAGTTCTTAAAGTCGACTCTCGACGAATGGGGCTTTGACGGCTACTTCACCTCCGACTGCTGGGCAATCCAGGACTTCCATCAGCACCACCACGTCACCGAAACTCCGGAGGAGTCTGCGGCTCTGGCACTCAAAAACGGCTGTGATGTCAACTGCGGAAGCGCCTACGTCCACCTCTACAAGGCTTATCAGGATGGACTTGTAACCGAAGAGGAGATTACCACCGCCTGCGAACATCTCTTCAGAACCCGGTTCCGCCTCGGCATGTTCGACGAGACAGAATTTGACAATCTAGGCTACATGGACGTCGAGACAAAAGAGCATCTTGCAGTCAGCAGACGTGCGGCAGAGTCAGCTTGCGTTCTTTTAAAGAACGACGGAATCCTTCCACTCGATGCTTCAAAGATTAATACAATCGGCGTAATAGGACCTAATGCCCAGAATATCGGCGCACTCCGTGGCAACTACTATGGCACAGCTTCGAGATACGAAACAATCCTTATGGGAATCCAGGACGCCTTCCCCGGAAGGGTTCTCTTCTCCGAAGGCTCCCACATGATAAGAGACAAGGTCGAAGTTCTCGCATTCCCGGACGACAGAATCGCCGAAGCACAGGCAATCGCCGCTCATAGCGACGTCGTTGTTCTCTGTCTGGGACTCGATGAAAGCCTTGAAGGCGAGGAAGGCGACGCAAGTAACGCCTATGCTTCCGGAGACAAGAAGGATTTGCGGCTTCCTAAATCCCAGAAGCACCTTCTCCATGCGGTTCTTTCTCTCGGCAAGCCCACTATTGTAATTCTTGCAAGCGGCTCTTCCCTCAATATTGAAGACGACAGACCGAATGCACTCCTGCAGACGTTCTATCCCGGCTCAGAGGGCGGCAAGGCAGTTGCGGATATACTCTTCGGCAAGGTTTCTCCTTCCGGAAAGCTTCCCGTGACATTCTACAAGTCTGTCGACGGTATGCCCGAGTTCACCGACTACTCTATGCGTGACAGAACCTATCGCTATGAGGATTTGTCGAAGGACAATGTCCTCTATCCCTTCGGTTATGGTCTCACTTACTCTGATATCAAAGTTACCGATGTCAAGACCACTGTAGATGAAGAGGCAGTCCACGCAGAAGTAACTCTCACGAACTCTTCGGTTTCCGGTTCGGACGCTTTGCAGGTCTACTTCAAGTCGAGCTCCCCGGACGCCGTCAGGAACCAGGCTCTCTGTGCTTTCAAGAAAGTCACACTCTCTGAGGGCAAGACAAAGACCGTTTCGCTTGACATCCCGCTTAAAAATCTCACCGTTGTCGACAACGACGGCAGGAGATATCTCGACAAGGACGCCGAGACGATCCTTTACTTCGGAACTTCTCAGCCGGATGATTTGAGCGTTTCACTCACCGGCAAGACTCCCGTAGCAGTTAAGATTTCGCTTTAACCTAATATTCAGGCGCACCCCAATACGGTGCGCCAATCTTTACTTGGAGAATTATTTATTATGAAAACCAAAAAAATTTGGGGAACAAACCCAATAATCAGCTGTGACATGCCCGACCCGGACGTAATCAGAGTCGGCGACACCTACTACATGTGCTCCACCACCATGTACTATATGCCCGGTGGAGCCATCTTACGCTCCTATGACCTCATCAACTGGGAATTCTGCTCCCATATTTATGAGACTTTGGAGGACACTCCCCGTGAGAATCTCGACGGCGAGAACCACGCCTATGCAAACGGCATGTGGGCACCGTGCATAAGATACCACGACGGCAAGTTTTATGTGATATTTATAGCCAACGACACCAGAAAGACCTATTGCTTTACCGCAGAGAATCCCGAGGGACCGTGGAGTAAAAGCTATATCGATGGCTTCTATCACGACTGCTCGGTGCTCTTTGACGACGACGGCAGGGTCTACATCATGTATGGGCAAAGAAATATCCGGATAACAGAGCTCAAACCCGACCTGTCGGGACCGCTCGAAGGCGGCTTTGACAAGATAGTCATCCGTGACGCTCCCGGCGACTTCCTCGGCTACGAGGGCTCGCACTTCTATAAGATTAACGGCAAATACTATACTTTCTTTATCCATGCCGCACAAGGCGAATGGCGGCGGATTGAAGCCGCCTATATGTCAGATAGCCTTGACGGCGAATGGACAGGCGGCGACGTCATCGACTATAAACTCCCTGACACGAACGGCGTTGCACAGGGCGGAATTGTCGACACTCCCGACGGCAGATGGTTCGGTGTCATATTCGCCGACCACGGAGCAGTCGGAAGAATTCCAAACCTGGTTCCCATGCATTTTGATGAAACCGGCTTCCCGGTATTTGATACTCCGTCGGAAATTGTCGAAAACACTTCGACCAGACCGGATTATAAGTACTCGCCTATATTCGCCTCTGACGACTTTACTTCGGAAACCCTCAATCAGGCATGGGAATTTAACCACAATCCGAAGCCGGAATACTATTCCACCGGCAACGGCAGGTTTATCTTGACAACCGAGAAATTGTCGAACAGTGTCGAATTTGCCCGGAACACTCTCACCCAGCGTGCGAAATATCCCGAATGTGAAGCGTATGTAACTCTGGATGCAAGTGGGCTTAATGACGGCGACACCGCCGGGCTCACCATGCTTCAGTATCAGTACGGCATAATTGGTCTTACGAAGGAGCAGGGGAGCACATATCTCGTGATGAAATCAAGGGACAAAACCTGCGCAAAAATCCTGTTCGATGAGAAAGTCACCATCGGCATCAAAGGCAAATTCTCTCTAAACCATAGTGAAGTGAGCTTCATGTACTTAAAAGATGGCGAGTGGACAGACTTCGGTGAGGCTGTTTATCCGACATTTGACCTGAGACATTTTGTCGGTTGCCGGATTGGGCTGTTCGCATATTCGATTGAGAAGACCGGAGGAACAGCTGAATTTTCGCACTTCGTTTATAAGTAAAAACGGGGTTGTCCTTTTGAAAGAAAACTGTTCAAACCGTGGAAAATGCCGATTCTGCTTGATAAAACGGTGCCGTTTTGCTATAATGATATTCGTAAAAATATAATTCTACCGTGTGGTGGGCGTAAGCTCATCCTGCAAAAATACAATAGGAGGTATTTACCGTGAAGGCAACATCGGCAAAAACCGAAAGAACTCCCATCGAAAGCGTCGAAGCTCTTGAAGCAGCGATTGCTCGGGTAAGAAAGGCTCAGGAGATTTTTGCAACCTACACTCAGGAGCAGGTCGATAAGATTTTCCTTGCCGCCGCTACCGCCGCAAATCAGGCTAGACTTCCTTTAGCCAAGATGGCAGTAGAAGAGACCGGAATGGGCGTTGTTGAGGACAAGGTTATCAAGAACAACTACGCCGCAGAGCATATCTACAATGCTTACAAGAACACCAAAACCTGCGGAGTCATCGAGGAGGACAAGGCTTACGGCACGAAGAAGATTGCCGAGCCAATAGGAGTCGTTGCGGCAGTAATCCCCACGACAAATCCTACATCCACCGCAATTTTCAAGTGCTTGATTTGCTTGAAAACCAGAAATGCAATCATCATCAGCCCTCACCCGAGAGCTAAGAAGTGCACAGCTGAGGCGGCAAAGATAATTCTCGAAGCCGCAGTCAAGGCAGGCGCACCCGAGGGAATCATCGAGTGGATTGACACCCCGACCCTTGATATGACAACTCTTCTCATGAAGGAAGCTGACATCATCCTTGCAACCGGCGGACCGGGCATGGTTAAGTCGGCATATTCTTCCGGCAAGCCGGCACTGGGCGTAGGCGCCGGAAACACTCCTGCAATTATCGACAGCACCGCCGACATCAAGCTCGCAGTAAGCTCGATTATCCATTCAAAGACCTTCGACAACGGCATGATTTGCGCTTCCGAACAGTCGGTAATAGTACTCAATGACATCTACGACGAAGTCAGAAAAGAATTTGCATACAGAGGTTGCTACTTCCTTAACGACGAAGAGAAGGACAAAGTCAGAAGCACAATCATCATCAACGGCTCCGTCAATGCGAAGATTGTCGGACAGCCTGCTCCGAAGATTGCAGAAATCTGCGGAATCACCGTCCCCGAGGGCACGAAGATTCTTATCGGTGAGGTCGAGTCGGTCGACATCTCCGAAGAATTCGCTCACGAAAAGCTTTCACCGGTCTTGGCAATGTATCACGCAGAAAGCTTCGACGACGCAATCGGAAAGGCTGAGCATCTAATCGCAGACGGCGGCTTCGGACATACTTCGTCAGTATACCTTGACGCAGTCACCGAGCGTGAGAAGATTGACAAGTTCGCTTCAAAGATGAAGACCTGCAGAATCCCTGTCAATACTCCCGCTTCCCATGGCGGTATCGGAGACCTCTATAACTTCAAGCTTTCGCCGTCACTGACCTTAGGTTGCGGCTCATGGGGCGGCAACAGCGTAAGTGAAAACGTAGGCGTAAAGCACCTTATCAACATAAAGACAGTCGCTGAGAGGAGAGAGAATATGCTTTGGTTCCGTGCACCTGAGAAGGTCTACACCAAGAAGGGTTGCCTGCCGGTAGCTCTTGACGAACTCAAATACGTCATGGGCAAGAAGCGTTGCTTCATCGTAACCGACTCCTTCCTCTATCACAGCGGCGTTACCAAGTCCATCACAGACAAATTGGACGAGCTTGGAATCGCTCACACAACCTTCTTCGATGTCGAGCCCGACCCGACTCTTGCAAGTGCAAAGGCAGGAGCTAAGGCAATGACCTCCTTCCAGCCCGACTGCATCATCGCAATCGGCGGCGGCTCCGCTATGGATGCCGGCAAGATTATGTGGGTTCTCTATGAGCACCCCGAAGTCGACTTCATGGATATGGCTATGAGATTCATCGATATCCGCAAGCGTGTCTATACCTTCCCGAAGATGGGCGAAAAGGCTTACTTCATCGCTGTTCCGACATCAGCAGGTACCGGTTCCGAAGTAACTCCGTTCGCTGTTATCACTGACGAGACTACAGGAATCAAGTATCCGTTAGCTGACTATCAGTTACTTCCGAATATGGCAATCGTCGATATCGATTATCATATGACAGCACCGAAGGGCTTGACTGCCGCTTCTGGTATTGACGCCGTAACCCATGCACTCGAAGCTTATGCTTCCGTTATGGCTACAGACTACACCGACAGCCTTGCAATCGGTGCATTGAAGACGATATTTGAGTATCTCCCGAGAGCTTACGACAACGGTCAGACCGACGAGGAAGCCCGTGAGAAGATGGCAAATGCCGCAACTATGGCTGGTATGGCGTTCGCTAACGCATTCTTAGGCATCAGCCATTCTCTTGCTCACAAGCTCGGCGCTTATCATCATATCGCCCACGGCGTTGCAAATGCACTCGTAATCGAAGACGTAATGAGATATAACGCAAGCGAAGCGCCCCAGAAGATGGGAACCTTCTCCCAGTACGACCACCCGAACGCTTTGCACAGATATGCAGAGATTGCGGACGCACTGAATCTCGGCGGAAAGACGGACGAAGAGAAGCTTGAAAACCTCATCTCCGCTGTTCACGAGCTCAAACACCGTGTCGGAATCAAGGACACAATCGCTGAATACGGCGTTGATGAAAAGAAGTTCCTTGAAACCCTTGACGAGATGACCGAGTGTGCATTCGACGACCAGTGCACCGGTGCAAACCCGAGATATCCGTTAATCAGTGAACTCAAACAGATTTATCTTGACGCATACTACGGTGGAACCTTCACCGAGAAGGCTATGCCAACGTGCATAAATGCACGGGCTGACTAACAGGAAGGAGTGACGATAATGAATCTTGACAATGTTGTTTCCGTAAGAAAGACAAAAACAATCTACCGTGACGGCGACCGTTGTATCAAAATGTTCGAGCCCGGCTACTCAAAGGCTGATATCTTGAACGAAGCTCTCAACCAGGCAAGAGTAGAGGAAACCGGCTTTGACATCCCCAAAATAATCGAGGTTACCACTCAGGACGGTCAGTGGGCAATCGTTTCAGAATTCATCGAGGGCGAGACCTTGCAGGATTTGATGGACTCTCGTCCCGAGAAGATGGACGAGTATCTTGAACTCTTCGTCGATTTGCAGATTAAGATGCACTCTCTGAAGAGCCCGAGCCTCAACAAGCTCAAAGACAAGATGAACCGCAAGATGGGCGAAGCCAACATCGACGCTACTACCCGTTACGAGCTGAGAATGAGACTCGAATCGATGCCGAACCACGACAAGCTTTGCCACGGCGACTTCAGACCCAGTAATATAATCATCGACAAGGACGGCGTTCCGCACGTCATCGACTGGTCTCACGCCACCCAGGGTAACGCTTCTGCCGATGTAGCAAGAACCTATCTTCTGTTCTGCCTGAAGGGCAACATGCCGCTTGCAAAGAAGTATCTCAATCTCTTCTGCAAGAAGTCAAACACCGCCCGCCAGTACGTCGAGAAGTGGATGCCTATTGTAGCCGCTTCCCAGTCGGTAAAGGGCAACGAAGCAGAGCGTGAGTTCCTGCTCTCTTGGGTAAACGTAGTCGAATACGAATAATTCTCAATTCGTGATTAAAATTAGCACGCTGTTGCATATAGCTTCAGCGTGCTTTTTATTTTCATTGTACATTATTTATCGCTTCGTAAACTCTTTCGGCAATCTCTTCGGGGTCGCCGACGGCGTTTACTATCTTTATATTGTGGTCGGGGAGCTTTGAGAAGACTTCAAAATATTTTTGGCGGGTGCGTTCTATCGTCTCTCGCTTCTCGTAAATCTCTCTTGAAGCCCTGCCAGATTCGATTCTACTATCGCAGACGTCGGAGGGAACATCAAGGAAAATGCAGACGTCCGGCTTTATTATATCCGGGCAATTTAAGTTTGCATTCATCACCCAATCCAAATCGGTGTCCATGCCCTGATAGGCAAACGAAGAGTAGTAGTACCTGTCGGTGATGACGGTGACGCCACTTTCAAGCATACACTTGATTCCGACACCAGGCGACTGGCAGTGGGCGATTCTGTCGGAAAGAAAGAGCCCTGCAAGCTCGGCGGGAGTTCTTTTCGTGAGCCCCGAAAGTGCGTCTCTTATGAGCCCTCCGGTCGTGAACTGTGTCGGTTCGCTTGTAAGATATACTTTCGTGCCTTCAGCTTCGAGCCGGGAAGCAAGCATCTTAATCTGTGTTCCTTTTCCGGAGCCGTCCAAGCCCTCAACGGCGATAAAAAGCGGCTTTTTCATAAAAAATCAGTCCTTGCGAATTTGTTTCTACCGGATATTATAACTGCTTTCGGGCTTTAAGTCAAGCCCGCAGGGAGGATATTCGCCGATATAAATCTTTTATAAAAATCGACAATTGCGGCAATTATGAAAATTCTGTCGGAAATCGCTCACAACATGTACAAAAAATTTCAGAAAACGCCGAAAAACGCTTGACAAATCGTATAAATGGGCATATAATCAAAATATATCAATGTGACAGGACATGTTAGGAGGGACGAGTTATTGTGAGAATTTTGCAATACTCTGTCCTTTTTTCGTGACTGAGGTTATATAACAAGGAGGAAAATCTGTATTATGCGAAATATCATATGCTTAAATGACAACTGGAAATTCATTCGTGAAGACGTCGGTCTGCCGGATGCTTTGCCGGAAAGCTGGGAAACAGTCAATCTCCCGCATACCTGGAACGCAATCGACGGCACCGACGGCAACGGCTCCTACTACCGTGGACTTTGCTGGTACGCAAAAACCTTCAAGACCCCGAAACAGCCACTCCAGGGCGGCAGAACCTATGTCGAAATACTGGCGGCAGGTCAGCAGGCAACCGTCTATGTAAACGGCACAGAGGTTACCTATCACGAAGGCGGCTATTCAACATTCAGAGCCGACGTTACCGATTTATGCCATGAAGACGGCGAGAACCTCCTGGTTGTCGGTTGCTCTAACGAAGAAGTAGAGCACATCTATCCTCAGTCTGCCGACTTCACCTTCTATGGCGGTCTCTACAGAGGAGTAAATCTTATAAGCGTCCCGAACACCCACTTCGACCTCGATTACTACGGCGGTCCCGGCATCATGGTAACTCCTAAGGTTGCTGAGGCAAACGGCGCAAACTTCGAGATTGAAACCTGGGTCGTAAACCCTGATGAAAACTATACAGTACTCTATTCAATCAAGGACGCCGAAGGAAAAGAGGTCGCCGGAGCTTGCAGACCCGCAGACAACACGAAACTGACAATCCACGTTCCGAACGTCACCAAGTGGGACTTTGACAACCCGTATCTCTACACAGTAACCGCAATTTTGCAGAGAAGAAACGAAGAGTGCGACGAGGTTTCCGCCAGAGTTGGCGTAAGAAGCTTCTCAGTCGACCCGGATAAGGGCTTCTCGATTAACGGTGTTGCAACTCCTCTTCGTGGCGTCAGCCGCCATCAGGACATCGTCTACAAGGGCAATGCGCTCTCTAAAGAAGAGCACTACCGTGACGCAGAAATTATAAAGGAGCTCGGCGCCAATACAATCCGCCTTGCTCACTATCAGCATAATCAGTACTTCTACGACGCATGTGACGAGCTCGGCTTTGCAATCTGGGCTGAGATTCCGTTCATCAGCGTATTCAAGTCGGGTGAAAAGGCTCATGAGAACTGCCGCAGTCAGATGACAGAGCTTATTGTCCAGAATTACAACCACCCGTCAATCATGTTCTGGGGCGTTTCAAACGAAATCTTCATCGGCGGAGCATCGCAGGAGCTCATCGACCGTCACCATGACCTGAACGACCTCTGCCACAAGCTTGACCCGACAAGACTCACGACCATAGCTCACGTTACAATGACTCCTATTGAGAGCCCGATTCACGGTATCACCGACATCGAGAGCTATAACCACTACTTTGGCTGGTACGGCGGCAAAATGGAGGACAATGGTCCCTGGCTTGACAACTTCCACAGGATTCACCCGGAAATCTGCCTTGGTATGTCGGAATACGGCTGTGAGGGCATCATCACCTATCACGGACCCAACCCCGCCTGCAAGGACTACTCGGAAGAGTATCAGGCACTCTACCATGAGCATATGGCAAAAGTCTTCGACGAAAGACCTTATATCTGGGCGAGCCACGTCTGGAACATGTTTGACTTCGGCTGTGCCGCAAGAGATGAGGGCGGCGTAAAGGGCAGAAACAACAAGGGTCTTGTCACTATGGATCGTAGGACCCGCAAGGACAGCTTCTATATCTATCAGGCATACTGGACTACTTCTCCTATGGTTCACGTCTGCGGAAGACGCTATGCCCAGAGAGCAGGCGACACGACTGAAATCAGAGTCTACTCGAACCAGCCGACCGTAACCCTTTATCTCAATGGCGAGGCTGTCGAGACCAAGACCGACAGCAAGGTCTTCGTATTCACTGTTGCTCTTAGGGACGGCTTCAACACCGTAATGGCGGATGCCGGCGGAGTTATGGATAGTATCACTCTCGAAAAAGTCGATAAGGAACCGTCAATCTACGTTCTCCCCGAAGTAAACGAGAGGAACGAGGGCGTTGCAAACTGGTTCAAGACGACCGGTGACATGGATCTGACCGCTCCTATGGAGTTCCCCGAGGGCAAGTACAGCATCAAGGACACTCTTGAGGAAATCGGCGAGAATGAGGGTGCATTCGAGGTAGTTGCAACTGCATTCAAGATTGCAATGAACATGACCCTTGAAAAGGGCGAAGGCATGTGGAACATGATGAGAGCCATGAAGATGGAAGACATGTTCAAGATGGCTGGAGACATGCTTCCCAAGGGCTTCATGGAGAGCATCAATCAGAAGCTCACAAACTTCAGCAAGAAGGATAAGGAGTAATCCAAGTCCTCAAAATAAAAGCAAAAATCGGACGGAGGTAAATAACAAAATGGAAGAAAGTAAACAAAAGCTTAGTACGCGCAAATTCGGCGTAAGGGATTTGCTCTGCTATGCAAGTGGTGACGTTGCAAATGACTTCACGTTCATGCTCATGTCGACGTGGATGCTGAAGTTCTACACCGACATCATGGGTGTAAGCGGCGTACTTGTCGGCGGCGTAATGGCGGCGGCAAGAATCCTTGATGCATTCACTGACATAGGAATGGGAACTCTGGTAGACGGCACAGACCCGGCTAAATCCAGGTTCGGCAAGTTCAGAGTCTGGATGCTTCGTGGTTGCATTCCTTGCGTAGTCCTTGCAATACTCGTATTTGCAGGTGGATTCATCGCAGATGCGGCAATGTGGCTCAAGATTCTCTGGATGATGGTTACATACCTTCTCTGGGGCAGTATCTTCTACACATGCGTCAACATTCCCTATGGCTCAATGGCATCGTCAATCACCGACGACCCGAACCAGAGAACTCAGCTCTCATCTGCCCGTTCAATCGGCGCAATAGTTGCTAACTTAGGTATCGGCGTTGCAGGTCCTTTGCTCGTTTATAATGCAAATTCCGAGCTCGTTGCAAGTAAGGTTCTTACCTTTGCAATCTGCTGTGGACTTTGTGCACTCTTATTCTATGCTATATGCATTTTCGGCTCTGTAGACCGTGTCTACATCCCGCCTAAAAAGCGTGTTGCAAAGGCTGACCGTGCACCTGACGAAAAGGGAATCGTTCAGACACTTCTTACAGACAAGTCGCTCATCCTTCTCATCATCGGCGCAATATTCATGCTCATGACCCAGATGACTCAGCAGTCAATGGCAGGTTATGTATTCCCGAACTACTATCAGAATACCGACGCACAGGCAGCTGCAAGTATGATAGGCTGTGTATTGATGATAGCTATCGCCGCTGTCGCTCCGGCTATTGCAAAGAGGTTTGGCAAGCGTGAATTAGGCTTTGTTTCGATGTTTGCAGGAGCAGTTGTATATCTCGTTGCGTTCATAGTAAGACCCGAAAGCGTTTGGGTTTACATCGCAATCCAGATGCTCGCCTATGTTGCACTCGGTGCATTCTCGGCTGTAAGCTTTGCAATGATTATCGACGTTATCGATAACGCAGAAGTCAAGTCCGGCAAGCGTGACGACGGCAAATACTATGGTGTTTACTCCTTCGCCCGTAAGCTCGGTCAGGCGGCGGCTTCGCTCCTTTCCGGCGGAATGCTTACACTCATCGGTTACGAAGCTGCAACTCAGTTCGAGGAATCGGTTGTAAACGGCATCTACAACATCGCAACTTTGGTTCCTGCAATCGGTTTTGCAATTTCTGGCGTGTTCCTCGTTCTCTATCCTCTTAAGAAGAGCAAGGTTGACCAGAACTCCGAAATCCTCCGTCAGAGAAGAGAAAATGGATAATCTATCCTGAATAGTTTTATGAGAGAGTCGCCCTAGTGGCGGCTCTTTCTTTTTAAAAATTGGCACAAATCCTGTATTGAACTTTTCTCTGAGATATGTTATACTTTCTTCGAGAGAGATACGAAAAGAGGTTTTCATAATGGCTATGAGAGGAATATACAACTCGGTTACAGATATAAGACGAAGAGTCTTCACCGAGGTTGCAAGACTGGCGTATGAAGGCGGCGATTATGCCGAAAAGATAACGGAGCTCCCCTATAAAATCGTCCCGGGAAGCGAAGCGGTCTACAGAGAATCAATATTTTTGGAGAGAGCTATAGTTGAGGAAAGACTGAGGCTTGCAATCGGTCTGCCTTTGCGACCCATCGACCAGCACGAATCGGTTGCCGACGGAATCGATGCTTCTGCAATTTCTGAGAAATACTACGACCCGCCGCTTGTAAACATCATCAAGTTCGCCTGCAACGCCTGCCCCGAGTCTCACTATCACGTCACCGACTGCTGTCAGGGTTGCCTCGCACACCCCTGCAAGGAAGTCTGCCCGAAGCATGCTATAGAGATTATTCACGGCAAGTCCGTGATAGACCAGTCTAAGTGCATCAAGTGCGGCAAATGCGCTTCTGTCTGCCCTTACGGCGCTATAAATAAAATGGAACGCCCTTGTGCCTCCGCCTGCGGAATGGACGCCATCCATTCGGACGAGCAGGGAAGAGCCCAGATTGACTATGACAAGTGCGTCTCCTGCGGCATGTGCCTTGTAAATTGCCCGTTCGGCGCAATTGTAGATAAGGGTCAGGTTTTCCAGCTTATCCACGCCATCAAATCGGGTAAAGAAGTCATAGCGATAGTGGCTCCCGCATTCGTCGGTCAGTTTGGGAATAAAGCTACTCCCGAAAAGCTCACAGCGGCTATGAAGAAACTAGGCTTTGCCGGAGTAACCGAAGTCGCAATCGGAGCGGATTTATGTGCAATAGATGAAGCAAAGGACTTCGTTGAGAATGTCCCTGCAAATCAGCCGTTTATGGCGACATCCTGCTGCCCGTCCTGGTCGGTAATGGCGAAAAAGCTCTTCCCCGAGTTCGCAGGATACATTTCGATGGCTTTGACGCCTATGGTTCTGACAGCCAGAATGGTAAAGAGCGAGCACCCCGACGCCTGTATCGCCTTCATCGGTCCCTGCGCCGCAAAGAAGCTCGAAGCTTCGAGACGAAGCATCCGAAGCGATGTCGACTTTGTTCTAACGTTTGAAGAACTGATGGGCATGTTCGAGGCAAAAGAAATCAATTTCGATGAGATTACCCCTGACGAGGAAGTTCCTTTGAATGAAGGCACCGCCGACGGCAGAATCTTTGCGGTTTCCGGAGGAGTCATCAAGGCTGTTACCGACGTCATCCATGAACTAGACCCCGACCGTGAGGTCAAAACCGCATCGGCGCAGGGTTTGAAGGAGTGCCGGAAGCTTCTTCAGATGGCGAAAGCCGGCAAATATAACGGCTATCTCCTTGAAGGAATGGCTTGCCCCGGAGGTTGTGTTGCCGGAGCAGGAACGCTTCAGCCCGTAGAGAAGTCAAGCGCCACCGTCAACAAGTATGCGGCTGGTGCGGAAAAGAAAAATGCGCTGGAAACGGAGCACGAGTTTGAGATGTAAACCCTTCAGTCGCCTGCGGCGACAGCTCCCCTTTCAGGGGAGCCTATTTGTGCTCCTATGTAGCTTATGAGAGAATATAAATAGCCTCCCCTGAAAGGGGAGGTGGACGCACCGCAGGTGCGGACGGAGGGGTTTCGGGAGCTGACAGAAATATTTGAAAAACCTCTTGACAAATCCGTCAGGATATCGTATAATAATTACCAGATAATCACTTTAAACCGATGAAGCGGAGATAACGGCAGGTGACTTCCCGCAGGGAAGTGTATGCGCTGACAGAGAGCGAGGACATTCGATAAGCCGATGGCTATATCGAAGTAGGCTGGGAGCCTCGTAGAATTGCAGCCTGTCAAATGGACCGCCGAGGGCATGGTCAAAGGGTTGAAGGCAGAGTGTGGCTCAGGTCGCAGGGGTTCGCCCGAATCCGAGTATTCCATGACGTTATGCGTGCGTGAAGCGCAAGGAGCATGTTGGTGTTCCGATGAGGGTATTCGTTTTCACAAAGCGAAAACGAGTAAATCAAGGTGGTACCGCGGGAATAAAAATTTCTCGTCCTTGGTCTTAAAAAAGACTGAGGGCGATTTTTGTTATATCGAGGAGTTGATTCTGTGACTAATCCTAATTACGAAAATGCAAAAAAGCTTGCTGAGGGAATGAGCGTCGTTCCGCTGTCGGAGGAGATTTATTCCGACCTCCGGACACCGATTCAGACGCTGAAAATCTTAAAGAAAATGAGTGTGAAATATTATCTTCTTGAAAGCGTCGAGGGCGGCGACAAGTGGGGAAGATACTCCTACCTGGGCTTCGACCCGGCTCTTGAAGTAAGAGGCAAGGGTGAGGATATCGAGATAATCTCGAACGTCACAATCAAGCAAAAGTCAAAAGACCCGAACTCGATTCTACGTGATATCTTGTCCCAGTACAAGAGCCCGAAGGTCGAGGGCTTGCCACCGTTCACAGGAGGATTCGTCGGGTACTTCTCATACAATTATATAAGATACGCCGAGCCGACCTTGAATCTTAATCTCAGGGATGACGGCAACTTCTACGATTTCGACTTGCTTCTCTTCGATAAAGTAATCTGCTTTGACAGACTCCGGCAGAAGATAATCGTCATCAACAACATCAAAACTGACAACTTCGAGGAGAACTACAACCGTGGTGTAATGGAGCTCGACCAGCTCTGCACTCTATTAACAAAAGAGCCCTCCTATTCCGAAGAGTATGCCGGAATCAAGGGCGAGTTCAAGCCACTCTTCTCTAAAGACGAGTACTGTGGGATGGTTCGCAAAACCAAAGAATACATCCGTGAGGGCGACATCTTCCAGGCAGTAATCTCGAACCGACTTGAAGCGGAGTTTGAGGGAAGCCTACTCAACACCTACCGGGTTCTCCGGACAATAAATCCTTCGCCCTACATGTTCTACATGAAGTATGACGACTGCGAGATTGCGGGTGCTTCTCCCGAGACGATAGTTTCGATTTCAGACGGCACAGTCTCCACCTTCCCGATTGCAGGAACAAGAAAGCGTGGCAAGACGGAAGCCGAGGATAACGAGCTTATTTCCGGACTTCTGATGGACGAAAAGGAACTCAGCGAGCACAACATGCTCGTCGACCTCGGAAGAAACGACATCGGCAAGGTCAGCGAATACGGCACAGTCCACGTCGAGGGCTATAAAGAGATTCTGAAGTATTCGCACGTAATCCACATCGCCTCAACCGTTCGTGGAAAACTCCGTGAGGGCTTAGACCAGTTCGATGCACTTTCAGCTGTTCTCCCAGCCGGCACACTTTCGGGGGCTCCGAAATACCGTGCCTGCGAGATAATCTCCGAACTCGAAGGAGTGAACCGTGGAGTTTATGGCGGCGCAGTCGGGTATATCGACTTCAAGGGCAATATGGATATGTGCATTGCCATTCGCATGGCATCAAAGAAAAACGGCAAGGTCTACGTTCAGGCGGGGGCGGGAATCGTCTATGACAGCGTCCCCGAGAGCGAATATCAGGAGTGCATCAACAAGGCAACCGCAATGGCGGAAGCAATCAAGCGCACTTCCGAAGTGAGATAGGAGGGAAGGGAATATGGTTCTACTTATAGACAACTACGACAGCTTCACCTATAACCTAGTTCAGCTAATCGGTCAATATGATTCTGATGTCAAAGTCGTGAGAAATGATGCGATTACTGTCTCGGAAATTGAGGAGCTTAACCCCGACCGAATCGTGATTTCTCCCGGACCCGGCAAGCCGAAGGACGCAGGAATCTGCGAAGAGGTTATAGAGAAGCTTAACGGTAAATATCCGATTTTGGGCGTGTGCCTCGGGCATCAGGCAATCTGCGAGGTCTACGGCGCAACAGTCACCTACGCTCCGACACTCATGCACGGTAAGCAAAGCGACATCCATATCGCAAGCGGAAGCGAGATTTTCCGGGGACTTCCCCCGATAATCCAGGCGGCAAGATACCATTCCCTTGCGGCGGACAAATACACCATCCCCAACACGCTCCGAATTATTGCAGAATCGGACGACGGCACGGTAATGGCGGTGGAGCATGAGAGTGCTCCGACATTCGGTATTCAATTCCATCCCGAGTCAATAATGACCCCGATGGGCAAAGAAATCATAGAAAACTTTTTAAAAACGGAGGTATATTGACATGGAAAGAATCCAGGAAATGATTGCAAAGGTAGTCGAGAGAGAAGACCTTAGCTTTGACGAGATGAAAGCCGTTTTCGGCGACATAATGGAGGGCAAAACCACCAACGCACAGATGGGTGCGTTCTTGGCGGCACTCAGAATGAAGGGCGAGACAATAGATGAGATAACCGCCTGCGCAACAGTCTTGCGTGAAAAGAGCCTTCCGATGGACACCGGCGACATGGACGTTCTGGACATAGTCGGCACCGGCGGAGATGCGGCGTATACAATCAACGTCTCTACAATTTCTGCATTCGTAATAGGTGCTGGCGGTGTCAAAATCGGCAAGCACGGCAACAGAAGCATGTCTTCAAAGTGCGGAAGCGTCGACTGCCTCGAACGTCTCGGCGTAAACGTCAACCTGACGCCTGAGAAGAACCTTGACCTCCTTAACAAGATGGGCATGTGCTTCATGTTCGCACAGACCTATCACTCAGCCATGAGATATGCCGCACCGGTAAGACGTGAAATCGGAATCAGAAATATCTTCAATGTTTTGGGACCACTCGCAAACCCAGCAAAGGCTAAATTGCAGATACTCGGTGTATACGATGAAAAGCTTGTAACTCCGCTTTCGGAGGTTCTTATAAAGCTCGGAATCAAGCGTGCAATGGTCGTTCACGGTCACGACGGGCTCGACGAAGCCACCATCTGCGACACAACCACCATCAGCGAAATCAACAACGGCAGAGCAGTCAGCTTCTTCCTGAGCCCCGAGCAGGTCGGTCTTACAAGAGCCGAACCGGGCGCACTCCGTGGCGGCACTCCCGAGGAGAATGCCGAAACAGCCCGTAGAATCCTCAAAGGCGAGGAAAGAGGACCGAAGCGTGATGCAGTTCTTCTCAACAGTGCATTGGGACTTTACATCGGCGGCGCAAATGGAACCCTTAAAGATTGCGTGGCGCTGGCAGGAAATCTAATCGACACCGGCAAGGCTTATGCGAAATTAGAAGAGCTCATCAAGCTTTCAAATGAGGAATAAATATGATTCTTGACGAACTTGCCCGCAGTACTGTCAAGCGGGTTGAAAAAAGCAAGCTTGAGGCTCCGGAAGTGGTCGAGCAGGCGCTATCCATCAAAAAAGAAAAGCCGTTTTATCTCGAAGAGAAGCTTCGTGAACCCGGGATTTCATTTATCTGTGAAGTCAAGCGTGCTTCGCCCTCAAAAGGGCTGATTGCCCCCGACTTCCCGTATACTGAGATTGCCCGGGATTACGAAAAAGCCGGTGCGGATGCCATAAGCGTCCTAACAGAGCCAGAGTATTTCCTGGGGAGCAACCAGTATCTCGGCGAAATTCGCCGGGAAGTATCAATCCCGATACTCCGCAAAGACTTCACCGTCGACGAGTACCAGATTTATGAGGCTTTGACGATAGGTGCCGATGCAGTTCTTCTGATTTGCGCACTTCTGGATACGGAAACACTCCGGAAGTACATCGCCATTGCCGACAAGCTCGGACTGTCCTGCATTGTGGAAGCTCACGACGAAGCTGAAGTCAAATCCGCACTTTCTGCGGGAGCACGAATCGTCGGAGTCAATAACCGTAACCTAAAAGACTTCACCGTCGACATCACTAATTCAGCCCGGCTTCGCAAGCTCGTGCCGTCGGACATCATCTTCATCTCCGAAAGCGGAATCAAGACGAGGGACGATGTTAAGAAGCTTGAAGACGAAAACGTCAACGCCGTCCTAATCGGCGAGACATTTATGCGGAGCCATGACAAGGCGGCAATGCTAAAAGAATTACGAGGTTTATGATGCCGGCAAAACTTAAAATCTGCGGATTAAAAAGGCGAGAGGATGCCGAGTATCTAAACGAAGCAAGCCCCGATTTCGCCGGCTTCGTTTTCGCTGGGGCAAAGCGCAAAATCGACTTTGAGACGGCAAAAGCTTTGCGGGAGATTCTCAACCCAGAGATAAAAACCGTCGGAGTATTCGTGAACGAAGATATCGGCTTCATCCAGAGGCTTGCCGACAATCACATAATCGACTTCGTCCAGCTTCACGGCGACGAGGACAACGACTATATCGGAAGACTTCGGAAAGTCTGTAACCTGCCGATAATTAAAGCACAGAGAATCGCAAGTAGGGAAGACATCAAGCCGTTCGACGCCGATTACTACTTGTTCGACACTAAGCGCACAGGCGAATACGGCGGCACCGGCGAGAGCTTCGACTGGAGCGTTCTGTTGGATATTGAAAAGCCGTTCTTCCTTGCAGGAGGGATAAATTTAAGCAATCTCGACGAGGCATTGAGAATTGCCGAAGAAAAATCAGCCTTCGCCCTCGACATTTCAAGCGGTGTCGAGACGGACGGCTTCAAAGATAAACAAAAGATTCAAGAAACAGTCAGGAGAGTGAGAAATTATGAGCAACAGTGCAAGCACTAACCCTAACAGCAAGGGCAGATTCGGTATCCACGGCGGACAGTATGTCCCCGAAACGCTGATGAACGCCGTCAACGAGCTTGAAGAGGCTTATAACTACTATAAAAACGACCCGAAGTTCAACCGGGAACTCGACCGCCTTATGCGTGAATACGCAGGGCGTCCGTCGCTTCTTTACTATGCTGAGAAGATGACAAAAGACCTGGGCGGAGCGAAAATCTACTTAAAGCGTGAGGACCTCAACCACACCGGTGCGCACAAAATCAATAATGTTCTCGGGCAGGTTCTTCTCGCCAAGAAGATGGGCAAGACCCGAGTAATCGCCGAAACGGGAGCCGGTCAGCACGGAGTCGCAACCGCCACCGTCGCCGCACTTATGGATATGGAGTGCGAAGTTTATATGGGCGCCATCGACTGCGAAAGACAGGCTCTGAACGTCTACCGCATGAAGCTTTTGGGAGCAAAAGTCCACCCGGTTGAGAGCGGCACCCGAGTCCTGAAAGACGCCGTAAACGAGACCATGCGTGAATGGACGAACCGTGTCAGCGACACCCACTATGTTTTGGGAAGTGTCATGGGACCTCACCCGTTCCCGATGATTGTCCGTGACTTCCAAAGCGTCATCAGCCGTGAGGCAAGGGCTCAGATTCTTGAAAAAGAAGGCAAGCTTCCGGCGGCAGTTCTCGCCTGTGTCGGCGGAGGAAGCAACGCCATGGGCATGTTCTATCACTTCATCCCAGATGAAGGCGTCCGCCTTATCGGCTGTGAAGCGGCAGGAAAGGGAATCGACACCGATAAGCACGCCGCCACTATGGCAAAAGGCAAATTAGGCATCTTCCACGGCATGAAGTCCTACTTCTGCCAGAACGAATACGGTCAGATTGACGAGGTCTACTCTATCTCAGCAGGTCTTGACTACCCCGGCATCGGTCCCGAGCATGCTAATCTTAAAGACACCGGCAGAGCCGAATATGTCCCGATAACCGACGACGAAGCGGTCGACGCTTTCGAGTATCTTTCAAGAACCGAGGGCATTATCCCCGCAATCGAGAGCTCCCACGCCGTTGCGTATGCAATGAAGATTGCAAAGGACTTCAGCCCCGACGACAGCATCATTATCTGCCTTTCCGGCAGAGGAGACAAGGACGTTGCGGCAATCGCCAGATACAGAGGAGTTGATATTTATGAGTAGAATTGCAAGCCTCAAAGCGGGGAAGTGCTTTGTTGGATTCCTCACCGGCGGCGACCCGAACCTTGATAAAACCTACGACTATATTTTAGATATGGCGGAAGCCGGAGCCGACCTCATCGAAATCGGCGTCCCGTTCTCCGACCCGATTGCCGAGGGAACGGTGATTCAGGAAGCAAATATCCGGGCTCTTTCAGTCGGCACGACTACCGACGGCATCTTCGACTGTGTCGAAAAAGTCAGAAAGAAGACCGAAGTGCCGCTGGTTCTCCTGACATACGCAAACCCCGTTTATACCTACGGCAAGGACAGATTCTTCGGAAAATGCGAGGAAGTCGGCATCGACGGAGTAATCGTCCCGGATGTCCCGTTTGAAGAGAAAGCGGAGTTTTCAGAAGAAGCGAAAGCCCACCACATCGACATCATCTCGATGATAGCTCCGACGAGCGACGAGCGCATCACAAAAATCGCCTCAGAAGCTCAGGGATTCCTCTACATCGTCTCCTCCATGGGTGTAACCGGCGTCCGGGAGAAGATAACGACCGATGTCAGGTCGATAGTCGAGAAAGCCAAAGCCGCAACCGATATTCCAATTTTCATCGGCTTCGGTATCAGCACCCCCGAGCAGGTCAAGGAATACACCTCCTACGCCGACGGCGCCATCGTCGGCAGTGCGATAGTAAAAATCATCGCCCGAAACGGCGAAAATGCCAGCGAAGAGCTCAAAGAATACGTGAATGCGATGAAGGCTGGAACACGGTAAACCCTTCAGTCAGCCACTTCGTGGCTGCCAGCTCCCCTTTCAGGGGAGCCTTTTTCTGCCTCTTTGCAAGCTCCCGGGAGAACGACACAAAGCCTCCCCCGAAGGGGGAGGGGGACCGCCGCCAAAGGCGGTGGTGGAGGGGTGCAAGTTCGGCAACGCCGAACTTGCCGACTTCGCAAAGCGAAGTCGTCGCCTCACGCAGGAGGCGCTCGTCAAGGCGGCAAAGCCGCCGCAGACGAAAATTCCCAAAAAATCTCCATTCCCGCCCCAATCCCTCTTGACATCCTCCGAAAAATATGCTATAATTAATTGAGAGCACTAAAAATAAGTGCGCACTTACTATTTTTTCTATATCAAAGGAGGAAACCCCGATGACAAAAAAGCTTTTTATCCTTTTCCTGACCCTCTGCCTTGCGGTGGTGGGGATGACAGTTGTAGCAATGGCGGACGCGCTGGATTCCATTCAGATTGCCGGCATAGATCTTGCAAGCGGGCAGTATGTCGATAGTGGAGTTGTTCAAGTCGATTCAGTTCAAACAGGTGACCCCACTTCTGGTTCTGGTTATGCCTACTACCTGAATGGTACTCTGTATCTGAACAATTTTACGGTGGATGCAGGCTATGTCTACGCCATATTTGCATACGGAGACCTGACAATAGAAATATCTGGGACAAATAGTATTTCATCAAATCTCGGTGCAATTTCCTTAAGCGGCAATCTTAGTATCACCGGTAGTGGCTGTCTGACAGCTAAAGGCGGAATTTACTCAAATTCCGGCATCACCGTCACCCCTTCGACCGGCGGGATTTTAGAGGTTACTGTGGGTAGCACTACTTCTTACTATAGCGAAGCAACTTCGCTTGGTACTTCGCTGTCTGGCACCGTCACCATCAAGCCCCACACTCACTCTTACGTAAACAATGAGTGCGTTTGCGGTGCGAAGGATTATGGGACGGTTAATATTGGAAATGCGACGCTGAAGGATGGGCAGTATGCACTCGTTGACGGATATAATATGTCAGTCTATGACGGCACTCCGTCCGGCACGAGCTATGCTTATTTCAGTGGCGGTGTGCTGTATCTCAATAACTTTTCATGTGGGTCGTACTCTTCAAATGGCATTTCCTGTTACAACGATTTGACGATAAATCTGACAGGAACAAACAGTATTACAGGTACGGGTATTGTAGTTTCGGGGAGCCTGTCCATCGGCGGAACCGGCAGTCTGACAGTGACGACTGAAGACTATGGTTATGCCGCAATTTTGGCTAATGGAGATATTACCTTTAAAGGCGTTACCATTGACGTTACCTCGAATGAAGGTTTTGCAATAGCTATAGAGACTCAAGGCAGTGTCATAATATCCGGGAGCGACGTAACCTTATCGTCTTCTGTTACAAACAGTGGAGATGCGGCTATGACAATATATGCATATGTTGATATTGTCATTGAAAACGGGAGCACCCTGACAGCCACGGCTTCTTTCGCCGGTGAAAAGGGAATTGCTCGCACCTTATATGCTATTAATAGCATCTCCATCACAGACAGCACTGTTACAAAGATTGAGGCATCCGGCTATGCGGGACATGCAATGTATGCCCAGATGGGTGCTATCACCATAACAAACAGCACTGTGAATGCTTCTGCAACAGCCACGGCTGATGAATATGCTCCCAACGGTTACGACGGCAGGGCAATTTATGCGAGTGCCGGCGACGTCACCATAACGAAAAGCACCGTGACCGCCACATCCACCGGCGTCACATATGCTTACGATATCTATGCGTCCGAGGACGTTTCAATTTCCGGCAGTGACGTGACCACTACAGCGACTGCTTCCGGCACAGGCAGTGAGGCTAGTGCAATCTTTGCTTATGGCGGAAGTATAGATATCACCGAAAGTGAAGTAGTTGCGGAGGCGTCGGCGTATAAGATTGATGGAGCGATTCTTACATATAGCGCCGACAAGGATATTACTATAACTGACAGTGATGTAACCGCAACATCAACAAGCGGGGTATACCGTGATAACGGAGGAGCAATCGCAACTTATGATACCGGTAGCGACATCATCATTTCAGGAAGCAAAATTACGGCAAATTCAATCAGCAACTCCACTACAAGAAAGAACTTCGGTGCAATCTCTGCTATGGGTTCGGTTAATGTTTCTGAGAGTGAACTGGAGCTCAAGTCCACAGGCGGATATGTCTATGGCACACTTCATGCTGAAGAGAATATCACGGTAACAGACAGTGAGTTAGTGGCTACTGCCGATGGAATAGTGGCTTATGCAATGGTTGCTATTGATGGGGAAATCGATATTTCCGGAAGCAATGTAAGCGCAACAGCAACAGGTACAACTGCGCAGAGTGCAATTTACGTGACAGATGGCGACATTATTCTGACTCCCGGCACCGGTGAGGCGCTTGAAGTTACTCTTGGAACAAACAACCCGGTTTACTACTATAGCGAAACGACTGTCGAGGATAACGGCTGGTCGAGCTATGGCTACGTAAAAATCGCAGTTTCCAACCACACCCACTCCTACACACCAAGTGTGACTACCGAGGCTACCTGCACCACAGATGGCGTGATGACTTACACCTGCGCATGTGGTGATAGCTATACAGAATCCATCCCGGCAACCGGGCATGATTATGAAGAAACAGTAACTGAGCCTACTTGCACCGAAGGTGGGTACACTACTTATACTTGCTCCAACTGTGGCGACACGTATACTGCGGACGAGACAGAAGCGCTCGGGCACAGTTACGTATACCAGGGCTTTGCTTGGTCGGGAGATTTGAAGTCGGCTACGGCGACGTTTGAGTGCTCGGCTTGCGGGGACGTGCAGGTTGTGGATGCTACAGTCACTTCAAGAAATGTTCTCGGAGTGGTTACGAGGGTGGCGACGGTGGAGTTTGGCGGCGCAAGCTACAATTCTGACCCTGTCACAACCGGCACCAGCCTCCTGATAATCGGCACTCTCACTCAGACAGAATCTGAAGAAGTCGACTCGGAAGAAGTCGATTCCGAAGAAGTCGAAATCACCGAGCCGATAGAGGACTCGAACACCGAATCCGAGCCGGAGGAAGAAGCAACTGAACCCGAGCCGGAGACAAACCCGACCACCGGGGCTGTGGTGGCAATGTTGCCGGTGACTATGGCGATTGCGGCATTTGCGGCTGGGAAGAAGCGAATTGGCTGACTACGACTTGCCTTCGGCAAGTCGGCAAGTTCGGCGATGCCGAACTTGCACCCTTCAGTCGCCCTTCGGGCGCCAGCTCCCCTTTCAGGGGAGCCTTCTTCTGCCTCTTTGCAAGCTTTTGAGAGAACGACACAAAGCCTCCCCTGAAAGGGGAGGAGGACCGCCGGCGAAGCCGGTGGTGGAGGGGTTTCCTCTGCTAAAATATTCACATCTTCCCTGAACATCCCTTCAGGAAAACAAAATGCGGTCTGGTGCATGAAAGTGTGTCCGACCGCTTTGTTATGCAACCTGCACAACTTTCATCAGCGTTTCTTGTACAAAATGACGATTGAAATCGAATGTGAAAAGGTGTATAATCATTTCATCCCGAAATGCTCATTTTTCAACATCCCTTTTTTTGTTGAAAATGGTTTTATGATATCAGTGCAGATTTCGTTCCGGCGTTTCGGAATCCATTAGAGATGGCTCTAATGTAAAATTTATCGGAGGTGCTTTATGAAGAAATTTATCGCATTGCTTCTCGCAGGAATTATGATAGTCGCACTTGTCGGCTGTGGCAGTTCCTCCAGAGAAGTAATCCAGCTTACCTTCGCTACCCAGGATGCCGAGGCTATTCTTGCAGCCGCAGGTATCATGCTTCCCGATGTCGAAGAGACAGCGGCGGCAGGAACCACAGTCAAGTGGTTTGCTTGGTACGACGATATGCAGAACTATTCAGACGATGAGATTATCAATTCCGGTTACTGGACCTTCCAGGAAAAGTACGGTTGCTCCGTAACATGGGTTGAGTGCACTTGGGACACAAGATTTGATGAGCTTGCTACTCTTATCCTGGCTTCCACTTCGCCCGACTTCTATCCCGGACATGATGATATCTTCCCGTCCAAGTGTATCAAGGGTATGTTCGTCCCTGTTGACGACTACATAGACTATGATGATGCTCTTTGGGCAGCTGAGAAGGATTACGCCTACACCTACTATTCCATCAAGGACAGACCTTACGTTATCGTATTCGATAACACCTTCAACAATGTCTGCGCTTATAACAGAAGAGTCATGGAAGAGTACGGCTATGACGATCCCGCCGAGCTTTACTACAACAACGAGTGGACATGGGATACCTTCTATGAGATGTGCATCGACTTCACCGACGAGTCTGAGAACAGATACGCTCTCGACGGTTGGTACTATGGCTTGGCTCTCATGCATTCCTGCGGTGAGACAATAGTCCAGTATGATACCGCAAATCAGCAGTTTGTATCGAATCTTGACTCTGCGGCTATCGAGCGTGCGGCTAACCTTCTTTACGAGCTTTCCAAGAACAACTGCCTCTATCCTGTATGGGACAACGGTTGGACTATCAGAAACAGCGTTGAAGGCGGCGGCATGAACGAAGGACTCTGCCTCTTCTATCTCGGCGGCACTTGGATGTTCACCGGCTCTGTCAGCACCATCAGCCCTGTCTGGGGCGACATGGAGGACGGCGAGCTCATGTTTGTTCCGCTTCCTCGTGACGATGACGGCGACGGCAACTACTACACCGAGTCCATCCCGACCGGCTACTGCATCATCCAGGGTTCCACCAATCCTGAAGGCGTTGCGCTCCTCTCCGCCTGCATGAGATTCAAGGTTCTCGACCCGACAGTTGTCAACATCGACAGACTCCAGCTCGAAGAGACCTATCTCTGGACTGAGGAAATGCTCGACATGTACGATGAGTGCTATGCACTTTCAACTGCAACCCACGTTATCGTTACCTATGGCGAAGGCTACGGCGACAAGCTCTACACAGTAGTTGACTCTCTCGAAAGATTCGCAACTTCTTCTGACGCTTTCACATGGGCACAGATGAAGGAATCCTATTCCGAGCAGATTGAGTACTATGTAAACCAGCTCAACGAGCAGATTGCGGCATACGACCCGTACTCGATGAACGATTATGAAGGATAAGGCTGAGGAAACCCCTCAGTCGGAGTTTGTGAAGCAAATCTCCCGAAGTTCGCTTGCGAACTTCTGCGCTCCCCTTTCAGGGGAGCCTTTTTTTATTCTCTCAAACGCTTTATAGAAGCAGTCATAGCCTCCCCTGAAAGGGGAGGTGCCGGCGAAGCCGGCGGAGGGGTTTCGTAAAATCCAAACTACAGCACCCAAACCGACCGTGCTATAATGATACTAACGACTTAATGTACGGCTGTGGCTGTGTTTGGAGGGCTATGATGACTGAAGATATGAACAAAAAATCCGATGCGCTGACGAAGAGGGAGGGCGCTATCTACCGGGATTTGCCGCCTGAGAAGGAAAACCCTGCGCCGGAACCGGTTTCTACCACGAAAATAAAACCTAAAAAAGTTGCTCGTTGCCCGTTCTGTATGAAATCGGTCGGCGATGGTTACGGCATAAAAATCTGTGATGAATGTGCGAAAAATCCGAAGTTTGCAGATTATAAATCATCAGTGCACCAGCTTCCGCTGGGAACCGTCCTGAAAAACCAGTATCTTGTTGGAAGAGCTCTTGGCGAAGGCGGCTTCGGAATCACCTATATCGGCTGTGACGTGTCGCTCGACATGAAGGTTGCAATAAAGGAGTACTACCCGGTCGGAATCTCTATGAGACAGTCGACGATGTCCCTCAATGTTTTGAGCACCACTAACGCCGCCGACGACTTCGAGAAGGGCAAGGAGAAGTTCCTGAACGAAGCGAGAATCATGGCACGCCTTGTAAAGCAGAGCGAGGTAGTCTCGGTAATCGACTTCTTCGAGGAGAACAACTCCGCCTATATCGTAATGGAGTATATCGAGGGCACCACCCTCAAAAAGCAGACCGAGCTTAAAGGCGGACGAATCCCGTCAAGGGAGCTTTTTGCAATGCTGGAGCCGATGTTCGGAGCACTTCAGACGGTTCACGACGCCGGTCTTATCCATAGAGATATAAGCCCCGACAACCTGATGATTGAAAACGGCAGACTTCGGCTTATCGATTTTGGCTGTGCCAGGGACGTCTCCGAAAATTCCGAGACGCAGACTATAACTCTCAAACACGGCTATGCGCCGCTTGAACAGTATCAGAGAAAGGGTCAGGGACCGTGGACGGACGTCTATGCCTTTGCGGCATCGATTTACTACTGCCTTACAGGTCAGATTCCCGAGCGCTCGGTCGACAGAATCTCCGAGGACGGACTTATTCCACCAAGAAAGCTCCACGCCGACATCTCGGAACAGCAGGAGAAATCCATCATGTTAGCACTCGGCGTCCGACCGACAGACCGGTTCCAGTCGATGAAGGAGTTTCACGACAGCCTCTATGACGGACTCACCATCAAGCGCTACTGTTCCTCCTGCCACAAGCAGATTGGCGACACCGCTGCCTATTGCCGGTGGTGCGGCAAACCGGTCAATGAATGGGTTGCAAAGACTGCTGACGACAGAAAGCTCTTCCCGAAGCTGAAGCTCTTTGGAAAGAAGAAGGAGGATGAGGACGAAGGAATCACCGTCCAGGATATGCCGTCCTTCTCAGAAAAGATTTCCGTACCGGACGAGGTTAAAGCTTCTACCGAAATCATTACCGAAGAAAGCGAGGGTGAATCATGTATTGCGAAAAATGCGGATACAAGCTCCGCCGAGGAGTAAAAAGCTGTGCCCAGTGCGGTGCACCTACGCCATACAACCACTCACGGTCGGCAGTAATGATTATTCTTGCGGTTCTTCTGACAATCGCCGGCGTTGCCGCTGTTCTGATTCTCGATAAGGAGCAGGCGATACCCGTTCTCATAGTGGATGTCGCAACCGTTGCGGCGATTTTAATCGGTCTATTCGTCGGAGTCAAGCGTGGATTCTTATACGGAACCGTCTCGACGATTCTTCTTGCGGCAGTTTTCGTCGTGAGTATTTTTGCCTCACAGACCCTGACGCCGATTATCTATGACGGCATCATAAGCCCGGAGATTGTCAGCGTGGTCGACGACACAGTTGCCGATTCGAGCTCTTCGCAGGAAATGGTTGACGCAATAGTTGGGGATGACGAAAACCCTGGCTACGTCGACATCGACAGCCTGATTGAGCTTCTGAACAGCGAATTGCTTTCTGTAGCTGATGAGGAGGAGCTGTCAGCTTTTATGAACACTGAATTTGAGACGGACAGCGACCGTGTCAGCTCCTATCTTTCGCTTCTCGGGCTCGAAGAAACCGAAAACAACTGCAACTGCGTTTCATACTACCTTCGTGAGGACAGAGAGCTTGTCGGGGACGGCTATGACTACAGAAAAATCTTCGCCTATTCTCTTGCCGAAAGCTGGATGGAAAACTGCCTTCCGGCATACAAAAGCTTCTGGAACCTGTGCAATCAGGTCGCAAAAAAGCTGGGCGATTCAAATCTCAGCTCCGAAATCCGTGAAGCGGTGGAAAGTAGAGTCCTGGGAATTCTCATCGGCAACACCGCCATCACCTCCGACAACATACTGGGCTGTGTTGAGACAATCACCGGCGAGTCTTCAAGCGGCGCTGTCAACCAGATTATCTGGGCTTATCTTACCGGCGGCAAAGTCGGAGTGCTTGTCGAGTCGGAGCTCTTCCGACCACTCATTGTCTACTGCCTTGAAATACTGCTGTTCCTGATATTCGTGCTCCTGCTCAGATTCATAATGAGCCTCATCATGAAGATATTTAGGGTATTGGAAAACGTACATATGCCCTATGCTCTGGATTTGATTTTCGGCACGGTTGAGGGCATCGCCTCAGGAGCAGTCTGGCTCTGCTATGCGGCGGTCGTCGTCGGGATTGTCATTATCGGAATCATGATTTTTGGCGGCGGCGATATCGTCACCACCATCGAAGACACCATCACAAATACACACGTCTTCAAATACTTCTATCAACTATTTGAGCACATCAGCATATAACTGAATACACAAGGACGGCATAAAAACCGTCCTTTTTTTATGCGTAAATTCATTCTACGGGCTCGAAATCCAGCGTGATATACTTAAAACTGTCGAAAGTTCGACAGCTAATTCAGATTCAGAAAGAAAGATAGATTGAAGGGAGCACTTAAAATGGCAGAGCAATACATCGTTGTTGTCAAGCGTGAGTCGGGATTAGGTGGTGCGGCGCAAGCCATCAGAATTGATGTTGACGGCATAAGGTCACCTATCCAGCTCAAATGCGGTGAAGAAGCACATATGGCACTGGAAGCGGGAGTTCACAAACTCACATTCTCCTTCTGGGGAAATCCGAGCACGGCGGAGACCAATATTGAAGTCTACTCGAACAGAACAATCAGTTGCAAGGGAAGAGCCGTGGCTTCGAGCTCCCTGTTCTTAGATCCGATTTTCATCTATGATGAAGCCGGCACGAAGATTAACGGGATTACGTCTTTGTCGCCACGAGGCAAAGCCGACGGGCTCGGTCCGTCTCTGACGCCTAATAATCCCTATGCCGCCCCGGCTCAGCCTGACTCAAAGCCCAGAATCCAGGGCATGGGCGGTTGCTTCGACGGCAAGAGATTTGCATTTTCAGACAGAATCCGTCTTGGAAGAAACCCCGGCAACGATATCGTCTATCCGGTGAACGCCCAGGGCATTAGCGGCTTCCACTGCGAGATTATTCTGCGTGAGGGAAGAATCTATTTAACCGACCTCGGCTCCACCTATGGGACATTTATCCCGGCAGGAAGACTCGCCGCCAATCAGCCGGTAGAGCTTCACTATGGCGACACCTTCTGGCTCGGTTCACAGTACGAGAAATTCCAGCTCGTCAGAAAGCAGTGAAAACCGAAACTACGGAAACAAAACTGAAGAGAGTATAATTCAGACATAACAAAAAAATCAATCGGAGGTAAAATATCATGGCATATCTTATTGTAGCAATTATCATCGGAGCAATCGTTGGAGCATTATTCGGACTTATTCCGTTCTTCATCGGAAGGTCGAGATGCAGGGACAACATGGGCAATCTTGCAATGCTCTGTTGCTGTGTCGGAGGAATGATCAGCGGAGGAACTCTTGCGTTTCTCGTGGCTGTCGGCTTCACAATAGCGATTATGGTGAGTAACCATGATACAGCTCCAATCCTAAGAAACAAGACCCAGACAACCGGCGGAGTTGTTTACTCGAATAATAACACCGGCGCCGCTCCGACGTCTTATGGCACAGTCAGCGTTATGGCGATTTCCGGTTCTCTGAAAGGCAGAGTTTATAATCTCGGAAATGGTCTTACCTTCGGCAGAACCTCCGGTAGCAGTGTGAGATTTTCATCTAACGAATCGGGCATCAGCTCAACCCATTGCAAGCTCTACCGTCAGGGCAACGCCATCATGCTGGTAGATCTGGGCTCGTCCTATGGCACTTTCCTCGACGACGGCAGACAGCTCATGCGCAACAACCCGGTTTCCCTAGGCATCGGCTCCCGCTTCTACCTCGGAACGAGAAACAATACGTTTGAGATTGTGCAGAACTGATGGTGGGTATGTGCCCAAGCATGTTCCAGGCAACTTGCAGAAATTGTGGCGAACAATACAATGTAATTTATTACGACCTGGAATCGCAAGTAACGTGCCCTCGGTGCGGAACTGTATGTGTCGGATGGTTGCGTGAGTACAATAGTTTTCATAGCTATTGCATATATCCGGGCGAAAATATAATCAAAGGTTATTTCAGTGGCAGAAAACGTGATGAGGACATAGTTGTCTATGATGATGAAAACGGTTTCGTTGTCCATCATGCAGTTCCTGAAGAGCCCCAAGTTATATCAATCACCTATCGTGAGGAAGAAAAGGCATTCTACGTTAATCCAAGCGATGCGAAGCTCAACTGGGAAGACGTCACAGAGCCAACAAGAATTAATGCACGTGATAGGTTGATGGTCGGTTATGAGGAGTTTTCCTTGACTAAAGTCACCGATGCGGCAAAACCACCTCACAATCCTGACCTTGTCACAGGCGAAAAGTGTCCAGTCTGCGATGCCACAAAAGCTTTTGCAAAAACAGATGAGCCGTACGGAGACATTATGAAGCCGTGCGTATGATGCCAGAAAACAGGCGTGAAAACCCAAACTACGGCATCAGAAATGACGCTGGTATAATACAAACATACGAGAAATTCATCTCGGAAAACTGTTTTTAAGCTCACGGGTTGAAAGCCTGAAAGAGCTGAAATAAAAAAATAATTCTATTCAGGAGGAAATTTAAAATGGAAGTTCAGAACAAATTAACAAGGTGCCCGTCTTGCGGAAACTACTACGATGCAGCAACTCATGCAACCTGCCCCACCTGTGGCGGCTCCGGTGCAAGCACTTTTGGAACCACCTCGGCTCCTAACGTCGTAAGCGGCGGTGTAAGTGCAACAGGAGATCCCTTCGGACCTACTGCTCCTCCGGTTGACAATTCATATGCGACCAGCGTCAGCAGAATGGGCGACACAATTCCGGTAACTCCTCATCATTCTGAGAGCAGTGAAGCTGAGGCTTTCGAGCCCACAAGAATGGCTCCTCCGGATGACTCCAGGAACAGCTCTTATGACAGCGAAATCGACCCTGTCTGCGGCTGGCTCGTCTGCATCGACGGTCCCGAAAAAGGCACCGACTTCAGAATCCATGCCGGCTACAACTACATCGGACGTGAAATCGGCGACATCCACATCTCCAACGACATGCAGATTTCCCGTGAGAAGCACGCAATGGTTGCTTACTCAGCACGTAGCAATTCATTCGTCTTCGGTCCTGCCGACGGCAGAAACATCGTATATCTCAACAACGAGGAGGTCTATGCTCCCACCAAGATTAAGGCTTACGATGTAATCGAAATCGGCACCACCAAGCTTCTGTTCGTTCCGCTTTGCAGTGAGCAGTTCTCCTGGAAGCAGGGCGAGGATAAGGTAGACTGATATGGCGAAAAAGTTTTCTGAGAAGCATGTCCTTCTCAAACGGCTTCTTCTCCTGCTGATGGCTCTCACCCTCATAGTCGGCACCCTTTCAATCGGGGTGTCGGCTGATGAAACTGAGGAGAACACCACCGATGCGGCTGTTGTAGAAGAGACTGACGGTATCGTCAGTGAAGACGACACAACCAAAGTAACCGATGATGGCTCCATCAGTGAGGGTACTACTAGTGAAGACTCCACCAGCGAAGAAGAAAATACCGAAAATACCGAATCTGACAGCACCACCAATGAAGATAATACCGAAAATGGTGATAACTCATCAGATAATGATATCAACGGCGGTAGCAAATTCGATATTGATGACAATAGCGATAATAACAGCGACAACAATAATTCTGACACCAGCAGTGGAACGACAGGTGGAGACAGCAATGCTGAAGAGAAATCTGGTCTCAGCGTTGCTACAATAATCCTGATTGTCATCTGTGCAGTATTTGCAGTAGTTATAGTAGTACTTATCGTCTGCATTGCTTTAAGAAACGACAAGGATAAGAAGGCTAAGGCAAAGTCTAAAGAGCCCGAGAGTTATCTCGCAGTTCCACGGATTGGCAAGCTTCACGACCAGGGCAAGAGAAATGCCCAGCAGGACAGCTTCACCGTTTCACCTCCCGATGCGGCAAGCGGAATGGGAGTTCTGGCAGTAGTAGCCGACGGTATGGGCGGTCTTGAAGACGGCGACAAGGTTTCACAGAAGGTCGTCGAGACAGCTCTCAATACCTTCGTTGCAAACGCCGGCGAGAAGTTCGAGCCACTTATGTGGAAGATTGTTCTGGAAAGTAACAAGGCTGTCAACAAGATGCTTGGTCCATCAAAGCTTTATAAGAGCGGCTCCACAATGGTAGCGGGTCTTATCAGACAGGGCAAGTTCATGTGGTTCAGCGTTGGCGATTCAAGAATCTATCTCTGGCGTGACGGTTCGCTTATCCAGCTCAACCGTGAGCACATCTACCGCCACGATTTGGAAATCAAGGCTGTCAACGGCAACGGCACAATCGAAGACGCTTTCAAGGCTAAGGAAGCATCCGGTCTTACCAGCTTCTTCGGAATGGGTGACCTAAAATACGTCGATATGCCCGCAACACCGCTTGACATCCACGCAAAAGACAAGTATATTTTAATGAGTGACGGTGTTTATAATGCCCTCACCAGCGAAGAGCTTATCGCCTGCATTTCAGGCGCAAAGACTGCCGAAGAAGTAGCCGACGAACTCGGCAAGGCAGTAGCCGCAAAGGCATATTCCAACCAGGACAACTACACAGCAGTTGTTTTGGAGGTTTAATATCAGCAACTTTCAAAGGAGAAATCACGATGATTAAAACTGCAAGTTACACCGATATCGGCGGAAGAAGCTGTAACGAGGACTCGGTCAGAATTCGCCTTTCCGACAACGGAATTCTTGCCGTTGTAGCGGATGGCTTGGGCGGACATGGCGGAGGAGACGTAGCTTCCCAGAAAGCCGTCGAAACTCTCTGTAACGGCTGGTCGGGCGATGTCAATCTGGATGAGCTCTGCGAGAGTATCCAGACCGCCAATACCGAGATTCGTAAGCTTCAGACTCCTACAGTCAAGATGAAGAGTACTATCACGGCGGTTTGCTACACCTGCGGAAAGTGCATATGGGCGCATTGTGGCGATTCGAGAATCTACCGCTTCAAAAACAACGTGCTCGAATTTCAGACAACCGACCACAGTGCTTCACAGCTTGCAGTTTATCTCGGACAGATAACGCCCGATGAAATCCGGTTCCACGAGGACAGAAGCAGAATCCTCCGTGCTCTCGGGCAGGAGGACGAGCTGAAAATCGACACCGGTTCCATGGATTTGGTTAAGGGCGACAAGTATGCTTTTCTTCTCTGCTCGGACGGGTTCTGGGAGTATGTTCTGGAGGAGGAAATGGAGCTCGACCTCAAACGTGCTTCCACTCCGGGCGAATGGATAAGAAGGATGCGACGCCGTCTTCAGGCTCGTATTCCTTCGGACAACGACAATAACACAGCCGCGGCTGTATGGATTTATTAATAATTGGAGGTACACAATTATGTTGAAAAGGCTTTCTTGCCTTCTTATGGCACTAGTTCTTATGTTGACTCCTCTTGCGGCAGTCAATGTATTCGCAAGCGTCGGCTCAGACGCGGCTGAAGGAGTAATCCTGGTTTATGCGCAGTTCCACAACACATCAGGCGATCTTATCTGGGAACAGTACGGTTCCGGATTCGGTGTCGCTTACGAAAAAGGTTCAAAAACCGTAAATGTCGGAGATGTAACCGATCTGTTCATCACAAACAGACACGTTATCACCTATGAGGAATACTCCTCATCAGGCGATTATCTGGTAGCTGACAAGGTCTACATTATCTACACCAACGACGCTTATGAATATACCGAATATTACACCGGAAGTCTCGACTATATCGACAGCAAGACAGACGCCGAGACTTCAAGAATGGTTCTTTGCACCGTCGTAGATTACTCTACAGATTATGACTGCGCTATCCTGAAGGCTGACTCCACTGCTTCGGGCAGAGTTGCACTTGAACTCGCTGAGTCCGCTGATGAAGCTTCTTCCGGCGATAAAGTTTATGCTGTCGGATACCCCGGACTTAACTATACGGTATTCGATCTCGGCGACCTTCAGTATTCTGACGCCCTTGAAGCTTACTATATGTCAATAAAGCTCGACGGCAGAGTTTCCGCCGCTTCAGTTACACAGGGTATCGTATCGAGAATCGGAAGTTCAACATACCTGTATAATCAGAATGTAATTAGCACCGATGCGGTTATAATGTCCGGAAACTCCGGCGGACCGCTGGTGCATGAGGACGGCAAGGTTGTCGGAATCAATACCTACGGCATCGAAGACGAATCGAATACATACTATGCAATCGATATCTCATACGCATTTGACCTTGCAAAGGACAACGGCTACACCCTTATTGCTTCATCTTCAAGCACAAATATCGGTCTTATCATCGGTATCATCGTTGCGGCAGTTGTTATAATCGTACTTATCGTGGTTATAGTCTGCGTAGTCAGCAAGAGCAAGAAGACCACTGAGCCTGTTGTTACAGGTGCTTCCGTTCCTCCGACTGCTATTGACAAGACTGGTCCGGTTGAACCTACTTCTGTAAATCGTGTAGAATCCGGATTCCCGGAAGGACCCAGAGTTCAGGGTGTTGCAGGCTCACTCGTAGGAAGCCGTTATCCGATTACCGGAACCCTCAGAATGGGAAGAAATCCTCAGTGCAACGAGATTGTTGTTGCAGGTGCCGAAGGCGGCGTCAGCAATGTTCACTGCCAGCTTGAATATGTAAACGGCGTTGTTTACTTAAAAGACCTCGGCTCCACCTATGGTACATATATCGACGGCAAAGGCAGACTTGCGGCTAACCAGCCGATGCCTCTTAAAGTCGGCGACAGATTCTACCTGGGCTCCAAGAAGGAAATGTTCGAGATTGTCAACAAGGGAGGCACGAAGTAAAATGAGAGTATTGAAGCGTTTGCTTTTGATACTCACTTCTCTTACGATAATGCTCACGACTTGTGCATGTAGCTTTGAGTCTACCGGTTCGTCGGATGACGACGACTCAGAAGTCACCGAAGCCACCACAACCGCTTCACCAATAGTAACCACCACCGGCACCTCAGCTGAAGAAGCTGAGGAGTCGGATGAGCTGGACATGGACCTTGTAATGGGCAGTATAGTTGACGGAGTTTATGTCAACGAATACTTCGATTTCAGCTTTGCACCCGGCTCTACATGGTACTTCTACGATGATGACGAGCTTCTCGAAGATATGGGTATAGAAGTTTCGACACTCGATGAAAGACAGGAAGCGCTGTCTGAGCAACAGCTTCTGACAACATCGATTGCATACGATTCTGTAACCAGCGAAAGTGTTTATACGTACGCCGAGAATATGGATATCCTCTATAATGGAAATACGTATACTCTCGAACAGTATGCTCAGCGTGATGTCGACGCTTTTGACTACTACACATTCAGCGATATGACGGAAATCACCATCGGTTCGTATGAATATCTCTACATGCTCGGAAGCAGAAAGCATGAAGATGGCTACGTCGTCTACGCTGGATTCGTATACAAGAAAGTCGATAATTACATCTTTACTGCGATTATAACGACCTTCAATGTCGATGTGAACACTGTAGATGACATCATCTCGTGGATGTCAGATGCCGATACACCTAGTACTCTGGCATATTCAAGCGATGTAATGGAGAATTACACGATGAGCGACATTATGGGATATGTCTCAGAAGACGGCGTCTACATCAACGAGTATTTCGATTTCAGCTTTGCTCCTCCGTCGACATGGGCGTTCTATACTGACGACGAGCTCCTTGAAGATATGGGAATCGACCCGGACAGCATCACCACAGATGAGGAAAGGGAAGATGTGCTTTCGCAGATTCAGCTTCTGAAGCCTGCAATCGCAACCGACCTGACGACTATTAACAGCGTCGACATGTATGCTGAGAACTTGAACATGATAACCAACGGAGATCAGTATGACGAGTACTATTATGCGGAGAATGACAGAGAAAACTTTGAGGAACAGGGCGTCACTTTCAGCAGTAACCCGGCGGCGGTTACAATAGGCTCGCACAGATATCTTCTGATGACTGGCGAATATGGCAACTCCAATAAGTTGACCTTCCTCTACAGACGGGTCGGCGACTACATGTTCACCATCATGATCTGGACATACAACGGCTATAACATCATCCCCGATGATATAATCGAAAGGATGTCCGACGCCGACACTCCCGTCAAGGAAGAAGTCGACATGCTCACAGTAATGGGCAGTGTTGTCGATGATACCTACTACGTAAATGAGTACTTCGACGTCATGTTTACTCCCGATTCCAACTGGATTCTCGCAGATGACGACTATGTTCTCAGCTTTATGGAAATTGACCCGGAGGAAGCGAACACCGACGACAAGATGCGTGAAGCGCTTTCTCAGGTCGGACAGCTGTACACGATGTTCGCACTTGAAGTGACAGGCTATGCCGATGTCTTCTTCATGGCTGAGAACCTGAACGTGGACGACGGCGACAACCTCTACACATCTATCGAGTGCGTTGAGGATTTAGGAAACCAGATGGAAGAGCTTGGATATGAGGTAAGCGACACCTATACAACCGTTCTCGGTTCCTATGCTTACGACTGTATTCAGGGCTACACCGAGGATGACGGTTACGAAGTATGGATGACCTTCCTTTGCAGAAGAGTCGGAAACTTCACATTCTGCATTGAAATTGACATGAACAATTACGCCACTACGACGCTTGACGACATCCTTTCATGGATAACCGATGTCAAGTGATTTGGGGAGATGTTTTGATGAGAAAGTTTAAGCGTTTTCTCCTTATACTCACTGCTTTTACAGTAATGCTCACGACCTGTGCCTGTAGCTTTGATTCCGAAGATTCGGATGAGGTTGAAACCGAGGCTACGACGACTCAGGTAGTGATAGCCACCCAGGAAGCGACCACCGAAACGACCACCACGGCGGAGGAAACCACCTCCGCCACCACCACGACCAAGCCTTCAATCGCTATGACGACTACCACAGCCACCGAAGCCGAGGAGCCGGAAGAAGCGACTGATATGAATCTGGTTATGGGCAGTGTAGTGGATGGAGTTTACATCAACGAGTACTTCGACTATAGCTTTGCGATTCCCGACACCTGGTATTTTGTTGATGATGATGAGCTTATGGAAGAGATGGAAATCGACCCGGACGACGTTGCTTCAGAGTCAGCAAGGCAGGAAATCCTGTCCGAGACACGGCTTTTGTACATATCAATGTCATATGATATGGAGTCGAACGCACATGTTTATACCTACGCCGAAAACATGAATCTGGTGTCTCAGGGAAGTCAATATACCGCCGAGATTGCCGCCAAGAATGAGAAAAATACGTTGTTGAACAGTGGTTATTCGGTAGGAAGCGTAGTTGCGACAACCATCGGTTCAAATGCGTATTACACCTTTGATGCCACACGTGAGCATGAGGACGGCTACACAATTCAGGTTACAATGTTCTTCAGGAAGAGTGGCGACTACATGCTCACCATCATGGTCTGCACCTATGATGACGAGGACGCCGACGCAAGCGAGATTATCTCGTGGATGTCAGATGCGGACAATCTGGTTGACCCTTCTGTTGAGACGCTTGACATGCACGACGTAATGGGCAGTGTGAGAAACGGTGTGTATACCAACGATTACTTCGATTTCAGCTTCGTTCCGGCAGGTCCGACATGGTCGTTCTATAGCGACGACGAGATTCTCGAAGAGAATTATATCGACCCTGACGATGTCAGTACGGAAGAAGAGTGGCAGGAAGCATTGTCTGAGAAGCAACTTCTCCTGACCTGTGTGGTGTACGACCTGTCTACGAACCAAAACCTGTACATGTACGCCGAGAATATGGATATCCTCCGCAACGGAAGTCTCTATACTCTGGAACAGTATGCTTTGCGTGATGCGGCGGACTTCGACAATTACACCTTTGGAGATTTCGACGAAGTAACCATCGGTTCGAGCGAATATCTCCGGATGACAGGAACGAGACTGCACGATGACGGTTACACTGTTTATAAGACCTTCCTTTACAAGCAGGTTGACAACTACATCTTCACCGTCATCATAACGACATTCAGCGTGAGCTCCCCGTCAGCCGACGCAATCATCACGTGGATGGGCGATGCAAATTGGGGTGCGGTATGAGTAAACTGAAGAGATTGCTCCTGATACTGACTTCCCTTGCCGTAATGCTTTCAACGTGCGGGTGTAGTTTTGAGGCTATCAACGAAGATGAGATTGAAACCAAGGCGACGACCAGGACGCCGGTAACTACGACAGTAGCAGAAGCTACAACCGAGGCTACCACTACAACCGAAGCCACAACCACTCCGGCTACCACTACCACTGCGGCTACAGCAATAGCAAAGCCGGTTATAACAGCCGATATGGACGAGGTTCTCGGAAGCATAGATAACGGAGTTTACGTCAACGAGTACTTTGATTTGAGTTTTGCATTTCCAAGCGGCTGGTACAGATTCGACGCCGAAGACCTTTACGAGCTGTCGAATGTAAATCCGAGCGATTGGTCTGACGATGATGGTCGGCAGAAAGTTCTTTCTAAGATAGACTTGCTCTACGCAATGAACGGTATGTCTGAAGACGGAGCTCAGTATGTATCATTCATGGTAGTGAATATGAATTACTACGACGGTGGCTCCGATGCCCGGGAGATTATATCCGAGCTTGCTGAAGCAGAAGCCGATTCGGCGGAGTATTATTCATTTATCTATATTGTAGTAACCACAAAAATCGCTTCCAATCAGTACTATAGCATTGACTTAACCGTCGACGACACAGAGATGGTAATTTTGGGTAGAGAAGTAGGCGACTTCTGCATAGTAATCGGAGCTGTTGCGGAAAAGGGTTCTTCTTTGTCGGCAGATGACGTGATAGACCTTATCTCAGACGCCGACCATCCGGTTGAGATTGCCGAAGAGGAAAATGACTTTGGCAGTGCAATAGGAAGTGTCAGCGGCAAGGTGTATACGAATGAATACCTCGATTTCAGCTTTTCGCCGGAATCGACGTGGACGTTCGACAGCGACGATGCGCTTCTTGAAAAAATGAGTATCGACCCGGACAGCATATCATCCGAAAGCGAACGTCTGGAGACATTGGCTTCACAGCCGATTATATACACCTGCAATTCAGTCGCAGGCGACTCCAGTGCAGGTATGTATATGCAACTCATCAATTACGGTGGGTATAATCAGAAAGCACCCGATGCAGATGATTATCTTGAAGTCATCGCGGAGTCACTTGAAGAGGCAGGCTATTCCGTCAATACCACATATTCTATGAAAATAGATTCAAACCAGTATTACCGCACGGATTGTGTAGTGGAAAGTGGCGGTATGGCAATCAGCCAGACATTGCTGGGAAGAACGGTTGGCGACTATGTATATCTGATTGTTCTGACGAGCTTTGATGGATACGGAGCTTCTATTGACGAAATCATCTCGTGGATGTCCGACGCAAAATAAGGAGCCTAATAAATATGAAAGAAAACACTAGAAACTGGGCAGGGAGGCGACAGGATGTATAATGAAACTTTGCCGATTGGCTATACGCTTTCAAACTGGGATTACAGCTATGTTATTGACGATGTCAAGGGTCAGGGTGGTTTTGGTATCACCTACAGCGCTCATCGCGTGGAGGATAAAAGACACGTCGCTGTGAAGGAGTATTTCCCGAGACAGCTTAACATGCAAAGAGGCAACGAAGGCGAGGTAGTTTGCACTCAGGCTAACGAACGGCTTTTCAAGGGAGGTATGCAGAGCTTCCTCGATGAGGCAAAGGCTTTAGCCAAGCTGAGAAATATTCCGTCGGTAGTAGAGGCTTTGAGCTACTTCGAGGCTAACGGAACAGCTTATCTTGTAATGGAGTATATCAAGGGCATATCTCTCAAAAATCTTCTTATGAGCGAAGGTCCCGTCAGTGCAAAGGAATTTTTGCCGAAGTTCAAGGTGCTCCTTGAAGACATCGACAAGATGCACTCGCAGACAGGTCTTCTGCACAGGGATATCGCACCGGATAACATAATGCTTACCGAGGACGGCAGACTGAAGCTCATCGACTTCGGAAGCGCACGTTCGGTCGAGAACGGAAAATCGATGACGGTGCTCCTAAAGCCCGGATTCGCTCCGATTGAGCAGTACCAGAGCCACGGTCAGGGAACATATACCGACGTTTACGGCGTCTGCGCAACCCTTTACTACTGCCTGACGGGAAAGGTTCCGCCGGCGGCAATCAACCGCCTTGACAACGACCCAATCGTCCCTCCGAATGAGTACGGAGCAGGTCTTACCCAGAGACAGCAGGAGGTTTTGTTAAGAGGACTCGCAGTCCAGCCTCCGACGGCTAAAACTCCCGGAAAGAATCCGAGATACAGAACGGTAGGAATGTTCATCAAGGAGTTCCCGTGGAACGACAGACCGGTGCCACCGCCGGAGCCGCCAAAACAGCCGACTGATGATACCCACAACACCATCGAAATCGGTCCGCATAATGACATTAAAAACAATAATGACAACAATCAGACTGTGATAATTCCCGCTAAGGATGACACAGAGATTAAGAAAGAGACCGAAGTAAAAGAGCCGGAAATCAAGGTTGTGAAGACGGACGACTCTCCGAAGTCTTCGGTTTATATCCTGCTTGCAATTGTTTGCATGGTTCTCTTTATAGTCGGCTTTGCCTGCATGGCGGCTGACGTGGGAGGCGGTGCGGCATTAGCACTTGTCGGCATAGTCGGAGCGGCTGTATTCTCCGTCATCGCCTACAAGAATAGTCAGCGGAAGGGCTGATTATAATATATCTCGCACTCGGGGGAGGAAACTCCCCCGACAAGAGGATATGGGAGGTAATCATGAATAATTCACACAAAAAGCCAGTTATCACACCGATAGCGGCAGTTTTGCTGTTTGCATCGGTAGTTCTGATTGCCGTAGGAGTTATTGCGGCATTTTTCTGGGACAGCTACGGAAGCCTGAACTTCTTTAACCTGTTCTTAGCCAGCTACGAAATTGAAGAAGCTGTCGCCATACTTGTCATAGGACTTTTGCTCCTCGTTGCGGCGATAGCGATAATATACAGTAAGACCAAAATGAGCGACTAAACTATCCCTAAGAAGGAGTAGATTCAAATGGATGAAACGAGATATTGTCCATACTGTATGACACCTGTCAAGGAGAACGGGGTTTGTCCTGCCTGCGGACTGACTGAAGGGAGCTATGTCCCTGCACAGCATCATCTTCTGCCGGGAACGGTTCTCCAGGACAGATATCTTATTGGAAGAGTCCTCGGAGAAGGCGGCTTCGGCATTACATATGTCGGTCGTGACACCCGTCTTGGCGTCAAAATCGCCGTCAAGGAATATTATCCCGTCGGAAATGCCGCAAGAAACAATCTTGAATCGGTAACGGTAACCAGCTCGTCCCGGACAACTGGAACCTATGAAAAGGGCAAGACGAAGTTCCTTGAAGAAGCCAGAACGATGGGCAAGCTCGAAAAGGAGCCGGAAATTGTCGGAGTCAAGGACTTCTTCAAGGAGAATAACACTGCCTACATCGTCATGGAGTACATCGAGGGCACGACCCTGAAAGAGCTCACAAAACAGCGTGGCGGCAAGATTCCGTCCGACGAGCTTTTCGAGATGATAGAGCCTCTGTTCGGCGCTGTCCAGCATATGCACGACCTGGGACTTATCCACCGTGACATCAGCCCGGACAACCTTATGCTCGAAAACGGCAACATCAAGCTTCTTGATTTCGGCTGTGCAAAAGACGTCACCGACAGCTCCCAGGTGAACCAGCAGACACAGACACTTATACTGAAGCACGGCTATTCGCCGTTTGAGCAGTACCAGATGAGCAGTAATCAGGGTCCGTGGACGGATGTCTATGCCTTCGGAGCCTCAATTTATTATTGCCTGACGGGAAATCCTCCGCCACGTTCTACAGACCGTATCATGGACGACAACATCGTCCCTCCGCACAAGCTCGGCGTCAAGATTACAGAACGTCAGGAGGACGCCCTTCTGAAAGCCCTTGCCGTGAGACCTGCCGACAGATTCTCTTCGATGAAGGAGTTTCACGCCGCACTCTACGGTGCAAAGACTCCCGTTATAACTGTCGAGAAGCCGTCGAAGCCCCCGAAGCGCAAGCCGAAAGCAAGACCTTCCGACGCCATGGGCAAGACTGTACGTGAAAAGCTCTTTGAGACTCCCGAGTACGAAGAGCAGGCTCCCGCCCGTGAGCTTGACCAGACCGTTCCGGCAAAGCCACTGTTCGTCACCGACGAAGTAGCAATCACCGAAGCCCAGGTTGACGACACCGGCGAAGGAACTCCCGAGAAAGCAAGTACTTCCGAGAAGTCTTCAAATAAGAAACCGATTATCATCGCCATAGTAGCGATTATCGTTGTAATCGCCCTTGCAGTCACCGGCATAGTTTTCGCAATTGTCGGGACGGGGGACAAGAGTGATGATACCGGAGACAACGCAGTTACTTCCACAACAAGAAACTGGCTTCCGATTGAAGGTGTGGACATAGGAACCTATCAGGATGGTGAGGTAAGCTATGACGCTTACACCCGTACTGTCACCTATGGCGCCAGCTATTCGGCAATCGGCTGGGAATTCAAGGACGAAGTCTATCTTGAATACATCAAGATTTATTTCTCCGATATGTACAGCCTCAAACTCGAAGTGACTTACGCTGATGGCACAACCGCCGGCAGTACTTCAGACACCGGCTATACATTTGGCACCAGCCTGAGCCTGACTCTTGACCCAACAAAACCAATCTCCCATATAGCCCTCCTGAATGCTGTTGAAGGCGGAGAGTACTCGATTATCTCGGTGACGTACAGGGAGAGCGGGGAAGAAGAGGAGGAAATCGCCGACACCAGTTCTGAAGATGAACAGGAAGTCGAAACCGTTGTAGAGGTTTTTGAATCCTCCCCGATAACCAATCACTGGATAGTAGGTGTTCGTGGGTATGCCGAGAATTGGAATGTCTGGTACTCAGGCTGTGATTCGGGAATCGGTAATTTAGAGCATGAGTTTACCATTCAGGATTTGATGACAAACGACGGATATAATCCGCTTGACAATATAAGAGCGCTAGATGGCTTTGAAATCGTAATCGGCAACGTCATGTCTATGGACGAGGGTGCGACCTTCAGATACAATGTCTACGTCAACGACGAACTTATAATAAGCGAATCAGCGACAATTGAAGTGGATGACGGCTATGATTCGTCGATTGTCAGACGTGTTACAAACCTCGAAGCGCATGTTGTAGGCGACTATGATTTCTCTGTCGACGACGTAGTCAGAATTGAGGTATATAACGTCGTGATGGACGAAGTCGAAGTCTCTTATCCGTGGATTTTGACTGAAACCGATGGAGTTGTTGGTCAGTATGGCAACCGCCTTACAGTCAGAGCTGTTGACGGTCTCACAGCCGGCGAGCAGAATACCGAAATGGAGGGACAATTCCTTCTCGGAAATGCCGTCTTCATTCACGAATGGGGCGACCTGTGGAGAGAGTTTGCCTCAGCGGTAACAGGTGAGAACACCTATCTTGAAATCACGTCTTACGACCTTCCGGATGAGTTTATACTGTTTGTCAGGTTCAGAAGCGGCGGCTTCGACTGGTTCGGTCTTCATACTGTGTATGACTACGATGAAACCGAGCCCATCATAACAGTTACAGTCAATGACGACGGGACGTATACCTATTCTGTCTCATGTGCCGACTTCCTGGACGCCATCGAGCGAAACGGCTACAGTATCTACGATATAAACACTATCAGTGTCCAGTGCGACGAGGGCACGGTGTTCAAGAGCTTTGAGGTAATTCAGAAGTAATGAGCTAACCATAAATTCATCAAAGGGAGCGGAGCTTCGTGGACGAATTGGAATATGAGAAGTATTGCAAATACTGTATGTCCCCATTGGGCGCTGATGGGTCTTGCCCTTGCGGCTTGAATGAGGAAAACTATGTCCCTGCTTTTCACCAGCTTCAGCCGGGGACGGTTTTGCAGGGAAGATACCTTGTCGGAAAGGTTTTGGGAGAAGGCGGCTTCGGCATAACTTATGTCGGGCGGGAGCTCAAACTTGGCTTAAAAATCGCCATCAAAGAGTACTATCCGAGCGGAAGCGCCACAAGGACTTCCTCCCAGTCTTCCGAGGTGCACAGTGCTTATGGGAACGACGACACATTTGCAAAGGGCAAGGAGAAGTTCCTGAACGAAGCAAAGACGATGGCTCTTCTCGACCGCCAGCCGCATATCGTCGCTGTCAAGGACTACTTCGAGGAAAACAACACCGCCTATATCGTCATGGAGTACGTCGAGGGAACGACCCTCAAAGAGCTCACCAAAGAAAAAGGCGGAAAGATTCCGGCTTCGGAGCTTTTAGAACTCATCAAGCCGATGTTCTCAGCACTCGGGCGTATGCACAGCCTGGGACTCATTCACCGTGACATCAGCCCGGACAACCTGATGATAGAAAATGGCAGTATAAAGCTTCTCGACTTCGGCTGCGCCAAAGACCTTTCCTCCGGAGAAGTCACTCAGGCGATAGTACTTAAACACGGCTATGCGCCTTTGGAACAGTACCAGAGAAAAGGACAAGGACCCTGGACAGACGTCTATGCCCTTGCGGCGGCGATTTATTATTGTTTGACCGGCGTTGTTCCTCCGAGAGCAACCGACAGAATCACCGATGACGAGATAGTGCCACCAAATAAGTACGGTGCCGGATTGAGTCCTTCTCAGGAAAAAGCTGTTTTAAAAGCTCTGGCAGTCCGTCAGGAAGACAGATTCCAGTCCGCAGAAGATTTCGAGAAAGCCCTTTACGCCATAAAGCCTCCATCCGGCAAGAAGAATCGCACCGCCACAATAGTAGTGGCAACGATTCTCTGCGGAGTAGTTGTGATTGGTGCGGGTCTCGGTATCCGGTTCGGTGTCCTGGATTCCGGGCTTGAAGTTGCCACAACCGATGAACCTTCGGTAACCACCACGGCAACCAAGGCGACCACAGTTCCTGTAACCACGACAACTGTGCCCACCACAACGCCTGTTACTACCACACCCACCACTACGACACCTGCGACAACCACGACGCAAGCCACAACCACTATCCCCGCCACAACTACTACCGTAACTACAACCACTCCCGCCACGACCACCACGACGCAAGCCACCACCACAACCGTAGCGACTACCACAACTCCTACTACGGTTGCGACCACAGCGGCGACCACCGCATATATTGCATCATTTGACGCCAATTTCACCATCTATACCAAAGGAGAAGGAAGCGGAGTTATTGAAGAGGGCGAGACAGAGCTTCTTGAAAGCTTTTGCGCCGCAATAACTGAGGATGACTCTTATGTAGCGGTTACTGCCGATTCTGCGGACATAAAGCTTGCTTTTATTGCCGGATATGCCGGCTGGCAGTATGTCGAAAAGTGTGCTGAAACATCGAATGGCGACGGCACCTATACCGTTTACTTTGACTGCAATGATATAATCTTAACGACCAAACTTTTAAATGAAGGTCTTGACGAGATTGCCGCAGTCTATATCGACAGCCTGACGTGGAAAGAAGAAATCAATGTTACCGGGTTTGAAATCATAGATGGTCTTCCGGTTACCCGCACCACTCCGAAAACCGTCGAAACCGTCCTTCGCACCAGAACGGTGTCGAATAACAACGTCAGCGCTGAATGGATTAATGACTACTGCACAATACCTGATTTGTACCTGTACATTTACTACGACCTTTTGGATGAGGACCATTATGGCTGGGGTCCTGTCGGCATTGGTACGGCTTATACGCCTTATTATAATTATGATATTCTTATTGGCGGTAGCACTACCACACCGAGCGGTATATATCTTAATGTTTCCACGAGTGGAGTAATTGTAGTCTCACTCGCAGAAATTAAGGAGGCTGCTGATGATGCGGGCATTAATATTGTTAAAGGCGTTGGTCCCGTAAGTTATGGCGTTACTATATACTGGTGGGCTGGTGAAGACGGAGACGGCTACGCCAATGTAACCAAGATTGAATGTGTCCAGATAAGTACCGAATAAAAAGCAACCAGATGGGTGGAGTTGGATTTATGAATTATTGTAAGTATTGTATGTCACCTCTGACAGACGGCGTGCCTTGCCCTTGCGGCTTGAATGAGGAAAACTATGTCCCTGCTTTTCACCAGCTTCAGCCGGGGACGGTTTTGCAGGGAAGATACCTTGTCGGAAAGGTTTTGGGAGAAGGCGGCTTCGGCATAACTTATGTCGGGCGGGAGCTCAAACTTGGCTTAAAAATCGCCATCAAAGAGTACTATCCGAGCGGAAGCGCCACAAGGACTTCCTCCCAGTCTTCCGAGGTGCACAGTGCTTATGGGAACGACGACACATTTGCAAAGGGCAAGGAGAAGTTCCTGAACGAAGCAAAGACGATGGCTCTTCTCGACCGCCAGCCGCATATCGTCGCTGTCAAGGACTACTTCGAGGAAAACAACACCGCCTATATCGTCATGGAGTACGTCGAGGGAACGACCCTCAAAGAGCTCACCAAAGAAAAAGGCGGAAAGATTCCGGCTTCGGAGCTTTTAGAACTCATCAAGCCGATGTTCTCAGCACTCGGGCGTATGCACAGCCTGGGACTCATTCACCGTGACATCAGCCCGGACAACCTGATGATAGAAAATGGCAGTATAAAGCTTCTCGACTTCGGCTGCGCCAAAGACCTTTCCTCCGGAGAAGTCACTCAGGCGATAGTACTTAAACACGGCTATGCGCCTTTGGAACAGTACCAGAGAAAAGGACAAGGACCCTGGACAGACGTCTATGCCCTTGCGGCGGCGATTTATTACTGCCTCACCGGAACCGTTCCGGCAAGAGCTACAGACCGCATAATCGAGGACGAGCTCATCCCTCCAAATAAAAACGGCGCAAATCTAACCTCCCAGCAGGAAAAAGCCCTGATGAAGGCTCTCGCTTTGAAAGCTCCCGACCGTTATCAGTCGATGGAGGAGTTCGAGAACGCCCTCTACGGCAACAAAACTTCCAAGAAAAAGAAGAACATCGCCAAAGCAGTAGCGGCGGTGGTTCTCTGCGGAGTTATTGCAGTGGGTATAGTTGCGGGTGTCCGGTACTTTATCCCCAGCAACCAGATTGAAACCGTGAAAGAAGACCCTGAATCCGATGAAATAAGCACATATCGTGTTCTTGACAACGACCAAATCAGAGATTACCCGGACAAAGCCTCTGTTGATCAGGTGAGATTTTTAGATATCACCACCGCCGCAACAGATGAGGCGTGGGACTTCTCAATCGATGGTGACGGAAGTGTCCTGGCATGGATAGGCACAGACGGTAAAGACAATGTCCTCTACATAGCCGCCGAGGGCGGAGTTATTTCGGATGAAAGCATGTATATGCTGTTCTGGGGTTACAGCGCAGTCAATTATATTGACCTCAGCGGTCTTGACACATCGAACGTCACAACCATGTATGCGATGTTTCTTGGGTGCGAATCCCTTGTAAAAATCGATTTCGGCGATATTGACACATCTAAAGTCGAGGATATGGCAAGCATGTTTGAGAGCTGTAAGTCTCTTGAATCGATAGATGTAAGCAAGTTCGACACCTCAAATGTCACCGCTATGTCCGCTATGTTCTCACTCTGCAAGAGTCTGACAAGGCTCGATTTGAGCAATTTTGACACCTCAAACGTCACTATGATGGATTACATGTTCCGTGCATGTGAATCGCTTACTTCTCTCAATCTGAGCAGCTTTGACACCTCCAATGTCGAAGATATAAGCTATATGTTCTATTATTGCTCGTCTCTGGAGAAGGATACATTTATCCTCCCGAGCGATTTCGGAAACAGTGCCATCTATAGACAGAGCACATTTTCCGGTTGCAGTGTCAGCGAGGACGAGGCTACCTATGTAAATGCAAATACGCTTGACAGCGTTTATCTTGCGACCCACATAAGTAACAACACCTATTATAACCAATTTGCCGACTTCACCTTTTCGCCGCCCGATTCGTGGTTGTTCTATGACGATGACAACCTTCTCCGTCTCACGGGAGTTGATTCTGAAAGCGTGAGTACGGTTGCGGAAAGGCGAGAAGTGATGGCGAAGGAGACGACGATTTACTCAGCTGTGGCATATGATAAAAAAACGGATGCGAAGGTAGTCATAGTGTTTGTCAACCGGCTTACCCTCACGGCAGGAACCTCCTATGACGCCGAATCGTATATGGACTCTGTTATCAGAAGCACCACCGGTTCAAACTTGAATACCTCCTGCACATTCAGCGAGGTGGAGCTTGTGACAATCGGCTCGCACGAATACTATCAGGCTACCGCCGATGTTGAAAGAGACGGCGAAAAACTGACGCAGAGATTCCTGACAAGGCAAATCGACTATTCCGACTACATCTGCTATATAACGATTACCTCCTACGAGGACTCGCCGACTGTCGACGAAATTATGGCGATGTTCTCCTGAATTAGATAGTTTCCACCTCCGGCTTCCCACCGGATGCGTGTTTTCTTTCTGAATAAACGACCAGCCGCTGAGGTTCCTGAGACTCCGGCGGCTGTCGTTTTGCCGGTAAATTGAAACTACGGGAGAAGAGTTACGGGTGGTATAATTGTGGTATCAGAAGCTGAAAAATGTAGAAGAGTTTAAAACCTGAAAGGAGAGTTATAATGGCAGATTTATCTGAAAAAATGGATGGCAAGCAGGCGGCAGACGACGGTAAGGATTACGTCGAGGTTAAGGGCATAAAAGTCAAGAAATCCCTTTTGAAACGCTTTGAAAACAAAAAGAAGAAGGACGATGACGAAACGCCACCGCCACCACCGCCATTTGATATGCCGTGCCTCTACGGTTGCCCGACAGCAAAAGACTTGCCCGGAGCTGTGCCTGACTGTATGCTGGCGACGTTTGATGGCTATAAAATCAAAGAGCTCTGAGGTGGCACATGCAATCTGACAGATATCCGCTTCGGGTGCTTCTGTGGGAGGCGACTCTTCGTTGCAATGCCTACTGCGAGTTCTGCGGGAGCAGGTGTGGCGATAATGAGATAAGAAATGAGCTGACCCGTGAAGAAATCTGCGAAGCCTTCAGAGACATCGCCGAAAACCTGAATCCGGGTGAAGTCATGATAAATGTCACCGGCGGCGAGCCACTTTTAAGAAAAGACCTGCCGGAAATCATGAGCTATGCCCAAAGTCTCGGATTTTCTTGGGGACTTGTCAGCAACGGAACACTTCTTAACCATGAGATGGCGGACAAACTCAAAAAAGCCGGGATGAAGACTCTTGCAGTCAGCATCGACGGCTTGGAAAGCACACATAACTCAATCCGTGGCGTAAAAAACGGCTTTTCAAGGACTATTGAAAATCTCAAAGCTATCCACACCGAGCCATATCTTGAATCCGTCATGATAACGACAGTCGTTTCAAAGAAAAATATCGGTGAGCTTGAAGAACTGAAGCAGTTTCTTCTGGGAGTGCCATTCGATATCTGGCGAATCTGCCCGGTTGACCCGATTGGAAGAGCTAGTGGCAATGATAATCTCAGCCTTTCAAAAGAGGAACTCAGATGGCTTTTTGGGTGGATTTCAGAGCAGAGAAACGAGAACCTGCCGTTTGCAGTTACGACTTCGTGCAGTCACTATCTCGGCGAGTTTGAGATGAAGACAAGGGATTATCCCTTCAACTGTGGCGCCGGAAAGACGGTAGGCAGTATTCTGGCGAACGGAGATATTTTCGTCTGTCCCGACGTGCCAAAAAGACCCGAGCTGATTCAAGGAAATGTCAGAACTACGCCGTTTTCCGAAGCATGGAAAAACCGCTTTGAATATTTCAGGAATCCGTTTAATCGCAAGATTGGCGATTGCTCGGATTGTGAGTATTATTCAAAATGCGGCGGCGACAGCACGCATACATGGAATTTCGACGAAAATGCTCCAAACTTCTGCCCGAAAAAGCTCGGGCTCGTCAAGGAAGAAAAATTTTCGGAACGTGAAGCCAATCTTGAAGAAATAATCAGAAGCTATAAGAGCGACAGTAGTCTATTCGACATCACCGTCAAGGCTCAGGGCAGGGCGGAGGACTGCGTTGTCATAGAGCCGGAGGCGGCAGACGAAATCCTCAGCTTCTTTGAGTGGGGAACAGGTTTGAGAACAGACGAGAAGCTCTGTGCACTTTACGGCAGTCTCTTTAGTAATAAAGACCTTCCCACAGGCAACATGATAGCAGTTATCAGGAAGGCTATTCCGATGGAAGCTGAATCTGACGAGAAACATCTCAAAATAGCCGAGGAGATTCTTCGGAAAGCCCGGAGCGAAACAACAGACAAAATGCAGTTTCTCGGATTTGCGCACAGCCACCCGAACGAGCTGACAATTGCAATGAGCTTAGGCGATTGGGAGTTCCACAAGCGCCTTTTTGAAGAGGACTGGCGTCAGGCACTTACAGTTATCATAAACCCTCAGAAAAAACAGATTGCGGCATACACAGGAATTGCCGCCGACCACAGCGAGCTTCACCTGCTACAGCACAGCAAGAAATTCTTTTCATAACAACATCCCCAACCGCAAAAAAGCGATTGGGGATTATTTTGCCATTAAGATTTAAGATTATGCATCCTGCCTGTTTCCATCCTGATAGGAAAGCTCCAGGACGTCGGCGTAGGTGCAGAGTGGGTCGTCGGTGAGCATACACATAAGGACGAAGCTCTCATAGGGATTCGTGACGTACAGCTCGCCCATCGAACATTCGGACAGAATCCAGTTTGTCGACTCGGTGAAGGCGCTGAAGCGGTTTAGGTTCCTCGAATAGCTGTCGCCCGACTGGGAGTAGATGAAGAAATTGAGGGTGATAAGGTCGAAGCGGTCTATCTCAATCTTGCCGTAGATGATGTCATGGATATGTTGGCGGGTAAACCGCTTGCCATAGAACGCCTTGTTCAGGGAAGAAGACTTCGCCGGAATCAGATTTCCATGCTTGTCTGTAGGAACTGCCGAGCAGATTACCTTTTCAAGGTCGCCTTCGGTGATGTCCTTCGGAGTGTAGTACTGCCTCGAAAGCCGCTTGTTCTCCATGCGTGAGAGCTTTTCCTCGTCCGAAAGTCTCGGATCCCGTGACAGGGCGTCACGGTATTCGTTCATCTCACGGGCAAAGGACTCGTCTTCCATCTGGTTTTTGAGGTCGGCGACGAGAATCCTCGACTTGTTGTAGAGCTCGTTGAAGTTCATGCTTGCGGAGACACTCATTTTTGAGTTGCGCTTGTCCCGCTTCAGAACCGACAGGAAGTACATCAGGTCTTCCTCCGTCTGAACGGTGAAGAGTTTGCTCCTGACTAAGACTGTCTTGCTTTCAAGGATGTGGTCGAGCTCATCATATGTAAGAGCCGGGAGCTCCAGGTATCTGTCCCAGATCCTCTGGTAATCCTGGAATTTCAGCCCGTGCTGAAGGCAGAACCAGCAAATCGTCTCGAACGGGTCCTTCGGGTTTATGCACCGTTCGTGGAGAGCCTTTTCGAGGAAGTCGTTGACGTCGTCCTCGTTCATATCGAGCCCGAATCCGAGAAGGAAAACAACGCTTCTCTTGACCGTCTGCTGAGTGAGCCAGTTGCGGGACATGGTGCTGAGTCTGGCGGTCTTCGAGTCGAACGAAGCCGGGGTATTGTGAAGCTGGAACTGTTCGCAGATGTATTTCTGGTAGACTTCAATCGGAGTAGTCATGCAGTCACCGGAAAAGCCCATCCTTTCGTGCAGGTATCTTTTCAGATAGACGCAGAACGGCACGGCATCCAGATTTTTAGACAGAGATTTATATATAACTTCGGTATCCTTTTCCGGAAAAGCCGTCGAGTCGACAGAGTCGTAGAACTTTTCCCAAGCATACTCGGTGAACTGGACATATTCGTTCTCAAAAACCAAGCTTCCACCTTCCCTACAGTGAATTTTCCACACTTTTGAGACAAAAAGGCGCTCTAAAACATAATTCCCTTTTAAAGTGACAAAGTATTATTTCATTATAGCACATAAAACCCATTTTGTCACCTATTTTTTTGGGACAAAGCATGATTTTTGCGGGAAATTGTCGATTAGTCCATCCACTTCTTATTAAAGTTATCCATACTGCTATCAGCATTTACATCGAGAGCAAACACCGACGTCTTCAAATCGTCCAAATTGAGCTCCGGTTCGATTCCGTAGACGTAATAGTCGAAATAGTCAGTCATGTATTCGATATCCTCCGCCAGAACTGCGTGTCCCTGCTGGTGGATGTTGATTGCGATGTGGTCGGAGAGACCCAGGTAATCGTAGACATACTCCGCCGCAACGTAGGAATACCACATTGCCGGGGCGTTTACCCAGTCCTCATAGATGCATGAACCGATGATGAGGAGATACCTGTCCTCACTCGCAATGGTGCTCAGAAGCAGATGCTGATCGAACGGGAGATATTCAACCGACTTGAACTGCTTGAACCTGTCGCAGAACCATCCGATTTCGCCGCTTGCTTGCAGGCTCGAAAGCGGTTCGTTCTGACCGTAAGTGTACGAGCTCGAAGCCCCTACAGAGCTGAAATCATAGGTCTTGCCTTCGGAAGTGTATCTGAAGAGGGCAACTCCTCCAGCTCCCGAGCAGGACGGCATAACGAGCTTGAATCTCGTGTCGAAGACTCCGCAGACTATCGCCGCCTTGCCCCAGCGGGAAACTCCGGTAACGGCGGTGTTTGTAGTGCTTATGTCGAGCTCTTCGCCAAGCCCTGCCTCCAGAGCGTCGAGAATCTTTGAGCATCCCCAGCTCCAAGCCATCAGGACTCCCGTCTGCTCCTGCCAGTCGTCGCCGTAAGGATATAAATCATAGAAAGCGCCGGTGTGATTGGTGTCGTCAGATGCAATCCCATAGGCATACCAGTCGAGGGTGATGACGGCATAGCCGTTCGCAGTCGCCGTGTCCTCACTGATGCCTTGGTGCATCCCTACGATAACGGGATATCCTCCGTCAGGAGCAGAGATACTCTCGTCAGGCATGTTGACGGTAGCCGTGAAGCTGGTTGTTGCACCTGTTGATATTCTTGTGATGTTGATTGTAAGAGATGACCCGTCAAGAGAATATGTCAGCTCCTCATCCGAGCCGTCACGCCAGATTCCGTACATGTAGTACTGATACATCGCCTTGATTTCGGCAACTCGCCGAGCCCAGTCGTCGGCATTGTCGACATAACTTCCATCTAGAAACGTAAACGGGTCGGTGAGGGCATCGGATGCCGTGAGCTCCGAAACCTCCGGCAATGTACTCATATCGTAAGTATATACAACCGGTTCTGCCACTTCTTCCATCTCCTCTGTAGTTTCTGTAGCTTCGGCTTCGTCACTTTTAACTTCACTTCCACACCCGCAAAGGCTGAGTGTGAGCGCAAAAGCCAATAATAAACTCAGAATTCGTTTCATAATATCATGTTCCTTTCGTAAAAAGACTTCTAAGATAATTTTAAATGATTTCTGAGTCTATGTCAATGATTTTGCAAAAGAAAATACCGACAGCCCGGTAAGGCAATCGGTATTTCCCCGTTGTGAAAACAGTTAGGAAAGAAACTATGAAACTATCGAGCGTTGTATTCGTCAATTTGTGCGTTCAGTTCTTCGATGTAGTAATCAATCTGGTCTCTGTAGGTTTCTTTGAGCTGTGCCCAGGTTGAAGGCGATTTGTCACGTGTGATTCCGTTGGAGATAATTCCGAGAGCGTTGTCAAGTCCTTCCGGCAAATCTCCTGTGATGTCCATGATCTGATGGCTTGCCGCCAGCTCGTAGCAGATGTCGTCCATTGCGAGCATTTCGTCTGTCCAGAGATATATCTCCTTAAGCTGCTTTTGATCGATATCGACAACCGTCGGGTCGATTATCTTGAATCTCTCGCAAGCAGCCAAGAGAGCCGCACCAGCGTGGTTTGAACCGCCGGTAATGAGCATATATCCCTTTGGAGAGGAGAGGAGGTAGTAGTTACCATCACCGCTTGAATCCCTCGGAATCGGGCAGAACATGACTTCGCCTTCGGTAATATCTCCCCAAAGAGGAGTAATTTCGTCAACCGGCATGGTGAAAGCACCTGTGCCGATTATGTAGAACAAGCAAAGACCGTCTGCGATACCTGCTCCGAATTGTGCACCACCTTTAGTTCTCAGAGCCCAATAGTTGTCACCTTCATGGTAAGTGCAACCGTTCTTCACAAGGTCGTAAATTAGGTTCTGAACACGCTCGATTTCGGGAGAATCCATATTTGAGTAGAAAACTCCGTCTTCAATCTGCAAAATCTGCTGACCAGTCGAATCGATAAGACCGCACTGGTAGGAATAACCGTCAAGTGCGTATCTGTTCTCATCTCCATCAGAGAAATCAAGACACATTTCGTAGAACACATCCCATGTCCACTCGTTGTTGTAGTAGAGCTCTGCCGGGTCGTCAAATCCCCATTCCTCGATAACTCTTCGGTTGTATGAAACAACATAGTTATAGGTGAGGTCGGTGACAATTGCATAGTGCTCGTCGCCTAAAACGAAGTAATCAGCAGTCTCTGCTACTCCTGACCAAAGGGGATTGGTGTAGTCGATGTAGTCATCAACCGCTGTAAAGGTGCCCTTGATACACTTCATCGGGTAAACAGCAGTAGCATTGGCTCCTGCCGGGTACATATCCGGCGATTTTGAAGAAAGGATCAGGTTTGCCAGGTCGTCGAATCTGTCGAAATAGTTTGTTTCAATCCATTCGATTGAGCTTCCGTATTTCTCGGTAAATGTGTAATAGCCGGTGTTGACAATCTCGTCTTCGGAATAGTTGTTGAACGGGTCATACCAGGCAAACCATTTGACGGTGGTGCCGGCACCTTCTGCTTCATCAACGTCCGGAAGTGTGATTCCTGCGGCGGCTAAAATTGCCACTGAGTCATCAGTCGACAGAGTCAGATACACAACTTCCCTTGTCGAAGTGCCACATCCGACCAGGGCAACAACCATGATGATTGTACACAGTATGGCTGAAATTCTTTTAAACATGTTGTCCTCCTTATTTTGATATAATGTTCCATGTTCGCAGTAATGAACTGCTTGATGAGTTTATTGTACCGTATCTAAGGAAATGAGACAATGATTTTAAGAAATGGCTTTATTGACTTTTTTCGTGAGGTTTAAGTCAAGAAAAAAGAAAATACCGACCGTTACAGCAGTACCTGACTCTGCTGTGTGGTCGGTATTTCCCCGTTGTGATACAGTTTAAAGAGACTTTAAACTGAGAAGCTTGCTGTTATGAGGCGTTGTACGCATCAATCTGTGCGTTCAGCTCATCGATGTAGTAATCAATCTGATCTTTGTAGGTTTCCTTGAGCTGTGCCCAGGTGGACGGATTATTGGTTCTTGTAATGCCGTTTGAGACGGAATTGAGAGCACTGTCTAAGCCGTCGTTCAGGTCTCCCGTCAGGTCCATTATCGGGTCGCGCAAGGCTATTTCGTAGCAGATGTCGTCCATTGCGAGCATTTCGTCTGTCCAGAGATATATCTCCTTAAGCTGCTTTTGATCGATATCGACAACCGTCGGGTCGATTATCTTGAATCTCTCGCAAGCAGCCAAGAGAGCCGCACCAGCGTGGTTTGAACCGCCGGTAATAAGCATATATCCCTTTGGAGAGGAGAGGAGGTAGTAGTTACCATCACCATCATCGTCTCTCGGAAGCGGGCAGAACATGACTTCTCCCTCACTCACATCACCCCAGAGAGGAGTGATTTCCTCAACAGTCATAGTGAAGTATTCGGGAGCGATTATGTAGAACAGGCAGAGACCGTCGGCAATTCCTGCGCCGAAGTTCGCACCGCCCTTTTCTCTCAGAGCCCAGTAGTTAGTGCCTTCGTGGTAGGTGCAACCGTTCTTCACGAGGTCATATATGAGGTTCTGAGCTCGCTCAATCTCGGGAGAATCTATATTTGAATAGAATGTGCCGTTCTCGTCAATCTGCAGAATCTGCTGTCCGGTCGATTCGATTATTCCGCCCTGATAGGCATAGCCGTCAAGGGCATATCTGTCTTCATCGCCATCGGAGAATTCGATGCACATTTCGTAGAATACATCCCATGTCCACTCGTCGTTGTAGAAGAGCTCTGCCGGGTCGTCAAAGCCGTACTCTTCAATAACTCTTCTGTTGTAGGATACAACGTTGTTATAGGCGACGTCGGTAACAATTGCATAATGCTCTCCGCCCAGGACGAAGTAGTCTGCGGCGTCAACCATTCCTGACCAAAGCGGGTCGGTATAGTCGATGTAGTCGTCAACCGACACGAAGGTGCCCTTTATGCACTTGGTCGGATATACGGCAGTCGAGTTGAAGCCTGCAGGGTACATGTCGGGCGACTGACTCGACAGAATCAGGTTTGCAAGGTCGTCGTATCTTTCAAAGTAGGTTGTCTCAATCCATTCGATGGAGCAACCGTATTTTTCTGTGAATGTGAAGTAACCGGTGTTTACGATTTCATCCTCGCTGTAGTTATGGAACTGGTCGTACCATGCGAACCACTTTACAACCGAATTCGCTCCTTCGGCTTCCTCGACGTCGGGGAGGGTAATTCCTGCCGCCGCCAATATCGCCGCAGAGTCCTCGGTTGACAGTGTAAGGTATACAATCTCTCTTGATGAACTGCCGCACCCGACAAGGGCAATAACCATGACGAGAGTACATATTATAGCTGAAATCCTCTTGAACATATTGTCCTCCTTCTATGATATAATGTTCTTATTTGTTGTGGAATCTGTCCTACAACTAACATTATATCTCATTTAAAGGAGAAACGCAATGATTATAAGAAATGACTTTATTGATGAATCCTGAGATTTTCAGAATCGCTATTGATGAATACTAATCAGAAAATTGACGAAAAATCGCAATTTTATTGACCTATAATCACGATTGGCAAAAATCATTGACGAAAAGTCTTCCCTGATACGAATTTCTTGATTTAAGCTCATGTTCAATCCCACCCAGAACGCTTCTTTTGTCAATGCTCCATTTTGGAGCCACAAGAGTGTTCCTGTCGCCGTCTCCTGTGAGTCTTCCGATAACCGTTTCTGGCGGAAGAATCTCCAGCTGGTCGCAGACAATTGAGATATACTCTTCTTTTGAAAGGGTTTTAAGCTCGCCTGAGAGATATCTCTTCTCATCCAAAGTGCCTTTGATTACGTGCATCAGGTGAATCTTTATTTCGTAAGGTCGAAGGCTCGCCACGTCCCGTGCGGTCGCAAGCATATCGTCTCTTGATTCGCCGACAAGACCGTTTATGATGTGCACGCATGTCCTGATGTTTCTCTCCCGTAGTGAATTATAGCCAGCTAAGAATTCCGAATAGCTGTGCCCACGGTTGATGAGGTTCGCCGTGTCATCATTGGAGCTCTGAAGCCCCAGCTCAACCGTCAGATAAGTTTTCCGGTTTATCTCCGACAGCAGATTGAGCACTTCATCACCGAGGCAGTCTGCTCTTGTGGCAATCGACAGCCCGACAGCCGGAAGTGCCAGGCAATCGGAGTAAACACGCCTGAGAGTTGCAACATCCGAATAGGTGTTGCTCCCGGCCTGCAGATAGGCGATGTATTTCGTCTCGCCCCATTTGTTAAGATACAGTGCTTTCGTCTTTTCAAACTGCTTGGCAAGGCTTTCTTTAGGATTTCCTGCAAATTCGCCCGAAAGCGCACTTGAACAGTAACTGCAACCGCCGAACCCTGTTTTTCCATCACGATTCGGGCAGGAGAACCCGGCATTCAGAGGAATTTTTACGACCTTTTCGCCGAATTCACGCTTCAGAACTGCGTCGAGCGACAGATATCTCTGCCTTCCGTATGGGTTCACTCGTCTCCACCCTCTTCAGGGATTACCGGAGCTTCCGAAACTGTGGTGACCTCGGCGGAAGTAGCCGGAGCCTCGCTCTGTTCGGTGGCAGATGTCGCTTCGGAGGAAGCGGTTGTGGTTTCAGACGAAGCTGTCGTCGACTCGGTAGTCGATTCGGTCGTCGGCGAAGTTGTTGCCGGTGCGGCTGTGACAGTCGGCATGGTGTATGTGGTGCCCGGGTAGTTCGAGTTGATTCTGGTTGTTGTGGTGGCTTCTGTTGTCGTTTCCTCGGTGGTGGTTGTCACCTCGGTTGTCTCCTCGGGAACGGTGGTCGTAGCCTCGGTCGTTTCCTCGGTGGTCGTGGCTTCAGTGGTCGCCTCGGTTGTGGTGGTGACTACCACCTTCGTGTCGCTCAGATACTCCGCATAGACATAAGCCCTGATTCCGCTGTAGTAGATTTCAGCCCAGCCATCCTCACGGATTTCGATAACGTCGACCTCGGCATTGACGCTGAAGTAGCCGAGCATCATAGCATCGTTTGAAGGTTCAAGCCTTATATTGACCGTTCCTGCGGCGTACATTATATATGTATCGGGGACTTCCTCCTCGGTGACTTCGGTTGTGGCAGTGGTGATTACTTCGGTTGTCGTCGCAACTGTGGTGACGACAGGCTCGGTTACCTCCGGCTCTTCGAATTCAACAGGTTCTTCAATCTCTTCTTCCTCCGGCTCCTCGTCACTCTCCGACTTCGGAGCAAACCCCAGAAGCTCTCCGACATCCGAAAGCCCGTCGCCGAAGGGAAGAGTAGTGTTATAAGCATAGGTAAGGTTCGACAAGTAGCTTCCGTCCATGACCGTTTCGGTCGAAAGCTTGACGGTGAAGACCTCCGAAAAGTCCGAACGATTTATAAGAATAAAACTGATTGCAAAGAACAGCAGAACCAGAACCGGAACCGTAAATCCGATGAAGTTGTATCTGTCTGCACCCTGCTCCTGGCTCAAATCGGTCAGCAGTTCGTCGGCATCGGCGTTTGCATTTCTGACGGCTCGTGAGTAGCTTATGTCGAACTCGTCGCCTTTTTGTCCGATTTCAAATCTCGGTGCGGATTTTTCTTCGGTTTCGGTATTCACAGTTTCCTGAGCTTCGACAGCGGGGGAGACGTTTTTCTTTTTCTTTTTAGCCAACTTTAACCCTCCCTTATGCCATAGCCGCCGTTACCATAGCAACGGTTGAAACCACGAGAAGAAGTGTCACCAAAACGGTGCTCACAACTCTTATTGTTCCGTAAGAATTCTCGTTTTCCGTCATTATCTTTCGCTTCAGAACACCCGCAAGCGGTCTCAGCGGCGAGATGTAGAAAATCGCAATCAGCATGTACACCCAGCTCCTCGAAAGCTCCTCCCAGAAACTGTAGCTTATGAGATAGGAATAGCTCCCGCCGAAGAGGGAATCAATCCAGTTTCCGAAGCCGGAGAACGCACAGAGAATAACCGCAAGTATCGAAATTGCAAATGTGAAAATCCCCGCCGGAACCGATTTTTTTGTCTCAAAGAACTTCTGAAGCACTATTGCGACGCCGGCTATAAAGACAAGCGCAACTCCGCCTGCTCCGAATCCGAGCGAAATTCCCGCAACCACGCAAAGCCCGACAGCCGACAAAATCAGCCAGAGCTGATTGTCCGTAAGCTTCTCAGTAGCCGTCTCGTATGTGGGACTTACAGCCCCGACGTGGTCTATCATAAGACTTTTTGGAAGGAAGCACCCTGAGTGAAGCTCAATCCGATATCCACTCATCAGCATCAAGCCTTCCGACATCGAAAGATATCCTAAAGCCACGACATAAATCTCAATCGCCGTGAATATGACTCCCAGAATCAGGTTGAGCATGGGAAGCGAACCCTCATACAGTGCGGCTGTTCTCAGCCTTTCGAGAGAATATCCCAGGACAGTGACAGCACCGAGTCCGCAGATGAACCTTTCCAAGCCGGAAGAAAGCATCGCAAGCCCCGATTTGCGCTCTTTAATCGCATCTTTAATTTCAGAATAGCTGATAATCGGGGAGATAGCCATCATCTCAAACGAAATCAGGTACACGGACAGGTCGACAAAGTTCTTCTCCGCACCGTCTTCTTTGGAGTCTTTTAAATAGAGAACCGAGCGGATGTCGAAGAGAATGAACCCGATTGCCGAGACGGTGCCACTTATCGTCCCGTGCGAGCCTAGAGACACGATAGGGAAGAGCGACAGGATTACTGTTACTGCACCTGCCACGATTCTCAGCCACGGCATTTTTCTGCCTTCGCAGAGCCTTGCCGCAAGGTAGATAAGGAATATTACGCCTAAAATCAGAGCATAATATAACGGTCTCGCCCAGGCGATGAAAATCACCGACATGATTAAGGATATGAGGTTTTTATTCCTCGTCTCACTGCACAGAAGAGTGAGAATCATATATATAGGTAAAAAGCAGAAAACAAATATAAGGTCGGTGTACGACAATTTATAATCTCCCTTCGGATTAGTGCTGTCAGAAATCGGCAGTGTCATAATTGTATCACAAAAACACGAACATATCAAGCTTTCTCACGAACTTCCCCGTTTCAAATCTTAAAATATTCTGTATTCCTTCATGTGATTTACACATTCGGGCTTATAATTAATAGCATAGGGGAGCGGAACGGGAACGGAGGACGCATATTTATGAATGATAATTTCAACGAGAATGAAAATAGAATAGATGAGAATGTTCAGTCCGGCGAACCGGTAACCGGTGATGATGGCGTTGTTGAAGCTACAGTTGTAGAGGAATCGGACGCTATGGATTCACACCAGGAAACTGCTACGGATGAGGAACCGACAACCGAGAGCACTTCGGGAGCAGGCTCCTATACCAGCACCGGCAACTCGCAGAGCACCTATACCCAGAATCCGTACTCCTATTCGGGACAGAACTACAGCTACGGAAGCTACAATTCAAATCAGACAGGCAACCGGAGCGAATATGTCTACAGCACTCCCACACCCAAGAAAAAGGGCAACGGCGGTAAGGTTGCAATCGGAATCATCGTCGGAATACTTGCAGTGTTCGTGGTTTCGGTAACAGCAATCTCAGCATACATTGCTCTCAGTGGCGACACTTTTGAAACGACAAATCGGGGCAACGACATCGACAACAGCAAGCCCGCAACCACAACCCAGACCACCACTGAAGAAGACGAGGTTGTTCTGGATGAAAGCGAAGACGAGACTTCTTTGGACGTAGTCGCTGATGATTCGACCGCCGAAGCGTCCAGCAGAGAATATCCCACTTTAGAACAGTTTATAACATCTGATGGCAGTTACACCCTCACTGAAATATACGAGAAGGTTTCTCCTTCAGTAGTTGGAGTCTCCTCCACAACTAACAGCGGAAGTGCCACCGGAACGGGAATAATCCTTACCGAGGATGGCTACATCTTAACATGCGCCCATGTTGTTGAGGACGCAACAACCATTGCAATCGTCGATTCGGAAATGAACCAGTATGAGGCAACCTTAATCGGCGAGGACTCTCAGTCGGATATCGCAGTCTTAAAGATTGATGCCGAAGGACTCACTGCGGCAGAGCTCGGAGTTTCATCCGACCTCAAAGTCGGCGAAGCGGCAATCGTAATCGGAAATCCGTTGGGATATGACCTCTACGGCTCAATGTCCGTGGGAATTGTATCGGGACTCAACCGTACACTCAATATAAACGGCAAGGATATGACTTTAATCCAGACCGACGCTTCCGTCAACAGCGGTAACTCGGGAGGTCCGATGGTTAATGCCTACGGTCAGGTTATCGGAATTATCTCCGCAAAGGTTTCCTCTTCCTATGGCGAAGGACTCGGATTTGCAATCCCGATTGATGACGCACTCCCTATTGTAAACGACCTTATTCAGTACGGCTACGTCACCGGCAGACCTTCAATAGGAATCACCGGCGAGGATATAACGGTTTACGTCGCATTCTACTATGGAATCCCGCAGGGCGTCATGGTTCGTTACGTAACGCCTGATTCCGGTGCAGACATTGCCGGGGTTGAGGCTTACGACATAATCGTCGGAGTCAATGACGAGACCATCACAACCATGGATGAACTCACAAATATCAAAAACAACTACTCCGTAGGCGACACGATTACACTTAATATCTATCGCAACGGAACATATATCGACCTTGAAGTCGAGCTTATGGAAATCACAGGTTGATTTTACTTGGATATCGGCGCGGTATGGCGCAATTGAAGCACAACTGCGTTGTACTGACGCTAACTAATTGACATACAGATATCGCGAGCCTAGCGGGGAGGCTCCCACAGGATAAACCTTGGAAATATCCCCAACAAACAGTTACGCGAAAGCTTTTTCATATTTTTCCCTTTCTTTGCTTGCGGGTCGGGAAACCGTCCCGACCCGTGAGCGCCCCCTTTCCAAATTCGCCAGTTACGCGAAAGCTTTTTCATATTTTTCCCTTTCTTTGCCTACGGGTCGGTCTCCGACCCGTAGGCGCCCCCTTTTATAAACCCCTCCACCACCGCCTACGGCGGCGGTCCCCCTCCCCTTTCAGGGGAGGCTTTTTGTATCCTCTCGTAAGCTCTTGCAAAGAGGCAGTCATAGGCTCCCCTGAAAGGGGAGCTGTCAGCGAAGCTGACTGAGGGGTTTCCGAAAATAATACTTGTCAAACGGCGAAAACTGTGCTATTATAATTGTGCTTATAACCGAAATTTCGGAAGGAGATATATTAATGGCAAACGACAAAAAAGCCGTATCGCAGATTACCTCTATGAACGAGGATTTTGCACAGTGGTATACGGACATAGTTAAGAAAGCGGAGCTTATCGAATATTCAAGCGTCAAGGGCTGTATGGTTATCCGCCCTTATGGTTACGCTATCTGGGAAAATATGCAGAAGCTCCTTGATTCAAGATTCAAGGCTCTGGGTGTTGAGAACGTCTACATGCCGATGTTCATCCCCGAGAGCTTACTCAATAAAGAAAAAGACCACGTCGAGGGCTTTGCTCCCGAGGTTGCATGGGTTACCCACGGCGGCAACGACAAGCTCGAAGAGAGACTTTGCGTCAGACCGACCTCCGAAACCCTCTTCTGTGAGCACTATGCGAATATAATTCACTCCTATCGTGATTTGCCGAAGCTCTATAATCAGTGGGTTTCCGTCGTAAGATGGGAGAAGACTACAAGACCGTTCCTCCGTTCAAGAGAATTTCTCTGGCAGGAGGGTCACACCATCCACGAAACCGCCGAGGAAGCGGAAGCATTCACAGAAAAGATGCTTGAAACCTATGCCGAGTTCTGCGAGACAGAGCTTGCAATGCCAGTTGTCAAGGGCAAGAAGACCGACAGCGACAAGTTTGCCGGTGCAGTCTCCACCTATGCAATCGAAGCTCTCATGCACGACGGCAAGGCTTTGCAGGCTGGAACATCCCACTATTTTGGCGACGGCTTTGCAAAGGCTTTCGGCATCACCTATACCGACAAGAACAACTCCGTCAAGATTCCTTATCAGACCTCTTGGGGAGTCACAACCCGCCTCATCGGCGCAATCATCATGACTCACGGTGACGACAATGGCTTGGTTCTCCCGCCGGCAGTAGCACCCGTCCAGGTTGTAATCGTTCCGGTTGCACAGCACAAGGAAGGCGTTTTGGATAAAGCTCACGAGCTTTATGACACTCTTAACGCCGCTGGAATCAGAGTCAAGCTTGACGACAGCGAAAACTCTCCCGGATGGAAATATGCCGAGTACGAAATGCGTGGCGTTCCGGTAAGAGTCGAAATTGGTCCCCGTGACATCGAAGAGAACCACTGCGTTGCTGTTCTTCGTCACAACAGAAAGAAAGAATTTATCTCTCTTGATAATCTTGTAGAGGGCATCAAAGCCTGCCTTCAGGAAGTCCACGACGGTATGTTTGAAGCCGCAACAAAGAGACAGGAAGAGAAGACCTATTCCTGCACCAGTATCGACGAAATCAACGAAACGCTGGAGAAGAACGGCGACGGTTTCGTCAAGGCAATGTGGTGCGGCGACGAAGCCTGCGAGGACAAGGTCAAGGAACTCACCGGCGTCGGCTCCCGTTGCATCCCGTTCGAGCAGGAGCACCTTGACGATAAGTGCGTCTGCTGTGGCAAACCGGCTAAGTGCATGGTAATGTGGGGCAAAGCGTACTAATAGCCTCACCTGAGAAGGGGACACTTGCCTTTGGCAAGCGTGGACGCACCGTAGGTGCGGACGGAGGGGTTTCCATGAACCTAATCAAAAAAGCACTCTCCCTGCAACCGATTCGCTATGGCATCTCCTCGGTAATCGCTTTCGTCATCGACTACACAATCCTGTTGGTCGTCGAATGGTTGCTTGGAGACTTCAGCCTTGCAATGGAGGTTTCGGCGGTGGTGGCGTTTTGCGTGTCGTCGCAGGTGAACTTCCAGATTAACCGGCGGTGGGTATTCCGTTCTGAGAAGAGCATGTGGACTGAGATGGGCGGATACTATGCACTTGCGGCGGTCAGCTTCACAATCAAGACGTTTGTCCTGATGGAAGTGATGACAAGAGTCCTTCTCTTCCCGACGTGGCTTGCAAAGCCTATAGCTGAGGTGATAATGTTCGTCGTCAACTTCGCTGTGCAGAAGCTTCTCATCTTCCGCAAGAAGAAAACCACCGAAAAATCGGCAGAAAAATAGATATTTTCAACAGATTTTAGGTTGACAATACGGAAATTTTGGTATAAAATAATATCAGGTGAGGGTTCCAATTAACCCATATAAAATTTTAAAAGGCAGGTAATAGATATGAAGGCTACACTTTTGGTATTGGCGGCAGGTCTTGGCTCCCGTTTCGGCGGAGACAAGCAGATTTCCAACGTCGGACCTCACGGCGAAATTCTGATGGAATACTCAATCCATGACGCTATTGCGGCGGGCTTTGAGAAAGTTGTATTCGTTCTTAAAGAAGAAATGGTCGAGAAGGTTCGTTCTACAGTAGGCGAGAAGTTCAAGGACAGAGTCGAGCTTGAATATTGCGTTCAGGACTATTCGACTGTTCCGAGCTTCTATAAGATTCCCGAGGAGAGAGTCAAGCCGTTCGGTACCGTTCACGCAGTTTTAGCGGCAAAGGACGCTCTTACAGACCCGTTTGCAACAATCAACGCCGATGACTACTACGGCAAGGAGTGCTTCGACATCATGTACAAGCTCCTTCACGACCTTAAAGACGGTAGCGAAGCCGCAATGGTTACTTATATCTTAAAGAACACCGTCAGCCTCAACGGCACCGTCACAAGAGGCGTTTGCAGTGTTTCGGACGGCAAGCTCGTCAAGGTTGATGAGACCAGCGGCATCAAGCCTGATGGCGACAAGATGGTTTCCGAAACCGGAGACGTCGACCCCGACGCAGAGGTTTCGATGAACTTCTGGGGCTTCCACAACGAAACTCTCCCGATGATGGAAAAGTATTTTGAGGACTTCCTTAAAGCTCTCACTCCCGACCAGATTAAGGCAGAGTGCCTCCTTCCCATAATGGTAAACGACTTCCTCAGCGAGAAATCCATCACTGTAGAAGCGAGACCTTCCCACGACAAGTGGTTCGGCATCACCTATAAGGAAGACAAAGCAGACGTCGAGGAGAAGCTCAGAAAGCTCCATGCTAACGGCGATTATCCCGAGAATCTGTAAATCAGCAATAAAAATAGCCCCGACACGAAGTCGGGGCTTATTTTTATTATATCGGAATTATTCGATAAGCTCTCCCGTATCGAGATAGTTATCAATCATAACGTTCAGCTCTTCTACATAGTAGTCAAGTCTGTCGCCATAGGTTTCCTTCAGCTGTGCCCAGGTGTAGCTACCGCCGTTGCGGTTGATGCCCCAGTCGAACGAGTTATATGCCGAGTCAAGGCTGGTTCCCAGGTCGCCAGTGTAGTACATGACTACATTTGCAACCGCCAGGTCATAGCACTCGTCATACATTTCGAGCATTTCGTCGGTCCAGAGATAGGTCTCTTTGAGCTGCTTCTTGTCGATGTTGACAACAGTCGGGTCAATGGTCTTGAATCTCTCACAAGCCGCCAGAAGAGCAACTCCCTCAGGGTTCTTGGCACCGGTGATGAGCATGTAGCCGGTAGGAAGCGAGTTGAGATAATAGATTCCGTCGCCGTCTTCGTATCTCGGAAGCGGAACGAACATGATTTCGCCCTCTTCGATGTCGCCCCAAATCTGGTTCATTTCTTCAACGGTGAGCTTAAGTCCTGTAGGAACGTCGCAAATCCAGAAGAGGCAAAGTCCTTCCTTAACGCCTGAGCCGTAAACGAAGTCGTTTCTTCCTGCCCAGTAGTCGATGCCTTCGTGGTAGACGCAGTCGTTCTTTACGAGGTCGTAGATGAGATTCTCGGCAATTTCAATAAGCGGGTCGTCGAGGTTGGTATAGAAGTGACCGTCCTCATCCTTCTGGATGATGGTGCGTCCCGTCGACTCTTCAACGATACTGTTTACATAGTACCATCCGTCGAGAGCATATCTGTCCTTATCAGGATCAGAAAAGTCGATGCACATATCATAGAATACTTCCCATGTCCACTCGTCGTTCCAGTAGAGCTCAGCGGGGTCGTCGTAGCCATACTCTTCAATGACTCTGCGGTTGTAGGGGACAATCGACTTGAAGGTTACGTCGGTGACGAAAGCAAAGTGCTGGTCGCCGAGAGCGAAGTACTCAGCCGCATCAGCCATTCCCGACCAAAGGGGCTCGGAATAGTCGATATAGTCGTCAACCGGCTGATACATTCCCTTCATACAGCTGTAGGGGAAGGTAGCGGTGTTTGAGGTTCCTGCGAGAGCGAAGTCAGGTGACTTACTCGACAGAATCAGGTTTGCGAGGTCGTCAGAGTAGTTTTCGTATGTAGTCTCAATCCATTCGATTGTGCAACCATACTTTTCTGTGAATGTGAAGTAACCGGTGTTTACGATTTCGTCCTCACTGTAGTTGTGGAAGTCGTCGTACCACGAGAACCACTGGATTTCGGTGCCAGCGGCTGAGGTTTCCTCAATGTCCGGCAGGGTGATTCCTGCGGCGGCGAGAATAGCTGTTGCATCTTCTGTCGAAAGAGTCAGGTAGACAATTTCTCTTGAAGAACTGCCGCATCCGACCAGCGCCAGAATCATGATTACAGCAAGACTCAGTGCCAAAATTCTTTTCTTCATGTGTGATGTTCCTTTCCCGGCGGCAACGGAACCGCCGTCATATCCGCCATTTTTATGGCAAGATAAAAAGTGATGAAACCATTATACACGAATTTTGCACAAAATGCAACGATTTTTTATATCAAATTATTGCACAAAAGACATATAGCAATCATCTCCATCTTTACGTATCTTTTTTCGTACGGGAAATCTTCCTGTAAAGCTGTATAAGACATACAATTATTTGAAACTATATTTCCAAAATACTTGACATCACGTGCATAATTATGATATAATGTTCGCACTGAACATCTCGTAGGATATTTATTCGAAGTTATGAGCGGTAAATCATATTACAAGAGAGGTTTTTAACATGGGCAGATTAGATGGAAAAGTTGCAATTATCACCGGCGGCGGAAGCGGAATGGGTGCGGCTTGCACCGAGCTTTTCGTAAAAGAGGGCGCAAAGGTTGTAACAACCGGTCGTCGTATTGAAAAAATGCAGAGTGTAGTTGCAGAATTCGACCCCGAGGGAAAGTATGCCGATTCAATTCTCGTCATGCGTCAGGACGTTTCAAAGGAAGAGGACTGGCTCGAAGTTGCCGCTGAGACCGAAAAGCGCTTCGGCAAGATTGACATCCTTGTCAACAATGCAGGTGTTCTCGACTCGGTTCCGCTACAGAATATCACCTACGAGAACTGGAAGTCTGTTATGGACATCAACGGCTGGGGACAGCTCCTCGGCTATAAGACCATCGTTCCCTATATGCAGAAAATCGGCGGAGGAAACATCGTAGTAGTATCTTCGATGGCGGCTGTCAACTCCGGCGGAGGACTCACTGCTTACTGCGCAAGCAAGGGCGCAAGCGATGCTCTTTCCCGTGCGGCTTCAGTGCACCTTGCACCTCTGGGAATCAGAACTAACTGCATTCTTCCCGGAACCATCGAGACCCCGATGCTCCGTGACGCTTTCCCGGACGAAGAATCCTGGAACGCAATGTGCGAGACTCAGCTTCTGAAGAGGGTAGGCACACCTATGGAAATCGCTTACCTTGCACTCTACCTTGCAAGCGACGAATCCGGCTTTACCAACGGTGTATCCGTAATAGTCGACGGCGGCGTCCACAACTCACCCGCAACGGTTGTTGCTGATAAGTAAAACAAAAGGCTCCCACGCCCGGGAGCCTTTTCAATTCTGCAAGAATTACTTTCTCTTCTTAATCACCATCGCCATCGCCGCCGCAACAGCCGCAGGTACAAGTGCCAGCGCCACGCCGGTAGCGGGGTTTGAAGCTTCTTCAGCGTCATCATAGAGGTCGTCAATCAGCATAATACCTGCATTTGCGTCAGTGTCGGGGGTCTCAGTGTCGACTGCCTCACTGGCATCGGTATCTTCGACAAGTGCCATGATTCCGCCGTAAGTAGCGTCAACATAAACGCCCTCAAAATCGGTGAGCTTTTCCTTGACGGTAGCCGCCAAGAGCTCCGCATCTTCAGCGATAGCCGCAACCTCGGGATTTTCGGTGTTGAGGTCGATATAAACGACGTTCTCCTCCTGGTCGATTCCAACGCCGTAGATAGCCGCAATAAACGGGTCTTCAGAATTCGGATTCATCTTGGAAACGATTTCATCGTTAGCCGCTAAAAGCTCGTTGAAGCTGTAGGTAGCCTCTTTGATGGTTATTCCTTCAAGGTCGATAATCGAAGAAAGCTCTGCCTTGACTTCATCGGTAAGCTCGGTGACGAGAACTATAAGCTCTGAGCCGTCGAAGTAGGCACCGGCGTAGTAGTCGGGATAAACGGTATTTCCGTCGGCATCCGACCATGATTCGATAATGTCTACAAAGGTGTCGTTCGCAATGCCTTCAGCAGTTGTTGAGTATACTCTGTCTCCGTTTTCGTCTACAACAGTGACAGCAAATCCGGAAGTGGTCATCACAGCGCAGAGGGCGACTGCGAAAAGGGTTTTTGATAGTTTGTTTGTTCTTTTCATTTAGGAATCCTCCAATATTTTGATTTTATTCTTATTTTGAGAGACGCCTCACACGTCTCTATAAGCAATACACTTTCGGTGTGGGAATTATTGCATCCAGCCGAAAAATTTTTTTGTGGAAAGGCACCAACATATCTTTCACAAATTGCCGGTGTGAAAAGTTCGTTATTTTCGTGCGATATGATGTTGAAATCTTCGCAACAATGTGCTATAATAGTGCTTACTGAAAATAGGACAGTAATTTATCCGCGACACGGCTTATTGCAATAGACCGTGTTGAATTTTTGAAAGGAGAAAAACAGTAACAGTATGTTAAAAACATTTGCCAAGTGTATCCGTGAGTTCAAGAGGCAGACAATTCTTACTCCGATACTCGTAAGCTGTGAGGTACTTCTCGAATGCTACATACCGTTCAGAATCGCCAACCTTGTCAATGCGATAAGCGCCGGCGCTGAGATGCCAGAGCTGATTTCAAACGGAATCATCCTTATTATAATGGCACTTCTGTCGCTGATGTTTGGCGCACTGGCAGGATATACCTGTGCCGAGGCGTCGTGCGGATTCGCAAAGAATTTAAGACACGACCTTTTTGCAAAGATTCAGGGCTATTCGTTCGAGAATATCGACCACTTCTCAACTTCATCTCTGGTAACAAGGCTTACAACCGACGTTACAAACATCCAGCAGGCATTTATGATGATTATCCGTACAGCGATAAGATGTCCTTTGATGCTCATATTCGCATTCATAATGGCGTTCATCATGGGTGGAAATATGGCTTGGATATTCGTTGTAGTAGTGCCTATCCTGGGAGTCGGACTCTATCTCGTTTCATCGAGAGCAAACCCGAGGTTCAAGAGCGTATTCAGAAAGTACGATAACTTAAACAGCTCCATCCAGGAGAATATCAAGGGTATCAGAGTTGTAAAATCCTTCGTCCGTGAAGATTTTGAGCAGGAAAAGTTCAATAACGCCGCACGTGACGTCCAGAAGGACTTTACGATTGCCGAAAGAATCGTCGCAATCAACAGCCCACTTATGCAGTTCTGCCTTTATGTTGTGCAGGTCTTCGTTCTTTCGTTCGGTTCCTACACGATTATCACTTCCGCAGGGCTCGACCTCAACATAGGACAGCTTTCGTCGCTTCTGACATATAGCTTCATGATGCTTAATTCGCTCATGATGGTTTCAATGGTCTTCGTCATGATAACGATGGCTAACGAGTCGATGAAGCGTGCCTGCGAGGTTCTTAACGAGGAATCAACCCTCACAAGCCCCGAAAACGCTATCATGGAGGTCAAGGACGGTTCAATCGATTTCGACAACGTCAGCTTCAAGTATGCTCAGTCGGCTAAGAAGTATGCCCTTTCGGATATTGATTTGCACATCAAGTCGGGCGAAACGATAGGAATTATCGGCGGAACCGGCTCTTCAAAGTCCTCACTCATCCAGCTTATATCCAGATTATACGACGTAAGCGAGGGTTCTGTCAAGGTCGGAGGAGTAGATGTAAGGGATTACGATTTGGATGTCCTCAGAAATAACGTCGCAGTAGTACTTCAGAAGAATCTTCTCTTCTCCGGCACCATTAAAGAGAACCTGAGATGGGGCAATAAAGAAGCAACTGATGAAGAAATCATCGAGGCTTGCAAGCTTGCCTGTGCCGACGAATTCGTCGAGACCTTCCCCGACAAGTACGACACCCATATCGAGCAAGGAGGCACCAACGTCTCCGGTGGACAGAAGCAGAGACTCTGCATTGCCCGTGCACTTCTTAAGAAGCCGAAGATTCTCATCCTTGATGACTCGACAAGCGCTGTCGACACCAAGACTGATGCGAAGATTCGTTATGCCATGAAGCAGTACATTCCCGAAACCACAAAGATTATTATCGCACAGAGAACTGCATCAGTCGAAGATGCTGACAGAATAATCGTTATGGATTCCGGCAAGATTATCGCAATCGGTTCACACGACGAGCTTCTCAAATCGAGCGACATTTATCGTGAAATTTACGTCTCCCAGAACAAGGCGAGCTCCGACGAAAGGATGGCGAGTATAGATGGCTAAAGATTATTCTAAGGTTCAGGTCAAGGGAAAGAATGTCTTAGGACGTCTTTTCAAGCTCCTCATGAGCTTCTATCCCGTCATGCTTCCCGTTATGCTGGTGCTTCTTGTGTTCAATGCGATAGTCAGAAGCCTTCCTTCGGTATTCATGCAACAGGTCATCGCCCTTATTGAAGACGCAGGAAACAAGACATGGAGTGACATAAGCGGGGAAGTACTCTCGCTCGTCGCAGTATTGGCAGCGTTCTATATTCTTTCAATTATAGCCGATGTCACCTATACCCAGATGATGGCTATCATGACGCAGGGAACTTTGGCAAAGCTTCGTGAAAAGATGTTTGCGAGAATGCAGAAGCTCCCCATCAAGTATTTCGACACTAACGACCACGGCGACATCATGAGCCATTACACCAACGATATCGATACTCTAAGACAGATGATTTCCCAGAGTATTCCCCAGATGATGATGTCGGGTGTAAGTGTAATCACCCTTGCATTTATCATGCTTTATTACAGCGTCCCGATGACTCTTGTAATCGTCTGCGGCGTAATCATAATGCTGATAATCACAAGGAAAATCGGCGGCGGCTCTTCAAAGTACTTTGTCCGCCAGCAGAAGGCTCTTGGTAAAGTAGAAGGCTACGCCGAGGAGATTATGAATGGTCAGAAGGTCGTCAAGGTCTTCTGCCACGAGGAAGAAGCTCAGGCTGACTTCGACCGCCTCAATAACGCCCTCTACGAGGACTCCGCAAGAGCAAACAAGTACGCAAATACTCTCGGACCGATACTCAACAACATCGGCAACATCCTCTATGCTCTGGTAGCATTTGCAGGTGGTGTCTTCCTTCTCTATAAGATCCCGAACCCGAGCATTTCGGGAGCCGCAATCTCAATCAGTATCGTTGTTCCGTTCCTCAACATGACAAAGCAGTTCACCGGCAACATCAGCCAGGTTTCAAACCAGCTCAACTCCGTTATCATGGGTATGGCTGGCACTCAGAGAATCCTTGATTTGATGGACGAAGAGCCCGAGGTTGACGACGGCTACGTTACTCTCGTCAATGCTAAGGAGAACGCCGACGGCACCATCACCGAGTGCGAAGAGAGAACCGGTCTCTGGGCTTGGAAGCACCCTCACACTGCTGACGGCTCGGTAACCTATACTCCTCTTAAAGGCGACGTCCGGCTCTATGATGTCGACTTTGAGTATGAAGAGGGCAAGCCTGTCCTCCACAACATTTCGCTTTATGCAAAGCCCGGTCAGAAAGTGGCGTTTGTAGGAGCAACCGGAGCAGGCAAGACGACCATTACAAACCTTCTCAATCGCTTCTATGACATCGCCGACGGCAAGATTCGCTATGACGATATCAATATAAACAAGATTTCAAAGGCAGATTTACGTCATTCTCTCGGCATGGTTTTGCAGGACACAAACCTGTTTACGGGAACCGTTATGGACAACATCCGCTATGGAAGACTTGATGCTTCGGACGAAGAGTGCATTGCGGCGGCAGAGCTTGCCGGTGCGAGCGACTTCATCGAGCGTCTTCCCGACGGCTACAACACCATGCTCACCGAGAACGGCTCGAACCTTTCTCAGGGTCAGAGACAGCTTCTCTCGATTGCACGTGTTGCGGTTGCCGACCCGCCGGTAATGATTCTTGATGAAGCGACCAGCTCCATCGACACCCGTACCGAGCAGATAGTTCAGAAGGGCATGGACGCCCTTATGATAGGCAGAACCGTCTTCGTCATCGCCCACAGACTCTCGACCGTCAAGAATTCGGACGTAATAATCGTCCTCGACCACGGCAGAATCATCGAGCGTGGCTCCCACGACGAACTCATCGCCGCCAAAGGACAGTACTACCAGCTCTATACCGGAGCGTTTGAGCTTGAATAAGCTTTTGAGGCAAAATAATAGTCCCACACAAATTGTGTGGGACTATTTAAAAAAACAGTTGACAAAACGACTCAGGTGAGTTATAATAGTGACAGAAGAGCGGAACTGAGCCCAATCAGTTCCGGTCAACCTTTAAATGTGCAGGTTCTGAGGTCTGCACTAAAAAGTTGGAAAGTGACCGTCCCTTCATGTAGTCAGATTCGGGCGGTTATTTCTTTTTGCCCTCGGATTTCAAGCCGAGAACGCCAAGTTCAATATAATTTCTCTGCAACAGCAGGGAAATTATTTTTTTGAAAACTGAAAAATTCCTCTTGACATCTACTACAAGATGTAGTATACTGTAATTACTACAAGCTGTAGTAATATTTCAGAGAGGTGCACACTCAAATGAAAACTGACGACAGAATCACACATGGGCTTTCCGAAGCCGAAAGGGAAATAATGCAGGTAATGTGGGAGACGGGGGAGCCGGTCACGGTCTCACAGCTTCTTTCAGAGTTCGAGAACTCTAAAGGCTGGAAGCCGCAGACGCTCAACACGTTTCTTACAAGACTTGTCGCAAAGGGCTATCTCGAATCCCGCAAGCGTGGCAACGCAAATGTCTACTCAACCCTGATTTCCAGAACCGAGTTTGAGAGTCAGGAGGCGAGCGAGTTTGTCGAGAAGAACTACGGCGGCTCAGCAAAGCGCCTGATTGCCGCCCTTGTTGACAGCGGAACGGTCAGCGACGAAGAGCTTGCCGAGCTGAAGCAGTGGTTCAGTGAGAGGTGACGGACGTGCGAGATATATTTACCCTTATTCTCATATCCTCCCTGTTCACAGGATTTATAATGCTTCTTCTCTGCACTTATGATTTGCGGCTCGGGAAGCATCTTTCTCCCAAAAAGAGATCAGCCGTTGCAGACCTGACTCTTGCCCTTCAACCGGCAATACTTTTGCTTGCAATCATGTTTTCGATGATTCCGCCCCATGAAGTGGCAACCGGAGTCTCCACCGGCACAGTCGTTGACGGCTTCACAGTTCCAGTAACTGCTACCGAAGTATCGACGACGGTCGACAGCACAGTCGGCGTTACGGTCAGTTACGGAATCGATTTCGGAATAATCTTCGGCGTTCTCACCCTGATATGGCTAGCCGGCGTCGCAGTCACGGCTCTTTATAAGATAGTGTCGTATCTCCGCTTTGTACATAATCTCAAAAAGAGCCTCATGAAATGCGACTATGATGCGTCAGTTCCGGTGTTCAAAAGCCCGAAGGCGACTTCACCATTCTTAATGGGCTTCTTCCGGGCGAAGATTATTCTCCCTGAGAAGCCGATGGATGAAGGCGAACTTGAATTGGCAATAAAGCACGAGCTGATTCACCACAACCGCCACGACATCCAAAAGAAGTTCTGGGCGGAGCTCTTGAAGTGCATAAACTGGTTCAATCCGGCGTTTTATGTGTTTGCGAATAAGCTTTCGGAGTTGTCGGAATTGACGGTTGACGAGATTCTGTCGTCAGATTTAGACCATACACAGAAAAAGGCATATGGCGGATTGCTTCTGAAATTTGCTTCAGCCGGGACAGGAAGCATTTTCTGCTCCGAACTGAGCAAAGCCGCAAGCAACCTTGCCGCAAGATTGGAGGTTATTATGCAGGAAAGCAGAAATAAAATCACAAGAAAGGAAAAGATTATTCTGGCAACTCTGGCGGTGTTAGTAGTCGCAGTAGTCGGTCTCAGCATAGGCATCTGCGCCGCCGCCATGCCGGAGGATGCTGGCTCAGACCTTGCCCCGGGCGAGACGAGAATCATTGAAATCGATGAGAGCAAGACTATCGAGATTTATGGCATTGAGCAGGAACCGGCGGATACCTATATACTTCTTCCCGATGTCGGCGAGAAGCTTGACGAGGATTCTGTCACCGGCGACATCCCGACAAGGGGAATGTATCTTTGCAACCTCACCAAGGATGAGGACGGCAACCTGACATTTGAAAACGTTGCACTCACCAACGGGGAGATGCTGGTAATGGCTGTAGATTACGCAATCACTATTTCGTCAGGAAGTGAAGTCGAAATCTACATAACGCCGAACTTCTCCATGGACTATTCCAACACTGACGGTAACGGCGAGCATATCGGAGTTGGCTATATCCTTGATGGCGAAGCAGTCGAGCTCTTCAACGGCTTCATTCAGGAGGAAGGCATAAGGGTTTCCTTCACCGTTGAAGAGGCGGGCGAGTACCAGCTCTATGTTGCCAACTATTCTGCCGGTATGCAGAACTACGAGAGCATTGAGGTTGAGATAGACTAATCCGATTCTGCACACGAAAACCCACCCGGACTATTCCGAGTGGGTTTTGTTTGTGTTACGGGATTATCCCAAACCGTCAATAAATCCCTGCAGATATTGTGTAGCGTTATCAATGACCTTGAGATTGCGTCTGTCGAAAATCTGATAGTTTCCGCCGTCGTCCCAGACAATGCAGGCAATGCCGTACTTCTTCGCAGTCGAGATGAAGCACTTTGCCTATTCGTATCTCTGGTCGTCGTTATTTTTGTAGTAACAGCCCATCTCGCCGATGATGACGGGGATGCCCTCGCTTACGAAATTCTTGTAAAGCTTTCTCATAAGAGAAGTAATTTCGCTTTCGGCGGAGCTGTCAAACTTGGTAGTGGTCGTGTCTTCGACAGAGCAAAGATTGCTCGGAGTGTAGGCGTGAACGGTGAGAATGAGATTTCCGCACTCGTCCTCCGGCATCTCGAAAACAGAAGACCATAGAGTATAGTCGGGGCTACTGCAATATGTGGATATCATGAGATATCTTGTAGCGTTGTTTCCGCCGGATGCACGGACGACGTTTACGAACGCCTGGTCGCAATCCATAATCGTCTGCATTGCGTCCCTGCAGATGGCGCTGGAATCGTCGTACCACCACACATAATCGGTGCCTTCAGGTCTCGGCTCGTTCATCGGCTCGAATAAAAGGTGCTCGTCGTAATCCTTGAACCATTCCGCAATCTGTGTCCAGATTTTCGTTATGTACTCAACCGCCTGGTCGTGGTTGACGGGATTGTAGACGTCGTTGTCGTGGTGGGAGTTTATAATAACGTACATGTCGTTTTCGAGTGCCCAGTCGACAATCTCCTGCACCATTTCAAGGAAATCTTCGTCGATGTTGTAATCATCGTCGCAGTGATAGCTCCATGAAACCGGAATACGGATTGTGTTGAACCCGGAATCGTAGACAAGGTCGATAATCTCTTCGGTCGTGTACGGGTTGCCCCAGTAGGTTACGTTTGAAGATGTCGTGTCAAGAGTGTTTCCAAGGTTCCAGCCGACGCCCATAGCTTTAATCAGGGATTTGGAATCGACCTGAATAATCTCGTCGACGTGGGCTTTTGCCTTTTCTTCCTCCGGTTCGGCTTCAGTCGTGGCAACGGTAGTTGTTGTTGCGGCAGTAGTTGTTGTAGCCGCAGTAGTGGTAGTAGCCGCTGTCGTAGTAGTAGCCGCAGTGGTAGTGGTCGCCGCAGTCGTGGTTGTGGCTTCAGTTGTGGTAGTTGCTTCTGTAGTAGTTTCAACCGTGGTTGTGGTCGCTTCCGTGGTGACTTCAGTAGTGGTCGTCACTTCTTCGGTGGTGGTTTCCACGGTAGTGGTTACTTCCGGAACCGTGGTGACAGCCACATCGGAAGTGATTACCTCCTCAGTAGCTCCGCTTGCACATCCGCAAAGGCTGAAAACCATTGCGAAAATAAGTAATGCTGAAATAAATCTTTTCATATTCAATACCTCCTGATAAATTGTAACATATATCGGGAAGAATAGCAAGAAAAATCCCCGAGCTTTTTGCTCAGGGATTTCAAAACTGGTGCGGCAAGTGGGACTTGAACCCACACGTCTATGACACACGCACCTCAAACGTGCCTGTCTGCCTATTCCAGCACTGCCGCATATTTTTGTCGGAGAAGTGTTCTCTCAAACAACTCCTACATTATAGCACCGACTTCCCGACTTGTCAACCCCAAATTTCAAAAAAATTTTTCTTATCTCTTACTTCGACTTTTTCACCAAGTGGTACTTTACAACCGGCGAAAACAATGCTATAATTTCAATATAAAACTCAAAGGGAGGACTTTTTGGTGTCTTGGGTTAAAAGAATTTTGTCGGTAATTGTTTGTCTTACTGTCGTTCTGGCGACGTTTTCCGCTTGCGGAGAGACTGAAGTGGTGCTTCCTGATGAAGACGGCTGGGTAACTGCCTGGGCGGCGGCTCCCGAAGCTTCCGATGTCGACACGCTTCCCTCAAACCCGGGACTGAAAAATAACACCCTCCGTGAGGTCATTCGCCCCAGCATTTCCGGGGACACCATCACTATAACTCTCTCGAATGAATACGGCTCGATTCCTGTCGTCTTTGAAAGCGTGCATATCGCAAAGCTCAAATCCTCCGGAAGCGACGCTATAGATACATCCACCGACACGGTTCTCACCTTTGATGGCTCCGAAAGCGTAACTGTCGAAGCCGGAGCAACCGTCACCTGCGACGCCATAAGCTTTGAAGTCGAAGCTCTCGAAGAAATCGCAGTTTCAATCCATCTTGGGGACTACACCGGCGGAACTGTAACCTGCCACAAGCTCTCAAACTATTCGACATGGGTCACCGAGGGCAACTGTGTCTCGGACGAAAGCTTCTCGGCGGTCAAGGTAATGAGCAGTTGGTACTATATAACACGGCTCGACGTCTGGAGCGAAGCGGGAACGAAGGCTATTGTCTGCCTCGGAGACTCGATAACAGACGGTGCCTGCTCGACCTATAACCAGTACCAGTCCTGGTGCGACCAGCTGGCGGAGATGCTTAACTCCAATCCCGACACCGAAAATATTTCGGTAGTCAACATGGGAATTTCCGGGAACATGATTACCAGCGAGTACTCCGATTCCGCAGTGAACCGCCTCGAGAGGGACGTTCTTGAAGTCTCGGGAGTCCGCTATGTCATACTATTAATAGGTATAAACGACGTCGGAACCGCACAGGCGGACATTTCCGACGAGATGATAGAGTGTTATAAGGAGATAATCTCCCAGTGCCACGCCGCAGGACTGAAGGTCTATGCCGGAACACTGACTCCCGTTAAGGGAAACTTCTACTATTCCGAACTTCACGAGAAGATTCGCACTGCCGTCAACGAGTTCCTCACATCTGAAGATTCCGGCTTTGACGGAGTGATAGATTTCGGAGGAGCAATCGCCAGCGAGGATGACTCAGCCCAGATGGCGGACGAGTACAATGGCTCCACCGCTGACTATCTCCACCCGGGAGATGCAGGATACAAGAGAATGGCGGAGGAAGCCTATAACTCATTATTGAGCTTTTGGTCGACAACATAATGCCTTTGAGCAGAGGCTGATATTTGAAGAGCAAGACACCGTGTGGATTTCCATGCGGTGTTTTGCTTTCTGAAACCTCTCCGTCTGCGCCTACGGCGCATCCACCTCCCCTTTCAGGGGAGGCTTAGTGTCGTTCTCTCAAAACTCGTAACGAGGTAGCAAAAGGCTCCCCTGAAAGGGGAGCTGTCAGCCCAAAGGGCTGACTGAGGGGTTTCCAAAAAAACAGTTTACTTTTCCCGAATAATATGCTACAATAGACTTACTTATTTATTTTCATCGAAAGGAACAACTATTATGACTAAGAAATTTGGACATCTTCGTCGGTTTGCGGCTCTTGTTCTGGCTTCGGCAATGGCATTTACCACGTTGACAGCTTGCGGGAGCACCGAAAACGACGCTGATGTAACGGAGGAAGAAGAAATGGAAGAAGTAGTTGAAGAAGTAACAGAGTCCTGGCTTGCGGCTTGGGGAACATCCATGCAGACCGTCTGGTCTTCGGACACTATCCCGAGCGAGGCAACAAGCGGCGAGACGGTCACCATCCGTCAGCAGATTCGTCCTTCCGTATCGGGAAGCGAACTCAGGTTCACACTTTCCAATCAGTACGGTAGCACAGATCTGGTAATCGACAGCATGGAAATCGCAATGCTTCTCGCCCCGATGAGCTACGAAATCGACACTGACAGCTCTGTCGCAGTCACCTATGAAGGAAGCACTACCATCACAGTCCCGGCAGGCGAGACCATCGTCACCGATGCAGTCGAGTTCAGCTACTCAGCACTCGACGACATCGCCGTTTCTATGGAAATAAGCTCGATGCCGTCAACCATCACGCTTCACAGAGCTTCTCGTTGCACCAACTGGATTATCACCGGTTCGCACGTTTCTGACAACGACTGGTCGGGAGCTTCCACCTATGCAATGTGGTACTTCCTGGCTGTAATGGACGTCAAGGCGGACGAAAATTCCGGAAGCGCAATCGTGTGCCTGGGCGACTCCCTTACCGACGGCGCAAGCATCACCGAAAACTCATTCACCCGTTACACCGACGCACTCATGGAGCTCATGCAGGAAGACCTCTATTTGCAGTATTATTCTGTAATCAACATGGGTGTCGGCGGAACCAATTTCTTAGGTTCGTCTGACAACTCCACCGGCTTGGGAAGAGTCACAAGAGACATTATTAACATTTCCGGTGTCAAGTACTGTATAGTCCTGATGGGCGTCAACGACATCGGCGGTGCAACTACCGACATTTCGGCTGACATCATCGCCGGTTACGAAACTCTTGTCGAGCAGTGCCACGAAGCCGGAATCACCGTCATCGGTTGCACAATCACTCCGTTCAACGGAAGTAGCTACTATTCTGAGCTCCACGAGGAAATCCGCCTTGCCGTAAACGAGTACATCATGTCCGAGGATTCTGCGTTCGACGGCTATGTCGACCTGGCATCGGCAGTCGCTTCCGAAGCTGATTCATCGAAGATGGATTCGAGCTACGTTTCCACATGGAACGACTATCTCCACTTCAACGCAACCGGCTATGGGCTTCTCGGCTCGACCATTTATGATTATCTTACCATGTTTATCTGATATATTGAAAGGAACAAACCATGAAGAAACTAAAAAAGAGTCTGTCACTGATAGTCGCCCTGATGATGGCACTTTCCGTCTTCACCGGATGTGCAAGCAGTTCTCAGGACACTGAAATTACCGAGCCTGCCGTTGTGACATCAGACGCAGAGGTAACCGAGGCGGTTACCTCAACCGAAGAAGTTACCACCACTACTGAGGCTACAACAACCGAAGCGGTTACAACCACGACGGAAGCGACAACTGCTGTCACCACAGAAGCGACCACGGCAACCGTTGCAACTACCGAAGAGACAACAGCGGCATATACAGTCGAGGAAATGAACGCCACAATGTACGCAAAAGCGTCCGTAAATGTCCGTTCCGGTCCTTCGACCGATTATGACAGAATCGGACACCTTGACGAGGGCGAGGAAGTAACCGTTACCGGACTTGCTTCAACCGGCTGGTACCGAATCAGCTTTGAAGGCGGTGAGGGATATGTGAGTAACAACTATCTCGTCACTGAAAAGCCGGTAACCACAACCGCAACCACCACTACAGCCGCAACTACTGCCGCCACCACCGCCGCCACGACTGCGGCGACAACCACGGCAACCACAGCGGCAACAACAGCTGCAACTGCGGACGACACATCCAGCAGTGAAATCTGGATAGCCGCATGGGGAAGTGCTATGCAGACTGCATGGTCCAGTGATACTCTTCCCAGCGAAGCTTCAAGCGGTTCAACCGTCACCATCCGCCAGCAGATAAGACCTTCGCTTGATGGCGACGAGGTGAGATTTGTAATCTCGAACGAGTACGGCAAGACAAGCCTTGTCATCGACAGCATGGAAATCGCAATCCTCACGAGCCCAACGAGCTATAAGATTGACACATCCACCTGCACCACCGTCACCTATAACGGCAGTACCAAGATAACCGTTCCTGCCGGAAAGACGATTACAACCGACGCTATAAGCTTCTCGTTCGATGCCCTTGACGACATCGCAGTGACGATGAAAGTAAGCTCAATGCCGTCGACGATAACTCTTCACCGTGCATCCCGTTGCACCAACTGGATTGTAACTGGAAGCCACGTTTCGGACAACAGCTGGTCTTCGGCTTCTGAGTTCACGATGTGGTACTTCTTAGCGGAGATGGACGTTATGGCTGATTCGAGCGGAGGAGCAATCGTCTGCCTGGGAGACTCCCTTACAGACGGCGCAAGCATCACCGATAACTCGTTCACAAGATACACCGACAAAATGGCAGAGCTCCTGCAGGCTGACTCAAATCTCAGCGGCTATTCTGTAATCAATATGGGGGCCGGCGGAACTCCGTTCTTAGGGACTTCTGACAATTCAACAGGTCTCGGAAGAGTTACAAGAGACATTGTAGAAGTTGCCGGAGTCAAGTACTGCATCGTCTATATGGGTGTCAACGATATCAACGGAGCGGCGAGCGATATTTCCCAGAAATTAATTGACGGCTATGAAAAGCTCATCAAAGAATGCCACGAAGCGGGAATCTTGGTCATCGGCTGCACTATAACCCCGTGCGGCAACGATTACTATTCTGAGCTTCATGAACAGATTCGCCAGACTGTGAATGCGTACATAATGTCGTCTGATTCTGCGTTCGATGGTTATGTCGACCTTGCTTCGGCGGTTGCATCTTCCTCTGATTCTACAAAACTGCAGTCTCAATATAGTTCATGGTGGGGAGATGGCTTGCATTTCAGCGAGAGTGGCTACAGATTCGTCGGAACCACTATTTATAACTATCTTAAGAACTTTATTTCATAAGGAGTGCTTATTATGTTAAACAAAATCGCAAAAAGGCTTCTGAGTGTTGTTTTGGCGGCAATGCTTCTTATCGGAGCTACCGGCTGTGGAAGCAGTACCGTCGGAGCCAGCATTGTTGAAGAGGACGGCTGGTTCACAACCTGGGGAACAGCGATGCTGACAGCAAGTGTCGATGAAACGCCGACAAGCCCGACTCTGAAGCAGAACACAGCCAGACAGCAGGTAAGAGTCTCAATCGGCGGAGACAAGATAAGAATCACACTCTCGAATGAGTATGGCGACATTCCGCTGAATATCGAGTCTGTCCATATCGCTCACCTTGTCGACAGTTCTTCTTCGACGATTGACACTTCGACCGACACGGTAATCACCTTCAACGGCGGTTCCGAAAGCGTTGACATTTCCGGCGGGGAGAAGATTGTGTCGGATGAAGTCGATTTCAGCTTTGAAGCGCTCGATTGCCTTGCAATCACAATCAAGTTCGGAAACTACGTCGGCGGAACCATCACCTGCCACACAGCCGCCCGTTGCTCGACATGGATTGTCGAAGGCGACCATGTTTCGGACGAAACTCTCACCGGCGCATCGGTTATGACCTCGACTTACTATATTGAAAGCGTCGAGACATGGGCTTCTGCCGGAACAAAGACGGTAGTCTGCATCGGCGACTCCATCACCGACGGCGCAAGCTCAACAAATAACGGTTACTGCCGCTATCCCGATACCCTTATGGAACTCCTTGCCGCTGACGACAGCGTCGGAAACGTAGCAGTTGTCAACAAGGGAATCGGCGGAAATGCGGTCTTCGGAGGCTTGGGCGACGCACTTGTCGACCGCTTCCAGCGTGACGTTATCGACGTCCTTGCCGACACTCCCGGTGAAAGATATTGCATCCTCCTAATAGGCATCAACGACATCGGCTATGAGACGGAAGACCTTTCGGAAAGCATAATCGACGCCTATGAAGAGCTTATCGAGCTCTGCCACGAGAACGATATTCTCATCTATGCAGGAACCCTGACCCCGATTGAGGGAAGCTCCTACTATTCAGAACTCCACGACGAGACAAGAGTCGCCCTGAACGAATATATCCGTTCGAGCAAGTCGAAGTTCGACGGCTATATCGACTTTGATTTAGCTCTCCAGGACCCCGACAACACCTCAAAGCTTCTCGACGGCTACGTCTCCATCTGGAACGACTACCTCCACCCGAACGACGCAGGATATGCAAAAATGGGCGAGACGGCGTATGAATACCTGAAAGAGATTTTGGCGGATAGCAAATAATGGTCAGCAGAACTTCTTGACATTTATGCTGTAGTAGCGTATAATAAAAAGTAGGGAATTCCTATTTCCCTACTTTTTATATTTGAGGTGATTTCAATGGCAGAGATTTTAGTGAACGACGCAAGAGTTATGTCTAAAGGTCAGGTTACAATTCCAAAAAATATTCGCTCGGCTCTCGGAGTCACCACCGGTGACCGCGTGACGTTTATTCTGGAAGGCAACACGGTGAGAGTTGTCAACTCAGCTGTCTACGCCATTCAGAAGTTCCAGCAACAGATGAAAGGTGAAGCTGAAAAAGTTGGTTTTGCTTCAGAGGACGATGTCGCAGAATGGATAACAGCTTCCAGACGTGAGGAAAATGATTCATGAGAGTGATGATAGATACAAACATCATCATATCAGCCGCACTCTTTCCTAATGGCAGGGTGGCTATGGCATTTTATAAGGCATTAACTCCGCCTTATCAGCCGGTTATCTGTGATTATGTTCTGGATGAACTTCACAGAAAGTTCAGTGAGAAGTTTCCTGATAAGGTAACAGAGCTTGAATCTTTCTTGTATAACGCTCTTTCGTATATTCAGGTTGTTCCGACACCGGAAGAAGCACTTTCTGCGGAAGCTAAAATTCGTGACCCAAAAGACCGACCGATTCTTCGTGCCGCATTGAATGCCCATGCAGAGTTCTTTCTTACGGGAGACAAGGATTTTCTGGAATCCTCCGTGAAAGACCCACGGATAATAAACGTCAGTGATTTTATGAGTTTATAACAAAATCCGGCTCAGTACCAAGTACCGAGCCGGGATTATTTTGTCTGAATGAGGTATCACGCCTTGCCGATGCAACCGAACATATCCATCTTTTCTCTGACGGTGTCCTTGATTGCTTCTACGCCGGGAGCCAAGACCTTTCTCGGGTCGAAGCCCTTGCCGGTGAGATCCTTGCCTTCTTCGATGTACTCACGAACCTTTGCGGTGAATGCAATCTGGCACTCGGTATTTACGTTGATCTTTGCAACGCCGAGGGAAATTGCCTTCTTGACCTGCTCAGCCGGGATTCCGGTGCCGCCGTGAAGAACCAGAGGCATATCGCCTACTGCTGCCTTGATGGCTTCGAGAGTGGAGAAGGAAAGTCCGGGCCAGTTCTCGGGGTACTTGCCGTGGATGTTGCCGATGCCTGCGGCGAGCATTGTGACGCCGAGGTCTGCAATCTGTTTGCACTCAGCGGGGTCTGCACATTCGCCCATAGCAACGACGCCGTCTTCTTCACCGCCGATAGCTCCAACCTCAGCTTCGAGGGAAATTCCCAATATGTCGCAGGTGTTTACAAGAGCAGTGGTGAGCTTGATGTTTTCTTCGATAGGATAGTGCGAGCCGTCAAACATGATAGAGCTGAAGCCGGCATTGATGCACTTCTTTGCTCCTTCAAAAGTACCGTGGTCGAGGTGAAGAGCGACCGGAACAGTGATTCCGAGTTCGTTAATCATACCCTTAACCATTCCTACGATGGTGGTGTAGCCGCACATATACTTTCCGGCACCCTCGGAAACACCGAGAATAACGGGAGCCTTCAGTTCCTCAGCGGTCTGAAGTACAGCCTTTGTCCATTCAAGATTGTTGATGTTGAACTGTCCGACGCCATAATGACCGTCACGAGCCTTGTTCAGCATGTCCTTTGCAGATACGAGCATTTATATTACCTCCGTTTATAGTAGTGGGGGACTTACAGAGCCCCAAAAGTAAACTTACGGGACTATTATACACTATTTCTCCTGAGTTTGCAATATCAATTTTTATAGATTAGTGCTATCCAGACATACGGTCGAAATTTTTTTCTCAAAACCTATTGCATTTTCGGCTGAAATCGCATATAATATAAGTGAACCTGATGGTTCATTTAAGAGCATCGCTACTTTGAGTGCGACCCTTAATTTGAGTGCTTCACTACTCTGAATGTGACCGTTAATTAAAGTGCTTCGCTGCTTTGAATGCGAACCTTATTTGTAGGGAGGCAAGATTCTTGTCTCCCTATAGTTTTATCGGAGGGAATATGGACTTTTACCGAATCGACGAGGATTACATAACATATCTACAGAAGTACGAAAAAGCAAAACGTGGCTTTACAAGAGTCCCGAACGTAAAATATGCAGACAGAAATAAATTTGCTTTTGGCGCAGTGCTGGAAGTCGGCGGCATCAAGTATTATGTCTCGGTGTCATCTTACACTAAGCCTCAGGAAGCTAATATTTTGATTAAGGTTCCCGGCGATTCTCAGGAGATAAAGGGCTCGCTTCGATTCAACTACATGGTTCCCGTGCCTGAAAAATGCCTCACAAGACTTGTCATCAAAGATGTCGAAGACGAAAGATACAGAAGACTTCTGGATAAAGAGTACAGGTTCTGTCAGAACAATGCTGACAGGATTCAGAAGAAGGCAGAGAAAATCTACAACATGGTCGTTTCAAACCGCAAGCAGATTCTGACTGATAACAGTTGCGATTTCAAACTGCTTGAACAAGCTTGTCGGGAGTACCTGGCTGGATAACGGTCGGACATTATCCGCCACCGTTCAATTCCTCACCTGTTCCACCGGCACAAATTTTATTTCCATCCTCATTCCAAGACCTTCCGCAAGCCTTTGAAGAGTTCTCAGCGAAGGATTGCCCTTGCCCTGTTCAAGCTTGCTGATGTCACTCTGATTGATTCCGGTGCGCTTGGAGAGCTCCTGCTGTGTGATTCCGGACTCATTTCTAGCCTTAATCAAAGCCCTTTTAATCTCATATTCCGATTCCAGCGCATCATACTCCGCTTTAACCTCGGGGTCTTTAAGCTGTTCGGCTAAAAAATCCTTGTAATTTGTATATTCATTCATTTCTGATTCTCCTCCCTGTTCAAGAAATCTGACCGATATCTCTTGGCTCGTTCTATTACATTTGTAGGTGTCTTCTGACTTTTCTTTATGAAGCCGTTTGTAAGCACTGCCTTATCTCCGACATAGAAGAAATACAGAACCCTCGAAATATCGTTGCCCTGCTGTATTCTCAGCTCGAAAATTCCATCCCCGAGCGATTTTGAATCTGGTTCTCTTAACATATGTCCGAACTCTGAAAGTAGGTTGATACTCCGGTAAACTCTTGCTCGCATTTTCGGCTCTAAGTCAAGGATAAACTCCTTCACCGGTTCTTCGCCATCTGATGTCTTATAAAATATTATGTCCATCCGTCCTGCCACCTTGCTTATATGTTTTATCCCATATCAGTATACCACATTACATGGTATGTGTCAACTGTGCACCTTGCACAAATCCCTCCTCAAAATTTGTGCACTTTCCACAAATCGATTCGGAGGTGAAATTTCCTCTTGCATTTTGCACAAAAAAATGCTACTATATGAATGTATTTAGAAATGCAAATATTCTGCGTTTCTAACAAGGTGAGAACCTTGCGGGGGGGTACTAGTTTTTGGGTACCCAATTACAACCTCCGAACACGACACGTGCTTTGGAGGCTTTTTTGATATTTAATCCTCCTTAGGCGGTCTAAAAAGATCATTTTGAGGAGGAAATTTTTTATGGCAAAAAAACTCTTGTGCGTTCTTCTGAGCGTGCTGATGGTTATCTCTATTCTGCCGGTCGGAGTATTCGCGGCTGATACCATAGAGATTGACGGAACAACCTATGAGGTTTTGTTTAGTGAGGATTGCTCTATAGCAGCCAGTGGCTGGGGGTCATATACCCTAAGCAGTTCTGATAGTTATCTTTCCACGCTCCAGACTGATGGAGCACTCGTTCTGATAACAAGAAGCAATGAAGTATCAAGTTGTACTTATGAAAACATAGTTTTCGTAGACAGTAACTGGGGTAGTGGCGCAGTTTATGGTACCACCGTTAATTATTCCGGAAGCGCTAGCAACACTAACGTAGCTTATACATTTGATACCGGTATCTATGTTGCATTTGATGCGAGCGTAGTTTACTCTCATTGCAATAGCGGTGGAAAAGCGGAAGTCATCACTAATACCGATGCTTCTTATACTATCACAAATATTTCTGTTATAGTTCCAGCCTTTGATTACGGAGAAGAGTATACAATACTCGCTGAGGAAGCCGACGATGAAGGCGAATACAACAAACTCAATGGAACCCTTGAGTGTCTCAACGCTTCCGGCGTAGATTTCACGAGCACGACCCAGTATCTTTACATCTACTATACTTATGATGCCGATGACAGCACCTATGTTGGCTATGGACCTTGCGCACTTTGCACTTGGGATGATAATGGTGACTGGGTTAGCGTGATAGGTTATGGTACTTCCTATAATGATATATTCACTGTTACTGCTGATGGCGGCTATTTCAAAGTTCCACTGACTACTATCTATGAAGCTTTCGTTGCGGCTGGTGTTACCGACCCGAGTGGTGATAACATTATTCTTAACTGGTGGGCAGACAGTGAGGACTCGGGAGCTTATGCTTCTGTTACTAAGGTTGTTGTAGGCGATACAGCAAAGACCACTTATTCTTCCGGCTACCGCTTCATCTACGTCAACGACGAATACCATGCACTCATCATTGAGAGACAGGTAGGCGCTACTACTCGTAGATTCCTTATCAGCATCCCGCACAATGATGACAACCACGACGGATATTGCGATACCTGCAAGGAGTATGTCGGCGGCGAGGATGAGGATACTGTTGAGACAGTTACCATCGGCGATGTTGAGTACGAAGTGCTCTTCTCCAACGAGCTCAATGCTTCTGCCGGCAACTGGAACAAGGTTACTTTGGGCGACGCAAGCTTCGTTGAGGCTCTTAACACCGAGGGCGCAATCCTTGTAGTTGAAAGAGACACTGAGACATTGATTGACTATGTTTCTGGCTCTATATACGAGAAGTTCTTGCTTGGCAAGGATGACAGCAGCTATGTTGCACTTTCAGCTCACGGAACTACTGTTAATGATGAGGACGGTTTGGTAGCTTACACTTCCGATGATGGCACTACCGTTACCTATGATGGTGCAACCGTTTATGCGGCTTTGTCAGATGCAGGTCTTGCTGATTTGAGCTCTTATGTACTCATCTCTAACACTTCTGCTTCCTACAAGATTACCAGCATCCAGGTTCTGGTACCTGTTGAATAATAGCTAGTTCGATTTCTTCAAATATCAACTTCTGTTCAAGGCAATTTGCGTTGAGTCTTTCCATCCAAAAGACTAAGAAATGCCCTCCATGGCATCCGCTTACAGAAGAGAAAGAATCCCTGCCTTTTCGGCGGGGATTTTTCTTTGTGCGGCTTCCGCAATTTCCCAAGTGTAATCCTACCTCAAAGTGCAATCCTAATAAAAAAGAAAGGATGATTACTTTGAAAACCATTATTTCACGGCGCACGTTGGTGCGGATTATTTCTTTTTCGGCGGCTATAATCGCTGTGCTTGCGGCGGCGGATATCACGTATATGTGCCGGCTTTCCCGGGCGGAGCGTGCAATCGAGTCGGGATATCAGGAGGCGGTGGAGGAGCTGGCGCAGAGTGCCGACAAGATTTCGGCGACCCTTACAAAAGGTCTCTACGCAACTTCTCCCCAGATGATGCAGAAGCTTTCAAGCGAGCTTCTGAGCGAGGCTTCGACCGCCAAAAATGCACTGACGAAGCTCCCGGTTGCAACTTCAAATTTAGAAAAAACCGAGAAGTTTCTTTCGCAGATAGGAAACTATGCTTATTCACTTTCGGCGACTGCGGCGGACGGCACAGCGCCTTCCTATGAAGACTACCAGACGATGAGCACCCTTTGCGACAACGCTTCTTCGTTCAGCGACGAGCTCTGGGCACTGAAATCAAAGCTTTTGACGAACGACAAGTCGATAACCGAGCTTTTCAGTGAGCTTGAAGACGGCGGCGAGTCGTTCTTAATGGATGGTCTGAGCACCGTCGAGGAGGGCTTTGAGAACACCCCGAAGCTTATCTACGACGGTCCGTTCTCCGACCATATTTTGGAGAAGACCTCCGAAATGTTAGAGAACGCCGAGGCGATTTCCGAGGACGAAGCGAAAGAGATTGCCGCAAGCTACTGCGGGCTTGAGGCGTATCAGATGAAGACCGCCGAGTATTCGGAGGAGGGCACGATGCCTTCATATAGGTTCACCGCAAACGGCGTGAGCTGTTCTGTGACGAAAAACGGCGGCTTTGTTGCGTATATGCTGAAGAAGCAGAGCGTCCGAAACACGAATCTAAGCGCCGGGGAAGCGGTCGAAACGGCGAAGGAGTATCTTGAAAATCTAGGCATAGAGAGTATGACCGAGACCTACTACGAGACCTATAACGGCGTCTGCACGGTAAACTTCGCCTATTCTGAGAATGGCGTGACCTGCTATACCGACCTCATCAAAGTCGCAGTCGCACTTGATGACGGCGAGATAATAGGATATGACGCCCGGGGCTTTCTTATGAATCACGTCGAGAGAAATCTCGCCGAACCGACTTTTTCTGAAACCGAGTGCCAGTCGAAACTTTCACCGATGCTGACGGTAACTGGCTCCGGACTTGCAGTAATCCCATCCGACAGCGTCGAAGAAAAGCTCTGCTACGAGTACAAATGCCAGTCCACCGACGGCAACACGGTTCTTGTTTACGTGAACACGGAAACCGGCGAAGAAGAGGATATTCTGATACTTTTAGAGACTGAGGGCAGTGTACTGACCATCTGAAACCCCTCGGTCAGCGCCTGCGGAGCCTATTACTGCCTCCCCTGAAAGGGGAGGGGACCGCCGCCGAAGGCGGTGGTGGAAGGGTTCTCCAAATTATCACCATCCCGTCAAAAAGTGTTTACCAATCATTAATGAAATGCACCTTTACTTTTAATATTGGAGTTTTACAATATGCTCACAGTACAAGTAAAGGAGAAAAATCATTATGGATAACTACAATGACAATATTAATGAAGTAACCGGCGAGACCGTGAACGAGACTGTCGAGAACACAGAACAGCCTCAGCAGACTCAGAACTACGCTGAGCCCCAGCCCCAGTCCCAGCAGGCATATCAGGGCGACTACACCTACCAGTGGCAGAGCTCTCAGCCACAGCAGTCGTATGTCGTCTACGAACAGCCCAATCAGAAGAAGGCTAAGAAGCAGAAGAAGGAAAAGAAGGAGAAGTCCACAAGAACTCCGTGGGGAGCGATGATTGCGTTGGCGCTTGTCTGTGCAATTCTTGGCGGAGGAATCGGCGCATCCGTGACAGCTCTTGTCGCTACTGACAATTCTGTCGTCTCAACTTCTTCAAATGCAGACGTTTCGTCCACCATTTCCGGCACCGTCATCAACACCAGCAGTCACTCGAACGAGGTTGTTCTCAACGAGGTTGAAGCCGGCGAGGAGATGACAGCGGCGGAGGTCTACGCAAATAACGTAAACGCTACCGTCGGTATCACGACATCCATCACCACCAACTATTGGGGCTATACCACCACATCTGCGGCTTCCGGCTCCGGCTTTATAGTCAGCTCGGACGGCTATATCCTCACAAACTACCATGTTGTTGAAGATTCCGATTCGATAACCGTCAGCCTTTATAACGGCGAGTCCTACACGGCAGCCTTGGTCGGCTATGACGAGTCAAACGATATCGCAGTTCTCAAAATTGAGGCAGAAGGTCTCAGCACCGTTACACTCGGCGATTCGGACGCCCTCAACGTCGGTGATTCAGTAGTAGCAATCGGCAATCCTCTTGGCGAGCTCACATTCTCCCTCACAGCTGGCGTTGTAAGCGCCCTCAACCGCTCGGTAACACTTTCCAGCGGTTCGACTATGGATTTAATCCAGACCGACTGCGCAATCAACTCCGGCAACTCAGGCGGCGCACTGTTTAATATGTACGGCGAGGTTATCGGCATCACCAATGCGAAGTATTCGAGCAGTTCTTCTTCCGAAGCGTCTATCGACAACATCGGCTTCGCAATCCCGATTAACACTGTCAAGGACATCGTCTACAGCATTATCGAAACCGGCACCTATGAGAAGAGCTACATCGGCGTCACCGTTACAGATGTAACCACCAGCGTCTATTACAGCACCGGTCTTACCTCCGGAGCAGTTGTCTACAGCGTAACCGAAGGCGCACCTGCTGATGAAGCGGGGCTTCAGGTCGGCGACATCATCACCAAAGCCGACGACACCGAAATCACCAGTGCAAGCTCGCTTTCAAGCTATGTCGGCTCTCTCGAAGTCGGCGACGAGCTCGTCCTTGAAGTCTACAGAGACGGCGAAACAAGAGTAATCGTCGTAACCGTCGGTTCGACCACCCAGTCGGCACTTCCTGATTCCACAACCACCGATTCCAGTGCCGATTCCGGTTCAGATTCTGATTCAGACTCCGGCTCGAACGGTCAGTACGGCAGTACCTCCCCGTGGGGTGACATCTTCGGCAACTTCGGCTTCGGCGGCGGAAACAGCGGCAGTGGAGACAATAGCGGCAACGGTTCGGACGATATAATTTAAGACTTATGTAGGGGCTGGATATACAGTTAGCTTCGCTGACTGCCCGCCCGTACCTCGTACAACGACTTTTCGTGCGGATAAAATAGCACAATCTATATAGCGGGCGGATAATATCCGCCCCTACATTTATCTCCACATTTTTGCAAAAAAGTTCAAAACCCTCTTGACAAGAGGGCATATTTTGTGCTATAATTAAATGAGAGAATTAAAATAAGCTCTCACTTACTATTGCTCAGTTAAAAGCCTGAGGGAGGTATTTTCATGAAAAAATTTTTAAGTATTCTCATTGCCCTGGTTCTTTGTGTTTGCACGTTCACAACAACCTTGTTTGCAACCGAGCCGATTGACTCGAGTGGAATTGCCAGGAGATTCACTGTTGCCGGTAATCTTGGAAGTCTTTACGCATCGCTATCGATAACAGGAGAGTATGATAAAATCGCTATATATGAGTATGGTTCAGCATATGCGAGTTTTGGCTCGAAGTGCTCTATTTCAGACTATATATACGGTATATATGCTACTGGCAAAAGTACTGTGCTTATTACCGGCGGCATATATTCCAGCAACTATGTTGGAATATACATAAACAACAGCAACGTGACCTTTACTTTGTCTGGAGCGCCAGTTATCAGTGGCAATTCTTATAAATCTGGTACTGAAACTGTAAATTGCAATGTCTATCTTGATGACGGTGCGCTTATTACCCTCGGTGAGTTGACTGATGGCGCAAGCATCGGTATCACTACCAACACTAAGCCTACTGCAGGAAATCCGGTTCAGATTACTACTACTGAGACAAATACCGAGCTCTACAAGACAGCTGTTCAGTATTTCTTCTCTGATGACCCGAATTATGTAGTTCGTGTTAGCAAAACGGGCAAGTATCTAGAACTCAGTGTTCCCGATTGCAAAGTAACCGCATCCACAGCCGTTGAAAACGGTAGCATCGCTGTCAGCACCGAATCTGCCGGCGCAGGCGAAATCGTCACTGTCACTCCGACTGCTGATTTGGGTTATGAGGTCGATACAATAACATATACCTATAACAACGGCACGGAAGATTTCATGGAAACCATTACTGCTGATAACTCTGGGATTCATAGCTTCACTATGCCTGCTTATGACGTAACTGTAAATGCTACGTTCAAGCAGACGGTCTATTCGATATCTGAATCAGGCGACTCGAATGGCACAGTTACAATCAGCCCTGAGTCTGCTGTTGCAGGTACAACCGTCATCGTCACTCCGAACGCCGCCGAGGGCTATGAAGTCGATACGGTGTCGTATACTTACAATGACGGCACAGAAGATTTCACGGAAACTATTACTGCTGATAACTCTGGGATTTATAGATTCACTATGCCTTACTATGCTGTGA